>NC_020813.1:0-664473 GCF_000348725.1 Pseudobdellovibrio exovorus JSS
ATGGAATTAGACAGTTTATTTTGGAATCAGATCAAAACCACCATCAAAACGAAGAATGGGGCCAATAAATTATTAGAAAATTGGCTAGACCCTATTGAGCTGATTAAGTCTGAAAAAACAGCAGATTCTTTAAAAATCACGTTTGGCGTCCCTAGTCAGTTCTTCTTCTTTTACGTTAATGAGCATTTAAAGGATAAAATCGCTCAGGAATTAAGGGAGCAATCCAATATTCCTGTCGAAATCGATTTCGTGGTTACAGGTAAAACCGCTAGTGACTACAACACCTCTTTACAAGATGTGATGCAGAATACAGAACAAGTCTTTCAGCAACCGGTACAGGTTGTGCCTGCAGGTCCTCGCCCTGTGGAAAACATCAATGAAGAGTTTACCTTTTCGACATTCGTTGTAGGTAAAAATTCTGAGTTCGCCCATGCCGCAACTTACAACGTCGCTTGTAACCCAGGTACGAATGACTACAATCCCCTCCTTATATATGGTCCTTCTGGGATGGGTAAGACGCATCTATTAAATGCGGCCGGAAATCAAATCCGTCAAAACTATCCGCACTTGCGTATTGTCTATATTTCGGCTGAAAGATTTTTGAATGAGTGTGTCTCTGCACTTCGTCGTCATGAAATGGATAAATTCCGTCAGAAATATCGTGAAAACACAGATGTTATTGTTGTCGATGACGTGCAATACATCGGACGTGGTGAAGCTGTTCAAGAAGAGTTCTTCCATATGATCAACAGCTTTATCGAAAAGAAAAAGCAAGTGGTTCTGGCCAGCGATCGTATGCCAAAAGATATTTTAGGTCTTGAAGATCGTTCGCGTACACGCCTAGAGCGCGGTTTGATTGCTGATATCACGATGCCGGATCTAGAAACTCGTTTGGCTATTTTAAGATATAAAGCTGAAAATTATAATGTGCGCTTAAATGAAGACACGATTCAGTACATTGCTAAAATTTCTAAAAAATCTATTCGTGAACTTGAAGGCAATTTAAAGAAAATAAAAATGTTCTCTGAGCTTCAAGGTCTGAGCATTAATCTGGAACTGGCGCGCAAAGTATTAGCACATCATGAAAACACAGTGACGATTAGTATTGAGGAAATTCAGCGCATCGTGGCTGAGTACTACAAGATCCGTGTTACGGATTTAAAGTCCACTAGCCGCGCTAAACCGATTGTGGTGCCTCGTCAAATTGCCATGTATTTAATCAAAAAGTTTTTAGATAAGTCGTTAGTGGATATTGGTAAAGCCTTCGGTGGCAAGGACCATACAACGGTGATTAATTCTTTGGATAAAGTCGAGAATCTACAAAACCAAGATCCTCAATTTAAGAATGATATCGATGAGTTAATCAACCAAATCCACAATGTTACTGGTTTGTAAATGTGGACTGTTGATAAAGGTGTGGATAAGGCAGTGAATAAAAATGAGGATAACTTTTTCGTGGATAACTGCTCAGATAGACGTAGTTTATTAGTTGAGATTTCCACAAATAAAAGTTAATAATTTTAAGGATTTAGTATAAAAAAGCAGTTACCCCCGCCCCTACTATTACTACTACTTTTATATATATATTATTAGGGAATTGAAGAGTATGAAAATTGAGATTCAAAAAAAAGATCTTTTAGGCCTCTTAAGCAGAACTCAAAACATTGTAGAAAAAAGAAATACAATGCCGATCTTGGTGAACGTTTTACTAGATGCCTCTGAAAATCAATTAAAGGCCTATGCAACGGACTTAGAGGTCAGCCTAACCGATCAGGTGCCTGCACAAATTAAAGAGGCTGGTAAGGTCGCTGTGAGCGCTAAGAGCCTTTTCGAAATCACGAAAGAACTTTTAGACGGACCAATCCAATTAATTAAAAAAGAAAATGACTGGTTAGAAATTAAACAGGGCAAGTTTCTTTCAAAGATCATTGGTGTGGCAGCTGAACAGTATCCAGTCTTCCCAACATACAGCTCAGAAAATTTTTCTAAAATGAATGCTGCTGAATTAAAGTTCATGATCGACAAAACAATCTACAGCGTTTCTAACGATGAAACTCGTTACCACTTGAATGGCGTTTATTTCGAGAAAGCAGACAAAGACGTAATCACCATGGTCGCAACTGATGGCCATCGTCTGAGTTTAATTAAAAAAGAATTCAAAGGTTTAGCTCTTGCTGAAAAAGTGGGTGTGATCATTCCTAAAAAAGGTTTGTTCGAAATTAAAAAATTAATCGAGTCTTCAATCGAAGATGTTTACATCGCTGTTGAAGGATCTCAATTTATTTTAAAATCTGGTTCATGTGTTTTGATGATTCGTTTGATCGAAGGTAAATATCCGAACTACAACCAGTTTATTCCACAGAAGTTTACACACAACATCGTTATTCCGCGCGATGCAATTCTATCATCACTGAAACGTGTATCACTTTTGGCTAACCAAAAATCAAAAGCGATCTTGTTAAGTTTTTCTCAGGGCCGTTTGGAAATTACATCTAACAATCCTGAATTGGGTGATGCCAAAGAAGAATTGGATATTCACTACAGCGGGCCGGATCTTAAAATCGGTTTTAACGCGCGCTACATTGAAGATGTTTTAAAAAATATTGAACAAGAGGAAGTAGAGTTCGAATTGAACGATCAGCTTTCTCCGGGCGTTTTAAAAGCTCACAAGCGTGCAGACTACATCAACGTTGTCATGCCGATGAGAATTTGATTCATCGGCTTGGATGATCGCACGTGATCATTAAATCCCTTTCAGCTTCTTTCTTTCGTAATTTTGAACAGGTGGATATTCAGTTTAATGAACGACTGAATATCATTATTGGTGATAATGGGCAGGGTAAAACCAATATCATCGAAGCTCTTTATTTACTGACCGAAGGTGAAAGTTTTCGTTACTCAAAAAATGAAAATCTAATTCAGCTTGGACAAAACGCATCTTTTATTCACACCAATATTTTGAATGAAGATCTGGATTACAAGCTCAGTATGAAGTTAACCTCTTCAAAAAAAGATATCCTCATTAACAACAAAGTTACCAACATTAATCGTCTGACTCGTTTTTCTTCAGTTTTGTTTTCACCAGAAAGTCTGAACATCATCAAAGAGAGCTCTGATGAACGCCGTCAATTGGTAGACCAACTCGTAGCGCAAACGGCTTTGAATGGTGTTGATACGATTCGTGATTACAGAAAAGTTTTAAAAACACGTAATCGCCTTTTGAAAGATATCTCTGAAGAAAAAATAGATTACCGCATGGGTTTAGACACGCTAGAAAGCTTAAATCCGGCGTTCCTGAGGCTCGCAGCCGAGCTGACCTACCTTCGCCTACAGGCCCTAGAAGACATACGCCCACAGGTCGAAATGGCGCTAAATAACATCCATTCCAGCACTTCTGTGAAATTTGATTTTGAATACGTCTTTTCTGATCAAAATCATCGCAATTCTGACCTCGAAAAATTGCTAAATTTTATGCAAAATCGCATGTCGGAACTGCAAAAAGCAGAGTTAAAATCTGGGGTCTCTTTAGTGGGTCCTCAGAAGCATGATGTCATATTCCTATATAATGGAAATGACTCACGTTTTTACTGTTCGCAAGGGCAGCAAAGATCCATCATATTAGCTTACAAAATGGCGCAAATTGTGTATCATCAGAAGGTTCACGGTTTTTATCCGTTGCTACTGTTAGATGACGTTCTGTCTGAGCTTGATTTAAGCAAGCAAGAGTCGTTGATTTCGACCCTTAATCAGACCGAAACGCAAACGTTTGTGACCACCACCGATGTGTCACTTTTATCTAAACTCAGCATGAATAAGGCCAGCGTTTTTAAAATTAAAAACGGACAAGTAGTTATCTAGTTGTTTGAACGCTAAGAAATTTCAGCAAAATAATTTTGCGAAAAAATAAAAAGGATTTTTCTGCAGCTGTGGAAAAATCTGTGAGTATGTTGATAGTGTTGACCCTTATCAACAAAGCTAAAAGGAGTCGAAATGTCTGGAATGAACACGAATGTTGACCAGCAAAAAGTTTACGGTGCTGATGATATCCAAGTCTTAGAGGGACTAGAGGCCGTAAGAAAACGTCCGGGAATGTATATCGGTGATACAACTATCCGCGGTTACCACCATCTGGTGTATGAAATTGTGGATAATGCCGTCGATGAATCTTTAGCCGGTTATTGCAAAAGAATTCTAGTAACAATTCATGCCGATGGTTCTTTATCAGTAGACGATGATGGTCGTGGGGTTCCAGTAGGTTCACATAAATCTGGTAAAGATGCTATGGAAGTGGTTTACACCGTACTTCATGCCGGTGGTAAATTCGACGGCGGAGCTTATAAAGTTTCCGGTGGTCTACATGGTGTGGGTGCTTCTGTTGTGAATGCGCTTTCATCTCGTTGCCAAGTGGAATCTCATAAAAATGGTAATCAGTATCGTCAACAGTACGAGCGTGGTATTCCACAGACTCCAGTTGAAAAAATCGGACCTACAACTCGCACGGGTACTGTCGTAACATTCAAACCCGATTTAGATATTTTCAAAGAGCCAGGAATGGCTTTTGATTTCAATACACTTTCTAATCGTTTCCGTGAAATGGCTTTCTTAAATGCAGGTCTTCATATTTGTTTGAAAGACGAACGCACAGACAAAAAAGCAGATTTCCAATACACAAGCGGTGTTGCGGAATTCGTTTCTTATTTAAATGAATCTAAAAAAGCGATTCACAACGAAGTGATCTATTTCCGTGGCGAAAAAGATAATGTCGATGTGGAAGTGGCGATGCAATGGAATGACAGTTATACAGAGTCTATCTATTGCTACGCAAATAACATCAACACATTCGAAGGTGGTACTCACCTTATCGGGTTCCGTGGTGCTTTAACAAGAACTACAAACAGCTATGCTGCTCAGAAAAATCTTTTGAAAGATTACAAAGACAGTATCGAAGGTGAAGATATTCGTGAAGGTTTAGCCGCGATTATTTCGGTAAAAGTTCGCGAGCCATTATTCGAAGGTCAGACAAAAACTAAATTAGGTAATGCGGAAGTAAAAGGTATCGTGGAATCTTTAGTTAATGAAAAATTAGCTGATTGGTTCGATCGCAACCCTTCTCCGGCAAAAACGATTGTGACGAAATGTGTGGAGGCAGCACGTGCGCGTGATGCGGCCAGAAAAGCCCGTGAATTGACTCGTCGTAAAACAGCCTTAGATGGTGGTTCATTACCAGGTAAAATGGCGGACTGCCAAGAACGCGATCCTTCTAAATGTGAATTATATCTGGTCGAGGGTGACTCGGCAGGTGGATCAGCAAAACAGGCGCGCGATCGTAAAACACAAGCTGTTTTACCTTTGAAAGGTAAAATCCTGAACGTAGAAAAAGCTCGTTTCGATAAAATGTTATCAAATGACGAGATCAAAATGATGATTTCAGCTTTGGGAACAGGAATCGGCAAAGACAACATCAATGCTGATAAAGTCCGTTATCATAAAATCATCATTATGACAGATGCCGACGTGGATGGATCACATATCCGTACACTTTTACTGACATTCTTCTATCGTCAAATGCCAGTGGTGCTTGAAAAAGGTTTTATCTACATTGCTCAACCGCCATTGTATCGTGCTAAAAAAGGCCAAAGCGAAACTTATTTGAAAGACGAAGCGGCGTTGACAGAATATCTGTTAAGCACAGGATTAGATTCTTTCAAAATCAAAGGTAAAGAAGTTGCAATAGCGGATCTTCGCCAAATGATTTTGAATATCCAAAAGTTCTATGCACTTTTAAAAGCGTCTTCAACGAAATACGATCAAGACGTATTGTACTACTTACTAACTAAAGTAGAAAAATTAGAAGATGCTTTAAGATCTGAATCAGCTTTAAAAGGAGCGGTTTCAGATATGAAAACGTGGCTGCAATCTAACCCTTCATTGGGCGTAACAGAAGTTACTGAAAACATCGCAGAACAAGATGGAAAAGTAACAGCGACTATCAACACAGTTCGCTACGCTGATCGCAAAGTAACTGTGGTGACGTCTGATTTATTGAAAGCGTCAGAAGTTATTGAACTTCGTAATTTATGGAAAGCCATCCAAGGAATTTCAGCTTTACCACTGACAATTGAACAAGGTGCTACCGAACATTCATTTGAAGACTATAACAGCTTCTTTGAACACGTGATGACGTCGACTAAAAAAGGTATCTACATCCAACGCTACAAAGGATTAGGAGAGATGAATCCCGAGCAGCTTTGGGATACGACTTTGAACCCTGAAAATCGCCGTCTGTTACGTGTCACTATCGATGATGCTGTTGCCGCTGACGAAACATTCAGTGTTTTAATGGGTGAACAAGTTGAACCGCGTAGAAAATTCATCAACGACAATGCGTTGATGGTGAAATCGTTAGACGTTTAATAAATTAACTTAGGATCGAGATAAGAAGATTATTATGGAAAATACAGATAACTCAGAAAATCAAAAAGGTGTAACCAACATCGATATCAATAAGGAAATGCGAGACGCTTATTTGCAGTACTCGATGTCCGTTATTGTGGGTCGTGCATTACCTGACGTACGTGATGGTTTAAAACCCGTTCACCGCCGTATTTTATTTGCTCAACATGAGCTTTCAAATACACACGATAAACCCTATAAAAAATCAGCCCGTGTTGTCGGTGACGTGATCGGTAAATACCATCCGCATGGTGACGTGGCTGTTTACGACACAATGGTGCGTATGGCGCAGGACTTTGCGATGCGCTTCCCGTTGATTGATGGTCAAGGTAACTTCGGTTCGGTCGACGGAGATTCTCCGGCGGCACAACGTTACACTGAAGTGCGTATGACTCGCTTGGCAGAAGAACTTTTAGCTGACATCGAAAAAGAAACGGTTCCGTTCGGGCCGAACTACGATGACTCGTTAGAAATTCCTCTGATTTTACCTGCCAAATACCCTAATCTTTTGGTTAACGGTTCTGCGGGTATCGCGGTTGGTATGGCGACGAATATTCCTCCGCACAATTTGGGCGAAGTGATCGATGGCTGTATCCACTTGATTCAAAATCCTGATTGTGGAATCGAAGAGTTAATCGAAAGAATTCCTGGTCCTGACTTCCCGACTGCAGGTCAAATCGCAGGTAAAGAAGGTATCCTTCAGGCATACCGTAAAGGTCGCGGAATCATCACGATCAAAGCAAAAACAGAAATTGAAACGAAAAAAGATCACGAAGAAATTATCGTGACTGAAATTCCGTACCAAGTGAATAAAGCAAAACTTATTGAAAGTATTGCGGACCTTGTGCGTGAAAAAACAGTGGAAGGTATTTCTGATATTCGCGATGAGTCGTCTCGTGAAGGTATGCGTATCGTGATTATCTTGAAACGTGGTGAAAACTCATCAGTGGTGTTGAACCGCCTTTATAAGTTTACACAACTTCAAGTGAGCTTTGGTATTAACATGTTAGCTTTAGATGCGAAAAACCAACCGGTAGTTTTCGATCTAAAACGTATGTTAGAAGCCTTTGTTGAACATCGTCGTGATGTTGTGACGAAGCGCTGTATCTTCGAATTAAAGAAAGCTCAAGATCGCGCTCATATCTTAGAAGGTCTGAAAAAAGCTTTAGACCATATCGATGAAGTGATCGCGACAATCCGCGCTTCTAAAGAAGCCCATGCGGCCCGCGAAGCGTTGATGCAGAAATTCTCGTTCACTGAAAGACAAGCTATTGCGATTTTAGAAATGCGCTTACAACGCCTAACAGGTTTAGAGCGCCAAAAAATCGTGGATGAGTTAGCTGAGTTGATGAAACAAATCGACTGGTTGAAGTTTGTATTATCTGATGTGCGTGAAGTTTATAAAATTATCGTAGCTGAATTAGAAGATATCAAAAAACGTTATTCAAACGAGCGCCGTACAGAAATCACTGGCGATCTTTCTGATATCGAAGATGAAGATCTAATTGCAGACGAGCCAATGGTGGTCACTGTTACTAACACAGGTTACATCAAACGTATTTCAACTGAAGAATACCGCGTACAAAAACGCGGTGGTAAAGGTCTTAAAGGGATGGAAACTCGCGAAGAGGATTACGTCACGGATATCTTTACGGCTTCAACTAAGACGATGCTGTTAGTCTTTACCGATAAAGGTAAAGTCTACTGGTGTAAGGTTCACCGCCTGCCAATGGGAACTCGTACTTCTAAAGGTAAAGCGATTGCCAATGTGGTGCAGTTGTCGCCTGGTGAAAAGGTACGTGCAATTCTTCCAGTAAATGAATTCAGTTCTAATAAAAATGTCGTGATGTTAACTGAAAAAGGTATCATCAAAAAAACGACATTGGATGCGTTCTCGAATCCACGTCAGGCAGGTATCATCGCTTTAACTACGGATCTTGATGACCAAGTAGTAGCCGTGAGTCTTTCAGATGGACAAAGCGACATTTTCATCGCCACTCGCGAAGGTATGTCGATTCGTTTCAATGAAGATGATGTGCGTGCAATGGGTCGTTCAGCTCGTGGTGTAAAAGGTATTACCTTAGCAAAAGAAGATGTCGTTGTGGCGATGGAAGTTCTTGAAAAGAACACTCCAGATACCATCTTGATGGTGACGTCTAAAGGTTATGGTAAACGCTCAGAAGTGAGCGAATACCGCGTACAAAGCAGAGGTGGTGTTGGTATTATCACTCAAAAAACAACTGATAAAGTTGGTAACGTTGTAGGAACGAAAAAAGTTTCTCCGCTACATGAGTTGATTTTATCTACAGATCAAGGCCAAGTTATCCGTATGAAAATTTCAGACATTTCTATTTTAGGTCGTAACACTCAAGGTGTACGTCTAATCAATTTGGACGAAAAGCAAGAGTTTGTTAAGGGGATTGCGGTGGTTGCTGATGAAGATAAAGCGGCCGAAGAAATCCACTAAGAATATGCGAGCGCAAATGGTTTTTCCATTTGTTGCTCGTTCGTTTCTAACCAGTGTAGTGCTATTTTTATTTTTTGGACTCAGTTCCTGCAAGCCGGCGGCAGAAAGACTGTACGCTGACGCCAATGCAGAAATTAAAAAAGGTCATTATCGTATTGCTCTAGATCTTCTAGAGCGCAGTTCTGAAATTGCAAAAGACAGCAATATAAAATATCGCTATTTATCTGAAGCTGGAAGATTAGCTCGCTTTGAAATACAAGATTACGAACGTGCCATCCGAATCTATCGACGTATTATTTTACAGTCTGAAGATGTAGAACAAAGACTGCGAGCGCAAGAAGCGATCTCAGAAATCTATTTGGAAAACCTACAAAATTACAACATGGCTTTAAAAGAGTTACAGATTCTAGAGCCACTTTTGCATGACAACGAAAAAAAAGAAAAAGTTAAATTACGAATTGCTCAGACTCTTTATTTAACGGGAAACTTTCAACAGGCTATGGAAGAAATTAAAGTTTCTTTGAAGTTTAGTGAAAAAGAAAAATTAAATTTTTTAAAAATCAAAGCTCAAGTTTTAGTAGCTCAAAAAAAATATAAGGAAGCCCTTGCTGAATATGAAAAAATTCTGCAAGCGGATGAAAAGTTTTTTGCGACTGAAAATCTTTTTATTGCGGCGTCTGTGGTGTATGAAGAAAATGAAGAGTATGCCGAAGCCCTTGCCTATTTAGACAAATACCAAGAACAAATTCCTGATAAAGCCTATCTTGAACTTCGCTACAAACGTCTTCAAGAACGTATGGTCAACAAGCCTCTATTTAAAGGAAGACGCAAGTGAAGCCCAAAAAAAACAAATACGTCATTTTCAGTGCGATTGGCTTTGAACTGGTTTCGCTTATTTTAGTGGCTATATGGGCTGGAAACTATCTGGGTGAGCGAGGTTATGGAGACGCCGCGAAGGCCTTTTGCATCCTTGCCGCCTTTTTGGTTTGGTTTATTAGTCTGATTATTAAACTTAAGAGCATTAAAAATGATTAAAAACACAGCAGTTTCGATGGTTTTATACACTTTGCTGGCTGCGGGCTTGGGATATTATCTTTACGGCCCAGATCAGGCTTTCAGTATCGCTACTGGAGGCGTGATTATGCTTCTAACTTTGATGAGTTTTGTGATTGTTTTTGCAGTGGTTTTTTATAAAAAACTTATTGCGTTAGCGGTTTTCGTCATTATATTGAAGTACGTAATTCTAGGACTGATTTTATGGAATTTAAGCTCTGCAAAGTGGCTTAAACCGATTGGCTTAATCATTGGTTTAGCTTCGTTGTTGATCGCGATTTTGGTCGCCACTTTTATGAAATCTGTATCCAAAGAAAAGCTTTAAAATGTTTCTGGAGGCTTTATGCATTTTAACTGGACGCAATTAATTCCTGGAGTAGGACACGACTATGTTCACGTAGCTACTTTGATTGTAGCTTCTGGTTTGATTATCTTGATGGGCACAGTTGCTCGTGCAAGTTTAGGTAACGGCGAAACAGCAGTTATCCCAACTGGAAAATTTTCTGTACGCGGTCTGTTCGAAGTTTTCACTGAGTACATCGGTGGATTATCTGAACAAGTGATCGGTCACCACGGAAGAAAGTTTGC
Organism: Pseudobdellovibrio exovorus JSS; assembly: GCF_000348725.1. Lineage (NCBI taxonomy): Bacteria > Pseudomonadati > Bdellovibrionota > Bdellovibrionia > Bdellovibrionales > Pseudobdellovibrionaceae > Pseudobdellovibrio > Pseudobdellovibrio exovorus. The sequence goes on from NC_020813.1 coordinate 10,562, forward strand.
TCCGTACTTCGCAGCAATCTTCACTTACATCTTATTCAACAACTTAGTGGGTATCGTTCCAGGGATGACTCCTGCGACGGAAAACTTCAATACGACTTTTGCTTTCGGTGTTTTTTCTTTCTTAGCGTACAACATCGTAGGTATTAAAGAAGGTGGTATCGGTTACTTGAAACATTTCTTGGGCCCAGTTATTTGGTTGGCTCCATTGATGTTGATCATCGAGTTGATTTCTCACGTTTTACGTCCATTAACTTTAGGTCTTCGTTTAGCGAACGTTATGACAGGTGACCACGCGGTATTATCAGTATTCTTGAACTTATCGCCAGTGGGTCCTGCGATCCCGTTCTATGCACTCGGACTGCTTGTTTGTACAATTCAAGCGTTCGTATTTACATTATTATCAATGGTCTACATAGCTCTTGCAACAGCTCACGACCACTAAAACAAAGGAGAATCACATGAAAAAGGCATTATTATTTGCCACGACTTTATTCGCTTCTTTAGCAGCTTTTGCTCAAGAAGAAACAACTGCGGTTGTTGTAGCTACTACAAACTCTAACGCTGGCTTAGTAGCATTGAGTGCTGCTATCGCTATCGGTTTAGCGGTTGTTGCTGGTACTACAGCACAAGGTAAAGCTGCTGCTGCTGCTTTAGAAGGCATCGCTCGTAACCCAGCTGCTGGTGACAAACTTTTCACGCCACTTATCTTAGCTTTGGCTCTTATCGAGTCTTTAGTTATCTTGGCGTTCCTAGTTGCGTTCATCAAAATCCCAGCTGCAACTTTCGGTTTCTAAGGTAGGCCGTACCTTATCCGGAAATATACGTGATTTGAGGTACACTAAATTAAAAACCAGTAAATACTGGAAAAAGAAAAAGGCTGATCGAAAGATCGGCCTTTTTTATTTCTACGAAGCAATCAAATAAGCTATCAAAATAATATTGTGAAATCTTGTGATTATAAAAAAGAAGCCGACGTTCAAGCCAGCTTCATGAGGGTCTATTTCTTGTAGTACCAATAGATTTCCGGATAAGGTACGGCCTACCTTAAAGGTACTGATTCACCACTGACATGATGTTGTCTTCAATGCGTTTCAAGCCGGCTTCGCTGTTAGATTCGAAACGAACAACGAGTACGGGTTGAGTGTTAGAGGCACGGCAAAGAGCCCAACCATCAGCAAAACTGATACGAATACCATCCAACAAATTCACTTTTACATCGGCGTCTTGGCTGTTTTGGAATTTTTCTTTTACTTTTTCAACGATCAAAACTTTCTTTTCTTCAGTCGTATCGATACGAACTTCTGGAGTGTTGTAAGCCGAAGGAAGTCCCGCTAATAGTTCTGGAATTGTCTTGCCTGTTTTTGCGATGATTTCGCAAAGACGTAATCCAGCATAAGGAGCATCGTCATAACCATAGTTACGATCTGCGAAGAAAATGTGTCCGCTCATTTCTCCGCCGAAAGGAGCTTTTTCAACTTTGATTTTTTCTTTTACTAAGCTGTGGCCGGTCTTCCACATAATCGGCTCACCTTCTAGACGAGCGATTTCGTGGTACATGCGATCGGAGCACTTTACATCCCCTACGATCTTCGCACCTTTTTGTGTTTGTAAAACATCGCGTGCGAAGATTGTCATAAGTTCATCACCGTAGATCATTTTACCTGTGTGATCGACAACACCGATACGATCCGCGTCTCCGTCGAATCCAATACCGCAAACGGCTCCGGTCTCTTTTACTTTTTTAGCAAGATCCACTAGATTTTTTTCTACAGTTGGATCTGGATGGTGATTAGGGAAACGTCCATCTGGCTCTTCAAAAAGAATTTCAGGTTGTAAACCAGTGACATTGTATAGGCTGCGAACGATGCTGCCCGCAGCTCCGTTACCGCAATCTAAAACAACTTTGATGGGCTTGATCTGACCGAATTCTTTTTTGTAGCGCTCAAGATATTCAGGATGAATATCGTAATTTTTAATAGAGCCTTCACCATTCAAGAAGTTTCCTGCTTGCATGACCGCTTTTAAATTTTGGATTTCTTCACCGAAAATAGTTGTTTTGCCTAAAGAGACTTTAAAACCATTGTATTCAGGAGGATTGTGACTTCCTGTCACCATGATTGCGCCGTCTAAATCCAATTGAAATGTAGAGTAGTAACAAACCGGAGTCGTCACTAAACCTAGAATATAAACTTCAGCTCCGGTTTCTTTCATCCCTTGTGATAACTTTTCAACAATGGCTACCGAAGATTGACGAGCATCGTATCCGATAGAAAGACGGCGATTTTGTTTATTTGTTTTATTAAATACATAGGTTCCGAACGCGCGACCTAATTGATAAGCGAAATCTAAATCGAATTGTTCGTTGAAAACTCCACGGATATCGTATTCGCGAAAGATAACAGGACTAAACATTTTTTGCTCCTATAAGTTTCATATTAAGTTGTATAGCTTCTGACATCGAGGCGCTATTGGCTAGATTTTTATTAAATAGCTCGACTGCGGTGCCATGATCTACACTGGTTCTGACAAAAGGTAATCCCATTGTCAAATGCACGCCGGAATCCTGTCCGTGATGCATTTTAAACGGAATTAAGCCCTGATCATGGTAAAGGCAGACAAAGACAGAGTAGCGACTCCAGTTCTTTTTAAGAAAAGCTGCATCGGGAACTAAAGGGCCGTCCACATTTTTGGGTAACTTTTTGAAAAGCCGCGTTTCTATTTTTCCCAAAAGACCTTTTTCACCAGAGTGAGGATTAAGTCCTAAAACAGCTAAATTCTTTTTTGAATTTAAAAGCTGTCGTAAATCTTCTGCCGCCTTCAGTGCGCTAGAAAAAGTTTTAGCATTTAAAGAGGCTTCGACTTTTGAAAAAGGAATATGATCTGTGGCCAGCAACACATTAAAATCGCGGCCCACAAAGGCCATGAACATCTGATTTTTCTTAAAGAGGTCTCTGAAAATTCCGGTATGTCCTAATGGTTTGCGTGGAAGCTTCGCTGTGACGGATTTTGAAAGTGGGCCTGTGACTAAAGAATCTAAGTTTCCATCACGACAAGCTTTGCTGGCATCCAGAACCCATTGAGCTTCATGCGAAGTTAAAGCTAAATCCACAAGAAGATTATCCGGCAACTTGCCTTCAACCAGATCTAGAAAATCTAAAGCTTGTTCTAAGCTGTGAAAAGTTAATCGCAGCCAGCTTTTATCGATCAATTTAAAATACTGAGGTTGCCATTTTTGTTGATCACGATGGCGAAAAATAAAAAACAGACAACGATTCTTTTTTAAAGAAGGTTTGATTTTAGAAAGAGCTTTTGCGGTGACCTCGAAACCAATGCCATCGCGATCGCCGGTGGTCAGCGCAATCTTCAATAGGGAGGCATTTGTTTTTTTTGTTGAAGGTCTATGGCGTTTCATTGTTCAGGTTTTCAATATGGGCCTGAGACTTTTTAATTTCAAACCAGTTTTTTAACTGACGTTCGAAGTTTTGTTGAACAAGTCCCGCCTTGATTTGCTCTTTTACGCGAACAAAGTTGGGATCTAGAATTGTGTTTTTAGAAAGTAATTTAATGATGTGGTAACCAGTAGAGCCTTCGATGATTCCCGATGTTTCACCAACAGAAAGGCTTTCAACTCCTCTTTCAAGAGCCGGAGCAAACTCGCCAGACTTAAATGTTCCCAACACACCATCTTTATTGGCGCCGGGCGTTTCATCCACTTGATTAGCTAAAGATTCAAAGCTTTCGCCAGCACGAAGACGTTCTGAAGCTGCGCGTGCACGAGTAAGAGCAGCTTCATCACCACCCTTACGAGTCGAGAAAAAAATCTGAGCAATACGATATTCGCTCACGCTAGGGCGATAATTCGGAGCATTGGCGCGATAAACACTGTAAGCATCTTCATCTGTGATACGTAATTTGCTGATGATATCGCGTTCAAAAAATGTCTGTCTTTCCATACGTGTTTTTAAGACGACTTTATATTGATCTACTGTGTAGCCTTGGCTTTTCATGTAGCTAGCGAATTCGGCGCTGCTCATTTGATTTTTTTTAGCCATCTGTGAAATCTCGGCCGTTACTTGTTCGTCGGCCACGGTCATATTTTGGCGTTTGATTTCAGAGTCGACTAATTTTTCGCGAATTAAAAACTCTAGCTGAGCTTTTTTATTCCCCTTTAAAGATTCTACTTTGTTACCCAAAAGCAGAGTTTCATCAACAGAACCAATACGATCAATACGCTTATCCATGTCCGCTAAATCAGACTGTAAGATAATTTCTTCATTAACGATGGTGATGATTTTGTTTACGACTTCTTTTGCATGAGCCTGTGAAGAGGCCACTAAAGACGAAAAAAACAGAAAAGAAATAGCGAATAATTTTACAAATAACATTTTCATATATACGAGTCCAAAGTGGTTATTACTGGGTTTCTACTCTAATTGACTCTAGCATATTTAGGTTTTTTTTGACCTTATATCTTTTAATTTGCTCATCGAGCCATGCCGTAAATCGCGCGGTTTCACGCAGAGCTTGAACTTCTGCTAAGACCTCGGCACGGCTTTCTTCAAAGGTTCTAATGCGAAAAGCGCGGCGTTGAAGCAGTTTGAATATATGCATGCCTTCAGACATCTTGATGGGCCCGAAGACTTCTCCGTTACGATATTTAAAGACCTTTTCTAGCTCTGGAGCCGAATCCTTTTCAACCCAGCCATAAACATCTTCAGATTCATTCGTATAGGCAGAAGAATACTTTTTGGCAACTTCAGTGAAGTTCTGCGTGCGCAACAACTTGCGGACAATTTCAGCCTGATTTTCATCATTCACCAAAATATGCGCTAATAAAACAGATTCACGCTGTTCATACTGAGTGCGATGGTTGTTGTAGTAAGATAGCAGTTCTTCTTCTGTGACGGGATTGGCTCCGGCATTAAGACTTTCAAAAAGGCGTTTTTTGCGTAAGCCAGATTCTACCTTGCTGATCCACTGAGAATAGTTCATACCTGCTTCAGCCAGTGCTTCACGAAAAGCGGCATCGGAAGGATAAGAAGAAACAAAAAACTTAACTTCTTTATCGAGCTCTTCTTTGGTGATTTTTAATTTATTTTCCTCAAACCAAAAATCAATAAAGGTAGAAATAATAAAATCATTCACAATTTGGTTTTTAAAAACAGTTAGCGTCTGTGGATCTTTAGCCGATAAAGCATCAAGATTTTTAAGTTTGGTTGCGAGCTCTTGCGAAAAATCCTGAGCCGACAACTGTGCATTTTCAATTTTAACAATGGGCTTAGTCAGAATTTTGTTCGAGATGAAATCACAAGAACTTAAAAACGAAAACGCCCCAACAAGAATAATGGGGCGAAGATAAGTCAACTTAACCGACTGGCGAGTCGACTTATGAGTTGATCTATTAGTCAACAAGGCTCGAGTTAACATTTATTTGGTAGTTCTTTTTAATTTGATTAAAGAAAGCATCGAATACGGCTTTACGTTTAACGTCGAATACAGCCATACGAATTTCACGTTTAGGAGCCTCTTCGTAACTGCGTCTTCCTGTCATTTTCACAATGTGGTAACCGAATGCAGTTTCAACAAGGTTAGATGAGATCTCGCCATTTTTTAAACCGATAACGGCATTGTAATAGGCTGGAACCAATGATGTCTTTGACTGCCAACCGACGTCTCCGCCTAAGTTTTTAGTTGTGATGTCGTCCGAGTAAAGACGAACAAGTTCTTCAAAGCTTCTTTTCGAAGAGCGAACTTCTTTCAAGATATCTTCTGCACGCTTACGAGCTTCAGCACGTTGTGCTGCCGTTGCACCAGGTTTCACTTCAATCAAGATATCAGAAAGACGAATCTGAGGGTTTTGCGCGTACCATGCACGCATTTCACCATCTGTGATCGTGTTGTTTTCGATTTTATTACCCAATTCTTTTTCTAGAAAAACTTTGTAAAGCTCTTGGTTTACACGTTCTTGAAACACAGGATCTTTTTCGACTCCGCGTTTACGCGCTTCCTGTACACCCACTTCAAAGCGAACAAGCTCTTCTAAGAAAGTTTTTTTATCAGGAGGGTTAACTAGAACTTGGCTTGCAACTTCATTATATTTTTTATTGAACTCACCCAAAGTGATTCTTTTGCTGCCGACTGTAGCAACGACTGTGTTGTCGTTTCTTTGTTGAGCTTGTTGCTGCGCAAAGACAGTAGAAGAAGCAAATAGAGTAACGAATAAAATCCATTTCATAGGCATCAATCCTTTGTTGTCATTCCAACCTAAATGTTAACGCCTAATTGTGGAAACACCAAACAAATCGGCAGCTTGCTGCCTAGCCCCAAACAATTGGTCCTGTAGCTTTTTTGCAAGCTCTGGCGAGCGAGGATCATCGGCTTTCGTGATTGGGCCCAAAGGTCCAGTCCAGACGATCACGACCCTAGCAAAAGGTTTAGGAAAATAAGTTTGATTCCACGAGCGAGGAAATCTCCATGCAGATTCACAGTAAGCTCCACCGGAATAAATTTCTGATTTCATCAAGCGCGACATTTCAAAAATTCCCGGCTTCACTTCGTAGATAGGTCCTTTTGGTCCATCAACAGCGACACCACAGCTCGAACCATTTTTTGTTAGCTCGATTAAACCTTTCAGCGCCGAAACTCCACCGCGGGTCGAAGAGCCTCGCGAAGTTTTTCCACCAAAAAGTTTATAGATGGTGTTCATCATTTCGCCGTCTTTGCTTGTGGAAATCATCGTGGATAAGCGGTAACGGCGAACTAAAAAAAGCAAAGCGATTTCGTCCCCGTGAAAATGGGCTAAAACAAAGGAGGTTTTATTTTTAAGATGATTCTTTAAAGATTCAGGTTCGTGAAGCTCTATGCGCCAGCTCCACGAAATCAGTCGGTAAATCAACCAAACGATCGAACCGACTAAAATTCCACGAAGCTTATGCCACATACGGATTACACCAAAAGCCCACTAAAATTAGTGAGCTAGGATTTTTTTGAATTCTTCAGTTAATTTCGGAACGATTTCAAAAGCATCACCTACGATTCCGTAAGTTGCCTTTTGGAAGATCGGTGCATTTGGATCGTTGTTAATAGCTACGATCACTTTACTTCCGCTCATTCCCGCTAAATGTTGAATCGCGCCCGAAATACCAACCGCAATGTACAAAGTCGGAGCCACAGTTTTACCTGTTTGACCCACTTGCATTGAGTGTCCAACCCAGCCAGCATCCACAACGGCACGAGACGCACCAACGGTTGCCCCCAGTACAGACGCCAAGTCATTTAACATAGAAAAGTTAGCCGCTTCTTTTAAACCACGACCACCAGAAACAACAACGTTAGCTTCTGTTAAATCTAATTTTTCAGAGGCACCTTTAACGACTTCTTTAATCAAAGTTTTTAAGCTTGGTTTTGTGAACGCATGTTCAGTGATAGTTGCTGTTTTAGATGTATCGGCTGCTGCTACAGGTAATTGATTGGCGCGCATCAAGACGATTTTAGTTGCGGCGTTTTCAAATTGAGCTGTTGCAAAACATTTTCCAGCGTACATTGGTTTTTTAACTTTAACATCATCACCAGAAACAGTGATTTCAGTTCCGTCAGAAACAACGCCGGCACCGATTTTAGCAGCTACACGTGGGAAAAGATCTTTACCAGAAGAAGAAGCAGAAGCGAGTACAAGGCTGGCTCCGGCTTGTTGAATAGCTTCTGCCGCAGCAACCGAGAATAACTCTGGATTGTAAGCGTCGTAAGCTGTGTCTGCACACAATAGAACTTCTTGAGCTCCGTGATGTGCCAATTGAGCTGCGCCTGTTTTAGCTTGAGATCCTAAAGCTAAAGCAACAACGGGCTTCCCTGTTGTGGCAGCAAACTGTAAAAGCTCTTGTGAGCTACGTTTAAGGTTTCCATTTTGAAATTCAGTAAAAACTAAAACTTTAGACATGTGATAATCCTTTTAACTTTCAGAGTTATAATACTTTCGCTTCATCGCGAAGAGCCGTGATCAACTGAGACACCTGTGAAGCCGCATCGCCAGTTAAAAGTTTAACTGCCGGTTTTTCTGGTGGCAGAGAGAATCCTGCGTATTTAACTTTTTGTTCAGTTCCAGCAATCCCTAAAGATGAAAATTCAACTTCTTTGATCACTTTCTTTTTTGCTTTCATAATTCCTGGAAGGCTGGCGTAACGAGGCATATTTAAGCCTTTATTCGCTGCGATCAAAGATGGGTTCACCATTTGAACGACTTCTTTAGCTCCACCTTCAACATCGCGCTCAACAGTTACATTTTCAGCTGTATACTCTGTTTTAGAAACGACACTTGTGTGTGGGATGTTTAAAAATTCAGCTACCATTTGTGGAACTGAAGATTGGTTGGCATCGATAGACAACTTACCAGCGAAGATTAAATGAGCTCCGCCTTCTGCTGTGATCGCTTGAGCCAAGGCTTTGGCTGTAGAATAGGCATCTAGGTTTTCAGGAGAGTTGATCACGATGGCTTCATCAGCACCCATCGCTAAAGCTGTTCTTAAAGCTTCAACGGCACGAGCTTTCGGGCCAGAAGTGATGGCAAAAACTTGGGCACCGGCATTTTTTTCTTTAAATTTAACAGCCTCTTCAACGGCATGTTCATCATAAGGGTTCATAACCCATTTAATTCCGGCCGTATCAATACCCGATCCGTCCGCTGCGATTTTAATTTTTGTTTCAGTATCTGGCACCTGTTTCAGGCAGACAAAAATCTTCATAAAAAACCTCTCAATGTTTAAGCTCTTAGTCTTATCCGAAGTGTGAAATAACATGAACCAATTAGTGAATGAAAGCCCAAATTAACATGTTGCAAAACATCCGACTAAAGTCAGGTGTGTAAAGTGACAAGATTACCCGCGAGGAGTAAGTTGAAAAGTAAATGATAATGGAATCGTAGAAAACGAATACCTAAGGAAACCACTATGTTGCAGTTTTTGAAGTCGACCGTTGGTCGCAAGTACCTCATGGGCCTGACAGGTCTTGTGTGGATGGGTTTTATCTTCGGTCATATGGCCGGAAATATGCTGATTTTTGTCAGCGCAGATGCATTCAATGCCTACGGGCACGCGATTGTTTCAAACAAGTTATTGCTTTATGGAACAGAAGCGGTGTTGAGCGCAGCGATTTTAGTTCACATCGTAACAGCTATCAGCTTAACGATTGAAAACCGCAAATCAAAAGGTTCTCGTTATGCGGTTGCGCCGAATAAGCAAAAGGCACCTGTTTTGGCGTCTCGCTTTATGGCGGCTCAGGGGTCGGCGATTTTAGCTTTTATTATTATTCATTTGATCACGTTTAAATACGGTCAGTACTATGAAACAACAGTTAATGGTGTGGTGATGCGTGATCTTCATAAGTTGGTTGTAGAAAGCTTTCAGGTTCCAGCGTACACAGTTTGGTACTTAGTCGCGCTTGTTTTACTTTTTTTCCACTTAAGTCACGGAGCCGCTTCGATCTTTCAATCGTTCGGATTTCTTGAGCGCAAAATGCAATCGGGAATCAAAAAGTTCGCGTGGGCCTATGCGATTGTTGTGGCCGGTGGTTTTATCTCTCAACCTTTATATGTTTTCTTCTTTTACAGATAGGCGAAGAATATGTCAGTGATTTTAGATAGCAAAATTCCAAGCGGTTCGATTGATAAAAAATGGACGGATCACAAGTTCAAAATCAAATTAGTAAATCCAGCGAATAAAAGAAAACACAGCGTGATCGTTGTGGGAACTGGCTTAGCAGGAGCTTCTGCGGCGGCTTCTTTGGGTGAGCTGGGTTATCGTGTAAAAGCTTTTTGTGTGCATGAGTCTCCGCGCCGCGCCCACTCGGTAGCAGCACAGGGTGGTATCAACGCCGCTAAAAATTACCAAAATGATGGCGACTCGATCTATCGTCTTTTCTATGACACAGTTAAAGGCGGAGACTTCCGCGCACGCGAAGCTAACGTTTATCGTCTAGCAGAAGTTTCTGTAAACATCATCGACCAAGCGGTAGCACAAGGTGTTCCACTGGCGCGTGATTACGGCGGATTATTAGCCAATCGCTCTTTCGGTGGAGCGCAAGTTTCCAGAACATTCTATGCTCGCGGACAAACAGGACAGCAATTGTTGTTGGGTGCGTACTCGTCGATGATGAGACAAGTTGACCTTGGCAATGTGCAGTTGAACTCTCGTCGCGAGATGTTGGATTTAGTTGTGATTGATGGAAAAGCGCGTGGAATTATTGTGCGCAATCTGTTGACGGGCGAACTGGAATCACATGTTGCAGACGCGGTGATTTTGGCAACCGGTGGCTACTCAAACGTATTCTATCTTTCTACAAATGCGATGGCCTGTGCGGTAACAGCTGCATGGAAAGCTCACAAACAAGGCTCTTATTTTGCAAACCCTTGTTACACGCAAATCCACCCGACTTGTATTCCTGTTCATGGTGAAAACCAGTCGAAATTAACATTGATGTCTGAGTCATTACGTAATGACGGACGCGTTTGGGTTTCTAAAAAACAAGGCGATATGCGCCGTCCATCAGAAATCCCTGAAAATGAAAGAGATTACTACTTAGAGCGTATTTACCCGAGCTTCGGTAACTTGGCTCCGCGTGACGTTTCGTCCCGCCAAGCGAAGTTCCGCGTTGATGAAGGTCACGGGGCACAAGGTGAACAAGCGGTTTACTTGGATTTCAAAGACAGTATCAACCGCCTTGGCGAAGATAAAATTGCTGAGCGCTATGGAAATCTGTTCCAGATGTACGACAAAATCACAGGTGAAAATCCATACAAACAACCAATGCGCATCTACCCTGCTCCTCACTACACCATGGGTGGCTTGTGGGTGGACTACAACTTAATGAGTACAATTCCAGGTCTATTTGTTGCCGGCGAAGCGAACTTCTCGGATCACGGAGCGAACAGATTGGGAGCTTCGGCATTGATGCAAGGTCTAGCAGATGGTTACTTCGTGTTGCCATACACAGTGGGTGATTACATCGCTAATCATAAATTCACTGAGATCAAAGACAATCACGATGCTCTTCGTACAGCTGAAGAAAACGTAGAAAAAGAAATCAAACACATGATGAGTATCCAAGGAACTCGCACGGTGGAAAGCCTGCATAAAGAGTTAGGTCGTATCATGTGGAACAAATGCGGAATGTCTCGTAACAAAGCGGGCTTAACAGAAGCGATTGGTGAAATTGCAGCCTTAAGAAAAACATTCTGGAATGAAGTTCGTATCCCAGGTGCAGCTAACGAGGTGAACACTGAGTTAGAAAAAGCAGGCCGCGTAGCGGACTTCTTAGAGCTTGGCGAATTGATGTGTCGTGATGCTTTGGTGCGCGAAGAATCTTGTGGTGGTCACTTCCGTGACGAACACCAAGTAGACGGCGAAGCCAAGCGTGATGACGAAAACTTCTGCCACGTAGCTGCGTGGGAGTGGAATGGTGATGCTGACAAAGCACAGACACGCCACACAGAAGAGTTGAAATTTGATAACGTTCACTTAGCGACAAGATCGTATAAATAAGCTAAAGACAAGGCAGATGACGATGGAAGCGAAAAAAAATATCAATCTGAAGTTAAAAGTATGGCGTCAAAAAGGTGCTGGAACCAAAGGTCAGTTCGTAACTTATGAAGCGAATGGTATCTCTCCGGACGCCTCTTTTTTAGAGATGTTAGACTATGTCAATGAAGGCCTTATCCAAAAAGGTGATGATCCAATCGTATTCGACCATGATTGCCGTGAAGGTATCTGTGGAAGCTGCGGTTTTATGATCAATGGAAATGCTCATGGACCTGAACGTGGAACAACGGTCTGTCAGCTTCACATGCGTCACTTCAAAGATGGCGAAGAGCTTGTCCTTGAACCATGGAGAGCCAAAGCATTCCCAATCATTAAAGACTTGATGTGTGACCGCTCAGCCCTAGATCGCATTATCTCATCTGGTGGATACATCTCTGTTAATACTGGAAATGCACAAGATGCGAATAACTTACCAATTCCTAAACCAGATGCAGACGAGGCGTTCTTGTCGGCAGCTTGTATCGGTTGTGGAGCCTGCGTCGCTTCTTGTAAAAACGCCTCTGCGGCTCTGTTTACAAGTGCGAAGATCACTCACATGGCTTTACTTCCTCAAGGTAAGGTCGAGCGCGGTCAACGTGCTTTGAACATGGTTTCACAAATGGATGCAGAGGGCTTTGGTGCTTGTACAAGTACAGGGGCTTGCTCGGCTTCATGTCCAAAGGATATTTCATTAATCAATATCGCGAAAATGAACCGCGAATACCTATTAGCGACCATCACCCAGAAGGAAGAGATGGCCGAAGGTGGGGCTGGCTAGGTGCCAGGCCCTGTTTACGGACGCACTGCCAAAAAGGGAGCGACAAGCTCCCTTTTTATTTTGTATAATCGCATTAAAGGAGTTTAAGGATGAACGACTTTATTAAGATCTTTTTGGTTCTTTGTGGCGTTGTGGCCTCGTTTTTATTTGGTCGTAGTTTTGGTGAAAAGACTTTCAAAGAAACACCGGATTACAGATCTGTTGTGCAAAGTAATGAAGAATTAAACTTTGCTCGCAGTGATTTAGAAAACATCAAAATCAAATTACAAAACGTCACCGACACGGCCGCCAACAAAAAAACGGATGAGCTGTTAACACAGATCTTTCAAATTTTTGAATCGGACATGGGTTTAAAAATCCAAAATAAAGATCAGATCGTACAAAAAGCGGCTGATGTCGCAAAGACAGCCGAAGAAAAAACAACCGCATTGGCTGCTGCCGAGGCAAAACTAAAATCGGTAGCCACCGCTGCAAATGATGAAAAAAAAGAAGACACTCAAGAAGCCGAAAAGTCAGCTGTTCGTACAGCGAAAAATTGGACGCGCACGAATCTGAACAAGTTTAAATCTTACGAGTGGATGGTGACAAACTCTTCTGGAAACACATCGACACTGAGCGATCTTAAAAAAGTTCAGATCCGCAATATCGCCTCTTTTTTACGAGATGCCGAGGTAGCGGATACACAGTGTGAAAGCTTCTATGGATCTTACAAAGGCAGCGTGCGCGACATCGACAATCGCTATTTTGGTTCGATGGAATTTGAGTTAAAACGCAACGAAGACAGCGAAAATCTTGCCGGAAAAGTTTCATGGTACAACAACGATCAAGCCTTTTCTGAAAATCTACGCAATGACTGTGGTAAAAAAATAGATGGACTCAGTGGGCGTGTCTTTTCGATCAGTGCCGATAAATACGTGCAGATCTACAAACTCAATAACTTCGACAAAACTGCCGGAAACTTCTACGAAGTTCTACCCAACGGCACAACGAAGATCATCGGATCTTTTGTGTTGAATCGTGTGGATAAGTTTTAACAGACAAATTTTAAGCCTTCCGAAGCTTCAGACAGCTGTAAAATAAAAAAGGGACTTGATCAGTCCCTTTTTTATTTTACAGAACTCGTTTCGGAATGCTTAAAAATTACTGGTTACAAATGGGTAGGTATTCGTCTGTGCAACAAAACGTGACATTGTCTAAATAGTCAACTTGGTTTACTATATTGATATAGGAGGCCAAATGAAGACCTTTATTTATCAGAATCAGAAGCTGAACTATGTGGATCAGGGGCGCGGTGAAACTATTGTTTTTGTGCATGGTACGCCAACAAGCTCTAGCGAATATGAACAGGTCATTGCGGAGCTATCCAAAGATTATCGCTGTCTGGCTTTAGATCATTTAGGGTTTGGCTTATCGGATAAACCTGAAAATGGCGACTATACAATATCGGCTCATCAAAAACGCTTGGAGTCTTGGCTTCAGCATTTACAGATCAAACAGCTTCATTTATTTGTACACGATTTTGGCGGAGTGATCGGCTTACCGCTTTTACAGAAAAGCGATCTGCAAATCAAATCTGTAACACTTGCGAATACATGGCTTTGGCCATTGATTGAAACTGAGCCACAGATGCAATCGCAGAAAGCTCTAGTGACTTCAGGAGTCTTTCCCTTTCTTTATCGTCACTTTAATTTTTCAGCGAAAGTGTTGTTAAAAATGGCTTGGGGAAAAAGACGGCCATTGAGCCGCCAGAGACATAGATTTTATAGGAATCATTTTCCCAATCGAAAATCACGCGAAGGAACAGTTGGCTTTTTGAAGTCGCTATTTGATTTTACAAATCCTTGCTGGCAGCAGCCGTCTGTTTTACAAACTTTAAAAAACAAACCTGTACAATTTATTTGGGGAGAGGCGGATAAACTGATCTCTTCACGCAATTTACAAAGATGGCATGAGTCTTTGCCGGAATCCAAGATTTACAAACTTCATGATGTCGGGCACTTTGTTGCAGAAGAGGCTCCTGAAGACGTAATCGAAAAACTAAAACAATTTATTGATCAAAACAAATGAAAAAAAAACATCACATAAATGAAATAGAAGTTGAAGCTTCCAAAATAAATCTTAAACAGCCTCTAGGTAGATTTTTAATAATTCTATTTCGTCAGTTTGAAGAGGAGCTGATGGCCGAGCTTTCAAAAAAGGGTCACAGAACTATTTCTGCGGCTGACCTAAATGTGCTTCGCCATATAGATCCAAAGGGGATTTCAGCTAATCGCATTGCCGAGCTTGCAGGAGTCAGCAAACAAGCGATCAGTAAACAGATAAATAAATTGGATAAAGACGGCTTAATAAAAAGAGAAGTCGATACAGAAGATCAGCGCGCACAACAAATCGCCTTCACCAAGAAAGGTGAAAAACTGATTTATGACAGCATTGCGATTATTGAAAAAATAGAAAATAGATTTGCGAATATTTTAGGTGGAAGTGCGCAATTAGAAAAAGTTAAAAGCTCTTTAAATCGTCTGATTGATAAATAAAAACCCCTGAAGTCGTCCTAACGTCAGGGGTTTTCTTTTTTTCTTTGCAGATCGGCTTATGTGAGCAGGGAGTTTTTTCTTCAGTCGCAACAACAATAACTAAAGGAAAAAACTATTTAAGCTTTCTTGCGATACTCGGGCGAGTGACCTTCTTCTGTGCTTCCCTCATCCTGAGTGAAATCAAAAGAAAGTTGTTTGCTAGTGAAGTTAACGATTTTCTCTGGGTGCCTCTGAATTTCTTTTCTTTCAGAGGGAGTTTGCACGTTAACACCAGTAGACTGTTTAATTAGATATTTCATAAACGCTTCTTTGGCCGCATCAGAAGCTTGAGGGTTAAAACCCATCTCTTTCATTAAATCGCCGGCTTTTTTCATAGTTCCCCTCTTCCTTGAAGTACTTTGTGTCCGCTTAAAATTAAATTTTTAGGATGAAAGTCTAGGTAGAAGGTCGAAGATGAAGATCAATGATGCTGTCTGTTTGTAAGACTCTTGATGCGGGATGTGGGGGTTAACCGTCGCCGTATTGCGCATTTTTGTTCGAGCTATAACGACTTGTTATGTGCGGTCGCGTTAAGTGTAGGAAAACACTAAAGAAAGACGCGTTGCAAGATAAAATGTCAACCGCTTTTAGTCCAGATTCATGGTCCAGATTAAAAAAGAGATAGTCACTCGACTCTACGATGGTACTATTTTGGAACCAACAAACACAGTTCTGTCTCAGGGAAGGAGAACAAACATGCTCAATGGAAGAGCCATTAAATTTTTCGCGACTGCGTCTTTAGCTTTGTCAGTAACGGCAACAGCTCATGCTAACTTAGAACAGGTTGAAGCTGTACCAGGCGAATATATCGTACGCCTTAAGCCATCTATTAAAGAGATGAGCGCAACTCAAGTTGCTCGTTCTTTAGGTGCTTATGTTAAATCGACAATTCCTTCACAGAACATCGTAGTAGTTAAAAGAGCTACTTTCGAAACAGCGGACTCAGCTATTAAAACAATGGCTCAAAGTTCACTAGTTGATGTTGTGGAACCAAACTACATTTATAGAATCAACAAAACTTCAAACGATCCAATGATGGAGCAACTTTGGGGTTTAAAAAACTTCGGTCAAAAAGATCCTAAAGGCCAAGTTGGTGTTGCTGGTATTGACGTAGGTAACATTGAACAAGCATGGGACATCACAACTGGTGATCCTAATATGGTGATCGCGGTTATCGATACAGGTGTTGATTTCAATCACCCTGATTTGAAACCAAACCTTTGGGTAAATGAAGCTGAGGCTAACGGCCAAGCTGGTATCGATGACGACAACAATGGTGTTATCGACGATATCCATGGTTACAACTCAATCACAAACACTGGTAATGCAACGGATGACCAAGGTCACGGTTCTCACTGTGCTGGTACTATCGCTGCTAAAGGTGATAATGGTATCGGTATCGTAGGTGTTGTTTGGGATGCGAAAATCATGGCAGTTAAATTCTTGGACAGAAATGGTTCAGGAACTTTAGAAAACGCTCTTAAATCTATCGACTACGCAACTAAAATGGGTGCGAAAGTGATGAGTAACTCTTGGGGTGGCGGCGGATTCTCGCAAACTCTATTAGATGCTATCAAAAGATCAAATGAAGCTGGCGCGATCTTCATCGCAGCTGCTGGTAACTCAAACCAAGATAACGATGCTCGCCCTGCATACCCTGCTACTTATGATGTTCCAAATATCATTTCTGTAGCGGCTATCGACAACAAAGGTGCGAAAGCAAGTTTCTCTAGCTATGGTAAACGTACAGTTCACATCGGTGCACCTGGTGTTAACGTTTGGTCTTCTACTGGCGGTAGCTACGCTTCTTTCTCTGGAACTTCAATGGCGACTCCACACGTATCAGGTGTTGCAGCATTGGTTTGGGGATATGAGCCAAGCTTAACAGCGTTGGAATTAAAACAACGTCTTTTAGCTACAGCGACTCCAATCGCTGGTTTGAAAAACAGAGTAAGAACTAATGGTATGGTTAACGCTTACGCGGCTTTGACTAACACAGTTCCACCACCAGATGTAAACGATCCAGCTAACTGGAACTCTGTTCCTGCTGAATACGCATCTTCTAGCCCATACGCTAAAAACACGAACGAGACTTACGAAGTTCATGTTGAAGGTGCTAACGAATTCGCATTGTACTTTGAAAAGTTCGACACAGAAGCCAACTATGATACTTTACAGTTGGTTGCTGCTGACGGAACTATCATCCAGACCCTGAGCGGAAACAATGATGACGTGTTCTCTGCTCCGGTGACTGGAAACTATGTAAAACTAGTTTTCAAATCTGATGCTTCAGTTGAAAAAACTGGTTGGAAAATCACTAAAATCGCAATTCGCTAATTAAGATATTTAGACGAAATTTCGATTACAAAAAGTATTAAAAGTACTACAAAAGAGGAGCAAGCCAGCTCCTCTTTTTGTTTTTAAAAGCAAAAAATCAAGTCGCCAGCAAGAGTAGAAACTCTAACTTCAAGTCTAAAGGTCCCCCCTAGCAGAACCTGTTTAATGCTCGACTAGTACTATCATGTTA
This sequence comes from Pseudobdellovibrio exovorus JSS, assembly GCF_000348725.1. Lineage (NCBI taxonomy): Bacteria > Pseudomonadati > Bdellovibrionota > Bdellovibrionia > Bdellovibrionales > Pseudobdellovibrionaceae > Pseudobdellovibrio > Pseudobdellovibrio exovorus. The sequence goes on from NC_020813.1 coordinate 28,007, forward strand.
CACTTAGAAATACAGAACGTGATGAGTATGAAAACGCTAAAGAAGAACTTTTTTAAAAGAAATTTTCTAGCTTTCCCTAAGGGAAATTTGCATATCTTTGCTATTTTCATTCTAGCTTTTGGCCTTTGTTTGGTGGCCAAAGCGGAAGAGTTCGATTTAGATGTTCTAGACTTAGATGTAGTCAGCACCGATTCAATCAAAACGATTTCATTTCATAATGAGACGTTTTTTATAAATGTTGATAAAAAAGATGCCAATGAAGATTTGAAGACCCTGTATTTACACATGGAGGGTGCGGGAAACTTTTCTAAGCGCTTGGTTTATCATAAGTTTAAACAAGAAAATGGCGTGCTCGGGGTCGTTCAAGAAACAAAATCCTTTTTTACAGATTTAAAAAAAGACAGTCCGACGGCAGAGTTTCGCGTTTACACCGCTGCGGATAAAGTCACGAAGTGTATTGAGTTCGTCTATGAACGAGGAACACATTGGCAATATGTATTAGTGAAAGTTAGCCCTGAAGAGGATGGCAAGATAAGCATGTCAGAGTATGCCCATCGTGCAGAATTGGCGAATCAAACAATTTCTTTCGAAGAATTTAAAGCCGAGAATATGCAGAAACGCGAGGCTCTGTGGAAAGAACTTCGCGAGCTACCATTTTAGATTTTTAAAAAAGCGAGTTTGTAAGTAGTCGTTTAAGTCGTCTTATGACGAGCCAAAAAATCTGCCAGCTTCAAGTTCACATAATCTGGGAAATCCAGCTGACTGCAGTGGGACCCATAGGGAATCAATAAAAATTCAGAATGTTTAACAAGATCATGCATCTCGCGCTGAAAAGATGTTGGTGTGATCATGTCGCGGTCGCCAGCAATAACGAATGTAGGGCAAGCCACACGAGGCAGAACATCAGTTGCGTCGAACTTTAAAAGCTGTTCAAAGAGTTCAAAGAAATAAGGTAATTCAAGACGAGAAACTCCCCGTCCATACATTTCGATGTCTTTAAATTGAGTTAGCTTGATGTTGAAACCACCGGATAATGCGGCAATTTGAAAGGCCACGGGATTGTCTATCAACCCTTTCCACAGATTATTCCACAGATCAGGGTACTTGCGATGTTGCTCGCGGATAAAATGGAAAAGAGGTTCGACAAATTCAAGTCCAAAAAGCTTTTTCAAGGGATTACGGGCAAAACCATTAATAAAGGTCATAGAGGAAAACAGCTCAGGAAACTGCTCGTAAGTTTTAATCAAATAGGGAACGCCGAAGCTGTGGCCTACAAAATGAGCCTGCTTTAGATTCAAATGTTTTAAAAGTCCTTTGATATCAAAAGCTAAGTGTTCGTAAGTTAAGTTGTTGAGGTTATTCACTGGAGTACTTTTGTGGTGACCACGAATATCAAATAAAATCACCTGATGAGTTTTTGAAAAGTATTCGACCTGATTGTGCCAGTGATTCATCAGACAGGCGATGCCGTAAATGAAAACAAGAGGTTCACCTTTTCCACGCACTTCATAATAAATCGGTGTTCCGTCAATCGCATTAAAATAGCCAGTTTGCTTTTCAATAAATTGTGGAGATCCAGATGCAGAGGCTTCGGATTCAGATTTTTTGCTGGAAGAAGACACTGATGAAGACGAGGTGTTTTTTTTCTGGCTCATATTAAAATACTCAATTCGATGGTGCTGGAAGAGACGCGTAAAAAGTCTCCGTTGTTAATAACGTGTTGATCAAAAGGTTGCCCGTTAATGGTCGCTTTATCGCCGCAAAGATTTTCAATGTAAGCTTTGTCCCCGATTTGAAAGAAGCGCGCCACTCGCGGAGGGGATGCCGGATCTTTTAAATTGAGGTCTAAACTGTTGTAGCCGAGCTCGCGCGGGCCGTAGCTGAGGGTGTAAACGTCCTCGTATTGAGGTCCCTGAGTAAAGCTCAAACGAACAGGATGTAAAAAGAAGAAAATCTCGGTTGAGGTCTGGCGAGCGGGATTATTTTCAAGCCAGTCTTTGAAGTCCTCCACCCAATTTGTGCCCTTCAGGGAGCGGACGTGTTCGACCACTTTGAATCCGGTCTGCCCGAGGTGAAAAACAAGGCCTTGAATCAAGGTGGCGCGATCGACCTCTTCAAAACCAAGACGCATGCGACTTGGAGCTAAACATTCGATATTCCACTGTTTTTTTGAATCTAAAGCGATAACTGCGTGAAGCTCGGCCATTTCGCTGTCCGTAAAGGCAAAGGCCTCTTGCCCATAGCCCTGCTGGCGGCCTAATTGTAGGCCGTTCTTCAGTGAAATGCGCTTTCCTTTGTGGTCTCCGTCGAGGACTTCGAGCTCTAATCTCATGTATTTGCTTCCTAAAAAACATATTACGTCTTCGAATCAGGGCTTGTCCACTGGACGCTTAGGTGTTAGACCAGTAGAACACAAAAGTCATCCTTGCTCCCCCATTGTGGAGGGGGCTTTAACCGAAAGGAATATCATGGATCTTAAGGCAGAACTTAAGCGTCCGTACGAGGTTGTTATCCTTGTACACCCAGACGCAACAGTTGAAGAGCAAAAAGCTCTTTTCACAAAAAACAAAGCAACAATCGAGAACTACAAAGGCTCTATCCACTCTTTGGAAACTTGGGGTAAAAGAACTTTGGCGACTCCGATCGGCAAATTAAGAAAAGCTGTGTACTTTCACGCTTTCTTTGAAGCTGATCCGCAAGCGATTATCGAACTTGAGCGTACTATGCGCATCAACGATAAAGTATTGCGCTTTATGCACACTAAACTTGACGAAAGAACTCCGCTTGCTAAGCACGCTGAATCTTTCAAAAAAGGTTTAGCTGAATCAGCTCAACGCGAAAAAGAGCGTGAAGCAAAAGCTCAGTTGCGTCGTCAAGCGGCTCAACAAGCTCGCTCTGAAAAGTTCGAGAAGTACGATAAAGAAGAAGCTTAATCAACAGTCTAATACGATATGAGCTTGCCGACTAATCCGAAGAATAAAAAACTTATCGTCTTGGCGCTGATCAGCGCCACGGCTTCTGTTCTTTTTTCTTTTATGGGCTCGCCATTTTTGCGTGCCTTTGCGGCGTCGGCTAAGTCGTATGTGTTCTGGTTGACGGGTTTAGTTTTAATCGGATTGATGTTTGCCACAGGCTCTCAAAATTACAAGGTGTCAGAAACAGCGGTTTATGTCGGAGCGATTTGGATGACTTTGGGCTCTTACAGTGAACTTGAAAAGCGCGGAATTAAATGGAAGTTTGCAATGCCGACTTCTTTGGTTCTGGGACTCTTATTCGCTTTAGCTGGATACTTTTTAGTGTTGAAAAACCTGAGCGCAGATCACAGTTTGATTGAGCTGGTAGCCCCTTTACACGAAGCTCTGACCAAGGCTTTCCCGAGTATTTCTTTGGAACAAAGCGATTTGATCAGTTACCTTCCCGGCATATTCTTAGCCAGCTTGGCAGGATCGTTGGGTTTGGGCTTTGTTTTTGAAGCCAATGTCTTCAGAATGTTTCGTTTAAAGAGAGAGCGTATCGCTTCAAGCTTGCGTTGGTTGGAATTCAGACTTCCAGATTTCGCAGTTTGGTTAACGCTTTTTGCAATCCTGTTTACGGTTGAAAACTTCGGATTCAAACCTCTGCAAACAGTTGGAATCAACTGGTTAGTGGTGGCCTCTGTTGGTCTTTTCTTTCAAGGATTAACAGTAATTGAATTTATGATTCGTTTTTATCGTCTAGGATTGTTTACTAGAACCGCTATCTATTTGTTGATCGTTCTTCAGTTGGCTCCCTTTGTCGTTTTAGTGGGGCTTGTAGATTACTGGGCTGACTTCAGAAAGCTCGTAAGAAAAAAATTAAAAACGACATAATTTAAAGTGAGGATAATATGAAAGTTATTTTACAAAAAGATGTTAAAGACTTAGGAAAAGTCGGAGACCTAGTAAGTGTTTCTGAAGGTTTCGCAAGAAACTTGTTGTTCCCAAGAAAATTGGCTTTAGAAGCTACTGAAAAAAGAGTGAACGAATACAATCACTTGAAACGTGTTGCTGAATCTAAAAAGAAAAAAGCAGTTGCTGAACGCCAAGAACTTTTGAACAAAATCAAAGGAACTACTGTTGGTTTCAAATTGAATGCTGGTGATAACGACAAGTTATTCGGTACAGTGACGACTTTGGATATCTCTAAAGCTTTAGACGCTCAAGGTTTCTCTGTGGATAAAAAAGACATTCACTTAGAAGAGCAAATCAAAGTTTTAGGAACTCATAAAGCGACAATCAAATTGGGTGAAGGCCTAGAGACTTCTATTCAAGTTGCTGTTGAGCGCGCGTAATTTTTACGGCTAAGCTTTTAATGAGCAAATAAACGGAAAAGGACCCTGAAAGGGGTCCTTTTTTATTTTAAGAGCATGAACCAAACAGCCGATAAGGTTCATTATGAGATTATTTTTTCTAACCACCCTTTTCTGCCTTTCGGCGTTTGCGCGCCTAACCGATAACCAAGTTGAAATTAAAGTAGAGCCAACTCCAACTCAAAAGCAGCTTCAACTGATTCCGAAAAAGGGATTCCATTTGAATGCAGAAGCACCCGCTTCGGCCACCTTTGATCAAAGTAAGTCATCGTCAAAACCGGAATCAAAAACGGAACAGCTATTTACCTTTGCCATTCCTAATAAAGCCGCCACGGCAAATTTGAGTTACTACGTCTGTGACGATAAGAAAACTGTTTGCGAGCGCCACCAGCACAGTGTGAATTTAAAAACGGGCTCTGTAAAAGTAGAAGCAAAAGCCAAAGAAGAAAATAAAGCGATTTACAATCGTGCCCAAGATGTTCAATTGACCAGTAAAAATGGTAAACCTACGCTATTGGTATTTTCGGCTCCATGGTGTCCAGCCTGTTTGCGTATGCAGACAGAAAACTTCAATCAGTTAGCTGTAAAAAACGAGCTGAAAAAAGTGAACTTTGCCAAATTGAATGTGGATATCACCGACAATGCCGAGTTATCAGAAAAGTTTGGTGTTCGCGCTATTCCCACAATGGTTTTATTAGATAAAGATGGAAATGAAACCTATCGTTGGTTGGATTTTCAGGCTCCCAAAAGCTTTGCTGCCGAACTGAAGCGCGAGGCCGCCCAAGCCCATCTATTTTTGGAAACTAAGAAAAAAGCAGAAATGGCTGACGCAAAAGCCGCTAGAGTTTTAGGGCTTCGTGCTTTTAACGCCTTTGAGTTTGAAGAGGCGCTTAAGTGGTTTTCATTTACAAAAAGTGCAGAGGACTTGAAATACAAATTGGCCTCGGAAGTTAAAGTCGCACAAGAGAAATACTCAAAAGATATTGAAAAAGAAAAAAACAATTATCTGCAAACACTAGAAAAATCAATCGTGTTGACCACAGCGGAATTAGACAAGATAGATTGGTCTATTAGCTACTTGGAAGCGAAAAAAGAATTAAAGCTCATCAACGACGAATCAAAAACAAAAGCACAGGAAGTTCTTCAACAAATAGATCAGTTGATTGCTAAGCCACAGGCGGCGCAAAAAGCATTTAAGAATGCCACCTATGGAAATTATGATGGCTTTGAAAAAGAAGAGCTGCTGTATATGAAAGATCGTATTTACAATGTGCTCGAGCTAAAAGAAGAAAAAGATAAAAATCGCCAAGCGCTATCAAAATCAATCGCCGCGAAAAAACTAAGCGTAAAGCGCCCAGGCGAGATGTTAATGGGAATTGTGTACACGCGCATGGCAGAAGATAATGCAAAAGCAGAAGCCATGTATGAAAGCCTTATCAAGGAATACCCACACAGTTACGTCTATTATGAAAAGTACGCGCGGTTTCTTTTAAGAAATAAGAACACGGAAAAAGCATTGGCGCAGACGAATGAAGCCTTGAAGTATCCAGAAGGAAACTTACCGCAGCTCAGTCTGCTAAAGGCCAATGTCTTAAAAGAGCTGAACAAAAAAGACGAAGCATTAAGCCTAATCGACCAAATTCTGAAAAGTGACTATGTCCAGCATAAGAAGTACGCCGTGACGGTAAAACGGCTGAATGATCTAAAACAAGAGCTTAAAAACTAGGTGCCAGGCCGTGTTTACGGACACGCTGCGTCCGTAAACACGGCCTGGCACCAACTCGAACGAAGCCGAACACAAATTATAGATTGGCTCGAACGTGGGTGATATTTTTGGTGACGGGTTCGTCCGTGTCAGACAGAAATCAGGGCAGACTATTATGACAAATGTATTCTTATACGTAGATTTTCGCGAGTTTTTAAGGGACGAGCTGCAAAGACGTTCTTTGCGTAACTCAAAGTACTCTTTACGTGCCTTTGCTCGTGATATTGGAATGAGTATTTCCCGCCTATCTGAAACACTTTCGTCCACGGCGGGGATTTCGATGTCTACGGGGCAGCTTATTGCCCAACGTCTGAAGATGTCAGATGTGGAAAAAGAATACTTCTTAAATTTGATTATGGCTAAGCACGGGCGCACGCCAGAGGTCCGCAAGAAAGCTCAGCGCCGTATAAAGCAATACAAAGCCCGACGTATTTTTATTCAACTACGCGAAAACCATAAGGAATTACTTTCGAAGTGGTATTATTTGCCGCTGATTGAGTTATTGGGAATGCGGTGCGAACTCAGCTCAGCTGAGATATCTAAAATTCTGGATATTTCCCAAGAAGAGGTTGTCGCGGCGTCGCTGTTCTTGGCTGAAAAAGGCCAGATCGTACGTAATGAAAATGGAGTTTGGCGTAAGGCGAATATCTTTCAAAAAATTGAAAGCTCTACCCCTGCCACAGCGATTCGTCAGTTTCATCGTGACGTTCTAAAAAGGGCCGCAGCCGCCATAGAGGCGCAACCTATTGAAAAGAGGAAGTATTTATCCAGCTACTTTACGATCAGAAAAGAAAACATCGCGGAAGCAAGGCAGGATATAGAGCGTTTTAATCAGTGGTTTTTGAAGAAATATGTCACTGAAAAAAATGCAGACTCAGTCTATGTTTTTGCTATACAACTGTTTGGCTTAGAGTAATTTTGTGGTATGTCTGGGGTCAGAGTGAAGATTTTAATTTTGAGCCTTTTATCTGTATTTAGTATGTCAGTTGCTGCTCGTGGAAACAGTGGCGGCAGCGGAGCGACCACTGTCGGTGACGGCGGACATGTCGTTGTTTGTTATGACAACAGCCAATCTAAAAAAGAAGTTCAATTATTAGATCTTTTTGAAATGGAAGCTTTGGGCTACCCGACAACATTTGCATTGGGGAACGCACAGGTTCCACTGGCGAATAAGGTGTGGATGGGAATGACTCGTCTTCAAAGTCACTTGGGCTTAAGCAATGCCGAGGTAGACGAAATGGTCTACGCGGCCGATCGGTTTATGCGGTTTCCTTACGATCCATGGGAAACAGGGATGAGATCTTTTTTCGGTTATTTTCTACAGGCAAAGCCAGTTGAAGTTAGAAGAAGCGTCTTTGACGAAATGGAGCGTCGAGGTTGCCGGCTTGAAGTGGCCGTGATCCGTCCTGACTTAGATGCCGAGCGTGCTAGTACCGAGAACTATAAATCTATATGTAGTCGTAGCTTCGCAGGCTTTCACTATTGTTTTTTAATGAATACAGATCTTATCCGAAAGATGGATAAGGACCAAAAAGCCTGTTTGATCATCCATGAAGTCCTAAGATTCTTACCTAAGGAAAAAAAGATTCAGAGTGAGCGAGCTTTACGACGCCACACGTATTACGCCTGCACGGGCCAATTGGCTGTATAATTTAAGCGGAACACCTCCGAACACTTTCTACAGACACATTCTTTGAACTGACAATCAACATGGTAGGATATTTTTCTTAAAGGCATGTGAAAAGCTGCGCGTAAAAGAAAAAGAGGTCCTACATGATAAACAGACGAAGTCCATTTTTCATCTCGGCAATTATTTTTATGCTATTTATTAGCACGAATAGCTTCGCAATTGAAACTAGGGTCGCTAGTGAAAAAGAAAAATTAGCGAAGGAATATCTGAATATCATGGGATTTGAAAACGAATCGCGAGAATCTTATGAGTCGCTACAGATGCGCATAACGAAAAGCAATCCGGCGTCAGGTGAAAAAATGAAGGCACCCGAGTTGACGGCCCGATACATTCAACAACTAGATCAAGCTTTGGTAAAAACAGTTACAGATGTCTTTTCTGAAGACGAGTTAAGGAAAACAGTGGCCCTTTTAAAAACCTCTTATGGAAAAACATTTGCAGAAGGTCATCGTAAATTCATGAAGAAATACATTGAAAATGTGAATGTCGTTATGGGCGAAATTTATAAAAAAGGTTTGGCTGGTAATCACGAATAGTTTTAAGGGATTAAAATGAAAAGTATAAATTTGATGTTGGCCTTGATGTTGGGCATGGCCTTTTCTTTTTCGGCTTGGGCCGAAGAAGGAGCCACCACCGTAGGTGATGGCGGACATGTTGTGATTTGTAAAACCCCAGAGGGATGGTCTGCTGGGCGATTATTAGATTTATTTGAAGCAGAGGTCTTGGGGAAATCTGTGATTTTTGATTTAGGAAGTGAAGAGCTGAGCATAATAGACAAAGTGAGCTTAGGACTGTCACGGGCGCAAGAAACCCTTAACTTGAAAAGCGGCGAAATAAACTCAATGCTGTCCGTAGCTGAAAGATTTTTAAAGTTTCCCTATGATCCGTGGAAAAGAGCTAAAACGGAAAATGGCGGCGCCGTTTATGCCATTAAAGCAAAAGATCCGTTAGTCAGTCGACAAGTCTATTACGAGCTAGAGCGCCGCAACTGTTACGTTGATACAGTTGTGATTCATCCAGACTTCAGCGATAGAAGATCGCAACAAACTAAAACTTACGAGAATATCTGCCTGGCAAATGTAATTGGTCTTCGCCAATGTTTTTTAACAAACACACGACATTTAAGAACAATGAGCTCAGATGAAAAAGCCTGTTTAGTGATACATGAAACTTTGCGGTTTTTACCTCAGTCAAAGAGCTTTAAAAAAGATTCAGATTTACGTCGCATGACGTATCAAATTTGTACAGGTCAGATTTGATCGAACATTCCGAACGGATAAAGGACTCGATTTAAAACAGAACAGAGGACCCCATGATAGCATTTTTGCATCAGGGGGTTGTCTGTGTTTGTATCTGAAGAACGTACGCTGAATGGCGAACGTATACATTATATTGAGGTGGCAGAGGCAAGAGGGCGTTTAAGCACGCCGTTACAGCATGCCGTTGAGGCCGCATTGAAAATTCAACAGCAAGCCGAAATAGCCCGATTGCCGATAAAGCTTTTTCTGAGCGGCGGAATTGATTCAGAAGCCATGGCCCGCGCTTTCTTAGCTGCCCGTGTTCCCTTTACTGCGGTGATCGCTCGTTACAATCAAGATATGAATTTCCATGATTACGAAACGGCAATTCCCTTCTGCGAGCAATTCGGCATTAAGATCGAGTTTATCGACATTGATGTGTATCAGTTTTTAGAAAAAGAAGAGCATCTGGCCTATGGACATGAGCTGGGGTGCCGTTCACCGCAGCTTGCTGTGTATATGCATATATTAGATCAGGTGGACGGGTTTCCTGTTTTGGCGGGGAATCCGATTTTTCCGATTCTTAATGGCGGAGCAGAACAGATCAAACAGGGAATACAAACGGGCCGATTGCTACTTGAGCGTGTGATGGGTCTTTCAGATCAAACGCAAGCCTCTCTGCTGCGCTATTTTGAAAAACGTCAACGCCGAGGTGAGCCGTTCTTTTTTCAATCGTCTTCTGCGCTGATAATGTCATTCCTAAAACTACAGAGCACCATTCAAGAGATTGTGCGCGAAGAAAAAACATACACCTATCAAATGAAGTGCCGCGCTTATCGTGATGGTGGTTTTGATGTAGAGCCACGAGCAGACAAATACACAGGTTTTGAAAAGTATCGTGAAGAGTACGACAAAAGATTAAATACACAGTATGGAAAAGGATTTGATAGAAAGTTCCGTGAACCGCTCGAAAAGATGAACCCACTTCTGACTGAAAAAACACAGCTCCCAGTTCCCAGCGAAGTCATAGAACTTATTTTTGCGGAAACCATCCGTATGACAAGACCAAATGAACTCAACAGACGAAGGGCCTTGTTACAGATGATGATGATTTCTGTCGGTGTACTGTCGCCACTTCCCGCGTGGGCTCTGTCGTGTTGTTGTGATTATGCGAATAACCTCGGCTGTATCATCACGAGTCCGGCTGGCTGTAAAGCCCATTTAGCTACATGTTATTAACGGCTCAAAATTAAACGCGAAAGGAAAACATAAAGATAGCTGAATTTTAATCAAAAACCCGAACGCGACCGAACGCTTTAGCGGTGGCCTTGGTTTAAAAGAAAATAAAAACAGAGATAATGTGGGAACTGCTTTACGAACATTTAGCATTGGAGTTCCCTATGGTTTCCTTTCAAGCAAAAACTGCGAAAGAATCTTTATTATCTGAAAGCCGGATATTAAACGGAGAAAAAATTCATTCGATTGAAGTTGCAAAAGTTTTTGCAGATCTAAGCTCACCCATAGAGCACGCGATGACCAAGGCGAAAGAAATTGCTCGAACAGCATGGGCTAATAATTTAGAAATTAAACTATTCCTCAGTGGTGGTATTGATTCCGAGGCGATGGCGCGAGCTTTTTTAGCAGCAGGTATTCCTTTTGTCGCGGTGATTGGTCGCTACAACCAGAATATGAATGAACATGACTACGTCACGGCGATATCGTTCTGCGATCAATTCCATATTCCTATGCAGTTTCTAGATGTGGATGTGTATCAGTTTCTAGAAGATGAGGGTCATTTGGCCTATGGACACGAACTAGGATGTCGTTCACCCCAGCTTGCTGTGTACATGTATATGTTAGATCAAATCGAAGGTTTTCCGGTCTTAGCGGGCAATCCTATATTTCCTATTTTGAAAAATTCGGGAAGTGAGCTTAGAAAAGAACTCTCTACTGGAAGCTTTGAAATGGAGCGTGTTGTGGGCCTTTCAGATCAGACACAGGCTGTGCTTTTTCGTTATTTTGAAAAACGTCAACGTCTAGGTGTTCCTTTTTTCTTTCAATCCTGTGCTGAGTTGATGATGTCGTTTTTAAATTTAGAAAGTACAATCGAAGCTATGACTAGTGGTCGAAAGAATTATAGCTATGAAATGAAGTGTCGCGCTTATCGTGATGGTGGTTTTGATGTAGAGCCACGAGCAGACAAATACACAGGCTTTGAAAAGTATCGTGAAGAGTACGATAAAAGATTAAACACACAGTATGGAAAAGGATTTGATCAAAAATTTCGTCAGCCATTAGAAATGTTAAATCCACTTCTGGCTGAAAAGATATATCTACCTTTACCTGCTCAGGTGACAGAAAAACTTTTTAGAAAACTTTCATCTTTATTTAAATCGGATGCGAACATGAGCCGTCGAGGAATCTTGGCTGGAGTGGCCGCCGCTGCTTTTGGATTATTAATCCCGCTTCCGGCAAATGCATTGATGTGGTGTTGCTGTTCGGATGGGAACTGTTTTTCAACAACGCCGAAAATGTGCAAACAAATGTGCCTTTAAGAAAAAAGAATAAAAATTATTGGCCTTTTTCTGGGCTGACGCCGTAGAAAACTTCGTCAAGGTAGATCAGTAAGCATTGTCTTAGATCTTCGACAGTCATCTCTTTTGGATCGACTTCTAGTGCGCGGATGGCGGCGAAAAGCTCTGTTTCGATGGTATCAGCATCAATTTGAGTTCGCTTAGCAAATTGTTCTAAAACTCGTCCCATGCTCGCCTCCTGCTTGCAAATCTGACTGAATTCAAAACCTCTTCAAAACTTCGTTGAGTCGATGTTTGTAGTGCCCGCTAAGGGTCCATCATGGACATCTTAGTTGGTTTCATACAGACAGCTTCATCAAAGCAAAAGGTTAAATAACAGACAACCGGAAACAGCCCCCAGTTTTAAATTAGGCGTAATGTCCAGTAAACAGATCTGAGGCCCAAAATAAAGGGTTACTAAATCGAAATTGAGCGTCTTTTCTCCTAAATCCCGCGCCCATCGCTGACGATAGAGGTTCGTGAAGATGGAGCGATCCAAATCTAAATAAGGATTAATTTCCTTATTAGGAAAGATCGAAGGTGGATCATGAGTATTCTTGCTGAGTGAGCAAAAAAGAAAAGCCCGCGCGGTACAAAAACGAAAAGTTTCTGAAAGCTTTGGGGCGTCACTGTCAGCAACTCAGAATCAAAAAAGGCTACACGATAGATCGTCTGTATCGTGAAGGCGATCAGTTGAGTACCTCAGCGATTCATCGTTTAGAAAATGGTGCCGCAGATACTCAGATCAGCGTCTTTTATCGTTACGCTCAAGTTCTGGGTTTAGAGTTACAGGATTTATTCAAGTTTGAAGTTCCTACAGAAAAATCAAAAAAGATTTTACCATTTGATGAGGACAATCCAGAAAGACCGAAATCTTGTGTTCCCTACTATGACATTCATGTGGCTGCTGGAGCGTTCGATCAGCAAAAGCTAAACCAGCAAGATCCAAGTGGTTGGGTTAAAATTGAAAACCTGCGCAATCAAACAGAATATTTTGCAACTCATGTCAAAGGCCGCTCGATGGAGCCAGCGATTCCGTCAGGTTCTTTATGTCTTTTTCGCTTTTATCAAGGTGGAACTCGTCAGAATAAAATCTTCTTAGTGAAATCCCGCGGTGTTTTAGATCCAGAAACAAATGAATCTTTCGTTGTTAAAAAATACAAACGCCTGAGCACAGTTGAAGATGATGAAAACAGATCTAAAGTGGTCGTACATCTTCTATCAGAAAATACGACCTACCCTCCGATCGTGTTGATGGCTTCAGATGAAACTCAAATTGAAGTGATGGCTGAGTTTATCGAAGTTCTCGAGTAAGTCCTTAGAACAACTGCAAACGGGCACTAACAACCACTTGGCAAGTGTGCTGGCCACCATTCTGGGCTATTGCCACAACCACAGAAAATACTTGGCGTTGTGGGTGCTGGACTTGACCATGTATTCCCACAGCAACGACGAGTGCCACTCGTGCAACCACTGCAACTTGTCGCTCCGTGAGCAGCCGCACACGCGGTACCGCCATTAGCTGCCGGAGTCGTCACAGTAAATGTTTTTAAACCAGAGGCATCACAACCACTCCACGAGCCAACACAATTCACTGGCGCTGGGGTTGATGGTCCACCACCACCGCCAGTTGCGGCGACACAGCCCGGTCCACCAACCCAAACACAGCCATTCGGAGTACAACCACCATAAGGAACTCCCGATGCCGACATACATGCGGCATAAGAAGCTGAGCCTGCGCCATGCTGTCCACTTCCGCTGTAAGGATAACTGCAAGACCAAGAGCCACAGTAACACGCGCAATTGCAAGGCATGGTCGTTCCCTCAGGGACAGAGCAGGCAGCTCCGCCATTCGCAGCTGGCGTTGTTACAACATATGTTGAGTTTCCAGAACTTGTTAGACATGGCGTCCACGCGCCGACACAATCCACAGGAGCGCCACAAGACTGAGGATTACAGCTTTGTGATTGAGTCTGTCCATTTGTCGCCGGACAGGCTGTTCCACCATTGGCGGCCGGAGTCGTAACAGTGTAAGTACGAGTCTGAGTTCCGCCACCACAACTGGCAGAACAAGAACTCCATGCACTCCAATCTCCGGCACAGTTGACCGGAGTTGATGGTGGAGCACAGGCCGCTGTGTTACACGTGCGAGTTTCACCATCAACGTGAGGGCATGCGGCTCCCCACTGATTTGCAGGAACATCAACAGTGTAAGTTTGAGTTCCTCCACCGCACATCACAGAGCAGGCACCCCAGTTTCCAGAGCAATTTTGAGTACAAGTCGGATTGGTGTAGCTTCCACTCAGCGAAGCCGTGTTGTTAACGACACTGCAAACTCTTGTTTCTTGTTGGCACCGACTTCCGGTTGGCACAGAAGGTGTCGCATAAAAAGTGTAAGCAGCCGAGTGGCTTAAGTTGATTCCATTTTGATCACATGTCACCACATTGAGGTCTGTTAAAGAAAGTACGCGTCGACTGATGGTGACATCATAAGAGCCAACTTTTGTGTCACCAGCTCTCGCATTAATAAAGTTTTTCATCAGATGATTGTCAGAGGGATTGAAAACCATTTTAGCATTGATCGTTAGTGTAAGACCACTTGTTGAGGCGGCCTCATTCACATACCAATTTATGATGTAACCAATAGGACAGTTGTCGTTTCCAGCTCCGGTTGGTGAAAAACCAGAACACTTTGTTCCCTTTTCCGTGAAACCAGCACTACTTGTTGTGCGGCCATCGTAAAAAACCTGACCACCGCCTGTTCCTGAATTGTAAAGTACAATACGATCAAGTGACGGAGAATAAGCTGAGGCGACGAGCGATGTTGCACATGTCGTGCGATTTCGCAGGCAGGCCATATTGGCATTAACGGAGGCGTTGATGGTATTTTGAATGGCTTGATTCTGTTGCAGAATTTCAGAAAAGCTATTTTTAAGCTTTAAGAGCTCATCACGTAGCTGAACCTTTTTTTGTTCTTGAGTTGAAAAGCTCATCATATTGATAACAGCCAAGCTGACAACGGCACCAAGAGCCACGGCGACCATAAGTTGAATCAAGCTGACACCACGATTATTAATAAAGAATAGCTTCTTTATATTCCACCACCTCTGTACGTTCCGCATGTGTGAAGTCTAATATCCCAAAAGGTTAGAAGAAAACTCATTTCAGTTTAAAAAAATAAGACTAGAGCTGCAATACTTTTAAGATAACTATTTAAAACCACAGTATATTTTAATAAACTGTTTTGCTTTGATCCAGAGATTAGTTCAGTCTAGAGACATCACGTTTTTGTTTGTGTTTTAAGATCAAAAACTGAATCATAGGTCCAAGGTTTAAGATTAGCTTTAACAGTAAAATTGCAAAGGAAGGCAGCAATGAATAACACTCATTCAAAATTTTTTGGCTATGTTTTATGGATTTTCGGTTTTACAGGAGCTCACCGCTTTTATTACGGAAAACAAATCACAGGAACAATCTGGTTTTTCACATTAGGTCTTTTGGGCGTTGGTTGGATTATCGACTTCTTTTTGATTCCCTCAATGGATCGTGAGGCCGATCTTAAATACACCGCGGGTCGATATGATTTTTCAATGGCATGGGTGCTTTTGACCTTCTTAGGATTTTTAGGAATTCATCGCTTCTACATTGGAAAAATTGGAACAGGAATTATCTGGCTTTTAACCGGAGGTGTCTTCGGTTTGGGTTATCTTTATGATCTGTGGAATCTAAACGGCATGATTTCCGAAGCGAATAGAACTTAGTATTTAAAGCGAAAAATCATTCATTACAATCTTTTAACAATTGAGCCCCCAGTAAAAAGGGGGCTTTTCTTTTTAAGCGGTAATTTCTTGCCGCCCGCATTTTAAAGCTTCTTGTTTGAAATTTCAGAATAAAACGAGGAGTTTACAAAAATTTGTAAAACAAAAAATCAGCCCTATAATTTTATTATTGTTTAATGACGAGAATTGCTTGAGCCAATAACAAAGGAATATTGCGTGTCGCGACTGAGATTAAACACTAAGGGGATAGGTCTTTTACAATTATTACTGGCTGTGGGATTGGGAAGCATCGTGAGCTTAGCATTTGTTAACGCTCTTCAAGTTTCTGATCACGAGCAAAGAAAACTACAACTTAGAAACGAGTTGTTAGCTATAAAAAATCATTTCGCCAGCACGTTACATCAGGATCAAACTTTTCTTAATACGATCGCCGCACTCGAAAATACAAATATGCAGTGTCTACGTGATCGCACCGTTTGTGATGCGGGATTTGTTGGAAGTGAGTACTCGCCATTGCAAGAACGACTCGTTCTTTATAATCAGTCCCCGAGTCCGGGTCAGATTTTTTACGACGGCCGCGCAACAAGCAGTACAGGGTTCACAACAAAAGGAGCCACGTGTACAGGGTTTTCTGCCACTGGCGCAGGAAACAGTGACTGCCCGATTGGTTTTATCACAACATGGTACTTAAGCGATGTCGGCTCTTATAAAGGAGTCGCTCTTACACTGAATGCAAAGATGGTTTTTAACCCTGCAGACGATCATCCTTTGAAGCGATTTTTTTATGCGCAGCACGTGGACACCGTTCTGGGTTCTTATGACATTGCGGTTACTAAGCGCGTGAAGTCTCTTGTAAATAATGAAGTTCTTCACTGCGAAGAAAATGGCGTGCAATTAAATCATGGTGCCGGAAGAGTTTTCTATCAGACAGCAGGTGTTCCTGTTGGAAGTCGTTGTCAGCAAGAAACTCGTCTTTGTACGATTGTGAACAATGTGCCGGAGTTGTCAGGAACATTTAATCAGCCGAGCTGTGCACAAGCTTGTTCGGGCGAGTGGAGTGCGTGCAGTGCTCCCTGTGGTGGCGGAACACAGACCTTTACACAGATCGTGGAAGCCAATGAGTTTGGTCCCGCCTGTGCTCACTCTAACGGAGAACAACGTGCGTGTAACACAATGGCCTGTGGTAACAACTGCATGGGCGATTGGGGCGCTTGTACCGGAGGCGTTCAGCGATACAACGTCACGCTTCCAGCAGGAATTGGAGGTGATAGTTGTCCCTACGCTGACGGACAAACTCGCAGTTGCACCAGCGAAGGAAAATGGGTGAAAACAGGAGTCGCGAACAACGTGCATGGACTTGGTTACAACTCTCTTTGTCATCCTTATAAAAGTCTTTTGCCCCTTTGCTTGATGCAGGTGATTTATCACATAGATGGAAGTCAGTATTGCGAAAGCTATGTATTGAACGACTTGAATGGACTCCTTAATCCAGTCTTAAATACATTAAGTACCTGTGGAAACTTTTCCCCAGATACAGCGGTTTGTAATCCGGGACAGAGTATGACAATGGTTTCTGCCTTCTATGTTTTAAAGGGAGGAAATTTATTAACGAATTTATTCGATTTACAGAATGTGACGACAAGTTATTCGTGTGTGGCAAAATAAAACGTCTAAGAATTAGAAAAATCTAATCTATATAAAAGTCATCAGAGGACACACTGATGACTTTCCAGCGCAATCCGAAGCAGTTTATAAACACGATCAAGTCATTTCCATTGCTGACAAAATCTTTATCTTTTTCACTAGGAAGATAAGGATTTTTAGAATGAGCAATAAGGGTGTCGGAATAATACAGCTACTCGTCGCTGTGGGTTTAGGTAGTGTCGTCAGTATGGGCGTCATCAGCATGATGCATTTTTCAAATCAAGAGCAGAAAAAAATTCATCTGCGCTCAGAGCTTGTCGCTATTCAAACGCGTTTTGCCGAAGTTCTTCACAACGACAAGACCTTTCTTAATACAGTTGCTTCTTCCGCAAATCCTAACATGGCCTGCTTGCGCAATCGTACGGCCTGTGCGGCTAGTTATGTGTCATCCGGCTACACACCAACACTTGATCGTATCGCGATTGTTCATCCAGCATCATCAGATGGAAGAATTTTTTATGATGGACGCTCTACAAGCACAGCAGGATTTACAGAAAAAGGAGCCGACTCCCGCAGCAAATGGAGGTACAGCTTGTGCTGTACCTGCGGGAACAACAGCAACTTGCACGTGTAGTTGCTACTGCAGCTCTTGGGGTTGTAATTATCCGTATAATGGGAGTGGCAAACACAGCGCCTCTACGAAAGCAGCCTGTATGGCGGCTAATGGACAGTCTTCTGGCGGTTGTACAACAAATGGATGTGTATGGGTCGGAGGGCCAGGCAACTGTCAGTAGTTTCAAAATTATGAAAATTACTTCTTAACGTTTTTCGGCTTAGAAGTTTTTACGACTTTCCATTCATCGCCAGTTTTTTCAAGGTTGGCGGTGAAGGTTTTCACATCAGATTTGATGTCTTCTAAGCTAGCGGGTTCACGGCTATTTTTTGCAATCTCGTGAAAAACCTCTTGTAGGGACATTTTATCTAATTTTTCGCGAGGAATAAATGCGGCCATAAAAATTAAACCGCCTAAAGCATCACCAGGCTCTGTCTTTGTTACAGTTACAGTCGCTTTATTTTCTTCAATTTTAATATCACTAAACTCAAAGTTTGTTTTTTCAACTACGTAATTTTTTAAACTTGTTTTGAAGCGACTTTCTTTACTTCCTAAAAGGTCTGTTGCTGATTTCTCGGCAGCTTTTGCTAAGGAGTCTTTACTGAACTCTGTTTTTAAAGCTTTGTGGACCTGATCTTCAGGGGAAGAGGTGCAGTTAGTTAAAGTTAAAGTTGCCACGATAGCCAAAAACAGTTTCAAAGTCAGTTTCATGAGTTTCTCCTTCAGAGCTTGTTTGATGAAGCTGTTTCGGCTGTTTATTTTGTAAAAATAAGGGGGGTAAACAAAAAAACTAATGGCAGCTTGGGTTCGTGTAGCAATTTGAGCCGTCAGACCCCGGCCCGCAGGGATAACAGTCCCAATATTGAGTACCCATGCCAGAAGGTCCACCGCTACCTCGAATTGGACCGCTTTGATAATGTGATGGAAATGGACACTGACCTACATAAGCAGCGCCCCAACTGCATGTTTCACTGTCTCCTATATGGGCCATGCCTGTGCAGGCGGTCATTGGGAAGCATGGCACCTCTGGGCACGCGTGTGTGTTACAAGCTTGGGATTCCGTTTGTCCATTTGTCGCAGAACAAGCGGCTCCACCATTCGCCGCTGGAGTTGTAATGGTGAAGGTGCGCGCTTGCGTCCCGCTACCACAAGGTTTTGAACATGTGCTCCACGCTCCCCATGAACCGACACAGTCGGTGCTTGGAGTCGCTGCGCAACTTTGAGTTGCCCCATTCGCGTGTGTACAGGCCGTTCCCCCGCCACTGGCTGGAGTCGTGACGATAAATGTTTGTGATCCCGCTGTACATGGTCCCCATGCACCAACGCAATTAACAGGCACTGCTGGCGGAGCACAAGCTGCCGTATTACAGGTGCGAGTTTCACCAGCAGCGTGAGGGCATGCGGCTCCCCACTGATTTGCAGGAACATCAACAGTGTAAGTTTGTGTTCCACCACCACACGCCACGGAACAAGGCCCCCATGCGCCAGAACAGTTTTGCACGCAGGTCGAATTGGTGTAGTTACCACTTAATGACGGAGTGTTATTCACCACGCTGCAAACGCGCGTTTCCTGTTGGCAACGGCTTCCCAAAGGAACACTGCTGGTCGCATAAAAAACATAACCAGCCGAGTGATGTAGTGTCACTCCCCCTTCAGAGCAGGACACGACAGACAAATTACTTAAAGATAAAACACGCTTACTGACGATGACATCATATTGCCCTACGCGTGTATCAGAACCAGTTGCATTCACAAAAGTTTTTAAAGGATGTGTATCCGAAGGATTAAAAACGAGCTTTGCGGTTATCGTCAGCGTAAGACCTTGATCAGAACTCGTCTGATTGACATACCAATTGGTGATATAACCAATAGGACAGGCGTCGTTGCCCGCTCCTGCTGCGGAAAACCCAGTGCACTTCGTTCCCTTTTCCGTGAAGCCCGCACTACTCGAAGCGCGGCCATCATAAAAAATCTGACCACCATTAGGGCCGGAATTGTAAATAGCAATCCGATCAAGAGTTGGAGAATAACCTGAAGCCACTAGCGACGCGGCACAAGCTGTACGATTGCGTAAACACGCCATATTGGTATTGGCTGTGGCCGCGATAGTATTGAGGATACTTTGATCTTGATGAAGAACTTCGGAAAAACTATTTTTCAATTTTAGCAAGTCATTGCGGAACTGAGCTCTTTTCTGCTCTTGATTTGAAAAACCCATCATATTGATAACAGCCACACTGACGATTGTGGCTAAGCCCACACCCACCATCAGTTGAATCAAACTGAAACCAGCAGAGTTTAAAGAAAGTCTTTCTGTTACGTTCCGCATAAGTCTTATCTTAAGCGGAACAACCCTGAAGGCCAAGAGCTTCAAGGCTTTCAGCGCCAGAGTCTCAAATCAACACAGTGAAAAAACAAACTAATGTGTTTGCTGCTATTTGAAAAACTTAAGATGACGTAAGCTCTTTATAATTTCAATTTTCTACGGCGCGTCCGTAAACAGGGCCTGGCACCTACGTTGTCGGAGCAAAGTTACGCGGCTTCGAGCCCGGCATTGGTGGCGGAGCTTGCGGCGGCGGTAACGGAGACACCACAGATTTGTCGGCATCGCGGAAAAGATTGTACTTTCCGTCGAAACGCAGATCCACATCACCTGTCGGACCATTACGTTGTTTTGCGATGATGACTTTAGCAGCCCCTTGTTTTTCAGGAGACTCTTTGTCGTAGTAATCTTCACGATAGAGCATCATGATAACGTCGGCATCTTGCTCGATAGAACCAGACTCACGTAAGTCAGATAACATCGGACGACGATCAGAACGACCCTCAACTCCACGATTTAACTGAGCTAAGGCAATAATAGGAACTTGCAGTTCTTTGGCAATAGCTTTTAGGCTTTTAGAAATTTCGGCAACTTCACGCTCACGGCTATCCACTTTTTGTTTCAAGCTCATCAACTGCAAGTAATCGATCATAATGCAATCCAACTGACCCATAGCTTTTAAGCGACGGCAGCGGGCGCGGATCTCGAAAGGTGAAATCCCGGAAGTTTCATCAATATATAAAGGAGCATCTGCAATCGTTCCGCAGGCATTCATCAATTTCTGCCATGAGGTATCCTGAATACGACCTGTACGGATTTCTCCGATCGAGATTTTCGCTTCGGCGGCAATCACCCTCATCATCAAAGACTCTTTCGACATCTCGACCGAGAAGTAAGCCACAGTCTTTTTAGCTCTTAGAGCCATGTGGGACGCGATATTCAAGCTGAATGCGGTTTTACCCATAGAAGGACGGGCCGCGATAATAATCAACTCGCCGGGATTAAACCCTGAAGTCATTTTATCTAAGTCAGTGAACCCACTTGGAATACCTGTTACATCCGCTTTGCGGTTGTAAAGTTCTTCGATTTTTTTAAAGGAATTGGTAACGATATCACGCGGACCTTCTAGGCCGGTGCCGTTCTTCTTTTCGCCGACTTTTAAAATTTCGCTTTCAGCAAAATCCAAAAGGGATTCAGCGTTTTCATAATCAGAACCGAAGGCTTTTTCGATCAAGCCACTAGATGTTCCGATCAGGCGTCTTAATAAAGACTTCTCGTGGATGATTTTAGCGTGCGAATCGATGTTCGCAGCAGAAACCACTTTATCTAATAGAGATAACAAATACTCGGGTCCACCAATAAGATCCAATTCGTTCTTATGTTGAAGGGAATTGGTAACGGTAACCAGATCGATAGGCTGTGCTTTTTGATGTAAGTCTGCGATGGTGCGATAAATGATTTGGTGGGCTGGTTTATAGAAGTCGTTAGCTTCAATAAGGTCTGAGACCTGATCGAACGCTTCACGTTCTAACATTAAACCACCAAGAACTGAGAACTCGGCCTCTAGATTTTGAGGCGGTAGTTTCTGACTCATCTAAACCCCTCTAGATTGGAAGTCTGAAAAGCAAAAAAATAAGGACTCTTCATCAGAGTCCTTATTCCCTATATCTTAATATATATTATTGAGCCAAAGTTGCAGTTGGTGCAACTGTTGTTTCAGGAGCTACAGCAAGAATTTGCGCGCCTTTTTTAGGTTTCAATTTGTAGTTGTCGATTTTCTTTTTCAAAGTGTTACGGTTGATACCCAACATTAAAGCCGTTTTAACTTGGTTACCGTTGTAAGCTTTAAGAGCTAGCTCGATCAATGGTTTCTCAACTTGCTCTAATACGATATTGTACAAGCCATTCAACTCTACTTGAGCTTCTTTTTGCTGTTGGAATAAAACTTCCAATTTGCTTTTCACTAATTTCTCAAGGCTCACTTGTTGTAAGTTAGCTACAAAAAGATTTTCTGAGTTGTTAAGGTTCGGCGTCATGAGTCTCCCTCGTGTTATGTTTTAAAATCTGCGGGTCATACCCCGCGTTGTGTGGGTAACCAAATATACTTATGTTGCTGCAAATGCAACATCACTTTTAGCTTTTTTTGCAAAATTCTTTCGGCCAACCACTTTTCAGATACTTGGCCGTGAGATGGACTAAACAACACAGTAAAATTTTTAAATAAATCATATTGACGACAAAATTGTTCTGACCATTCCAAATCTTTTTCAGAAGAAATAACAAATTTATATTCAGTTGGAATTCTGTGTTTTTCAGAGGAGAAATCGATGTTTTCTAAAAGAAAACTATCAGCCGCACCACTATCAGGAGTTTTTACGTCAAGAATAATTTTAACTCGTGGGTCAACGTGTTTAACGCTTTTAGATCCACTCGTTTCTAAAGAAACTTTGTGCCCTTGGTCACATAGAATGTTGATAAGTTTGTGGATTTCCGGCTGCAGCAAAGGTTCCCCGCCAGTAATACAAATATATTCGGCGTCATGGCTTTTGACGACATCGAGAATTTTTTCCAAACTCAAAAATTCTCCTTCGTGATACGAATACTTTGTATCGCAATAGGTACAGCGCAGGTTACAGCCTGTTGTGCGTATAAACACAGTCCTGTTGCCGGCATAGGTGCTTTCGCCCTGAATCGAATAGAAAATCTCGTTAATTTTAATCATTTGGAAGGCAAGGGAATCCCACCCTCCATTGATAAAGTCAAGCTGGGCACCCTATTCCAGAGGGATTTGCTTGCAGAGAGCTTTAAAAGCTTTTTAAAGGAGGCCTGTAAGCAGTTTTTTTAAGTCCGGCGAGTGGCGATCTACCAGTTCTCCAGTCGCATATCGGTGTAAGATACTCCCAATAAGGGTTTGATAGGGTATTCCTAGGCGTAAAGCCTCAGTTTTGAGTTCAGATAAAACGACAGACTCTAAACGAATACTAATAGGCGTTTTAGCCGCATCGGCAGAGACCTTTGGGGTTCCTTCGCGTTTTTTTAAAGACTTTAAATCATATTCCTTTTTCATATTGCACTCGCTCTTTTAAGGTCGCCCGCCTTGAGCTGATGATACGGATAACAGTCCCATCCGCTCGCTCACAAAAGACAACCAGTAATAAATTTAGTTTTTCCGAGAGGCCAATCCGAATGAACCGATCTTCTATTTCAAAGCTGTGTTCAGGATCATAGAACTCAACTGAAGAACCTGTTGTCCAAACTGTCTGGGCCTCTTCGAACCAAACGCCATGTTTTTCGTAGTTGACGTGATTTTTGATTTCACTCCACTCAAAATACATGTACACCTTCATTGTATTCTATTGTATATACAAAAACAAGCCCCGAACATACAAACGGCTCAATTCGATTTAAAATCATATTCAAGCTCCCTTTCCGCGCTTTTCTGCGTCACTTCAGTGCCATCTGCAAAATAAGGGCATCCCGCTCTCTCAAATAAAGACAGTCCTTTTTCCATAAGGCGGACGCTTCGGATAGCGCTTGTTTGGTGTTTGAACGGATAAAAAAGAAGCTATAAAGCGATTAAATCGTTCGCGAAGTCAGAAATTAAAGAAAAACTGGACCTGACTAGACCCTTGGACTTTTGCACAATGTACGTATCAGCCGTAAATTAATAGAGTGATGAGCCCAGCTCTCAGGATGTGAAGCTGTAATGAATGTTTTTTTCAAAAAGTTTAAAAGCGAAATACGATCTATAGCCCTGTTCGGCTTAGCTTTATTTATCGGGTTAGCGTTAATCAGCTACAATCCTAAAGATCCATCCCTCAATTCTATGGGGAACAACGGACTAAACGCTTTAAATTACTGTGGTATTTTAGGAAGCTTCCTTGCTGATGCAATCTATCAGCTTTTCGGATTGCCAGCATGGATTATGGTGGCGGGTCTATTTCATCTGTCTTTCTTAAGTTTCAAAGGCGAAAGCATCGAGTGGCGCAATGTGCGCTTGGTTTGGGTCACGCTTTTGATCTGCTGTGTTTCCGCATTGATGTCGATTTACTGGAGTGAAGCCAAAGTCTTCGATCGCCAAATTTTCTTAGGTGGTCTTTTAGGTGTGGGCCTATCAAAGGGATTGATCGGTGTTTTAAATAGTGTTGGCGCCCAGATTTTACTGTGGGCTTTAACAGCGATGCTGATCGTTTTCTGTTTCGAAGTCAGCGTCAATGACCTTGTGATGAAAGCCATGAGCTTTTTACATGATCGCATGGAAGATCTGGCTCGTTCAGATTGGTTAAAGAAGTTAAAAGCGACGTCGTTAAAACCAGCGAAGACAGCGAAAAAAGAAACGAAAGCCAAAGATAAAACGACAGAGACGATTCTAGTTGAAACGAAAAACTTAATTCCAGAACCAAAATTGAAGTTGGCTGTGGAAGAAGAAGACGATGAATCAACACCTTCCACATCGCGCTCAACAAGAGCTGCTGTTCATGCCGATAGCGACGAAGACGCAGAGGACATGGACGCTTCAGCCGAAGCCGGTGAAGAGGACGATGAAGATGTTGAGGTTTCTGCGTACGAACCTCCTGCCCGCCGCAAAGTGACTCTGCAAGCGAAGACTCCGCGCAAAGTGGCGAATTGGACGATGCCGAAATTATCTCTGCTAGAAGATCCGCCATTAAGTCGCATTAAAATGGACGAAAAAGAAATTCGTCGTAAAGCGGACATCACTCTTGAAAAATTAAAACAATTTGATGTGAACGGACAAATCGTTGCGGCTAAACCGGGCCCGATGGTGACCATGTTTGAATTCAAACCAAACGTGGATGTGCGTGTAAATAAAGTGACGGATATGGCAGACGATTTAGCGTTGGCCCTTTCGGCGGAATCTTTACGTATCATTGCTCCCATTCCAGGTCGCGATGTTATCGGGATTGAAACTTCAAATGCTCAGCGCGAAACTGTTTATTTAAAAGACCTTCTGGCAGATGAAACATTCTGGTCTGACGATATTAAGTTGCCGATCGCCTTAGGAAAACAAACCAATGGCGAACCTAAAATCGTCGATCTTCGCAAAATGCCACACTTATTGATTGCAGGAACTACGGGTTCAGGAAAATCTGTTTTCACTGTTTCTACGATCACAGGATTTTTATTCAAACATTCTCCGAAGACATTAAGAATGATTTTGGTGGATCCAAAGCAAGTGGATCTGGCGGCATTTTCAGATATTCCTCACTTAATCATGCCACCGATTCGCGAGCCGAAAAAAGCGGTCTTTGCTCTTCGCTGGGCTGTTAAGGAAATGGAAAAGCGCTATAAATCCATGAGTAAATTTGGCGCGCGTAACATCGAACAGTTCAATGATATCGTTGAGAAGTTCAACGCAGACAAAATTGCGGAGCACGAAAAAGTAAATGCCGAGTATGAAAACCAAGGCATTATGAAATTGGAACAGTACTATTACACTCCGCAACCGTATATTGTGATTGTGGTAGAAGAGTTCGGTGACTTGATGGCTGTTGACAAACAAAACGTCGAACAGAATATCGTGCGCTTAGCTCAGATGGCTCGTGCTTGTGGAATGCATTTGATGCTGGCGATGCAGTCTCCGCGTAAAGAAGTGGTTACGGGTTTAATTAAAACCAATATCCCAGGTCGTATTAGCTTTAAAGTGGCATCGAAAATGGATTCTCGCATTATCTTGGATGAGCAAGGGGCAGAACGTCTTCTTTCTCAGGGGGATATGTTGGCTCTTGTCGGTGGAACATCAAAAGCAATTCGCCACCATGGTCCTTACTTAAAAGAGACAGAAATCAACGGAGTTGCAAAATTCTGGTCTGATCAGGGTGAACCAGAGTTTGATGCTTTAGCGATGCGAGCTCTTGATGGCGGACCAACTCAGGGAAGCTTTGCGGGCATGGGTGCCGATGGCGACTTTGGCGGAGATTTCGCTGGCGAAGAGGAATACGACGAACGCTATGATGAGATCCTAGCTTGGGCAGCGACTCAAAAAGCCATTTCGGCCTCGTTAATTCAAAGACGATTTAAATTAGGCTACCCGCGAGCGGCACGTTTAATCGAGCTGTTCGAGCGCGAAGGCGTTGTTGGGCCAGCGAATGGAAGTAAACCTCGCGCCGTTCTGGTTGCGAGCCACGCCGAATAGGTGTCAGGCCCTGTTTACGGACACAGGGCAGCATATTCCAAAACTGAGTTTGTTTAGGTTTGCAAGCGTCACAATTCCTGTGGTGTGATTACTCTACTAAATAAAAATTAAGACTCAAACTCAAGGAGGATATATGTTTAAGTCATTCGTAATGGCAGCAGCCATGATCGTGAGCGCGTCTGCTCATGCACACACTACAGTTGCAGAATCACTATTCGCAGCTCAACAACCCTACATTCAAGAAGCAGTTGTAGCTTTCGGTTTAGACTGGAAAGTTGGACAAGAAAACAACTACAAATTGAACATGGGTGGATTCTTGAACGGATCTATGAAAATGTACGTTCGTGAAATTTCTGCTGATGGTATTTGGATGGTTCAAGATGTGGACATGATGATCCAAAAACAAAAAGTTGAAGTTCTAATCGACCCATCTAACGGACAAATCAAAAAAATGTTAGTTAATGGTAAAGAGCAAGAACCACCAAAATCTGACTTCGAATTGATCGATCAAAAAGAAGATCGCGTGACTGTTCCAGCGGGAACTTTTGATGCTATCTACTTGAAAATCAAAGACAATGCTAACAACGGCCAAATCGCTGAGCAATGGGTTAACCCTCGCGATATCCCTCTTTCTGGTATGTTGCAGTCAAAAGCTGACAGCCAAATGGGAAAGGTGACAATTCAATTAACTTCGTTTAAGAAGTAAGGATGAATTGTTTTTTATCAACAACCAAAAAAGCCGCGCTAAAAAACGCGGCTTTTTTATTGGGAATAACTCTTCTTGTTCTTTCTGCTGAAGCCCAAAACAAAAATATCAGCAATACCTTTGAATCCACGAAAAAGCAGGCCACCGAACTTCTTTTGCAAAAAAAGAAAACACAAGCCATTCAATTAGTTCGCGCCTATGAACAAAAAATTTCCAATACAGCCTCAAAAATCGAAGCGCAAGAGTTGATGGTGAATATCTCTCAGAAGTTCCTTTCGCGCACGACCCAAGAGGCCTATGAAAACTCGTTAAACATCACCGTTGAAAGCTTAAAAGACGCAGTAAAAAGCAACGAGCAGTGTCTTTCGTTAGACCCAAATCACCTTGATTGCCTCATTCAAAAAATGCGTCTGTACACGCGTGAAAAAAATCCTAAGGCGGCTCGTGCCGTTTTGTCTGATATTAAAGCGATCGCAGCTAACACGTCCTATGATGTTTGGCTCAGCCTCATGGCAGATCGTCGGTTACCCAACTTCAGCAGTCGTCAGATATTAAAAACGCTGCCCGAAAATCCACAGGAAGATCAATTTCCTCTGATTATTTTAGAGTTAGAGCGTTCATTTGTAGCTAAAAACTATTCACGTGCGCGGGATCTGCTGGGATACCTTGAAAAACACTTTTCTGATTGGCCAGATCTGTCTTTCTATCAAGACAAAATCGACCGCGAGTCTGGCGAAGGCAGTGAGGTCCTATCCGAACAGCAAACAGTTCAATACAGCAACAAATGTAAAAATTTAAGCAAGACAATTGCCCGTAAGTTTCGGTATGATTTTGATCTCTGCCTGCGTACGAACGAATAAGGGGGATCGACCACGTGAAAAAACAGATTTTATTTCTTATGGCCATTACAGCTTTAAGCTCATTGGGTTTTTCCTGTGGAATCAAGGGACCACCACTTCCTCCGTTGCAGCCAGAAACAATACAAAAACAAAAAGCACAAGAAGCCGCAGCGGCGACGCCGTCTGATGCGACTCCTGATTCGACGACTAAAAAGAAAACTCAATGAGCTTGTTAAAAACCCATTTGATTTCAGGAGCGGGAAATACTTTCCACGTGAGCTTTGATGGTCACGATGAATTCACTTTGTGGGGAGCCGACAAGCGCAAAGAGATCACTCGCCGTGTCTGTGCTGAAAACAAAGCCGACGGATTTATTTTTCTTCAGGCGGCCTTAGAGCAAGAAAATCACTATCGTTGGTTTTTCTATAATAACGATGGCTCTGATGCCGAAATGTGCGGGAATGCCACTCGCTGTGTGGGCTACTACATTAAAAACATTTTGAAGAATGCCGCAACTCACTGGAGTCTACAAACTGTTGCCGGAGCGATTCGTATTGATTTTGTTAATACTGAATCCTTTAAAATCACCATGACACCGATTCAGCGCTATGATTCCTCTTTGGGATTTTTCTGTGATACGGGGGTGCCACATCTGGTGCTGGAACGTCAGGAAATATTACAAGATGAAGTGACTCGTCAGGCCTCGCGCAAACTGCGCTTTCACGAAGAGTTCCAACCACGTGGAACCAATGTGACTCAGGTCGTATTGGAAGATGACCCCAAAAAAGTGAAAGCAGTTTCGTACGAGCGCGGAGTCGAAGACTTCACTGATGCCTGCGGCACAGGAGCCATGGCGGCGGCTTTCTACAACTTAACTAAACGCGGTGAAAGTGAAACTCAGGTTGAAATGCCGGGGGGAACACTTATGATGAATTTATTTGATCTGGATAAACCCACAATGACGGGTCCTGCCATTTTATTAGGGAGTTACGAATATGAAATCTAGAACGGATTACAAAGGTGCTATTTCGGCCATTCCAACACCATTTCTAAACAAACAGGTTGATTTTGAATCCTTGAAAAAGATGATCGAGTTTCAACTTAAGGGTGGCATCTGCGGTTTCGTAGTGAATGGAACAACGGCAGAAAGTCCGACGCTCTCATGGGAAGAAGTTGAAAAAATCTATAAGCTCGTGCGCGAAATTGCGGGAACGCGTGTTCCGGTTATCGTGGGTACAGGCTCGAACAGCACAGATGACACTGTCGAAACCACTCAAAAAGCAGAAAAGCTAGGAGCCGATGCGGCGTTGGTGGTGGTGCCTTACTACAACAAACCTCCACAGCGCGGACTTGTGGCTCATTTCACTGAAGTGGCGACAAACGCGAACTTGCCAATCGTGATGTACAATGTTCCGGGTCGTACGATCACGGGTATGACAGCAGAAACCATTGCTGAGCTGACAAAAGTTAAAAATATTTTTGCGATCAAAGAAGCCAGCGGCGATATCGCCTTTGATGAAAAACTAAAACCACTGGTGCCAGCAGATTTTGTTATGCTTTCGGGTGATGATCCAACTTACCCTCAGTTTTTAAAGCTGGGCGGTTCCGGTGTGATTTCAGTGATGTCGAATGTAATCCCTGCTGAGTGCGCTCGCTGGTATGACATGGCCCAATCAGGCAAATGGGGCGAGCTAGAAGCTGATTTCGGTCGTTACAAAAAATTTATTTCTCAAATGTATCTGGAAGCGAACCCAATCCCATTGAAATGGATCATGTACAAAATGGGATTGTTTAAGTCTCCGGAAATGCGCCTACCGCTAGTGGCTTTGGACTCTGTTCATCACGAACCACTAGCCGGTGAAATGAAAACATTAGGGTTGATCTAATATGAAAATCAGAATCGGTCTTTTCGGTGGCAGCGGTAAAATGGGTAAAGCTGTCGAGCAAATGCTGCCGTTGTTGAAAACAAAAAATAACCTAGAACCATTCCTTTGTATCGGTAAAGATCGTTCGGGCCTATTTGCAATCAGTGCCAGTGACATTCATGATGTCGAAGCGGACATTCTAGCTGATGTGGATGTGTGGATTGAGTTCACTTCGGATAAAGGTTTGAAAGAGCTTTTAAAAGCCACTGAAAAATTTAAAACTCCGATTGTTTCCGGCTCGACAGGTCTTAGCGAGGCAGATTTCAAGAATTTGAAAAAAGCCGCCGGCAAAAGAAAAATTTTCTGGGCGTCTAATATGAGCCCAGGATTATGGGCTTTCCGTCAGGCGATGAAGGGCTTAAGCCATATTTCGCATTTTGATTTTGCTATGGAAGAGTTGCATCACACGCAAAAAAAAGACAATCCCAGCGGCACAGCGAAAACCTTGCACAGTGATTTAGAAAAAATCGTGGGTAAAAAAGTTTCAGCTCCGGTGGGCTATCGCTTAGGTGGAATTTTCGGAGTTCACAAGCTATTCGCTGCTTCTTCCAATGAAGTGATCACGCTTCAGCATCAGGCTTTGAATCGTACCGTCTTTGCTGAAGGTGCGCTGTTGGCCGCTGACTGGTTGGCGGGCTCAGTGAAAAAAGCGGGATACTATTCTATGGACGATATGATGCTTTCGAAACGCGTTAAAAAGTAATACAGAAGGGAAAACACAATGAAATTTTTTATCGACTCAGCAGATGTAAATGAAATCAGAGCCGCCAACGAAAGAGGTTGGGTTGATGGCGTAACAACAAATCCAACTTTGGTTGCCAAATCAGGTCGCTCTTTTGAAGACGTGATCAAAGAAATCTGCACGATCACCACAGGCCCTGTTTCTGCAGAGGTGATTTCATTAAAAGCCGATGAAATGGTTAAAGAGGGCGTGGCCCTAGCAAAATGGGCTGACAACGTCGTGGTAAAAATCCCGATGTGCGAAGATGGAATGATCGCTGTTAAAAAATTAACTGCGGAAGGCATTAAAACCAATGTGACTTTAGTCTTCACACCAATGCAGGCGATCTTGGCGGCAAAAGCTGGCGCCACAATGGTGTCACCGTTTGTTGGCCGTCTTGATGATATTGGAAACGATGGCATGGCCATGGTAAACGATGTGGTGCAAATCTATCGTAACTACGATTTTGCCACAGAAGTTCTAGTAGCGTCGGTTCGCGGACCATTGCACTTACAGCAGGCCGCTTTAATCGGTGCGGATATCGCGACAATTCCTTACAAAGTGATGCAACAGATGACAGGTCATCCGTTGACGACGAAGGGGATAGACATGTTCTTAGCCGATTGGAACAAAGCCAAGGGTCAGTAAAGACTCTGATCCTGCGTTGCCTTCGTCAACCCTTCCCTGCGGCGTGGATAAACCACGCCTCAGTCAGGCTTTCCTCGTCGCCTTGGCTCAGAGCCTTTCTTGACCCTTGGACAGTTTAAAAATTCGAAAACTGAACTCTATATAAAATATAGATCAAACAGGTGTGAGCGAAGCTTTTGCATAAAGGCTTCGCTATGGAAAATTTTGGGAAAAGAAATTTGCTAAATTTAGCAACTTTTCATAAAATCAAATTATGAGCCGTCAAGAGTATCGACTACCCTTGATGGTGAATAAGCGGTTTATCAATAAGGTGATTATTGATTCACATTATAAGAAAAAACACGGCAACTCGATGAACAGATGTATTTGGGCGTAATCAATGCCCACAGAAGATCATAGGTGAAGATTTATATGGGAATGCCAAAGCAGACAGAGCTAAGAAGAGTTCGGAAAAAGCTGAAAAAAATGGAAGGAACGTTGGCACTTAATCCGAACGCAACGGCTTTAGAGCGATTTCGTTGGAATCTGCATCAAAAGTTTGTGGAATATAAGTTGGATAAAAACATGACTCAAAAGGAAATGGCACAAAAACTTAAAGTAGATGAAAGCCATATCAGTAAAATACTTAATTATCGCTTAGATGAGTTTTCCACAGATCGCCTAATTCTGTTATATGCAAAGCTGAATCCCAAAGTTAAACTTGAAGTTGGATCTTAAGTGCCTCGAGGGCACCTCGACTTTGGGACTTTTAATTGTATTTCTGATGAGTGAATACTTGGCTTTTCTTGGCTTGGCGGAGCCTGTTTGTTACGCTTGAACCAGTATGAATTGGATGAAGAAGTTGGGGGTTCTGTGCGCCGGATTGTATCTGGTGGGCTGCCAAACCTCAGGTTACATGATTGAAGAGTCGAACTATTCAGTTAAGCAGCATCGTATTGCCATTACACAGGCAATGGGTCCGATCAATACTGTTAGTGCCAATGGGCGCGAGCTGACCTCGGTTTACCATGACCGCAGCCTGAAAAATATCGAGGTCACCCCGAAAGTAAAAGAGCGCTATTACACAAAAGCTATTATTTTAGGCCCCCGTCGCCCCTATCGAGTTTCGGTGGTGGTAAAGGCTGAAGAGCGAGATCCCGACACCGGTCGCTTTATGGAGGTCGGAATTGAAGAAGATCTGAGCCGCCGTCGTGCCTTGAGTATCCTCCAGATGCTTAACCAAAGTCCTGCTCCGAGTGGTATATTTGACGAAGAGATGCCCTTCTAAGTATCCTATTTGAGTAGTCAGGAGCTGAATTGACCATTTATTCGCTTACATTGTCATTGATGGTGGCATCGGTGTTTTTGTTTTCATCGAAAACAGAGCAATCGCGCGTAGTCACTATTCAGCGTCCACTGGTGATTACTCAAGAAAGAAAATCACCGGCCTTCTATGCTTATCAGCAGGCGCAAAAATTAAACGAGCGAAAACCTGCGGCTGTCTATAATAATGCTCCTTCTACACACTTAAGCACTTACAGTATCAAGCCAGAAAAAATACAACTGCAAGTGACAGAAATGAAACTCAGTAAACGTGAATTTGCTACGTTGGATGAAAGTGGCATGAGGATCGCTGTTTTTTCAAATCCACTTCAAAATGATTTCATGGACCCAGCACACGAGCGCGTTGTGGCTGAAGACTTTGTAACGAACGAACAAAAAGCCGACATGGGTTCTGCGGTTTCCGCTTTGACTCCTGAGGCGACTGTTTTATCTCCGGATAAAAAGTGGGCGACGATCAAAGGAAAATTCGAATTGATCGACGGAGTCGGCATCGTAGATCACTACATTGAAATTCGTCGCATCGAAGAGGGCATTTCACGTGAAGTGGGACAAATCGATTTGATGACGGGATCTTACGCTATCGAAATAGAGTCACCGCAAGGTTACTTGGTGGCTCAAGTACGCGATCGCAGCACGGGAGGCTTAGTTGGAGAAGATCGTGCCCGCCTATTTAATTTACAGAGTAAAGGGCAGTATTTCGAAGGACCATTTATTCGCGTTGGCCAACCACCAACATTGGCGATCAATTTAAGTTATAGTGGTGGAAATGGCAGCGGAGGCAGCGGAAAAAGTGCGATCAGTACAAAATCTGCAAAAGCTGTCGTTCCAGACAGTGCGTCTACTTTTTCTTCAGCAGTCAACAGTGTGGCGACAGCGACGTTGTTTGATAACCAAAATACGTTGGCTCAAGTGAACGATAAATTCAGCAACATTGGTTTGTGGTCGGCGACAATTTCTAGATTTTATGATCCTAGCCGTGTTTATAAAAACGTAACGACTATTCGTCAGACGGCAGATAAAAATGAAACGTCCGTGTTTACTTCTAAGTGGATTGAAGGCGTTGTTGAATATGTAGCTGACTTACAGAAAATCAGTTACCGCAGTAAAAATGCTCCGATTCTTATTGGAAGAGTTTTAGTTGATGGTAAACCTGTGGCTGGTGCCGAGGTGATGATCGAAAGTCATTTGGGACTTCAACCGATTTATTTCGATCAATTTATGATCCCAAGTATCAGCGCTAAGACCACCTCTGAAAATGGCTATTTCATGTTTGTCGGGCTGGATGTGGGAGCCTATAAAGTTTCAGCGATTCGCCGCCAACAAGCTTTAGGTGGACAAATGTTCTTAGCTGAAGCAGATGCCATTGCTTTTCAAAATATCGCGGCACAAAGCACATTGCGCAGTAAAACATTGCGCAGCTTTGATGCGTTCAGCTCGGAACTTGTGGAAACGGAAGCTTACGCATCAGAATCTCAGGCCGATGTTATTGAAACAAATGGTGGCAAAGCTCAAATGCAAAGTTATGCAGAAACGGGTTTAAGCGAAGTGATTGTGAAGCCACAAGATGCACGCTATTTATCAGTTCGCTACAACTACAATTCAAGACAAGACTACTTGCACTTGCCGCAAGTTCAAGAGGAATGGCTGCTGCAGGCGATTCGCACGTATAAAATCAATGTGATGCCACAAAGCGGAGTCATTATTGGTTTCACGCGGGACCTTGTTTATGATGCTTATCTTGTAAGTGAGAGCTTTTCTAAAAACGATGTTCTTTACTTCGATTCAACTGGGCACGTCACCACGACACTGACTACAGGTGGCGGATTTATTCTTTTCAATGTTCCCGTGGGAATGCGCGAAGTGGTTCTGCAAGAGCGCAAAACAGATCGTATTTTTTCTCAGGTTTTCAATGTCTTAGATCATCAGATCTCGGTCAGTCATTTTCAAAAAGATTAAAGCTAAAATTCGATTTAAGCTTCGATTTCACTTAGAACAAGAGTTTTAAAGAAGTCTCCGCGCTCTTCAAAACTTTTGAATTCATCAAGACTTGTTCCACCGGGACTTAGTAAAACCACATCTCCAGCATGAGCCCTTTTTTGACAGAAATTAATCGCAGAGCCGAGCTTTGTGAAGTATTCACCATGTA
Source organism: Pseudobdellovibrio exovorus JSS (assembly GCF_000348725.1). Classification (NCBI taxonomy): domain Bacteria; kingdom Pseudomonadati; phylum Bdellovibrionota; class Bdellovibrionia; order Bdellovibrionales; family Pseudobdellovibrionaceae; genus Pseudobdellovibrio; species Pseudobdellovibrio exovorus. Next base: position 62,421 of record NC_020813.1, read on the forward strand.
ATCCCGATTTATCGCGGGCCAATTCGCCGCAAGCACCGAAGAAGACACAGTTGATGTTTTCATGTGTGCTCAGCACAGCCAAATCTTGCCATGGAAGATTCTTATCGCGCCCGCCCAACAAAAGGTAAAGCTTATTAGAAGGAGAGATATTTTCTAAGCAGCCTTTTGTGGCGACTAACACAGAATCCATTGCTGTCGCTTTGCTGTCATTTACATAAGTCACTTGGTTGATGTTCGCGACAAACTCCATGCGGTGGGAAAGTCCACGATAATGGGTCATCTCGAGCAGAGCTTTTTCAGGCCAATTCGCAGCGATGGCGATTTCTGCGGCCACGGCAAAGTTGTCTTTATTGTGTGAACCAATAAGGAAAAGTCGCGGCATTAAATCCTGTCGGGATGAATTGTCAGCATGAACCAAGCGATAAGGGCACTGAGCTTTCGAAGCATAGTGGACGGCATCGGCAGAGGTTTTATTAATCACACATAATGTGCGAGTTATTTCAGTGATACGCATTTTCGTCATGTAGTATTCAGTCAGGTCATTGTAGCGTTCAAGATGATTCGCCGACAGGAACGTAATAATAGAGTAGTCTAATTTAAGCGGACCACAGTTTTCTAATTGGTAACTGGAAAGCTCTAAAGCCACCCAAGTGGCACGCGGCTCACCTTGTAGAACCCGTAAAGCGTAATCACAAAGTGGAGTTCCAAGGTTGCCTCCGGCAAATGAGTGGGAATCAAAGGCTTTCATTCCGAAACCCAAAAGCGAGGTCACCGTGCTTTTGCCGACACTACCGGTGATGCCAATTACTTTTTCAGTGCTTAACACGCTGGCGCCTAAACCAATTTCAGATGTTAAGAAGACACCTTCCTGTACCATTTGCTGAATCCAGTCGGTTTTCAAAGAAAAACCTGGCGAAACCACTAATGTCTGTGGACGGCGTTCGCGTAATTTTGCTGGATCTTGAATTTGAGCAGACGGATTTTTGTCGTCAAAAGTGACGATTTGATCTGAAGAAAACCCCGCAGCGTTGAGTAATTTCAAAGCGGACAAACCACTTTTTCCTAAACCAATGATGGCAATAGGTGGCTTTAGATTTTTCAGATAAGAAGTGTTCATACTTTGAATTTAAACAGAATTGTGAAACAATGTCATGGTGAGTTTACTTTATACCGCGATAATCAGCGACCTACACTTAACCGATCCGGAACCGCCACGACATCAAACGAAGTCGCGCCATCCGCTTTGGAAAAAATTTAAAACTAAAGAGTTTTACATTGATGAGTCTCTGGTGCAGTTCTTAGATTTTATTCAAAAAGAAGCTAAGGGAAATCCGGTAGAATTAATTTTGAATGGCGACATTTTTGACTTTGATAGTGTGATGTCTTTGCCGGATAAACCTTTGTACAAAGTTAATTGGCTTGAAAAGCGCCGCGGACTTTTTCCCCGACAGGAAAAATCACTATTTAAAATTAAAGTGATTTTAGAAGAGCACAAACCTTTCATGGATGCTCTTCGTAAATTTATTTTAAATGGTCACAAAGTGGTGTTGATTCCAGGAAATCACGATGTGGAACTTCATTTTCCTGAAGTGCAGGATTACATTCGTAAAGTTTTAGATTTGCCAGAAGAGCACAAGAAAAACTTTGTTTTCACCAGCTGGTTTTACATCAGCAATAAAGACACGCTGATTGAGCATGGCAATCAACAAGATCCCTACTGTATCTGCGAAAACCCACTGAATCCGTTTTTGTTGGACTACAACGAATTGTCGGTTCGGTTGCCATTCGGAAATGTGGCCTGTCGTTATATGATGAATGGTTTAGGTCTATTCAATCCTCATGTTGAAAAAAACTACATCATGTCGGTGCCAGAATACATTCGCTTTTTCTTTAAGTATCTTTTGACGGCACAGCCGTTGATTATGTGGACATGGCTTTGGTGTTCAACAGCGACGCTGTGGCATGTAACTGTAGATCGTTTTGCGACCACATTTAAAGGTCACACCAGCCAAGAAAGCTTAGTGAATACGGCCGCAGTGAATTCGCAGGCGACGCCATCCATGGTGCGACAACTGCAAGAGTTGTTCGTCGTTCCCGCAACTAATAATCCGATTTTGATTGCAAAAGAGCTTTGGCTAGATCGCCTCTTCTTGATCAGCTTTGGCTTTATTATTATTTATATTATCGTGTTTCAATTAAAACATTTCCTAGGAATTTCGCTATTTTGGATTTTCCTTCCATTAGCTTTGTTTATTCCTTTTTTCCTTTTCTATGCCCGCTCTGTGACCTCTTTGGTTTCAGAATACAAGCAACCAAGTGAGGCTTTGCTTTCCCGTCAGGCCGAGATTGCTCAAGTTAAACGCGTGGTCTATGGACACACCCATATCCCACGTCATGAGTTCTATGGATTTGTGGAGCATTTGAATTCGGGCACGTGGTCTCCGGCCTTTACGAATGTGGAGTGTACGGAAACTTTTGAACGCAATCATTATGTCTGGATTACTCCGAGTACGACGAACCAAGGTGCTGGTCCTGAATCAGGTGAAAAAAGCCGCAAAGCCGAGCTGCGGCAGTTCAATACAAAAAAGCATCAGTCATAAAAATCTTGAACTCTGTTTAAGCCCTCTATAACGTTAATTCCGTCAAAAGAGTTGCAATACTTTTTAAATAAAAAACAAAGGAGATTTCATGAAATCATCAATTATGTCAGTAGCGGCCATCGCTTTGATTTTGTCTGGCTGTCAAACAGCACAAGAAAACCCAAATGCAGCAAAAGGTGTTGGTATCGGCGCAGCGGCAGGTGGTGTATTAGGAGCCGTGATCGGCAATCAGCAAGGTAACTCAGGTAAAGGCGCAGCTATCGGAGCTGTTTTAGGAGCAGGCCTTGGCGGCGTTATTGGTAATCGTATGGATAAACAAGCTAAGGAACTTGAAAAAGTTGCTGAAACAAAAAGAACAGAAGAAGGCTTAGTCACTAAATTGAAAAGCGACATTCTTTTTGAAACAGGAAAAGCTGATTTGAAGCCTCAGGCGAACGCAAACTTAGCTGAAATGGCGACAATTATGAAAAAATACCCAGAGAACGTTTTGACGATCAAGGGTTACACTGACAGCACAGGTTCAGCAAAAACAAACGAAACTTTGTCTTTGCAAAGAGCACAAGCAGTGAAAACGCAACTGGTGGCGAATGGACTTCCAGCTAACGTGATCACAACTGTGGGCATGGGCCCGTCTAATCCTGTGGCAGATAACAAAACAGATGCTGGACGCCAACAAAATCGCCGCGTTGAAGTGGAAGTGACTGTTGACGAAACAAAGGTTCCTAAAAAATAATAACAACTGATCAAACTGGACCCTCGAACGGATGCCGCTGGTTGTGTGCTGCATCAAAAACGAGGGTTTATTTGTCAAATAGCGGGCGCCTATGTCACGCTTTTTAAGTCATCAAAGGATTGGAGGCATCAATGTCTGAAGAAGTAGTTCTAGTAGTTACTAGTAAAGTTAAAAAATTCATTAAAGAAAAAGGTGAAATGAACACCTCTGCGGAAACTATCGATATGTTATCAAAAGCTATCGAGCGTTTGTGCTTAAAAGGTATCGAGTCAGCTAAAGCTGATGGTCGTAAGACTGTTATGGCTCGCGATATCATCATCGATCATATCTAAAGGTAGGCCGTACCTAATCCGCGTTTATATGCGGTTTAGCAAACAGCGGTTCAAGCTAAAAAGATTAAAAAGAAGAGACCCTCTGGGTCTTTTCTTTTTTGTATCGCAGACGCATCTGCAACACTGACTCAAACAGTGAACTAAAGCATTTTCAGTAAATCATCCCACGAAATAACGGGCACACCTAATGACTGTGCCTTATCGACCTTAGAGCCGGGATCATCCCCGACAACCAAATAACTTAACTTGGAAGACACTCCTGAAAGCAGCTTTCCGCCGTTGGCTTCGATCAACTCGTGAGCCTGATCGCGTTTTACGGGTAAAGTTCCGGTCACTAGAAAACTTTTTCCTGACAGAGGACCCTCAGTTTTTCGTTTGGCCTGTTCAAATTCAATAAAACCTGTGAGCTTTTTCACTTCGGCAACAAAGTCATTGTTTTCTAGTGAGCTTAAAATTGATAAGGAAACTTTCGGCCCGATTTCAGGAACTGTTTCCAGCTCTTCTTTTGTTGCCGCTAAAAATTTTTCAATGGTGACAAAGTGATCGGCCAAAAGCTTTGCCGTCTGTTCGCCAACAAAACGAATACCCAGAGCATAGATAAATCGAGCCACTGTGGTTTTGCGACTGGCCTCGATACTTTTTAAGATGTTATCAACGGACTTTTCCCCTTGGCGCTCCAGTGTAAGTAACTGATCTCGCTGTAATTCATATAATCCTGAAAACGAGCGGATCATTTCTTTGTCGACAAAAGCTTCAATTAATTTGTCGCCGACTTTTTCCAAATTCATGGCGCGTCTTGAAACAAAATGCTTAATAGCCTCTTTCAATTTCGATTTACAAAGAGGATTCACGCAGCGAAGAACAGCTTCCCCCTCTTCTTTGGCTGCCAAGCTATTACAGCTGGGGCAATGGGGTGGAATTTTAAAAGGTTCTGAATCCGTAGGGCGTTTCGATAAAATAACTGAAACCACTTCGGGGATAACGTCTCCGGCCCGTTGAATTAAAACGCTGTCACCAATACGAACATCTTTGCGGTCGATTTCATCTTGATTGTGTAAGGTCGCATTGGTGATCGTAACGCCGCCGACTTTCACAGGCTGCATGATCGCCACAGGAGTCAAAGCTCCGGTACGTCCGACCTGAACTTGAATAGTTTCAATCACCGTCTCGGCCTGTTCGGGTTGGAATTTGGCAGCGGTGGCCCAACGAGGACTGCGCGCCACAAGGCCTAGATCTTCCTGTTGTGCTAACGAATTCACTTTGATCACAATGCCATCAATATCAAAAGGCAATTGCTGGCGTTTCTTTTCAATATCTTGATAGTAATGGACAAGGTCTTGTGGGTCAGAACTGCAAGCAGTTAAGTCGTCTTCTAAAACAGGAAGACCAAAGGACTTGAACGTTTCGCCCACGCTTTTTTGTGTGGGAAAAGTAATGCCTTCATATTCACCCAAAGCATAGGCAATAAACTTGAGGGGTCTTGAAGCGGCTATTTTCGGATCTAGCTGGCGAACAGTTCCTGCTGCTGCATTGCGAGGATTCGCAAAGGTGTCTTCCCCGAGCTCTTCGTAGGCCTGATTCATTTCAAGAAAATCTTTTTTGTAAATTAAAACTTCCCCGCGCACTTCTAGAAGCGAAGGAATTTTTTTGCCTTTGAGTTTTAACGGAATAGTTTTGATGGTGCGAACATTGTGAGTCACATCTTCACCCACGACACCATCACCGCGAGTTAACGCGCGTACCAACTGCCCCTCTTCGTAGACCAGCTCCATAGAAAGACCATCTAATTTCAGTTCAGCGAAGTACTCTACAGGTTCTTCTGAGCGCAGGAACTTTTTCACACGCTGATCGAACTCTAAAATATCTTCTACCGAGTAACTATTCGCCAACGAGAGCATCGGTTTACGATGAGCCACTTTCTGAAACTGAGAAATAGCCTCGCCACCCACGCGTTGCGATGGTGAATCTGAAATATCCAGATCGGGGTACTTTTGTTCGAGGTCTAAAAGCTCGGCGAAGAGTTGATCGTACTCAAGATCTGGGATCTCAGGCTTATCGAGGGTGTGGTAAGCTTGATTATGATAGCTGACCAGCTTTTTTAGTTCATTATGGCGCTGAATAACCGACTTTGAGGGCATGATTATTTTTATAATGGATACCTGTCGTTGACAACTCAACTTAGAAGCTTTTAATTAATTAGTTCCTGTCTAAAAAAGGGGTTCATCCTTATGGCAATCGACGAAAAAGTTATCTCAAATATGGCAAAATTGGCTCGCTTACAAGTGACCCAAGAAGAAGCGGTAGAATTGGGCGAACAGCTCACGAAAGTTCTAAACCACTTCCAGCAAATTTCGCAAATTGACACCCAAGGTGTTGAGCCACTGGTCACACCATCCGAGATCAACTTTTTTGCCCGTCCAGACGAGGCGAAAAAAGAAAACTCAACGGAAGAAATGCTGGCAAATGCTCCAGATAAGGCCGGAAACCTATTCAAAGTTCCTCCGGTAGTTTAAAGGCACAATCTAATAAGGAGCCGTCATGGATTTAACAAAAGCCAGTTTTACAGAAGTTCGCGATGCGGTTCAAAGCAAGAAGATTTCGGCACATGAAGTGACGTCGTTTTTCTTGGGCCGAGTTGAAAAACTAAACCCTAAATTAAATGCGTTTATCGCCATGAATGATAAGGCGCTAGAAGAAGCCAAAAAAGTTGATGAGCGCATCTCAAAAGGTGAAGCCGTTGGTCCTTTAGCCGGAGTCAGTTTCGGAATTAAAGACTTACTGTGCACACGTAATTTGCGTACAACAGCGGCTTCGAAAATTTTAAGTAATTTTGTTCCTCCGTACGATGCGACAGTGGTGGCCCGTTTAAAATCTGCAGGGGCCATCGTTCTAGGAAAATTAAATCTAGATGAATTCGCCATGGGCTCAAGTAACGAGACCTCGTTCTTCGGTAAATGTTATAATCCATGGAACACAGATTATGTTCCTGGAGGTTCCAGTGGTGGGTCTGCAGCGGCTCAGTCTGCCCGTCTGACAATGGGAACCATTGGCACAGATACTGGCGGATCCATTCGTCAGCCCGCTAATTTTTGCGGGATTGTGGGGATCAAGCCCACTTACGGACGCGTGAGTCGCTACGGAATCGTGGCGTATGCATCATCACTAGATCAAGCGGGTCCAATGGTGTCATCTGTGGCCGATGCTGCCTTAGCTTTAGAAGTGATTTCTGGTCACGATGAAAAAGACTCAACCACCTCGACACAAAAAGTTCCAGAGTTTTCAAAAAGTCTTACAACAAATGTTAAAGGAATGAAAATCGGTATCGTAAAAGAATATCAAAGTGGTGAAATTCATCCTGATATTGCGAAGACCACGGAACGTGCGATCGAAGAACTTAAAAAAGCCGGAGCTGAAATCGTTGAAGTGAGCATTCCGTTAACTCAGTTTGCCGTTCCTATGTACTATTTGATTGCTGCCAGTGAAGCCTCATCTAATTTGGCTCGTTATGACGGCGTCAAATACGGCTATCGCTCTGACTTCCAAGACTTATCGTCCCTATCGCTTGAAGATTTTTACTCGCAAACGCGCGCCGAAGGATTTGGCAAAGAAGTTAAGCGTCGTATTATGCTCGGCACTTACTGTTTGTCTTCGGGTTATTACGATGCGTACTACAACAAAGCTTGCCAAGTTCGTCGGTTACTTCGTGAACAGTACATTGAAACATTTAAAAACTGTGACGCTCTTTTAAGTCCGGTGACGACGTCTCCGGCATTCAAAGTTGGCGAACGTTCTTCAGATCCGCTGAAAATGTACTTAAACGACATCTTCACGACCGCAACCAATTTAGCAGGTCTTCCTGGCCTCAGTGTGCCGTATGGTATGTCGAGCGAGGGAATGCCGATCGGGGTGCAATTAACAGGAGCTCATTTTCAAGAGCAAAAAATACTCAACATAGCAGCAGCCTTGGAAGAATCTTCGACAGTGAAAGGACAGGTGCCGCATGTCTTCTAGTCCAACTTACAGAGGCTTTGAGGCCGTTATTGGTATTGAAGTTCACGTTCAATTAAAAACACAGTCGAAAATTTTCTGTGGTGATGCCACGAATTTTGATGCTGCTGACAATGAAAATACATCTCCGGTCAGTGTGGGAATGCCAGGCACTCTGCCCGTTTTAAATAAGCAAGCGGTAGAGTTCGCGATCAAAACAGGATTGGCTCTGGGCTGCACTATCCGTAACCGCTCTGTTTTTGCTAGAAAAAATTATTTCTATCCTGATCTTCCTAAGGGCTACCAAATTTCACAGTATGACAAACCCATCTGCGAAAACGGAGAAGTGACCATCCTTGTGGATAAAGTTCCAAAAACGATCAGCATCACACGCGCCCACATGGAAGAAGATGCAGGTAAATCAACGCATTTTGGTGATTACACGCTCGTGAATTACAATCGCGCGGGAATTCCTTTATTAGAAGTGGTTTCGGGCCCAGACATGAGTTCACCACAAGAGGCGGCCGAGTATGGTCGTACGATCAGACAGATCGTGCGCTACTTAGATGTCTGCGACGGAAACTTAGAAGAAGGCTCTTTGCGCTGTGACTGTAACGTTTCGGTTCGCCGTATAGGTGAAGACAAGTTGGGAACAAAAGTTGAGTTAAAAAACTTGAACTCGTTCCGCTTTATTGAAAAAGCCATCGAATATGAAATAGATCGCCAAATCGACGAAATCGAAGCCGGAAAAGCGATCACTCAAGAGACTCGTCTGTATGATCCAGATAAGAATCGTACATATTCTATGCGTACGAAAGAAGATGCACAGGATTACCGATACTTCCCAGATCCCGATCTTCTGCCGATTTTGATAGATGAAACACAGGTCGAGCAATTCCGTCGTGAATTGCCTGAACTGCCTTTGGCAAAAGCGAAACGCTTTCAAACAGAGCTGGGACTTTCAGAGTACGACGCTTCTATTTTAACAGCCGAAAAAGGTTTGGCAGATTATTTTGAAATCGTCAGTGCTAAAAGTGGAAATCCGAAACAGTCAGCGAACTGGATCATGTCAGATTTGATTCGTGAAATGAACACACACAAAATCGAAGTAGAGAACTCTCCGTTAAAAGCAGAGGCCCTCGCTGAGTTGATTAAACTTATCGACAGCGGAAAAATTTCGGGAAAAATTGCAAAGACTGTTTTTGTGGATATGTGGACTACACGAAAATCCGCTGACGAGATCATCAAAGAAAAAGGTTTAGCTCAGGTTTCAGATACATCTGTTATCGAAAAGATCATCGATGATGTTTTGGCGGCCAATGCATCGCAAGTAGCTGAATACCGCTCGGGCAAAACAAAGGTCTACGGATTCTTTGTCGGTGCCGCGATGAAAGCCACAAAAGGACAAGCAAATCCAGATGTGGTGAACCAAATCTTGAAAAAGAAATTGGATAACGCCTAATGAAAGTGGCAGCGCTAGATTTCGGGTCTAATACATTCCTGTGTCTGATTGCCGAGGTGACGGAAGAAGGCCTTGGCACGATCTACTCTGACGAAGTCGAAATGGTTCGTCTTGGGCAAGGCTTAAATCAGAATAAAAAATTTCATCCCGAGGCTCTTGAGCGAGCCGATCGCTGTATGCAAAAATTTGCTCAGACAATAGCTCAGCATCAGCCGGAAAAAATTTTAGCGATGGCCACGTCGGCGGCGCGAGACGCCGAAAACAAAGACGAACTATTCCAATTAGCCCAGAAGCATGGAATTCCATTAGAAATTATCGCCGGCGACAAAGAAGCGACGATCACGTATCAAGGTGCGGTGTCAGCTCAGACAAATCCACAACAAGGTCTTTTGGTAATTGATATCGGTGGTGGTTCAACAGAGTTTATTTTTGGACAAGGGCCGAAACTTTTAACGGGAAAAAGTTTTGATATTGGCTGTGTGCGCTTAACAGAAAAATTTATCACAGCACAACCAACATCGGATACTGAAGTACAAAACGTAGTGCAATCCTTAGATAAAGCTTTAAACGAAGTGCGTAGCTTAATGCCACTGGGTTTTCAACTGGATACGATTTTAGCGGTGGCAGGAACGCCAACAGCTTTGGCCGCAGCGGATTTAGGTTATTTTGATGCGGCCAAGATAGATGGCTATGAGTTAACTGAGGAAATGTTGGCTCATTGGGTACAAAGATTACAAAAAGCCACTGTAGAAGAAAAAATTAAAATGGGAATTCCTGAAGGTCGCGCCGATGTGATTCTAATTGGTGCTCTTACCTTGTGGCGCGCCTTGAAGATTTTCCAGCAAACACGGATTCTGGTTTCGACCAGAGGAGTTCGCTATGGAGTCGCCCTTGAAATCGCTCGTCGTGCCCATTCAACAGCCCACACCGCAACACGCGCGTAAGCAAATGAAAAGCCACAATGCTCTAGTGTCGGTGTTGATGATGTTTTTTATTGGTGTATCGACATTGGCCCTACCCGCACAGGCCTTTGTTCAATTTGAAAAACGTCAAATTAAGTTAAGCTATAATAAAAGCAAACCAGCGCGCCAGCGCACGATCACGATTGAAGTGGCGGAAACTCCCGAACAAACCAATCATGGGATGATGTATCGTCAGTCCCTTAAACCGGATGAGGGAATGTTATTTGTTTTTTCTGAAGCCCGCCCGCTTTCTTTTTGGATGAAAAACACCTTTGTGGATTTAGATATAGGTTTTTTTGATAGCCAAATGGTTTTGGTGGATATTCAGCAGATGGCGGCCACTTCGACGATGCAGCAGAATCTACCGACCTATAGTAGTCGATTTCCGGCTCAGTACGCGCTCGAGATGCCTAAAGGGTGGTTTGAAAAGAATAAGTTTCCTGTAGGCACCCGCCTTGAGATTTTGAAGCCCTCATCTAAACGCCCGTCTCAATCTTCGCCCGAGCCAAAATCGAAGTCGAAATAGAGCCGAAATAGAGTTGAACCCTCGACTCGACCTTCGTCGGTGTCGAAAAAAGTCAATTCGACTTCGGTCTAGTCGATTGCAATCGGTTTGCTGACTGCGTTGTGATGTGATGTAATTTAAATGGATTAGGACCTTATCAGGGCTGGATGCTCTGATCTCTATCAAGGACGAGGAATATGATTAAAAAGACCGTATTTTTGCTTGCCGCCACTGGCTTGGTTTTCGTGAACTCTGGCTGTACTTCTCAGAAGACAGAAGATGAAACTCAGCTGATTGAAACTGCCGATGTTGATAAAATTGAAGGTGATTTAGAACTTCCTGAAATACAAAATGATCCAGCTTTGGACATGGCGTTCACCGAAACACCGCTGACAGAAACGCCATTAACAGAGACACCGATTATTGAAGGTACAAATTCAATAGATGGAACTCTGACAACGACAGAAACCACAACGACAACAACGATTGATGGTTATGCCCCTCCAGTAGTTGAAACAACAACTACATATACAGAGACTCCATTAACTGAAGCGCCGATCACAGAAACTCCAATTGATACGAGCTACTTAACAGAGACGCCTGTTGCAACGAACACAACGACGACTTACAGCAGTTCGTATGACTCTGATGAACTAACAGAGACTCCAATCACGGATCCAGCGGTTGTCGCAGCGACTTTGCAGGCGGCAGAAAAGCGCGCAACAAAATCAACTGCGAAAAAAAGCTCAACATCGACAGTTAGAACAAGCACGAAGTCTTCAGGCTCTACGGCGAAAGCTAGCACGGGTGGTTTGAAGAAAGTGGCGCTCACAACTCCATATCAAGGAGCTGATGGCGGTTGGATCAATACAGTTTATGTTGTTCGTCCGAAAGAAACATTAACTGATATCAGCATGAAGATTTTCGCGTCAGATCGCTCTGAAGACTTGAAAAAAATCGGCGAAAACAGCTTCTTAAAAAGCCGTGCACCACGTGTAGGCGACAAAATTTACTATTCGTCTCCGAATCGTCCGGATGATTCAAGCCGTACTATGCTTTACCAAGAAGACATGGGCTTAGTTCCTGAAACATACGTAGCGAAAAAAGGCGACAACCTTAAGAAAGTATCAAAAGAACTTTTAGGTTTCGATAATGCATGGAAAGAAGTTTGGACTTCTAACAGCGTTGAATCACAAGGCTCTTTAAAAGAAGGTGAACTTCTTCGTTACTGGGCTGAAGCTCCAGCAATGGCTGCGACATTACCTCCACCATTGCCGCCGCCAACAACGGGTGCCAGCTTAGTGGACCCATCTCAGATGCCAAGTGGAGCTGATTCTGGCATGGGAACATTGCCTCCGCCGCCAGCGGATGCAAACGCAAACTTACCTCCTCCTCCAACGGGAACAGAAATGCCACCGATGGGAACAGATGGAACAGATCCAATGGCAGCGGGTGGAGTTGACTCTTTCCCACCGCCACCACCAGTGGATGAAATGGCCGAACTTCCTCCTCCGCCTCCGGCAGAAGATCTACAGGCGGCAGCTCCACGTAAGAAAATTAACTTAGATGAAGAAGTGGCTGCTGAAGAGGGTGGACTTGATAGCGACACGATGATGTCGTTGGGTGCACTTGGTGTTCTGGTTGCCTTGTTAGCCCTTGTTATTATCCGCAGAAAAAAACAAAAAGCGGCGCAATTGCAAGCTGAACAAGAGCAACAAAACAACGAAATGAACGCGTAGTCGTTCATTGGGTCATTCTCGTTGAGTGAAGCGGCAAAGCCGAACTCTCGAATTACGAATTAAATTCTAAAAAACAAAAAAACCGCAGCTTTGATTCTGCGGTTTTTTATTTTGTGAAGCTCAGATCGCGTATATTTCCGGATTAGGTACGGCCTACCTCAAGAAACTTTTTTCAAAATACCATCCATCAAATCGCGATGGCCCATGCGTTTCGATTCAACGAAATAAATTAAATCATCGATGATTTGCACATCGCGATTGTTTGTGGGTAAGAATTTAATTCCAGCTCCTAGAGCATTTTTCCAAACCACTTGCGCTGCGATTTTTCTTTCGCGCGAGCCAACCGAAAATACTAAGTTTAATTTTTCATTCAATTGTAAATCGTGACTTTTAACTTCTAAAAAAGCACCAGTCAGACTGATATTTTTCAAAGCGCCTTGGCTATCGAGTCGTGCGTAATTGCGTCTAAAAGACACCTCTAAATAAAGCGGAGTGCGTGGGGCTGGAGGGCTAACCATTGTCATCGTTTCACCTTTCCTCGTGAACAAAGTCTTGTCTTTATATATCGGCTAACTATTTGAAAAATTTAAAGAATTCTTAAAATGAGACGTTTTAAGCAGAATAAATTGACTTTGACCGGACCCAAAGTCATATTAAACCTATCTTATAAAAATTAATTAAATCATTAATTAAACAATCAAGGATATAAATCTTTAAACCCTTCAAATCATCAAGAGTTCTTAATTAAAGGAGCCCCGCTTGGCTAAAAAAGAAATTGTTATTGAGTCGAAACCTCGTAGAAAAAAGCCTCTAACCGACTCAGCCCCAGAATCCACTTCATCTGACACTCCGGCTGCTCAAGCCACCGAATCTGCTCCAACGACAACTCAAGAAACAAAAACAGAAACACCGGCAGCCTCAGCGGCAGCAGCAGAAGTTTCAGCTCCAGCAGTGCAAACAGAAGATGGTGCGGCCAGCGCAGCTCCGGCAGCAGCAGCTAGCGAGCCAGCAGCTCAACAAGGGTCTCAGCAACAGCAACAACATCGCCAGTTCCGTAAGTTCGGTAATAATCAAGGCGGTGGTAATGGCGGCGGTGGCGGCCATCGTCACCAAAACAACAATAACAATCAAAATCGTTACAACAACAATCAACGCCGTGATTTCCGCGACAATCGCCGCAATGATTTCCGCGACGACGAGCAACCACAACACGCTTCTTCACACAGTGATGCCGACATCGATTTAGCTGATATCAATTTGAACGAAGAGGAAAAAAGCTGGCTGAATTCAAAAGACCTGAAATCTAAAAACATTCAGGTCTTAACGGATTTAGCAACTAAACTGAAAATTGAAAATGCAGCAGGTATGCGCCGTCAGGACATGGTCTTCGAAATCCTGAAACGTGCAGCTAAATTAGGGGACATCTTCGGATCGGGAGTTCTGGAAATTCTGCCGGATGGTTACGGTTTCTTGCGTTCACCGGATTACAACTACTTGCCAGGACCGGATGACATTTACGTTTCTCCATCACAAATGAGAAAATTCGGTCTGCGTACAGGTGACTTTGTTACCGGTACAGTTCGTCCTCCGAAAGAGGGCGAAAGATACTTTGCTTTGATCAAAGTGGATTCGTTGAACTATGAATCTCCTGAGGCCAGCAAAGATAAAATTTTATTTGATAACTTAACTCCGCTTTATCCGAACAAGATGTTGCGTTTGGAACATATTCCAAACGAAATGACGACTCGTATTGTGGACTTGATGGCTCCGCTAGGAAAAGGCCAACGTGCCCTTATTGTGGCGCCGCCAAGAACAGGTAAAACCGTATTGATGCAGAATATTGCCAATGCGATTACTGCCAATCATCCTGAAGTGAAATTGATCGTCTTGTTGATTGATGAGCGTCCGGAAGAGGTAACTGACATGCAAAGAACCGTTAAAGGTGAAGTGGTCAGTTCTACATTTGACGAGCCACCAACTCGTCACGTTCAGGTAGCTGAAATGGTACTTGAAAAAGCAAAACGTCTTGTCGAGCACAAACATGATGTGGTGATTCTATTAGATTCGATCACTCGTTTAGCGCGTGCTTACAATACAGTGGTGCCGCCTTCAGGAAAAATCCTGTCGGGTGGTGTTGACTCGAATGCGTTACACAAACCAAAACGTTTCTTCGGTGCTGCCCGCAATATCGAAGAGGGCGGATCGTTAACGATCATCGCCACAGCCTTGATTGATACTGGTTCCCGTATGGACGAGGTTATCTTCGAAGAATTTAAAGGTACCGGTAACTCGGAAATCCATTTGGATCGCAAGTTGATGGAAAAACGTATCTTCCCTTGCTTGGACATCAATAAATCAGGAACTCGTAAAGAGGATCTGTTAATTGAAAAGATCGATTTGAATCGTCTTTGGATCTTACGTAAAGTTTTAGCTCCGATGAACGTGGTGGATGCGATGGAATTCTTAATGGATAAAGTCGATAAAACAAAAACAAACGCAGACTTCCTGAAAAGCATGAATGGGTAGACGTGAGCACGAACGAACAGAACCCTCAGCAGCCGGAACAGAAGCAAAACAAAAAACGTCAGTATCTTATTGCCGTCATCGCTACGCTTGCGGTTTCTGCTGTTGCTGCCGGATCTTACTACGCCTTGTCTTTTGCAAAAGAGCTGGAAGAAAAAGCCAACGAATCTCAAGAACAATTTGTTGGTGATCCTGAGGTTTCAAGTCAGCTTTTAACGGAATGTCAAAAATCAGCTGAGCGTATCGCGGACTCACAAAGCCTCGATCAAATTATTACAGAGTACAAGCGCTATGCGGACAACTGTCGCAGTGTTTATGTTGTTGTTGAAAAAGAAAGTTTTGTTCGTAACGAAGGTATGTATCCAGATCTAGTTGTAGACATTGCCTTTTTAGCTGCGAAAACAGACAAAAGCAAAGCGATGGATGTTTTGAACTTCGCTAAAGGTTTAGAGCCATGGGAATACTATATGGGGCCAGTGATTTGCGAATCACGCGGTGTTGTCGAAGCCTATATTGAAGCCTTCCAATCAACGACAGAAAGACGCTGTTTGAAAAAAACAGAAGATTCAGCTCAGTTG
Source organism: Pseudobdellovibrio exovorus JSS (assembly GCF_000348725.1). Classification (NCBI taxonomy): domain Bacteria; kingdom Pseudomonadati; phylum Bdellovibrionota; class Bdellovibrionia; order Bdellovibrionales; family Pseudobdellovibrionaceae; genus Pseudobdellovibrio; species Pseudobdellovibrio exovorus. Next base: position 77,842 of record NC_020813.1, read on the forward strand.
ATCGCAGCTTTGAAAAGTAAAAACTTTTCTTTATTACCACAAACTCTTAAAGAGGGTGAAGTGGTTTGGGTCGGTCTTCCAGACTCAGAAGTTGGCTGTCCTGAAAAAATGTCGGACATTATGAACTTAGTAACGCGATTGACTTCTGGTTCCGATGTTGAGTTTGAAGAAAACCAAAGTGAAAATGCAGAGTCTTCAGGGTTAACATTCATTTACAAAACAAAAAGTGACGACAAGATGATCTTAGAGTTTTCGGAGTCCGACTCTTGTCTACAATTAGGAGCCGTTTTGGTTCCTGATCTACAGCCATAGGTGCCAGGCCCTATTTACGGACGCAGTATGGCTACTAGTCGCACAAAGATCAAAACCACATCGAATGAGTTTCAGAAATTAGCAAAAAAATATTCAACTCCGCAGAAAGTTCAAAGCTTTCTGCGCGCTATGGAGTACAACGCCGAAAAAGGCGGGGAAACTCTTCGTTCAGCGGCATCAGCTTTACAAATAAAAAAAGCCCATTGTATGGAAGCGGCCTTTCTTGCGGCTGCGATTTTGGAGTATCAAGGTTACCCGCCTCTGGTGATGAGTTTGGAAAGCATCGACGATTTAGACCATGTGATCTTTGTCTATCAACAAAAAGATAAAGATGGAAAATTAAAATGGGGCTCTGTCGCTCGTTCGCGCGACGAAGGACTACATGGACGGAAACCGATCTTTCGGTCTTTACGTGATTTAGCTTTGTCGTATTATGAACCTTACATTGATAAAACAGGTTGTATTACGGGTTATCAGATTGCTCATCTGGATGATGCTCAAGCGGATTGGCGTTACAGCACAAAAAATGTCTGGAAGGCCGAGCAGTTTTTAATTGATATCAAACATGTGCCGATCAAATTTAATAAAAAGCGTTATCAAAAAATTCATAAGCGCTATCTTTCAGGCATTAAAGCTAAAAAACAGTTCTGTTGGCTTTAGACATCTGTCTTATTTTGAGAAACTCACAGTTCGTGAAAGATCTTATATAAAGTTGCGTCCTCGGTCCTCCGTTGTTTAGTTAGGGTGTAAACAAGGGGCCGCTTTTGACTGATTCATCTGAGCATTTTTTTCCAGCATCAAATGCAAAGCGATTTGTCGCATTTCTAATGGATTTTATGGTTTCCGTTATTGCGGCGTATACGATCGCGGTATTTTTGCCCGTATCTGCAAATATCGGTATCGAAAAATTTATTATTCTTTTTTATTTCATCATTACACAGGCGCTCTTTGGATTTACTTTAGGAAAAAAACTCATGGGACTGCGAGTGGTCCGTTTGGGTGACGATCAAAAAGCCAGTTGGCCACAGATCATTGGGCGCGAGCTAATTGGAAAGCCGCTTTCGGCGTTAGTTTTGTTTTTTGGATTTTTATGTATTTTTATCAATAAAGAACGCCTTGGCTTACATGACAAGATATTTAGAACACAGGTAATTTCAGACGAACCTAAAGAACTTGTCTCCTTATTTCAAGTGTTCACTCATGCACTTGCGGCGATTTTAGTTTCTACTGCTGTGGTTTACTTTGTGGGTCTTTATACTTCGATTCCGCTAAAAGGTTGGGCTAATCGGCTACAAGATGAAGGTGTTAATATCGAAGGGATTCGCGGGAATCTCAAGCAAGGTTTTGCTTTTAAAAAAGTTCAGTTTTCAAATGAAGACATTGGCTTCGAGGGGGAAAACCTTGTTTTTAAATACGATAATATTTTAGATCTGTTTCAAGGTAAAAATTTTCACATTAAGCAAATAAGTGCATCTAAGATCGAACTGACGTCCTTCAAGGCGGAAGATTTTCAGAGTAGAAAAAAAAGACCAGCTGCTACAGTTGGCGGCAAGCCCAAAACCAAATCAGCGAAAAGATCTTCATCAGCGGCAAAGATGTCCTTGTTTTGTGACTTAATAGATATTTCTGAAATTAAAATCACGTTATCAGATAAGCAGGTTTACGAAGCGAAAAAGCTTCATGTTAAAAACACACAGATGGTGAAAAGTGACATCAATATACAAAAAATATATCTGGATTCAGAAGATCTTTTTGTTGATATCGAAGATTTTTCTTACGTCGATGCAACTGAGGTCGTATCTGTTTTAAGCTCCAGCGTTGTTGTAAAGAAAACGATGTATCCTCAGTACCTTTCCGGAGACGTTGACTTTAAAATGAAGGGTTCAATCAATTTAAAATCCAATAAGATGATGGGTTCGATAACAGCTTTTCGTAATAGCTTTCAGCTCAGCTCATTGAATGGTGAAGATGTTGATCTTCGTACTGTTAATTTTCACCCACAATGGTATTTTAAAAACATACCGCCAATACATTCTTTTAACGTTGAATACAGTGGCCGTGCGGATGGGATGCCAAGCACTCCATTTACGGGTTATTACAAGCTAGGTATACATCATGTAAATCTGGATAGAAAAACCGAAGTCGGCAAACTTTTTATAGGGCAACTTTCTTTGGGAAGCGGAATGATTGTGGGTCTTTCGTTTCAAGGGCGTCGACATCCAGAGCGTCCCTTGCTTGTTCACTTGAATTCATTTGAAAATCAGGATGCGACGGATGTCGTTGCCAAGATTTTATTCTGGAAACCTCGTGAAGAGTTAACTGAAGCAGACCGCGCGAAGATTGCTCAAAACAGCAATTATTTTTTATATAAAAAACTTGAAACGAGTTTCGATACACTGCCGCCATTCGATCAGCGCATGCAGCAGGAGCTTCAGCAAAGGGCGCCTGCCAACAACCAATGGTAGCAGCTACTTAAGGTCTAGCATCACGGCGTTTTCAACAATTCGTGAGGCCTTTAATTTTCCAGTGGAAGCTAAAACCATTGCTTTTGCGACTTGTGCGGCATGCACAGGACGAAATTTTTTTGCAATTAACCACGAATAGATCGGTGAAAATAAAACGGCGAGTCGTTCCCCAAAGCGAAATTCTTGGCGGTCACCGAGCAATAAGCTCGGATGAAAAAAGTGCAGATCACCGGCAGTGAACTCGCGAGTCACATGGCTTTCCATTTCACCTTTTACACGATTGTAAAATACAGAAGATTTCGCATCAGCCCCGATAGCCGAAACCACCAAAAGTTTTTCTGCACGGCAAATGCGCGCCATGCGGGCAAAGTTCACGACATGTTCGTAGTCAATTTTTCTAAAAGCCTGTTGTGATCCGGCCTTACTGATCGTGGTGCCAAGGCAGCAGAAAAAGCTCAACGATGAGGTTCCCGCAAACGAGCGCACTTGGATTTCTAACTGATTCCAGTCTTCGAAATCAAAGGTCAAACAGCGGACTTTGGGGTTATTCCAAACGCCGCTGCTATCGGCCAAATTGGCCGGATGACGGCGGACAATAGCCAGAATTTGGGCGAAAGAGCCCTCATGGACCAGTTTTTCCACTAAATGTGTGCCCACCAAGCCGGTGGACCCAATAACGACTGCTGTTTTCATAAACGTATAACCACCTGAAAATACTCGATAAAATAATAACTTCCTCTAAGGCAGGGCAAAACGGCAGTTTAAAAACTACTCAACATTTTGCTTGAGCCTGAGCTTGGGATTATGCTATCACCTAAGTCTTTGAAATCAATACGTAAAGGATATGGTATGAAAGAAGGATTACACCCAAAAGTTAGAACAGTTGTTTTTAAAGACATCTCTTGCGACTTTGCTTTTTTAGGCACAACAACTATCGACTCTAAAGAAACAACTAAATGGACTGATGGTAAAGAATATCCATTGGTTAAAGTTGAGATCTCTTCTGCATCTCACCCTTTCTACACTGGTAAGCAACGTGTGATGGATACAGAAGGTCGTATCGATCGTTTCAAAAAGAAATACGCGAAAAACAAGTAGCTTCCTCAGAGTTTCGGCTCTGGTCATACAGAGCATCAGACAAAAGCGGCCACATCAGTGCCGCTTTTGCTTTTTTCAGACATCCGTTTGCCAGTTAATTGAATAGACCAGCCTCATTCTCAGGAGCTACAGGTTATGTTTTCAAAATTAGATCAAGTTGAATCAAGATACGAAGAAGTGAATATGGCTTTGCAGCGCCCAGACGTGGCGTCTGATCAAAAGCAATACCGCGCTTTGATGAAAGAGCTTTCAGATCTTGAAAAGATTGTCGTTTTATATCGTGATTTCAAAAAGAAAACTGTGAACTTAAAAGACAGCAAAGAGCTTCTAACGGCAGAGTCCGACGCCGAGATGAAAGAGATGATCCGTGAAGAGATCAAAGAACTCGAAGAGGCTCTTCCCAATCTAGAACATCAATTGAAAATCGCTTTAATTCCGAAAGATCCAAACGACGACAAGAATATCCTTCTTGAAATTCGTGCTGGCGCTGGTGGTGACGAGGCTTCCCTTTTTGCTGACGAACTTTTCCGCGCCTATGCGAAGTACGCTTCTGATCAAGGTTGGAAGGCCGAGCTGATGTCTTACACCGATGGTAACGTCGGTGGAGCTAAAGAGGTGATCGCCATGATCTCTGGCGATGCGGTTTTCTCGAAAATGAAATTTGAATCCGGTGTTCACCGCGTACAGCGTGTTCCGAAAACGGAAGCTGCAGGTCGTATTCATACATCCACAGTAACCGTAGCCGTGATTCCTGAAGCAGAAGTCAATGAAGTGAAGATCGACATGAAAGATATTACGATCGACGTGATGCGCGCCTCAGGTGCCGGTGGTCAGTCGGTCAATAGAACTGAATCGGCTGTTCGTCTTCACCATAATCCCACAGGGATTTTGGTTCACTGCCAAGAGGGTAAATCTCAGTTAGCCAATAAAGAACGTGCGTTTCAAATTTTAGCGACAAAACTACAACAGTTAGAAGATGAAAAAGCTCGCCAAGCGGCTTCTGATGCCCGTTTAGATCAAATCGGTACCGGAGATCGTTCCGAGCGTATTCGCACCTACAACTTTCCGCAAACACGTATTACCGATCATCGTATCGGTTTGACGATTCACCAATTAGATCAGGTGATGGGTGGTCAGATGGAATACTTGATTGATCCATTGATTGCTCACTTCCAAGCGGAAGCTCTGAAAAAACAATCGACGAATTCGTACTAGTAGTCTTTGAAATGAAACTTAAAGACGTCTTTGAAAAATCAGTTCAGTTCTTTAAAGAAAAGAAAATCGAAACAGCGCGGTTAGATGCCGAGCTGTTGATCTCTGCTGCGCTGAAGTTTGATCGTCTGCAAATCTATTTAAAATACGAACAGCCACTCAGCGAAGCCGAAGTCACAGCTTGTCGTGAAGTGGTTCGTCGCCGCTCGCAAGGTGAGCCCGTGGCCTATATTCTGGGTGAACGTGGCTTCTACGGAGAAATGTTCAAAGTCGGCGCTGGGGTTTTAATTCCTCGCCCTGAAACGGAAATGATCGTGGAAGAGGCGCTAGAGTTTCTAAAGACAAAAGCCGAGCACTTCACTGAAAATAATCCGCCGCGAATTTTAGATCTAGGTGCAGGAACGGGCTGTATCGGATTCTCAATTTTAAAAAACCACCCTACGGCCACTTTGATCAGTGTAGAAAAATCACCGGAAGCTTTTTCCTATTTAAAACAAAACCAAGAGCTTTTGGGTTTATCGGATCGCTCGCAACTGATACTGGCCGATGCTCTAGATGCTCAGTTATCCAACCAGTTATCTGGTCCGTTATCTGGCCAAAAATTCGATGTGATTGTGGCGAACCCTCCGTACATTGCCTCTGATGACCAACAGACAGAAGAAAATGTACGCAAGTTTGAACCGGCTTCGGCCTTATTTGCGCCAGATGCGGGTTTCAGTGCTTTAGAGCAGTGGTCGAGCCACTATCAGCCCGCATTAAACGCAGGTGGATTGATGCTCTTTGAAATGGGCTACACGCAGGGTCTACGCATGCAGGCCCACTTCGAAGGGCTGGCGAGCTTTGCCAATGTCCAAGTCTTAAAAGATTTGTCAGGCCTTGATCGCATCATCAAAGCGCTTAATAATTAGTTGGTGCCAGGCCCTGTTTACGGACGCAATGTGTCCGTAAACAGGGCCTGGCACTCTTAAAAGGAATTTATATGGATAAAATGTTGATCACAGGTGGTTACCAGCTTAATGGCCAAGTTGCAGCTAGCGGAGCAAAGAATTCCGCTCTTCCAATTTTGTTTTCAACATTATTAGCGGAAGGCGAACATCACTTTGATAACGTTCCACTTCTTAAAGACATTGAATCTACAGCGGAACTTTTACAGAGCTTAGGTTGTGACAGTCATCGCGAAGGTCACTCGTTCAAAGTTCATGTAACAAAATTAAAATCATTTGAAGCTCACTACGATCTTGTTAGAAAAATGCGCGCGAGCATTTTGTGTTTGGGTCCGATCTTAGCAAAATATGGTGAAGCTGTCGTTTCACTTCCAGGTGGCTGTGCGATCGGAACACGTCCGATTGATTTGCACTTAGATGCTATGAAACAACTGGGTGCTGAAATTGAATTGAAAGATGGTTACGTATTAGCGAAGGCAAAAAAACTAAAAGGCGGCACAGTTTTTTTTGAAAAAACAACTGTGGGCGGTACAGAGAATTTAATGATGGCCGCCACTTTAGCAGAAGGTGTGACGATCATTGAAAATGCCGCCAAAGAGCCAGAGATCGTGGATCTAGCGAACTATCTGAACAAGATGGGAGCCAAAATCACAGGCCATGGCACGAGTGTGATGCGCATTGAGGGTGTAGATAAATTAACTCCAGCACGTCATAGTATTATGCCAGACAGAATTGAAGCGGGAACACTTTTGATTGCAGGTGCGATCACTTCCGGAGAGGTAGAGGTCACTCACTGTCAGCCACATGACTTAGAAGCGTTGATTTTAAAAATGCGCGAGAGTGGTTTTAAAATTGAAACGACTGCTAATAGTATCAAAGTTTTTGCGACGAAAACATGGGAAGCGGTTGATATCACGACAGCTCCACATCCACTGTTCCCCACAGACTTACAAGCGCAGTTTATGGCTTTGATGACAGTGGCTCGCGGCACGAGCGTGATCACAGAAACAGTTTTTGAAAATCGCTTTATGCACGTGAATGAGTTAATGCGCCTAGGTGCAGACATCACTCCGAAATCACAGGTCGCCGTTGTGCGTGGAAAACCAGATGGCTTAACTGCGGCTCCGGTTATGGCGACAGATTTGCGTGCCAGTGCCTCATTGGTATTAGCGGGTTTGATTGCTAAAGGTGAAACCACAGTCGGCCGTATTTATCACTTAGACCGTGGCTACGAAGGTTTAGAAACGAAGTTATCTGCGTTAGGTGCGAAAGTCCGCAGAGCTCACTAGTAAAATTATCTGTAGATTCGGTAGAGCTTAGCGACGAGTTTGGCAAAGCTCTACTTTTTGTTCGGCAATAAGATTACGTCCATAAGAATCATCAAAGCATTTAATAGGATCGTTAGAGGTCGCACCGGAACACAAGGCTACCTTTTGACGAGCATCTAAGTTGCGACCACTGGCCTCATCAAAGCAAATCACAGGAGCATTTGAAACCGCGCCCGCACAAAGAGTTACTTTTTGTGAAGCTAATAGATTTCTTCCTGCAGCTTCGTCATAACAAACCACTGGCGCTGATGTCTGAGCATGGGCGATAAAAGAAAACATCAAACAAAGACCTGCAAGTGTGAACTTCATAATAACTCCTCTAAAAATAAGTAAATAGATAAGTGAGTCAGTGTTAGCAAAGGCCTTATAAGTAAATCAATACGGAACCCCGAAATCGGATAGTAAGCTGTAATAGCTACTGAGCTGTCAAAGTTGTAGTCGGTAAAAAGTGGGGGTTCGGGAATAAAAAAAGCCTCAATCTAGGAGGGGCCAGGATTGAGGCTCTAAAACGTTTTGTTATTACTAACAAAGTTTCAATTTTGAATCAGTACATTATCCGTCGGGGCCCATTTGAATTCTGGGAGGGGGTCCTGAACTTTCAAAAGTTTAAGGGGCCTCTGACGAATAATTTAAAACATCTACGAAACGATCAGATTTCGCACCGGCTTTTGCTGACAAAACAAGAACAAGAACGATGTAGCTGCCGATAATCCATCTCATCATAAGACAGTACAATAGCAACAGGTGTGCCAACTTTCAAAAGCCATATCCTGAAAAACAGAGTATTTTCAAGCCGTTACGGCAGATTTTCGGTTCCAACTTGGAACCGAGAGTGGTTCCAAGCGTGGACCTTGGTCATGAGTTGGAACTTTCAGCACACTAAGGCTGCACGGGCGTAGCAGACTTAACTATAATAGAGAAGTTAAGAACATGAGGTGAAGTAAAAGCTATGAGTGATAACTCCGGTGGCCAATGGGTCATCAAGATTCAATCTGATCAGGTGAAGGGTCCCTATTCGACCGACGCCGTGATTAAAATGATTCTACAAGGAGTCTTTTCGGGTAACGAAGAAATTTGTGCTTATCCGGAAGGTGAATGGAAAGCTTTAACGAAGCAGCCTGAATTTTATGATGCACTTCTTGAGTCGTTAGAAAATCCTGTTGAAGTCGACAATAAAAAAACACAGAAGATGGAGGCGGAAACCGTTGTGAAAGCGGTTGAAGTGGCTCCTGTTGCGGCGGATGAAATGCCGCCAATTCCTGAGTTAAAAACCAGCGATGACTTAAAAGAGTTTTTGGAAAAAGAACTCAATAAAGACAAAGACGAAGAAAATAAACCTGAAAAATCCCGTCGTAATCGCAGCTTAGCCAGAACGGAACTGATGCCGCAGGTGCAGTCGATTCCGGTCAACCCAGGTGCCGAGATGATCGCCAATCGCGATCAGAACTTAGAAATTCAGATGAGCGATCTAGAAGATCTGAAGCAAAAAGAAATGGGCAAACTTTTGCCTTTTATCTTACTGTGTATCGTCGCCGTCTGCGCCGTGATTTATTTATTGTGGCCAGAAAATCAAACCGAGAAAAAAGGTTGGGCTCTGTACGCTCCGAAAAAAGGAGCTGAGGCTTTAGAAGAAACAGAAGTTCGCAATCTTAAAGTTAAAGCTGTACGTGCACTGCAGAGTGGTATCTATGAACAAATTCTAGTGGCACAACAGGATATGGTCCGCGCCGTTGAAGGTGCTCCAAAAGACCTCGAGGCAATGGGATTGTTGTGTATGATTTACGAACAGCTATGGCCGTACACGCGTCAGACAATCGAAGGCGATATTCGCAGTGTTATGGTCGTGACTCAGATGGCGCGAACGCTGAACGCAATTTCAAACTATTCGAATAGCTGTCAGGCTGTGTACTTATCAGTTCTGGGGCGTGGGCGCGAAGCGCGAAGTCTTGTGGAAAAAACTCTGGATAACCAAACAGAAGAAAAATTTAGTTTAGGGCCATTCTTATATTTGATGAAGGCGCAAATGCTGGAAGCTGAAGGAACAACAGTCAATGCGGCGGCCTATTACGAACAAGCGATGAAATTGTGGCCACAGTGGATGATTGCCCGATTTGGTTTGGCCAGAATGTTGTTCAAACAAAATAAGTATGAAGAAGCTCGCACTCAGTATGAACAAATGTACGAGTTCAACAAAGAATCCAAAGCGGCGCTATTTGGTTTGGGTTTAGTTGAAAACAAAGGTCTTCGTAATCCTGAAAAAGCCTACACCTTTTACACCAACGGGTTTCGTTTAAAACAAGTATTGCCAAAAGATTTTGCCACAGAAGCTTTGCAAAATTACGCGCAACTTCTGATGGAAAAAAACGAAAATAAAAAAGCATTAGAGGCCGCACAAGAAGGTTATCGCCTGAGTCCGAGTCATCGTGGTTTAAAAGAGATGGTGGTTTCACTGGGTGGGGATGAAAAAGTAGAAAACGCCCAATCTGAAATCATGTTAATTGGGGATCAATTTTTCCGTAATGGCGATTACATGGTAGCGCAGGCTCAGTACAAAACGGCCTTCGAGCTCGACACGAAAAACGGTTTAGCGGCCTACAAAGCGGCGCGGGCTCTTTGGTTGATGAATCAGACTCGTGATGCGATCTTATGGTTGGATAAAAGTATCGAAGCCGATCCGAAGCTTTTACCTGCATACGTTTTAAAATCTGACTATGAATCACAAAAGTACAATTTCCTCGAGGCGGCTAAGACTCTGCAAAAAGCGTCGCGAGCTTTCCCACAAAATCATGAAGTCTTAAAAGCACAGGCTCTGTTAGAGTTTAGAAAAAACAATATGATGGGCGCCATTCAATATGGTGAGCGCGCAGTGAAACTGTACAGCGCCGATGTGGAGCTATTAACTTTATTAGCGCAGGCCCATATTTATTTTTATGTAAATGCTCCAGCCACACGTCAGCAAGATTTGGATCGTAAAGAGGCTTCTAAAACGGCGGCGCAGCGCTATGCTGGTCGTGCGGTGGATTTAGAGCCTTCATGGCCTGAATCACAGATCACGTGGGCGAAAGTTCTTAGCGCTACCGATGGACCGACACGGGGTCAGAACTATCTAAAAGAAATGATCAAAGCGTTTCCGTACACATTAGATTATCGTATCGCTTTGGCTGAGTTCTATCGGGATAGCGAAAAGTTCTTAGATTCTTCGAAGGTGTATGAAGAAGTGGTTAGCATTGACCCGAAAAGTAAACGTGCCAGCTTAGGGTTGGCTGAAGCCTATCGTATTTTAAATAAGCCGGATTTGGCTCAGAAGTATTACAATATCACATCGGTGTTAGATCCTTCAGATGTAGAGCCTATGGTGGCCAATGCGCGACTGTTAGTTGAAACAGCGGCGGGCAATGAAGTGCGTGCAAAAATGCAACAGGCTTTAACCAAGTTGTTGTTGGTTAAGAAGATCAATCCTGACTTCCCGAAAGTTTCATTCCTTATGGCCAAGTGCTACATGGAATTAGGTGATTACGACAAAGCCATCGAGATGATCAAAGAAGAAAAAACTCGCAACCCTAACATAGCGGATTCCTATATTCTGGCCGCCGAAATCTTCTTCCGCCGTCAGCAGTATAAAGAGTGTGCCGTCGAGTACTCGGCAGCGACACGTATGCGTCCATCCAGTGCCGAGCTCTATGTGCGGGCTTCCACCTGTTATCGTATGAGTGACTCGATCGACATCGCTGAGGACATGTTAAATATTGCCGCGCAGAAAGAGTCCGGCTTTGCCGACATCTACCGCGAGCTAGGCTATATCTATGAAAGAAAAAATGGTGGTCGAGTTCAGGCTGTACAATATTTCAGAAGATATTTATCATTATCTCCGAATGCCCCTGATAGAACCACTGTCGAAGGACGTATTCGCCAAATGGGAGAACAACCTTGAACCTAACAGACAACCTTAAAAATCTTTCGACAAATGTGCAGCACGGAGCCAAAAACGCCTCTGTAACTTATGCTCAGCGCCTTTTACGTTTGGTTTCTGGATTTTTTGTTGGGATGGTGTTGGCCATTATCATTCAGGTCTTCATGCAAAGTGGAACCTTAATGTTGGTGTTTTTTACGACATTCTTCACGGCGATTATCTATCGTCTTTTGCGCCCACTGACAGTGCTGCAAATTTTTATCTTTGATATCATCTGCGTCTTGATTGCGGCCTCCTTGCGGATGTATATCATGTTGGCGCCGTAAGAGTCTCGGTTAAGCATCTCGGCAAGGAAACAAGGCGAGAGCTTTTAAAGATTTTATTACTCACTAAAAATGAACCAATCCTATGAACTGGAGATCCCGTGATTGATTTAAAACAACTGGAACGAAAAGCAGAAAATGGTCAAAACTATTACGAAGACTACAAACAGGGTCTGATCAATCGTGGTGCTTCCACAGAAGTTTTAGAAAAAATCATGTCGTTGGGCGCGAAACGTCGTGAAGCTTTGACTCAGGCCGAAACGGAAAAAGCGAAGCAAAACAAATTGAGTGCTGAAGTCGGCAAATTGAAACGCGAAGGTGGCGATGCCTCTGCCGTGCTGGCGGAAGTTGAGCAGTTAAAACAAAAAGTAAAAGATCTTGAACAAAATGCCACAGCTGTTGATGCAGAAGTGCAAGAGCTGTTGATGACAATTCCGAACAAACCACACAGCTCTGTGCCGGTTGGTAAGTCTGAGCACGATAATAAAATCGTAGCTGTTGTTGGTGAGCCGACGAAGTTCTCTTTCAAAGCAAAAGAGCATTTCGAAATCGGTGAAAAACTGGGAATCATCGACTTTGACCGCGCCGGAAAAACGACAGGTGCACGTTTTACTTTCTTAAAAGGTGCAGCGGCTCAGATGGAGCGCGCGCTGATTCAGTTTATGATGGATGTGCAGTCGACTCAGCACGGGTACACCGAAATGATTCCGCCATTTATCGTGAATAGCAAAAGCTTGACGGGTACTGGACAGTTTCCGAAATTCAAAGAAGATGTGTTTCACTTGGATAACACGGACTACTACTTGATTCCCACAGCGGAAGTACCAGTGACGAATTACTACAACGACGAGACATTGAATGAAGCGGATCTGCCGCAGTCGTTCTGTGCGTACTCTCCGTGTTTCCGTTCAGAGGCTGGAAGCTATGGTAAAGATACGAAGGGTTTGATCCGTCAGCATCAGTTCAACAAGGTGGAATTGATGACGTTCTGTCATCCATCACAGTCTTATGAAGTGCACGAACAACTGACGTCACACGCCGAAAAGATTTTACAATTATTAGAGCTGCCGTATCGCAAAATGCTTTTGTGTACAGGTGATATGGGTTTTGGATCGGCGAAGACCTACGATTTGGAAGTTTGGCTTCCGGGTCAAAATGCTTATCGTGAAATCAGCTCATGCTCGAATTTCGAAGATTTCCAAGCGCGCCGTGCGAACATCCGTTTCAAACCGAAAGATGGCGGTAAGCCACAGTTCGTTCACACCTTGAACGGCAGCGGTTTAGCTGTGGGTCGTACGTTGGTCGCTATCTTAGAAAACTACCAACGCGAAGATGGCTCGGTCGCCATCCCGAAAGCTCTACAAAACTACATGGGCGGCAAAACGGAAATGTAGGCCGTACCTTATCCGGCGATATAGACGATTTGGCTCTTAAAGAGATAACTTTAGTGAACGCGCAGGCGCCCAGAACAACTGCATCCGATTTTGTTGGAATTGCGTTGAGCATCGTGGCCACCAATAAAGACTTCGCATTTCATACCTGAGTCGAACTCTGTGATTCTCCATGTATGAGTTGTTGTGCGTCCAGGGATCCACACGTGAGGATATCCCATTTCGCGCGCTTCATCGCCCGTGTGTTCTCCGGCGCGCGCCAACTTGTAGCAAGGATCAGTGGCCTTTTCACTATCCGACATAACGGTAGCGGTTAGAGTTAAGTCTACTAAAGCACCGTCGCTAGCTATTGCAGAAGTGAATGGGACCAATGCAGAAAATAAAATTGCTAAAATAAGTCTGTTCATGCAGATCCATCGGAAGAAAGCTAATAGGGGAAAAGAGCGACTAAGGTCCTGCGTAGAGGCTCAGGGGTGCCCTTGAGACAAGCAAGTCATCACCATGTGAACACTCGTTGTGTGGAAACTGACAAGCCAGAGTGATTTTAAGGGGTTAGGTAGGACTGAAGGTCCAGAAGAAGCGGTGCGACAATAGAAAACTCGTTGAATCGGAATCTCAAATCCAATAAAACTAACAACGGAAAGTTGGTAGAGCGGTTGAATACACCAGTCTTGAAAACTGGCAGCCCTTCGCGGGGCTCGAGGGTTCGAATCCCTCACTTTCCGCCACCTCTTCTTTACCTCATCTACAAATATAACAATAAAATTAGTTTTTGGATTTTATGCGACAAAATCTAAATGAGTTACCAAAAGATCTTCCTCAACCTATTGATGATGGAAAAGCAAAGCATCTAACAGGTCTTTCAATTCCGAAAATTCAGTTAACATCGACTAAAGAAAATCAACTCAACCTCTGGGAAGCTTTTCAAAAACCCACGGTTCTTTTTATTTATCCTCGCGCGGGAAGTCCTTTAGAGCCCAATACAAATCCTGAGCTTTGGGATTCAATACCCGGAGCGCGAGGATGCACTCCGCAGTCATGCAGCTTTCGAGACCTTATCGCAGAGTTCGATAAATTAGGTGTACAGGTATTTGGTTTAAGTATTCAGTCGCCGCTAGTTCAAAAAGAGTTTGTCGAGCGCAATCACATTACTTTTCCGATTTTAAGTGACCATCAATACTTGCTGACAGAGCAATTAAATTTACCGACCTTCGATTTTGAAGGTGAGCGTCTGATCAAGAGAATGGCCTTCTTTATTAAAGAGGGAAAAATTCAAAAAGTTTTCTATCCAGTTTTTCCACCAGATAAAAACGCCGAAGAAGTTCTGAGTTGGCTGAACACTTGTCGCTAAAATCTGGGGCCTTCTAAATCCATATGTGCTACTAAATGAACTTCACTCGGATCATCTAGTTTCTGAAGCATCAATACTTGGGCTTTATAAAGTACTTGCGGCAAAATGACAGAGCTATAAAGGCGACTATTTAACATCGAATTGATGATCTTTTTGTCGACTCCGTAAGTGTAAAGATAAATTGAGTTTGGGTCTAAACAGCGTGAGTAAAAAGAATCTATATTTTCTAAAGCACAAGTGAGCTGTCGTCTCATTTGTAAAGCCGTCGCCTTTAAAATCAAATCGCGTGCGGCGGCTAGAAACATAAAAAGATCGTCACAAGTCTCGGTTACTGTGAATTCATGTAGATTTTGGGCTTCGATCTGTAAAGAGTTGTGAAGTAAATAGCTTTTTAACTTGGGACGAATCTCTTCTAAAAGCAAAAGAAAAAAGTCTACTTTTTGTGTCGTCTCCTGAAGTAAATTGACATTAATAGATTGAGCGTACAGCCCGAAATCACGCAGAAAGTAACGATACCAGAATGAAATATTAGAATTAAAAGACTGTTCGGATTGAGAAGAGTATTCGCCTACAGCAGGAAAACTACTTTTTCTTTTAAGACCAACTACATCTGGCGGCAAGCGCAAGCGAAAAAATTGATAAAAAATATCTTCTAAAACGTCGCAGCTATCTTGATAAAAAACTTCAAGGATGGAGCCATCGCGCATCAGTAAATTGATATTCTGTTGATGAATCTCAAGGTGATGACCACTCAGTTCAAATGGTAACCAAAGTAGATGAGCCATTTGCGGTACTAATTCAGTCTGTAACCACCGGAAAGGCTCATTTGAATAATTCCCCAAAAAGCTACTGCGTAAAGAGGGGCTCAACTTTGACAGAACAGCAAATAAGGGCAGATACAGATCCTGCGGAGCAAAGACTTCAACTTCGGGAAATTGCCTATAAATAACCAAAAGATCAGCATGATCGGGTGTTAACTTAAAATATAGAGCACTGTTTTCTTTTAGTATAGATTTAGAGCGCATCACAGAGTTCGCCGCGACTGTGCTTTGAATAGTGGGGTACTTTAAGTGACGATCGGCCTTTTGTTCGAGCCGTGCGACAGTTTGACCACAAAACTTCAAACAGAATGGCGGGGTTTTCTTTGTATGAGGCCGTACCAATACGGTCCGGCCTGAGGAAAGCATCTGTTGATAATCATATCGATGGGGCGGACCGAGTTTTTGTGTTAAAATGTATTTGCGCTCATCATCGAGATAGTGGCAACTCACATAAATTCCACCAAAAGATTTTTGCATAAAAATTAAGTCACCCAAATATTCCACATGAATCTGTAGCTTTGAAATCGCGGTTTCAGATAAAATCCAGACAGGAGCTTGTCCCGAAAGAGGGAATTTATTTTGCACTACATCTACGAGAGGTAAAAATCCTAATGGCTCGATATCTTTTGATGAATCGGATCGTTTTTCTAACCACCCATAGCGAGAATTCATCCTCTGGTTCGCGAAAACATAGACATCTAAGATATTAGAATTCCACAGACTGTTCGATAAATTCATGATGGTGAAAATGGAGCTCTGATACGCACGTCAGATTCCGATACAATTTGATTTAACCAATCTGGCAGTTTCTCTTTAAGTGGAGAAGTGGGTAATGAGTAAAAGTGAATAAATTGAGGGAGCCAAGAAAAAACAAGATCTGAATTGTGGGTGCAATTTATAATATACGAAAATTGGTCTATCCAGAGAGGAGATATACAAGAAAGGTCTAATGCGTCTGTGGGATGAAATGAAGTCGCTGGTATTTGGAGGTAAGAAGAAAGATTTTCCATCAAAGGACTTAGTTGAATGTGAGAAGTAAAAAAGACTCGTTGTCCTCTATCATACAACTTACAAGCGACTTGCTCTGCGATAGAGTTGTTAATAGAACTTAAAGAATCTACTAAAATAAGTCCTATCACTTGACGTCAGCCATTTCTTTCAGAAGCTTCGCCATAAAATGGTTATCTTTTTTTAAAACTAAAAAAACCTTTTCAGTCTTTCCATACAGCTGCTCTAAAGGATATCTATAAAGTTTTTCATAGGCCCAACCATCTTTATTTTTTTCAGCGAAGACGTCTTTGACCTTTTCAAAGCCGGTCTGTTTGAATGTGCGCTCAGGATATTGAGCAAATTGAAATCCCCCATCACGATAAATCGCCTGTTTGAAATCATATCTGGTTGTTATAGAAGAATTATCATAGGTGTGGCTGCGTGCGGCTCGTGTATACTGTAGAAAAGAATGAATAAGCTCGGAAGTGTAGTTTAAAAAATGACCTACGCCGAAGCGACCATGTCTTCTTAGAAAGCGGTCTATTGCAAAATCTTTGTAATGGGGCAGTTGAATACTGTTAGGTGGTTTGTTGAAATAGACCAGTTCATTATGAAAGTAAAAGAAGTCTCCGCCGAAAACAGGGACCCCGTTGATCTGGTCTGCTAAATAGCAATGGACGACCACTTGAGGTGAGCTACAGGATGAAGCCTTGGCGTATTCTAGAAACCGAGGGCTTTCGTAAAAATCTATAATATCAATGGTTTTGATCTCGGGTATGATTTGATGACGACGGCAAATCTCTTTTGCTGTATTAGTGTCGTGAGCATTTAGGTTATTTTCAAAATCTAAAATACAAACCTTAAAGGGAATATTGGCCGCAATAAAAGTCGTCAGCATGCATTCGCTGTCTAGCCCGCCGCTCAAACATAAAACGACCTCCTTGGAGTTTGCCCGTTGATAAATCAAATGGGCGGCAAGAACAGCCTCATCAAAAGGTGTATTTAAAGGTCTGGTTGGTGTACCAAGACAAAGAAGTTGTCTTGTTCCGGTAAGGCTTACAAGTAGATGCTCTTGATGGGAATAAACTGATTCAAACGAATTTAGGCTGTCGGGGTTCATCTTCTGAGCTATTTCTTTTTACAGTCTGGTGGCCCCCAGCAGTCATCACCTTTTGTATAGCAATGAGAACCACAGCCAGCAGCCAGAAGAAACTCATCGTATTCCCTGACAAAGAGATCGTCTTTAGAAAGGATCTGACTTTCTTCGATGTCTTTAAGAACATCTGCATAAAAGTTTTTTTGATTTGGATTGGGGGACGATACAGAATCTTTGGATGAACTTGTGGCGAAAGCTCGTAAAGGATTCATAAAAAACAAACCAGCGGCACTGGCCTTTAACAAGGTATCTATAAAGTCACGGCGGGTATTGTTTCTCATTTTTCGCTCCTTATTTGGGAGGTAAACACGTTTCAGGCTGCGCAACCAAAAATATCAAAATGAAAATTCCCTCAAAATACATACTATCGTGCTTACATATTATAATATGTATACATCAATCTGGGCTGATGAAGCAAGATGCAAAATATGATAAAAAACTAAAAGAGTTTGGTATGCGAGTCAGGTCGATCAGGGAAGCCAAGGGCTGGACGTTAGAACAAACGGAAGACTACGGGTGGTCCAATTGGCAACACCTTCAAAAGATAGAGTCAGGAAAAAACGTGACCCTAGCCACTATTTTTAAAATTTGCGAAGTTTTTAAAATAGACCCTCAAACCCTATTTAAAGATTAATTGTATTGGGTTTTTGGCATGAAACTGTTTAGATGCTCATGAGTAAATTTACGAATTCTCATGTGGTTCCAAATTAGCAAATCTAATCCGCTAGCAGACAGATTAAATTTCTTTGAAAAACTAATAAATGCTGATTCCATTAGCTTGTAGTGCTTTGTGGGAGTCCACTCAGGAAGAAAAAATCCAGCAAGTACGCCAGCGCGATGAAGGTGAATATCTATTATTGCCACCTCATCTGAAGCTGTGTAGTTACGAACAATCCAAGAAGCAGTTTTTAACCCTATACCTGTTAAATTTAATAATGATTCTCGCAATGCGAGCGGCGCTAAATTTTCCCAATGTTTGGCAGACGCCTCATTTAGAGCAGCTGAAATTTGGCGAGCCTTTTGTGTTGGATAGCGATATTTGACGTTGCGTCCATTTATTAAAACAGGACTTCTTAAAATTGCTTCAAGAGTGGAACTGTTTAGTGAACTCAAGTCTGAAACTTGAGAAGTGATTTTTTCGTAGTATGCGTTGGAAAGCTCTCCCGTAATGCCGTATCCACCTAACATACAAGCTAGAATTTCTTGTGACAGAGATCGACCTGTTTTCTGGATTTTTTCAGGATTGCTATGCCATTGATAAATCCAATATGCGGCAGAACCGAAATTTATGTCTTTTCCGACTTTTAACTTAATAGTTGAAGGATAGTTTGGAATATTTAGCTCAACAAAGCTTTTATGTCTCGATACCAATTTAGATGTGGAAGTGCTTTTCATTATTTTCCTGCCCATAACTTTATCGTTTCGCCCAGATCTAGCTCAAGTGCTTTAAAAATATCGACGGCTAAAAAAAAGCTCGGGTTGCAGCTTCTGCCACCCTCTATGGCGCGAACCATATCAACAGTGATACTAATTCTCTCAGCCAATTGAGCCTGCGTTAGCCCCAACTCAAGACGCCTTTTTTTTAAAAGCTCTCGAAAATTCTCACTTTGTATTTTCCTATCGGATGCAAAATCTTTGCGCATAAATAATATGTTACTGGTAATACATTACATAAATACTAAAGTAAAGTGCTTTGTTAAACTGATTTCAATATAATATGATTTCTAAAACTTTAAGGAGGTTTCTATGAGCGGCGGCGGAGGCGGTTATGATCATTCACCAGCACCCCCAGTACTATGTGAAAATTTAGTGTTTACAGCGGTGTTGCACTCACCAGTGCCAGCGGTTGTTAAGCAACTAAAGCCACAAGATAAATTAGGCTTACAAAAAACTACAGCTGGAGCTGTTGTTGCTGAGCACGTACATCATAGCGTAGCGGGTGCAATTATGCATAGGCTTCCTAACTTATTGAGCTGCATGGATGACGGCTATGACTATGTAGCAGTTGTTCAAAGCATTAATGGGCTAGTAGTTACAGTTGAGGTTCGTCCAGTATTAGTAGCTAGAAAGGGCAAAACCAAATGATCGTTGTTGGAGGAACATACAGAGAGTTATGTAAATATCCGAAACGAAATAATTTATATGGTTCTGGATTAAAAGCAGCTTGTGCGCTTTCGCATCACATTAAAAATCTTCAGTTTGTGACTGCGGCGGCAGAGGTTGAACAACAAGAATTGAACGCTATTACAGCGGGATATGGTATTAAGCTCAGTTTAGAAAAAAGACCTGATCCTATGGGGTTTAGTTATTTCACTCCGTTAGATAAACCGCATATATATGGAATTGGCCCAGACAAAGTTCATTTGAAAGTTTCAGGCAAAGAAGTTTTATGTTTTGGAATGATTGAGGCTGATACCACAATAAAAGCAGAAAAAATCGTTCTTGATCCTCAAAATCCAAAAAACACAAAGATAGACAGACAACAGTTTCAATGTAGCAGTTTCGCAGTTGTGCTGAATAAACACGAGGCTAGAGAATTAACAGGGAATGATAAAATAGAAAAATCGGCTGTAGAAATTTTTAAAAACTACAATGCTGAAGTTGTAGTTATTAAGTGCGGCGCACAAGGAGCCTATGTTGCTACAAAAAAAGAAAAAAAATGGATAGGTGTTTTTCCAAGCAAGTCCATTTATCCAATAGGTTCAGGAGACATTTTTAGCGCATTTTTTTCTCTGGGCTGGATGAAGAAAAAAATGAATCCTGTTGCAGCAGCTGTGTTTGCATCTAAAGCTGTTTCTACATGGACCGAAAACCCAGATATTTTTCATTTACTAACGATTAAAAATATTGAGATGAAAAGCATCGAGTTAGTGAATGCTAAAGCGAAAATTTATCTTGCGGGACCGTTTTTTAATTTAGGCCAAAATTGGATGATTGAAGCAGCTAAGGCTGGAATTCAAAATCTTGGCGCTGAGGTTTTTTCTCCTTTACATGAAGTTGGGCGTGGCGGGGACGAAGTAGCTAAGCTAGATTTAGACGGGGTGGATAAGTGTAGCTCCGTTCTCGCTCTATTGGACGGGTTAGACTCAGGAACCATTTTTGAAGTTGGCTATGCAATAGCTAAGGGCATAAGCGTAGTGGGATACTGTGAAAATCCTAATCACACAGACTTAAAAATGTTAAGAGGTTCAGGAATTCCTATTTACAACGACTTGTCTACAGCAATTTATCAATCAATCTGGGCGGGCTCTTAATTTATGCGTACTGCCGTTGTGCTGTCTGGTGGCATCGACTCGTCAGCAATTGCTTGGTGGAAAAAACCTGATGTAGCCATTTTTATAAACTATGGACAAACACCTGCTGATGCTGAAGAGTCGTGTGCTCGAAATGTTGCAGATAGGATAGGAGCCGAATTTAGTAAAATTTCGATTGATTGCAAATCCATAGGTTCTGGCTCTTTAGCATCACGGGACGCACTTAGTATAGCTCCAGCAAAAGAGTGGTGGCCGTTTAGAAACCAGCTTCTAATTACTATGGCTGCTGCACGAGCAGTGGAATTAGGGGTAAAAAAATTATATTTTGGCAGCGTCAGTACAGATAAATTCCATGCAGACGGCAGACCTTTATTTTTTCAGCAAATATCATCATTGCTGCAATCTCAAGAAGGCGAGCTAATAGTTGATACTCCTGCAATCGAGTTAAGGACTGAGGAATTAGTAAAAATATCTGAAATTCCAAAAGATCTTCTTTTAATTACACACTCATGCCATATAAGTAATTTTCCTTGTGGTGTTTGTGAAGGATGCATTAAACACCTAGCTGTCCTAAGGATTTTAGGAATTGAGTATTGAAGTTGGATGATCAAAAACTGTTTAAATTTTTAAAAGAAAATTTTTCAATCGAAATTGATGAGAATTATATTGCTGTTCCACCTCAAACACTATCAGTAGGCAGTGATTTAATAATTGAATGTGAGCCCATTTCTCTGAACACTAAACCACAGAGAAGATCACAAAGACGACTTAACTCTTTTGAATGCAAAAAATTAAGATCAATTTTATATCATTCATGTCGTGTACAAGATTCTGTCGTGACTGAAACAAACTATTTGAAAACCTTAAGGCCATATCCGTCTGCGGGAGGTAGGCATCCGTTGGAATTACTATGTCTTACTGAAGGCATGAAAGATCTAGAAAATGGATTATGGTACTTTGACCCCTATAAAATTACTCTTTGTAAGTTAGATGCGCCTGTTGGTTTTACTGAGCACATTTTTTCTTTATCAGCAAAGTTATTAGAAAACCCTGCTCCGCCTGTTGTGCTATTATCGGTCGCTATTCTTGAGAGAACCTTGTCTCGATACAAAAATGGCTTGGGCTTGATATGGAGAGACACAGGAAATATGTTTTCAACAATTTCAGGCATTGCACAACAACATGAACTTGAGTCATGCCAGTTAGGTTTTTCTTTTGAGTTTCAAAATGCAAATATTCTTGGTTTAAAAAAAGAAGATGTTTGGATTACTGGTGGGTTAGCTTTAGGAGTCGCAGAGAGGTAAAAAATGCAAGACGTAGTTGTAGAAAAACCGAAAAAAACAAAAAAACATCACCATGAGCATTTTTATAAGTACTTAACGCTTGAAGGTTTTCATGACCTCCTACTTGGCGGTCATTTCAGATATTCATCTACGAAAATATTTAATGATCCTTTTGACATGCAATTCGAGCTATTGCGCCCATACGATGCTCAAGGTGAAATTGGTGAAATATACAAATTAGCATACGAAGACGCAAAAAATGGAGTAATTAGCGAAAAGCATAAGAGTAATCCTATGTACAAAGGGGTTTATGACACTTTAATTTCTCAGCGTGAACGTCTCACTCTTCCTGAAATTGAGGAAAAAGTTCATAAGCTCATAAATGAAGGTGATCACTCACAGTTATTTGAGGCTTTAAAACCAATTAATAAAAACTTAGCAAGTGCTATGGATGCAATGTTCATTTTTTGTGTAACAAAAAATGGAAATGACCCATTGATGTGGTCTCATTATACTCAGGGTCACACAGGAGTCGTGATAAAAATTTCATGTATCCAGAATGAGGCCGATCTTAGCTCGTTGTGTGAAGCAGCAGAAGTTTCCTATAATCACGAAATTCCTTCTTTGAAAATATCTGATCTATTCGGCGACCAAAAAGATATAGGAAAACGCATTGGGCAGAGTTTTTTAACAAAAGGACAGTGCTGGTCATACGAAAACGAATGGCGGCATATTGTAAAAAAAGATGATTTTAAGGGTGCTAATTATATATACGAGAAATACAAGCCTGAAGAAATTGCAGCTATTTATTTCGGCTGCAGAATGCCTGAAGATAAAAGGACTGCTCTATCGGAAATAATAAAAAAACTATTGCCTAAAACGGAAGTTTTCCAAGCAGTTAAAAATCAAGACATGTTTTCTTTAAAACTAAAGAGGCTTTTCTAGAACTTATATTAATAGGGCGCCGAAGTCTTTTGATTGCCCACTGCTTAGTCAAAAGTCTAGATGCACATGCTTTATGCACATTTTTAAATTGAAACATATAAGCAGACATAATAATTCTGTTAATAGGGGGCCAGATGTCAGTTAAAAATAAAGAACCTAAAACTGTTGAAGTTACTCAAAAACAACCTCAAACAAAAAGTCCTACTCAAAAATTAATTCGTTTTGAGCCGCCAGTAAAATTCGATTCTCAAACGGGTAAGTTTGTTGTTTCCGATCAGTGGAAATCAGCAATTACTAAATAATTTGTGCAAAACGAAACCAGAAATATAGCTATCGTTTGGGATTTTGATAAAACATTAACTCCTCAAGACTCCACAACTGAAATTATTAGACACTTATATTCCGATCCCATTAATGGGGATTTTGAAGAAGTTTTTTGGGCTCAGATGAAAGCCTTATGTGGTTTAGATTCTAAAGACAATTGGGAGAAGATTCTTGCGTCAGAGGCACCGACTTGGATGCACACGCTTGCAACAATGGCTGATGTTAAGGACATCGCCTTAGAAAAAGATTTTTTTAAAGACCAAGCTGGATTAGTCAAACTTTTTCCAAATGCTGTTGAGCTGTTAAAAAAGCTAAAGGATTTGAGTAATGACCCTGAGTTTAATAAACACAAATTGGAAATCAGTCATTTTATAGTTTCTGCTGGTCTTAAGGAATACATTGATGAAATCGTGCCTGCGGGTGTTGTAAGAGGTACTTGGGGTTGTCGTTATAAAGGAACTAAGAAAGATAAAGACGGAAAAGACGTGGTTGTTAATGTCCCCGTTTTTTGTATGGATCAGACGATGAAAACTCGTGCCTTATTTGAGATATCTAAAGGTGTATTTCTTCAAAAGGCAGAAGCTGTTAATTCAAGAGTTAAAGAAGATCAGCTTTGGTGTTCCTTTGAAAATTTGATTTATATTGGTGATGGCCCTACAGATGTTCCTGCATTATCTCTTACACGAGATAGAGGCGGCTACGGAATCGTAGTTTATAACCCAGAAGGCGATTCAAAGAAAATTAAGGCAAGACTAAATCAAATGAGCTCAGAAAGTAGATGCGATGCCATTGTTCCTGCCGATTATTCGTCGGGATCTGATCTTGATAAAGTAATTTCTGCGCGTTGCCATCAAATTTTAGAAAAATACAAAGCGCAGGATTTTTCCAAGAATTAGTCGTCGCTATGCTTTATCAAAAAGAAATTCAAAACTATATTGAAAAACATAAAGCTTTTTTAGTTAAAGAGCATGTTTATACGGATGAAGCCAAATATAGCCGAGATCCTCAAAAAAGGTTTGGCGCTAACGGAATACTTTTATTACTTAGACTGTTAGGTCGTTCGCAGGATTTATTGGAAGACTCAATAGATATGATTGAAAAAAAGAAATTTATATCGTTAGCAGTATTATCCAGAGCACACCTAGAAACCACAGCGAGCTTGGGTTACTTTTTAAATAATTTAAAAAGGTATTATGCAAAAGAAGTTGATTTTAACAAAGTTGCAGAAGTTTTATATAAACTTAAGTTTGGTAGCAAACAAAATGATGACGGACTAGAAATTGATCCAATAAATGTCATGAATATGGTCGATGCAGCAGATAAAGTACTAAAAGGGCATGGCCTTGAAGAAAAGGTTATCCGTTATAATTACAATATTGCCTGTGAGCTTAGCCACCCTAACTATCGTGGAATCTCTTATAAAACTAAATTTATTGAAGGTGAGGGAAGGACAATATTTCTGAATAATGAAGATAGTTTTAATGAAAAGGCAGGAACTGTGCTCTGTCAGCTACACATCTCAGGCGGCGCATTTTTGTTATACTATTCTGAAGCTTTTGCGCTGTTAGAAAAACATGAGCTAATGCCCATATTAGTTAAATAGAGGCGTGGACAAAACGTGGTAAAATCCACAAAAAGTACTAAAACTGCTTAACAATAGATCACAAGCTGTCTTGGGTTAGGTTTAATGTAAGTTCTTTGAATTCTTACGGAATCTCGTTAATACTTGATAATACTGGTGAAATTTTAAGCTGGGCTTAAAGGAATCGCTCACTTTCTGCCATTCCGGCTTCTTGCTTAAGCCTATTCTGACTTCCCTAAAGAAAACCAATCCACATTCAGGCACATGAGCTTTTCTGATTTTGAAGGACCGGCAATTTTATTGAAGTCTTCGATTAAGGTTCGGATTTTCTCGGCGATCAGTTGGGCATCGCTTTGGCTCAGCACAATCGGACAACTGTAAAAAATATTTTCTTTCAAACTGTTGTTTTGAATTACTTCTATAGAACGTTGCCTCCAGTTGGATAAATGATTTCGTAAAAACTGGGACTGTTGGCCGATGTAGATTTGTGTCACTCCCATAGAAAGAAACCCATTAGCCTCTGACAGAACAGATGTTTGCACTAAGAATTCAATCGCTTCATGCACCAAGGCGTTGTCACAGTTAAAGATTTTAGACAGTTGAGCGCGTTCGATTTTTTCATGAATGGCCACTTGTAAAAACAATGCTGTGTAAATCCAATGACTGAAAAACTGGGCGTAGTCAGAAGTTTCTAGTTCTGACTTGGCGTTCAGTCGTGATTGAAGATTTTCAGCCTGTTGTTTTATGTCGGAAAGTTTTTGCTGAATGTACTGGCGGGCTTGCGGTCGTGCGGTTCGCTCTAGATTAACCAGTTGGATAAAGTAATCGCTTTGCAGTGGCATCAGCCCCAAGAACTGAGCCGTGACGATGGCTTGCTCTTGAGTTAAATGCGAATTGCCTTTGAAGATTAACGACATCAGTGTGGTGTTTACTTGTAATGCCTTGGCCAGTTGGCTCAGTAAACCGCGACCTCGATTGGGTTGGCTTTTGATCCAAGAATTAAAAAAATCCTTATAATTATCGAAATCGAATATATTCATAACTACTTAATATTATAGAACAAATATCTTAACTTTAATAAAACTAAATTAATTTAGATGTTTTTTATAAAATTGATGTATCAACTTAAGACGCATGGCGCTATAAAGCGTTTAAGGAGATCACAATGAAAACAAATACTCTAAAAAAAGCCACCCTTCTTTTAACGTTTGCTTTGGGATTCTGTACAGTCGCACAGGCAAAAGGATCCGTTGGGGCCAGCAGCAAAATCAATGGATATTACAAACTCATCCCCAGCTCGCGCTTTCCTGTAAAAGAGGTCGCGGCTTTTTCTCGCTGCAATCAGGTCGAAGGGGTGATGAAGGTTTATCAACAGCATGACGAACAGGGAAACCTACAAGTTATCGTGATGAAGCAGAACTACTCTTATTTAGGTTATCCCTTTATTGAGGGGCAGTTTACAGAAACAGAACAATACACCGGAATCCCTGTGCGCAGTTACGTCAGCAAACCAAGACTTCATGTCACAAAAGAGGGAATAGAAGAACTGGCAGGTCCGACAAAAATAGATGCGTATGAAGAGTCTGAAAATGAAGTAAAATACTCGGAAAAACTAGTTCGAGGAATTATCAGCCTAACAACGCGCGCGACAAGTGCACAAATATATGGTCGCCAACAAGATCGCTTACAATTGCATGAATACCGAGGCTTTGGCGCCACCGATACATGCCAATACCAGAAAATCACAGAGCAAGAATACACAGAGTTATTAGCTCGACGTCAGAAGTAATTTTGTTAAGAAATTTTGAATCTGTCTCTGAAAAATAAGAACAGATTTTGCTTTAATCATAAAAGACGAGTTTAAACAGCCTATCTTCAACGATAGGCCACATACAGAGTGAAAAGGGACATGTTTTTCAGCGCAATTTGGCGTGTGTAAAAAACGTAGACACCTTGTTGTTTTTCTCTAGGACTTGTCTGTTGGGATCGTTTGGAGGTTACGCTTGAAAACACATGCTAAAACAAATGCTAAGAAGCTTCAGATTCAGCCACTTCAAAATCAGCTACTTCAAATTCAGCCATCGGCGATTTTTAAAAAATTAATAATGGCCGTGTTGTTAAGTTCTTCTTTGTTCGCACAAGCACAAGGACACAGCTCAAGTCTACAGATGAAAGAGCATCCCAATATGTCCAATCGCTATATCGTATTAGATCCCAATGTTGAGCTATTAGAAAAGCAAATGAAATCGGATCAAGCTCAAGGCGCGGTCAGTATTGAAATGCTGATGGCCGCGATTAAAGAAGGGCCCGGTGTTGGTGGGGGAGGATTCTCTTACAGCCGTGCAGCGATTCAGCATATCGTGAATTCGGTGAAGCTTATCTTAAATTTTCTAAATGAAATTTCCGAAGAGGAATTTCAACTGCTTCAATCCAAGTGGCAGAAGCAATATCCTTCAAAAGCACAATTGATACAGAATATTTTGCAGATTCGCCTAAGCCCTACCGAGCAAACCTACGCCAATGGTCTTTTGGGACTAGAGCCGCTGATGGCGGACTTCCGAGGTTCTAGTGAAACACAAGGCTATGTCTCGTTACAAAAAAAGTTATTTGATACATTCAACAATGAATCTGATACAAGTGCGGTAGAAACAATTACACGAATTATTTTGCACGAGGTCAGCCATCTTTATCATATCGGAATTCAAAATGATGAAGAGTCCTTTCAGCTCAGTCGTGCACTGGCAGGGAACATCATACAGGCGAATAAAAACACGTTAGCAAATTGCGCGTCTACTTTGCAGAATTCGGCTTCCTACAGCCGAGCTTTGAATATTGAAACTTTACAAGTCGTCCTCGCCAAATCAGAAGCCGCATGCTGTGGTGGTGTGGAAGCTATTCGTTTAGAAGAAATAACTACAGACAATAGCGAACCCCGTTTTGCGATCCACTTAGCGTTAACGGGACGCCAAGGCTATGATCGTGATCAGTTCGGTATTTTAGGTGACAGTGTCTGCCAGAAGTTAAAATCCAAAATATCCAGCCCGTTGAATTGGACACTCGAGCGCAATGCCGCCGTCGTGAAATCGACGTACGGATATTATTGCGCGGGTTACTAACAAAAAACTAAACGGCAGGCTTTCCTGTCGTCCAGCGCGCCAGAATCAGCAGGCAGATCAAGCTGATCGCGCCGAAGCTCAATACCAGCGGGACCACATCATCATGGAAGAAGCGGCCAAGGCCGACTCCGATAACAACCGAGATAATTGTTTGCGAGCAACCTAAAAGAGCCGAGCCCATTCCGGCAACGCGTCCCAGAGGTTGCATTGCCAAAGCATTTAGGTTTCCGAACAAGAATCCGACCGATAAAAATGTTAACATCATGTAAGTCATAAAGACGGCCAGTGGCGGATTCCCCGTTTGAAACTTCAAAAGATAGATCACAAACAGATTCGACAAAATAGCCATGCTGATGAAAGCTGTAAAAATCAAACGGCGCATCCCGAACTTCATCACCAGTTGCGAGTTGAAAAAAGAAGCAGTCCCTAAAGAAAGAGCCAACATCCCGAAGTAAAGAGGAAATCTTTCCGCCGCATTAAAAATCGAAGCGAAGATATCTTGAACGGCCCCAAGGTAACCGATAAAGACGCCGAACAACAGGCCTGAAGACACCATGCAGGCGATCGTGGTGGTGTGACTGAAGGTTTCGCGGGCATCCGCTAGAATTTGTTTCACAGAAGGTTTTTTTCTGAGGTTCTTGGGTAAGGTTTCCTGTTGGCGTAAGCCGAACCAAATCCATGTGATAACACCCATCGCACACAAGGCGATAAAGATGGCACGCCAGCTAGCAAAGAATAAAATGCCCTGACCTAATGACGGCGCTACAGCAGGAACTAAGATAAAGATCGTCATAATCAGTGACGTGATCTGTGCCATAGCATTGCCGACATATTGATCGCGTACCAAAGCGATAGAAATAACTCGCGGAGCCGCTCCGCCGAAGCCCTGTAGGAAGCGCCCTAATAAGAATAACTCATAGTTTGGGGCAAACCCTGAAAGAATGGCACCGACAACGAAAGTAGCTAAGCCGAAGTAGATGGGATTCTTTCGACCATACACATCTGACAGCGGACCGAAGAGCAACTGGCCTAAACCAAATCCTAGAAACAAGATGGCAACAATCAGTTGCGTTTGATCTGAAGATTGCAATTGGTATGTTTCGGCGATGTTAGGAAACGCGGGAAGCATACTATCGATGGCTAGGGCAATGATCGCGGTTAGAAATGCCATAAGGGCTACAAATTCAGATTTGCTTAAATTCTTTTGATTCGTCATATAGACCTCTGTTGTCAGGAATGGTGGCGAGTATGTCACCTTTGTTCAGAGCTGGCAAACAACGGAAATATGTTGGTTATAAGCTAGCTAAGTGAAAAATATTCACGAATCGGGTTCAAATCTGCGTCCTAAGAGCTGCCTTAAAATAATCAAGTTCAAATTTAGAAGAATATGCTACAAGCGGTCCAACAAGATCAGTAAGACGAAAGATTAAGGGGGACCACCTATGAAAACAGTGCTTTTATGCGCACTTTTAGTTTGTTCAGTAAGTTACAGTCATGCTCAAAGCAGCAATCCAAATAACCATCAGTTGATTTCTGAAATCACG
Source organism: Pseudobdellovibrio exovorus JSS (assembly GCF_000348725.1). NCBI lineage: Bacteria > Pseudomonadati > Bdellovibrionota > Bdellovibrionia > Bdellovibrionales > Pseudobdellovibrionaceae > Pseudobdellovibrio > Pseudobdellovibrio exovorus. The sequence goes on from NC_020813.1 coordinate 107,191, forward strand.
CAATTAGCAAGAACTATCCGTGATGAAGCGTCAACAGCGAATGCATCCACAGAAACTTTAAGAAGTGTACGTAACGACTTAGAAGATGCCCTTGTGAAATTACGTCAAAGTGGTGGTGATGGCGGTAATAAAGGTGAATGCTTTAACTACGCTTACGAAAAATATTTTACATCTAATTCATCAGGTGTTGCGACTGACAAGGCGATTAAGCTTTGTAGATCGGTAACAGATGTTCCGGTTTTAAAACTAGCTTTCGACAAATACTATGTTGCTTTGTCATCGACGGCGGCAATGGACAAAGCAGGAACTGTGGCTTCATTGCCAATGAGAAACAAAGTGGAGCTACTGAGTTTTGCTTTTGATAAGTACTATATCTCTTTGTCATCAACGGCAGCAATGGATAAGGCAAAAGCGGTTTCTCAATTGTCATCAGGGTCTCAGTCTTGTCTACGAACACTTTTTGATCGCTATTATGCGACGTATTCTTCAACCACAGCGATGGATAAGGCTATCGAGGGTTGTAAGTAGTTTTGTAAAGGTTGAGTTTCATTCATATAAATTCAAATCAAAGGGAGTCGATTTCACAGACTCCCTTTTTTATTCCGTTCCGTTAGGTCGCGAGTCATTAAGATCTTCTAAATACTCTGTGCTAAAACGTAAACATGAACATGTCGATCTGTATTTATGAACATGAAAGTTATCGCGGATTTCTTAAAGATTTTTTTCACCAAAAGCAAAAGGCCAATAAAAGTTATTCTTTACGTGCTTTTGCGCGGGACTTAGGTTTAACCCCGCAAACACTTTCGCTGACATTGAAGAACAAAAGAAGAATGTCTTTAGAAAGTGCTTCCCGAATTACTAAAAAACTACAGATGCCTTTGTGCGAGGCCGCTTATTTTTTAGATTTAGTCATCTTCTGTGATATCGCAGAAGAGGCCGCAAAAGAAATCGTGGCCCAAAGAATCAAAAATGCACAACATAATTATTTTGAAAAAAATGGAACTCAAGTTTTTAAGTTACATCGAGCTTCCGAGTAATCATGTTAGAGCTAACCCAGAATAATCACTTCATCTACGGAAGGGTTGATTCCGCACCGGATACTTTTTTAGTTCAGTGTGGCGCCTTAACTCGTGAGGTGGAAACTCCTTTCTCTGAAGCGGTTTACTGCGCGCGCTATATTCACGAAACACAAAAAGAGAAGATAAAGCTTTGCCTTTCTGGGGGAATCGACAGTGAAAGTATGTTGCAGGCCTTTGCCGCGGCCAAGGTGCCCTGTGAGGCTGTCTTCTTACGTTTTTTAAACAACCTGAACCAGTTTGATATTAGCACAAATATAGAAAAGTGTGAGGCACTGGGTGTTTCCTACTCTTTCGTAGATTTGGATGTGCTTCATTTTTTTGAATCGGGAAAGTTTTACGAAGTGGCACAGCACTATGCCTGTCCGTCTCCTCAACTGGCGGCCCATATGTGGCTGTTGGAACAGATAGATGGCATTCCAATCCTTGCAGGAAATCCTATTGCTCCGATCTGGAAAGCTGAACACTGGTATTTTGTTGGACTTCCCGGGGAATTACACACCAGCTACTTTAATTTTTTTACGATAAATCAAAGGGCAGGGGTGCCATGGTTTTTTCTTTATTCCCCAGAATTAATTGCCAGTTTTTTGAAATTAGAAGTGATGCAGAAATATGTGAATAGACAGATAACTCGAGAAGAAGAATACACGTACTCTGAAAAAGTAAAAAGTTATCAGCAAGGGGGATTTCGTGTTCAGCCCCGTGTGAACAAGTTCACAGGCTTCGAGTTAGTCCGACAGCACTACGATAAGAAACATGGACGACAATATGGAACGGCATTTGATGAGCTCTTCCGTCGCCCGCTGGAAAAACTGTTTCCTTTTCCAGAACAATACCTACAGTTAGTGCCACAGAGCTATTTAGCTGTCAGTGATAATGTAAGTGAGGGTATGAGCAATAAGATGAAAGAAAAATAACCTGTAAGGTTACAAAAATTCCTTCTCATATCGAGAACAGAGGGCGAAAAAATAACTTTCTAGACGGTTTCTAGTAAAACTACTCTAGAATAAAAGATAAATATCAAGAACTGGAAGTACTAGGATGCAAAGCCGTCGGCAATTTTTAAAAGGAGCAAGTCGTATTATTTCGACTTTGGCAGTAGCCCAAGTTGGAGTTTACGCCATTGGAGCAGCCTTTAAGAATTTAGACGGTAGTATGCGAGCCTATGGTTTGAAAATGTGTGATGGACACAGTGGCTGTTTATACTGTTGCGCTATTGGGGGGTCGACGTCTCCGGGCTTTGATTACAATGGCTGTGTGAACATGTGTAACCAAGCTTATTCTGATGAGCGTTTGAAAACTAATGTGACTTATGTAGGACAAGAAAATGGTTACAATATTTATGAGTTCGAATATATCAAAGACGCGCCAGAGAACTTAGGGAATGGTCAGCGCTATCGTGGCGTTATGGCCCAAGAGGTATTGAAGAAAGATCCGAGTTCTGTGGTTTTAATGCCTAATGGATATTATGCAGTGAAGTACGCCCATATCGGGATTGAGTTGAAAACAGTCCCAAGTCAAAGCTCTAAGTAATAGGAAAATTTAGACTCGCCTGAAGTTGAGGTTTCTAAAGGTAAAAATCTCATGACTGCCCTCAGCCATTTGGAAGTGGTATCCTCTGAGGCATTCATCATCGCAGGAGGAAATCAAATGTCATCTCAAACAGTATCAGGCCGTTGTCTATGCGGAGTTGTTTCTTACGAAGCACAAATGGAAAAAGCAGAGTTTCATGTTTGCCACTGTGGCATGTGTCGCCGCTGGTCTGGAGGCGTGAATATGTCTTTCGATGCGGGAACTTCCGTGAAATTCAAAGGTGAAGAAAATATCGGATTGTACAGCTCAAGTGATTGGGGTGAGCGGGGTTTTTGTAAGTCATGTGGGACATCTTTGTTTTTTAGAATGAAAGAACAAAGGTCACACTATATCTGTGCTGGTTCATTGGATGAAAAAAATGATGTCAGCAAAATGCACTTCGCTACAGAGATCTATATTGATAAAAAGCCAGCCAGCTATGAATTCGGTAATAAGACACTTCGTCTAACAGAAGCAGATTTCTTGGCTTCATTAGGTATTCCGACCAATACATAAAGATTACCCCGCTATGAGGAGCGATAACCTCTATAGCAGGGTAAGATTCGGGCCTCAAACGGCTAAGGAAGACTTAGGATGCAGAGCTTGTATCTTTGGCTTGATCTGAAGACTTGCGTGGGCTTAAGAGTTTATTTAAGAAGCCGCTCTGGCCCGTTTTGATTTCGATCTGTTTCGGTTTTGCAGCAGCCGTTTTCGGTAAATACAACTCTAAAACTCCTTGTTCGTAATGAGCCTCCACCTTTTCACTATCTACAGAGGCGGGTAAAGTGAAGCTACGTTTGAAGAACCCGTAGGACTTTTCATAGCGTTGAACACGTAACTTCTTATCACTGACAACTTCACGTTTACGTTCACCAGAAACAGTTAAAGTGTTTTCGTTCAGTTCTAATTTGATGTCCTCTTTGCTCATGCCGGGGATATCGAGGCTCATGACATAATGATCTTCGGCCTCTGTGATTTCGCAGGCAGGATTAAAGCTGCGTTCATCATAAAGATGACGAGTAGGGGCTTCATTCTGAAAATCCGAAAAAAAGCTATCCATCTCGTTGATGAGATCGGCAGCTAAACTGCGTGTGTTCCAATAAGGTGTTAATGTTCTCATTGTAGACCTCCTTTATGTTGTGGTTGTTGGTTGCATTGAAATTTTTTTTTCGTATTAAAATTTGTCAAGTTCAGCGATGAAAAATTTTTGTTATCGAACTTTTCACAGCTCGACATAACCAGAGGTGATAGCAAAGGGCTTTGTTGAATGGGAATCGGCCAATTCCAAGAGCTATTCCACGGGTTTAGTCGTTCTTGAGCTTCGCTGACATGCGGCCTTATACCGAGCATGATTGCAAATAAAGCAAGATAACCTAAAAAAACTATCAGTCGTCTGAACATTTCACGTAGCGGCATCGGCACAATTAAAGATGCTAAGATGCCTTTAAAAGCCATCATATAAACCTCCTTAATTTCTAAAATATAAAATGAGTTGACCTAAAAAACTGTCAAGCTGGATTTGAGTACAGAAAAAAATATCAATAATTTTCAATAGTTATTAGGACAGAGACTAAGTGACAAAAGTATAAAAGTTTAAGGGATCTAAATCAGCAGCACCAGCTTCGCGTAGCTGCTGAATAGTAATCTGAGTCATCTGTGGGGCTTTGATATCATCGGGCTCATGTACAAAAAAGAAAACACGCTTAAGTCCTTCATCGGACCAAGCTTTTAATCTTTCGGCCCAATCCGCCATGCGGGTGGTGTCGCTGGGATGCAAGTCATTCCCGATAAAACGAATCATCGTAAAGTCGCTGCTAATAGATGTATGAAGCAGATCGCGTCGTCCCGCCACATCGGTGATCACCAATCCAATACGTCGTGTTTGTAGATATTCTGTCAATGCGGGAAGAATCTGTCGGTCTTGAAGCCAACTGGGGTGTCGAAGCTCCAGTGCTAATTCAAAATCATCGGGCCATTGTTTTAGAAACTGAAATAAAAGCGCTTTTGAGTTGTAGTCAAAGTGTGGAGGAAACTGAATAAAACTAGGTCCGCGATTGTTTTCTAGGGTTTTTAAATAGTCATACCACGTCGAAAGCAGTCCTCGATCGCTAAGCCCATGACGTCGATGCGAGATCTCTTGAAACACTTTCGAGCAAAATAAAAAATCAGCAGGAACCTGAGACCGCCACTTCGCTGTTTGTTCCGCAGAGGGAATGCGGTAATGGGACGTATTAAGTTCGATCGAACCATAGGCGCGTGAATAATGATAAAGGTAATCTGCCGCAGATGTTTTCGGAGGATAAATCAAACCGACCCACTCTTTGTGGGCCCATGCCGGAGTTCCTAAGCGATACTCTGTCGCGGTATTTTCAACTTTGGCCTGTTGACGTACAAACCGCAGACTTAACTCTGAGTCTAACGGAAGTGTCCAATCCACATGGCTGACATCTTGAAGTTTACCGAACTCCATAAATTACAACATAAATAATAGCGAAGTGGGAACTACTCGCGTCCGTAGCGAACATCTGCATCAGCACAAGTCGCTGTGTAGATCACGTTCTTACCAGAGGTTCTTTGGTCACCTTTGCAAACCTGTTGTGAAGCAGCACAGTTCTTTTTGATAACAGGACCTTGCAATGAATTTTGAATCACATTGCCTTGTTCGCACCAGCTTAAGTAGATTTCACCCATATCACCATCGTACTTTTGTGCGAATGAAGATACAGAAGGCAAAGTTACAGATAAAGTTAAAAGGGATAGAACTAAAATCGATTTCATAGGAACTCCTTCAAATGGCTTTGTTTTACAGAAGCCACAGAAAGAGCGCAAGGGGCAGCCGACGACTTAAAAAATTTCAGATATTTCTTCCAAGTCTGTCTAGAAATTTGACAGTGGAAAGGCGCCAGTTAACCTAAGGTGACATCCAAGATCATCATCAGCACGAATCCAAACATCAAGCCCTGCGTGGCCAGATGGGCATGGGGCTTTCGATGGCTTTCGGGAATGATTTCGTTGCTGACCACATAGATCATGGCTCCGCCCGCAAAGGCTAAAGACCACGGAAGCAGTGTCTGTACCATGCTCGTAGCAAAGAAACCAATAACAGCAGCAGCAGCTTCCACAAGCCCTGTGACAAAAGCCACGAACATAGCCTGCCAGCGGGAATAGCCAATGCCCACTAAGGCAAAAGCCACGATGAAGCCTTCTGGGATATCTTGTAGCCCGATGCCGAATAAAATCGGTGCCGCCAAAGAAATTTCGTGGCTTCCAGTCCCACTGCCAACAGCTAATCCTTCGGGGAAGTTATGAAGTGTAATAGCAAAAACGAAAAGCCAAATACGCTTTAACTGATGACTCGAAACTTTTCCCTCTGGGCCAGAAACAAAGTGTTCATGGGGAATAAAGCGATTACATAAATCCAAGAAAATACCGCCAACCAAAAAGCAAATACCAACATAGATGGCAGCAGAAGATTTACTGCCAAGAGTTTCTGTTCCTAACGTCAGCGCGGGAATAATTAATGAAAATGAAGAGGCGGCTAACATGATGCCAGCACTGAAACCCATTAAGCTGTCACGAACTTTATCTGAAGCGCGATGAAGGAAAATAACAGGCAAGGCACCGATACCAGTACTGAGTGCAGTAACAAGACATCCAATAAGTAGAAGTGACCAATCCATAAGCTTATGTTAAGAGGTATTCTTACAGAGTGTAAGTCCGCAACTCTAGGGTCACGGATTCTAGACGTTTGTCCGCGCAAAGATTCTTTTGTTAAGAAGTGATAAAGACAAAAGAATCACCAGTAAAACAAATAAGAATTTTTGTGTTTCCTGAAATCCCATGTTCTCTAAATAAAGTGGTAGAAGTAAGGCTCCTAAAACTGTACCCCAAGCATCGAGACTCCATACGAAGAGTAAGAGGTCTTTCGATATCTTCTGTGACTGAGCTAAGTACAAAGGAAAGAACGCACCATAGGACATGCAGGCCAATGCAAAACTTAAAAGTAAAAAAGGAAACGAGAAATACTGGAAGCCCAATAAAAAGACTATGCAGAAAAAAGCTGTGGATAAAATAACTTTAAAAAACGAAAGATGGCGAATGATATAAGTCCCGATCCAAGCACCTAAAAATCCACCACACACACCGACCAAAAGGGATAGTGTGGGATTATCAATAAAAAGCAGAAGTCGGAATAAAATTAAAGATTGTAGACCAGCACCCAGAAGACCGCACAAGATCGCCACAACACCGATATTGAGGCGTGAAATAAAAGAGGACTGCTTTCGAGATTTGAATACAAAAAACAAAAAGGTCAAAGCAGTAAATAATAAACCTAGAATCAGAACTGTGGACGTGTTGCTAAAGAATTGTTTTTGTCCAAAAGAATAAAGCGCATTCTTCCAGAATTGAGTTTCTAATAATGAAAGAGGGGCTGCGCCATTATAAACAAAGGGGCGGTCGTCAGTGAAAATATCAAAATAGTTCCCACCGGCCTGACGAAGTGAGAGCATATTTTCTTCGTAGTTTGCAGAAGACACCAGATCACGCAGATCATCCACCTGACTTTCAAACGGAGACAAAATCACTTCATGCGACATAAGATTCGCCGCCTTTAAACGTGAAACCTCATCCTCTGTGATAGGTCCATTTTTCCAAACTAAAATCAGATCATCCCAAGAGCGTTTCCAGTCACCCACATAGTTCTGATAAGGGCCTAACAATAAAACAGAAGGTGCCAGAGGGGAAAGATGTCCTTTTGCTTCAAGCTCCTTCATCGTCAGTAGAATATTGACCTTAGAGCCTCCGGCAATAATCAAAAAGCCTTCTGGTTTAACTTTTTTGAGAGCCTGTTCAATCGCCTCTGACGTAAAAGCAAACTGAGTGGTGTGGGCAATACTTCCTGCATAATGGGCCACTGTGGCGCCGGACCATGAAAACAAAAGGATATCAAAAGCATCAGGATAGCCATCTAATTGGTTTTCTAAAAAGTGGCGTGCTTCCATGCGGCGAAGATCAATATGATCTTGCTCTAGAAACTGTTTGGAATTGCCGTAGCGGTCAAGTTGCGCCTGCTTGATGATCTTACTGTTGATTTCGATTCCAAGCAGCTGAGCTTTACCCTTGTAGGCCACATCTAAATCACGCAAGTCACGTCCCGCACCTGCAAAAAGAACGGCAGCCGTGTCAGCTTGGGGTTTCAAGGCCACAGTGGCTTTTCCTAATGTGGTGATAGGGAATGGCAAAGGAATATTGGGAATTCCCGCTAGACCTGTTCCATCCCCGATGGAAATTATAGAGTAGTTTTTTCGCACGGGGTCTTCGACATCAAATGTTTGGACCTTAGCAAAAGTGGTCCAATCTTCGTGGATAAGATCCACTTTCGATTTCATTTGATAGTCGCGAACAATCAGATGGATATTTCTTTGCGGTGTCACCCACGCCGGCTTTAAAAACAAGATTCCAAGAGTCAGCGCATAACAGATACTTACCGTGACTAGAAAGACTTTCCGCCGAAAAAGCCCTAATAGAGCGATAAAGATCAAGGTGAAAATAAAAAGCAGCGTAGATCTAAATCCCAAGCTTTCTAAAATAAGAACACTTAATAGTGTTCCACTTAAAGCACCAACAACCTCTTGACGATAAACTTTTACAACATCCGTCGTCTTGGACAGGACAGACATTAGAAAGAATGAATAAAAGAAAAAAGGTAAAAGCAAAAAGAAAACGACAGCAGTTCGAATGCGTTCAAAAATCTGCTGTTCAAATAAAAACTTAAGATAGGGGTTTTCGTTAGAAGCCGACAGATTGGCGATAAAAGTCTGATCGAAGTGGAGCTGTGTTTGCACCAAGGCTAGAAACAAAAATAAAACCGAAAAGAACACTAAAACAGCGGAAGAGCCAAATGGAATACGCAGAGAGGTTTTTTGAAAGAGCAAAAAAAGGCTGGTGCAAAGTGCAAAACCTAAAAGCGGAGCCAAAAACACACTTTGAAGTTGCGCGCCTAATAGAAGACTTGAAACCACTGGGGAAATAAAAACCAGAAGTGCAAAGATAGCAGCACTTAAAAAGTAAATTGGCCAAGAATCACGATTAGTAAACAGGCTGCGCATTTTTCCCTAACGTAATATTTATTTTTGAATGGGGTTTGGAAGAGGAATAAACTCATGATCATCCCCAACGATAGGGGTGAAACGAGGATTTCCATTCTGTGGTCCGTTAGCCCACGCGAGCTTAGCTTCTTCGATACGCTCTTTAGAACTAGAAACAAAGTTCCAAAAAATATGGCGTGGTCCTAAATGTTTTCCACCTAGAATCATAATGTGTGAGTCTTCAAGAGCAGTAACAGTAAAGTCTTTTAAGTCCACACTTGTCAGCATAGAGTACTGTGGAACTTCTAGATCATCCACTTGCACTTTTCCGGCAACTGTATACACAGCTGCCTCACGTGCTTCGACAGGAAACGGGAACGACTGACCTTTCATTATTGGAACTTCTAGATAGAACATATCTGAATGCACCAGCACAGGGCTTTTCTTCCCTAAAGCCGTTCCTAAAAGAAGTTTCATGCGAACGCCGTTTGTTTCAAACTCGGGTAAATCTGTTTTCGGATAGTGAATGAAGCTGGGCTCGCACTCTTCCAGCTCTTCTGGCATGGCCACCCAAAGCTGAATGCCATGCAGGTGGGTGTCATGTTGACGCTCATTGGCCGGAGTTCTTTCTGAGTGAACAATTCCTTTTCCCGCCGTCATCCAATTAATAGCTCCAGGTTCGATGATCTGATCAGAGCCTAAACTGTCACGATGCTGAATAGAGCCTTCAAACAGATAAGTTACTGTTGCTAAGTTGATATGTGGGTGAGGGCGAACATCCATGGCTTGTCCGTCATGAAATTCTGCCGGTCCCATGTGGTCGAAAAAAATAAAAGGTCCGACCATGCGTCTGGCCGCATAAGGAAGAACGCGGCGAACACTGAGGTCACCAAGATCTGTTTCGCGGCTAGGAATAAAAAGTCGATCGCTGCTCATGTGGACTCCCTATAAATCAAGTTAAGGCCGAGTTGATTTGAATCTGACTGTGCAATAGGCGATGAATCGGACACTTATTGGCAATCACGAAAAGTTGTTGTCGTTGTTCGTCAGTTAAATCACCTTCAAAAGAAATATCCCGTTGAATAACAGTAGATTCTTTCGTTTCAGAAGTAATTGTAATCTTCACGTGAGTTGAAACCAGTGGCCACTGTTTACGATTAGCGTACATTTGCACTGTGATAATAGTACAAGCCGCTAGAGCACCTTCTAACATCTCGTGGGGATCTGGTCCCTCGTCTTTTCCGCCAGAGGCTTCTTTGACTCCAGATAAAAACTGGTGCGTCGCGGTTTGAATAAGGGCGGCTAAATCATGGGCTCTTTTTGCTGCAATCATAAACACCTCAAACAATAAATAGTATTAACGAGCTTAATATAAAATCATCTGCTGTGCACCAGATGATGGTCGCGATGTTCGATAGGGTGTGTCGATTTAGAATATCTTGCATTTCCCGCAATTTATTATTCTGATTAGGAATATCAAATAGGTGGTATGCATGAAGCATTTCATAGTGATAGGGACACTGTTACTAGCTACAGCTCAAGGATGGTGCTGGGGGGCCTTAGGCCATAAAACGTCTGCGCAAATTGCGTGGCAATTTATGGATCGCGACACTCGCGCCAAAGTTAATGAAATTCTAAACGGAGGAAGCATCGCAGACGCAGCGGTGTGGGCTGATGCCGCCCGTGGAAATTCCGAATGGAAGTTCACGATCTGGTATCACTTTGAAAAAGCTCCAGACAATTACACTTACTTACAAAATCTAGACAGACAAGATGAGGCCACTCGTCGTGTTGGTGGTTTAATCGAAGCTCTATATGTAGCTGAAGACACCATGAAAGATCCGTTTGCCAGCAAGATAGATAAAGAGAACGCACTAAAATTTGCCATCCACTTTGTCGGAGACATCCACCAACCTTTACACACGGGTCGTGTTGAAGATAATGGTGGGAATAAAGTGCGTCTAAGATGGTTGGATTTTGATACCTCATTACACAGTGTTTGGGATTCGCAGATTATCTATTTAGCACACCGAGATCTTTTTGCTCATAGTGCAGATTCACTTTTGCCACAACAAGATCAAGCGACAGTCTACGCTGAATACTTAATGAAAAAGTTTAAAGACTATAGACCACCAGTAAGTGCTTTCACTCGTTATGATGATTGGATGCACGAGTCGATGGTTCCCCGTGTTGATGCTTACACCTACAAAGATGACTCTGAACAGGCCTATACAGATCGCTTTTCTGATATCGTCGATCAAAGAATTTATCTTGCGGGTTTACGTATAGCGCACGTGGCTCGCCGATTGGTGAATCAAGAAAAAACCACTCAGCCGTTAGAGACTCTACGTCGTGGGATCATTCGTATTGTGGGTGACTTTACAGAATTCGTCTCGTTAAAACCACGACATTAAAAGACACTAAAATTGTCACTGAAAATTTAATTTCAAAAATTAAAACAGCGCAATAAAACTAAGATTGCGCAGTTTTGTTTTTTGATCGCGTCGATAAGAAAAATAATTCGGATTGGCTTTCGTATCATCATCAGAAAACCAGACATCAGAACTTTTTCCTACGACATGATCTATTTGTGACTTCACGATCAAATTCAAATCAATAAAGTACTTATCTGACTTTTGATAAAAGTAACTATTAGGCTCTAGCCCACGATGAGCCTGTGATAACAAATTAAAAGCATCGGTTCCGGCTTCAAAGCTATCTTGTTGTATGTGGGGCCCAACCCAAATCAGAAAATCTTTTTGATCGCTTCCCGTGCGGATCAGCTGAGCTAAGGTTTTTTCAGCGATGCGATTTTCGACCCCGCGCCAGCCGGCGTGAACTGCGGCCACGCGGTGAGTTTGCCTACAGTAAATCATAATGGGTAAACAGTCGGCCGTTAAAATTAAAAGGCTCTGATTCTTTTGTGCAGTGAAGTGGGCATCAGCTTCCGGCAGGTTTTCAAAAGCAAGAGTTAAACTATCGGGAACACTGTCTATGACAATATCTGAGTGTGTTTGGCGAATACGTCGAAACGACAACTGGGGAAATTCACTTTGTAGCTTGGCCAGATCAGCATTTTTATTTCCGAAAAAAACCAGATAGTCGTCATTTTGAAATCCGCAACCAAAGTCACCAAAAGTTTTTATAGAGTTAGACCATGAGTTTTTTGCCGGAGTCATGGTTTTTCAAAGCCCCATTGAACCAACAGAGTGCGGTCTGCCTCTGGCCAAGGGATCTTAAAGAGTAAATCCTCTTTGGTGATGGGATGAGTAAATCCCAGCTCGGCAGCATGTAAAAAGAAGCGGTTAAGTCCCAGCTCTTTCATGCGCTTCGCGGAAAAGCCATAAGTGGTGTCACCCACCAGAGGATGACCTTGTTCGCTCATGTGCACGCGGATTTGGTGGGTGCGTCCTGTTTCTAATTGCAGACGAACGTAGCTCATATTCGAGTGTTGTGAAATCTTTGAAAAATGAGTTACGGCCCATTTGGCATGCGGCAGAACTAAGTCTGCATCTGTGATAACGCGGTTATTTTCTTTCACTGAAGAGAATCGTTTTCTATCAACGGGGTGTCGCCCCAGATACGACTTGATCGTGCCCTGTGTTTTGGGAAGCTGCCCTTGCAAAACAGCGTAGTACACACGATGAGTGGTTTTATTTTTAAACTGCTGAGCTAAAGCCTCATGGGCCACATCATTTTTGGCGACAACAAGTAAGCCACTTGTTTCTTTATCAATACGATGAACAATTCCTGGTCGAATTTCATTCTTCATTGAAAGATCAGTGGTGTGATGCAGAAGTGCGTTTACTAATGTGTCCTGCTGATGTCCTGCCGCCGGATGCACCACAAGGCCGCTGGGTTTGTTCACAACTAAAACGTGCTCATCTTCAAACACAATATCGAGCTTTAAATTGTAGGGTTTTAGTTCTGTACTTTGTAATTCAGGAAAGTGAATTTCAACAACCTGTCCTTCGCTTAAAGCAAAAGAGGGTTTTACCACTTTGCCATTAACTAGAACGCGATTATCTTCGATAAGATGTTTTGCATAGTTTCTGGAAGAGACATCTTCAAGTGAAGAAAGAAATTTATCTAGGCGAGAACCGGCATCGTCAGCAGAAACTGTCAGAGAGAAAACAGAATTAGTTTTCAATCTTCTTTCTGAAGTGGCGCATGTAAGACTCGGCTACAAGTTTATCTTTTAAGCCAAGAGCTTTCGCCAATTGTACGACATAGCCGCGAACAAAAACCGCTACTGGAAGATTTGCCGGATCCATATCTTCGATAGCAGCAATATACCAAGGGTTGATCTTTGTGATATCAGTTAATTCATCGAAAGAAAGCTTACGATATTCACGAACAGCTTTTAAATCTTGGCCTGTCCATTCTTTCTTGTCGGCAAGTAAAGCTTCGTAAGCAGGATCAATAACAGGAGCATCTGGATGAACAGGCGCTGCTACTGGTTTTTCTACAGCTTTTTGCACAGAAGCAGCCGCAACGGGTGCCACTGTTTCCACAGCTGGAGTCATTTCAACATTTGATGTCGTGCTTTCAGGCTCTGCTGTCATGCTGACAACCGGAGGAGTCACACGTTGAAATAAAGAATCGCTCGCAGATTTAATCGACTCTGCGCTGAGATCTACTTTTTGATAAGTGCTAGCTAATACACGGCGCTCGTAAATATTGCGATAGGTGTTGTTGCTGAGAACTTCGTAAGCTTCTTCAATAAGAGTACGCAATTGAGTCGCTTCTTCTGGAGTAAAAACTGAAGACAGAGCTTTGTTTTCAGCAGAGTAAGTTTTCTTTGCTTTTTGATAAGCTACTAGAATTTCTTGTTGCGTTGCGCTTTCCGAAATTCCAAGAAGCTCGTAGTAATTGCACTGAGTATTATTCTCTGTATTGCGCTCTGTTTCCATCAGCCCTAATTTTAAAAGAGCTTCTTTGGTAGAATCAACTTAATACTTAAGTATTGCTCAATTTAATGGCTGATACTTTATTCCTTTCAAGTTTTCTTCTGCCTCTGAGGATCTGAGGTATAAGGGAAGCAACTCTCCCCATGAAATAGATTTTTGTTTTGTCGCCAGCAAGCCTAAGGTCTGGGCATGGGGCTCGTCTGGTATTTGAGGATGACGTAAGAGTTTCGCCTTTAAATCATCAGAGAAAAACTTTTCGTAAGCGGCATAGCCATCGCCACAAACCCAAGAGTTTTCTGTGACATAACTTCCAAGGTTTTGAACACGCACTACTTCTGGTGCTTTCACTTCAACAAGTTGTCCATCTTTTTGCTGATAGGTAGCCACATAAACCATATTTTTGTAGGCGTTAATCATGCTGACGACTGTTGACGTGGTTGCTGCGCCCGCACTTAAAATGTGATGAGCTTGCTCGGCGAGTGTTTGCAAAGAGCTGATACCGACAACTGGTTTTTGAAAACAGTAAGCAAAACTTTTAATGGTGTTTAAGCAAATACGAATTCCCGTAAAACTTCCGGGTCCGATACCCGTGGCAAATAGATCCACATCCTGCAGAGTTTTTCCCGCTTTTTTCAAAGCTTCTGCTGTGAAAGTATTTAAAATATCCGAGTGGGAACCCTGTCGCATGGATTCAACACTGGCAAGCACGCGGCCGTCTTCGATGACGGCCACACTGCCTAACAGCGTACTGGTTTCACATGCCAGAATAATCATGATTTAAAGAGGAATTTTACGATGTCATTGAACTGCGCCAGAATCATCAACGCTAACAATAACACTAAGCCCACTTGCTGAGCCATCTCGATTTTCTTCAGACTTAACGGAGAGCCTTTAATCAATTCAATTGTGTAAAAAACTAAGTGTCCACCATCTAAAACCGGAATTGGCAAAAGATTTAAGATGAATAAGCTGACAGAAAGAATACCCATCGTCATCAGGAACGCTTGCGCTCCGATTTCAAAAGAATCTTTCGCTACTTTACCGATCGTCACCATACCACCGACATTTTTTACAGAGACTTCACCTTGGAAAAGACGCACAAAGGACATCACCGTCATAACCGATACGTCCACTGTGCGCTGAAATCCTTTAGCCACTGAATGAAAAATCGAAGCCGAATGCACGACTGTCATTTCCGGTTCAGTGAATACCAGATACGGAGTAATCCCCACAGTAAAGCGTTTGTCGATGCCACCGAATGCTGTGTTGAGCTCGGTGATTTGCGGAGTAATTTTCTTAATCATTTCAGCGCCATCACGTTGAATCACAAAAGTCATTGCGTCCGTTCCATTAAACGAACGAATGGTATTCGAGATATCATCCCATTTTGTGATAGGAACTTGGTTGATCGAAATCACTTTATCGAATTTCTGTAAGCCCGCTTTGTCTGCCGGAGAATCTTTCACTACCATGTCCAGATAAAGCTCTGTGTTGTCGAAACCAAAACCCTGAACGGATTTAGCTTTCTTCAAAGTTTTTAAAGGAACAACAATCGACATCTCGGTATTTTGAACTTTGCCATCAATCTCTGCTGACGGGCGATTCAAAGTGACATTCAAATCCGTAGCGGCAGAATCAAAAGAAGCCACTAAGTTCACCCAACGAGGCACCGTCGTACCATTCACAGCAGTGATTTGGTCGCCACTGCGGAATCCCAGCTCATAAGCCGGAGTTCCCGTCATCACCGCAACAGCCGCACTACGTGCGTAAGGCAATAGGCCTTCGATTTGTCCAATACGTGAACTCATTGAAAAGATATTGGGATTATTAGCTGAGGCCACATTGACGTTAACAGCTCTTTCGACACCCTCAGGATTTTTTACCACAACTTCAACAGTCGCATTTTGATTTTCATTCAATTGCTTTTGGAAGTCCTCATAGCTCGCAATAGAGTTTGATCCGACTTTCAGAATACGATCGCCAGCTTGGAATCCCGCTGTAGCGGCAATGGAACCTGCGGCGACATCTTCAATCACCGGAGCCTTGGTTTGTTCACCCATTTGAGCGATCAATGCAAAAACAAACGCCGCAAAGAAGAAGTTCATCAGCGGACCCGCTGCGACGATGGCGATACGTTGCCATGGATTTTTGTAAGAGTAGGCGACCTTGCGATCTTCTTCGGTTTTAATCTCTTGGCTGCCTTGTTCGCCAAACATTTTGACGTAACCACCAAGCGGAATTAATGAAATACAATAAGTGGTGTCTCCACGTCTGAAGCTGAAGATTTTTTTACCAAATCCTAACGAGAAAACTTCAACACGAACGCCACACATGCGAGCGACCGCAAAGTGACCTAATTCGTGAACGAAGATGAGGATCCCCAAAAGGATGATAAAAGGTAAAATGTTCGTATATAAAAACCCTAGGATTGAAGCTAAATACATCATGTCTTCTAGTCTATATAAGTGGGGTGGCGGCGTCCACAAAACGGGGCCACAGGGGTGAATTCACGACGAGGCTTAGGTCTGTGCCCGTGGCATTTGACTCACTATGAGATTCTTGCTGCAATAGGGGAATGAAAAATATCGTACTTATTTGTTTAATGATGTCGATTGGGCTTCCTGCTCTAGCGGGCACTTTAGAGTGTGGCTTTGGCATGATGGGTGTTGTGATGTTGAACTCTAAAACTCAAGTGACACCCGAACAAAAAATCGGGGCCTACAGTTGGGCCGCTTTTCAAGGAGCGCCGGAACGCCAAATTCCAAATTTAGTTTTTCCCCCAGCCGCAGGTGAGCTTTATAAATTTCAATTAGATGAAGGCTTCGGCGAGCAAAATATCGTGATCACCGTTTCCACCACTCAAGACGCCAATGGCGGATTCAAATCCATCGTCGTGAACCCACAGACTCCATACGCCAATAAAATGTCAGGAATTTGTTATCTAGATTAGTAGATTAGATTGGATCCATTAGAGGTAATTAAAACTTTATAAGAACCAGGGCAAGACCACACAGAGCAGTATTAAAGCGATAACTCAATGCGTCCGTAAACAGGGCCTGGCACCTAAAAATAAGTCGCGGCAAAGTAAAAGACCGGAGCCGCGAACAGAACGCCATCAAGACGATCTAAAACTCCACCATGACCGGGCATGATCGAGCCTGAATCTTTTACGCCCGAAACGCGTTTAATTAATGATTCAAAGAAATCACCAACTTGGCCGAAGAATCCGCCGAAAAGACCACACAGAGCCATCACATAAACAGGTGTCGTCGGAATCAACCAGTGAAAAGCCACACCGACAAAAATGGAAAACAGCAAACCACCAATAGAGCCTTCAACGCTTTTCTTCGGCGAAAGATCCGGAGCAATTTTATTGCGTCCCATCGTCATACCGAACAGATAAGCTCCAATATCCCCAGCGAAAACCACAGACAAGAGGCAAATAAACCATGTCACACCATACTCTGTCTGAGTCGTCCACACGACAGTGGCTGGTAAATAACAGATGTAGATCATGCCCAGCGAGTTGCGTGTCGCAAAAGTCAGAATCTGCTCAAGATCTTTGAACTGTTTATGTAAGAAGATACCGAAGCTGGCAATCAGAACAAAACTGAAAGTAAATGCAAAGTTAGCCGCAGACTTCAATTGATCTTGGGTGATGATCAGAAATACAGAAGTGACCATGGCTACAAAAAGGCGTTTCACAAATTTAGGATAGCGATCGGCAAACAACATTCGCGCCATTTCAAAAGCACCACGCGCAACCACAAAAAGGGCTAATACATAGATTCCGTGTTCGCGTCCGAAATAAACAGTTGGAATAAAGATAGCTAAGGCAATAACCGCCGAAAGAACTCTAAACGAAAGATTCGTCATTTTTAGGAAGAACCTTTCCAAAACGTCTTTCGCGTCCCAAGTAGTGAGTGATGGCCGCATTGAAATCTTCAGCCTTAAAGTCAGGCCAAAGCGTCGGAGTAAAATAAAGCTCGCTGTATGAAGCTTGCCATAACAAGAAGTTAGAAAGGCGCGCCTCACCACTTGTGCGGATAACTAAATCCGGATCTGGTGTGCCAGCTGTCATCAAGGAATCAGCAATACTGGTTTCGTTGATTTGTTCTACTGACATTTCACCAGATTGAACTTTGCGAGCTAATTTTTGCGCGGCTAAAACAAGTTCTTGGCGCGAGCCGTAGCTCAACGCAAAGGACACGTGTAAGCCCGTATTATTCTTCGTCATTTCTTTGGTGCGATTAATAGAAGATTGGATATGAGACGGCAATTTGCTGGTATCGCCAATAACATCAAAGCGGATATTTTTCTTATGAAGATTTTCCGATTCTTTTTTTAGGTAGCGATCAAGTAGGACCATCAATAGAGCCACTTCCGTCTGTGGTCTTAGCCAGTTTTCAGAACTGAATGCATAAAGAGTTAAATTCTTAAGACCTAAATCAGAAGCATGTGTGATGATTTGCTTCGCGACACGTACGCCTTTAATGTGTCCAAAAGTACGGGGTTTGTCTCGCAATTGAGCCCAGCGCCCGTTTCCGTCCATTATAATGGCTATATGTTGAAGTTTCATCAGCATCTTAATGTCTCAACTAGATAGTTAAGATTGATTTCTCTTTTTCATCAGCGATTTGGTCGATTTTTTTGATCGAATCGTCAGTGATTTTTTGGATATCAGCTTCGGCTTTTTTAGCTTCATCTTCGCTGACAACTTTGTCTTTCAAAGCTTTTTTAACTTCTTCGTTGGCATCACGACGAGCCAAACGAACAGCAACGCGCGAGTCTTCAGCGATTTTTTTAACTTGTTTTGCTAAATCTTTGCGGCGCTCTTCAGTTAAATCAGGAACTTTTAAGCGGATAACTTTACCATCGTTAATTGGAGCCATGCCGATATCTGATTTTACGATAGCCTGTTCGATTTCTTTTAAAACAGAGCTTTCCCATGGCGCGATTAAGAAAGTTTTCGCATCTGGAGTTGATACAGAAGCCACTTGATTAAGAGGGGCTAACTGTCCGTAGTAACTAACGCGGATAGAATCTAACATTGAAACTTGAGCTTTACCGGTACGAACTTTTTTTAGTTCTTCACCTAAGCCAACGATAACTTTATCCATTTTAGTTTGTGCTGTTGTTTTAGCTTGGTCTAACATGGTTTCTCCTTCTTCAGGTCAAAAAGATATAATAGTTATTAAACGATTTATTGTACTATTGTGCCAATATTTTCGCCTTGTACAGCTTTCAGGATGTTACCTGGCTTTGCAAGGTCAAAAGTCATAATTGGCAGTTTATTGTCCATACAAAGGCTGATGGCAGTTGAATCCATCACCTGTAAACCTTGGTTCAACACATCGATGTAGCTGATTTTATCATAGCGTTTTGCATCGGCATGTTTCGCAGGGTCTTTATCGTAGATACCATCTACTTTCGTTGCTTTCATTAAAACTTCAGCGTTGATTTCCATTGCGCGAAGTGAAGCCGCGGTATCAGTTGTGAAATAAGGATTTCCAGTTCCTGCAGCAAAAATCACGATGCGGTTCTTTTCAAGGTGGCGAACGGCACGTCGGCGAATGTAAGGTTCAGCAATTTCAGCCATTTCAATTGCTGATTGCACGCGGGTTGGAACTCCAGCTTTTTCAAGAGCATCTTGTAAAGCCAATGAGTTGATACAAGTAGCTAACATTCCCATGTAATCAGAACTCGCGCGATCCATGCCTTGAGCAGAAGCGGCGATTCCGCGGAAGATGTTACCTCCACCGATAACTAAGCCAATTTCGACTCCTGTTTCGTGGGCTAACTTAATGTCTTGTGCAATTTGTTGGATAACTGTGGTGTTAATCCCAGTTCCTTGATTACCGGCAAGAGCTTCTCCGCTCAACTTAAGAAGAATTCTCTTATAAATTGATTTTTTCAAAACCAGCTCCTTTTCGGTAAAAGTTAGAAATAAAAGGAATATAATTTAAGAGCCAAAAAACCAAAAAGGAGTCTTGGCTCTTATCAGAAACAAAAACTCAACTAGTGAGTTTTTGTTTGAGCAGCAACTTCAGCAGCGAAGTCTACTACTTTTTTCTCGATACCAGCGCCTAATTCAAAACGTGTGAAACGTTTGATTGTTAGATCGCCACCAGCTTTTTTAGAAAGCTCTTTAGCGTATGCGCCGATAGTTAAGTCTGGATTTTTAACAAAAGGTTGGTCTAATAAGCAGTTTTCAGCCAAGAACTTACGGATTTGACCTTCAACGATTTTATCAACCATTTCAGCTTTTTTACCTGACTCAAGATTTTTTTGTTTCAGAATTTCTTTTTCTTTAGCAACAACAGTTGCATCCATTTGGTCTTGAGATAAAGCCATTGGATTCATCGCTGCGATATGCAAGCAAACATCAGAAGCTAATGTTTTTGCTTCAGCAGAAGTTGCTGCCGCTGCAGAAGAAGCACCTACTTCAACCATAACGCCGATTTTACCTTCGCCGTGGATGTAAGTGTGTACTAAACCTTCGCCAGTAACAGTGTATTTTTCAGTACGACGGATAACTAAGTTTTCACCGATAGTTGCAATCGCTTCTTTTAAAGAGTCACCTACTGTTTTACCAGCAGAGATTTCTTGTTCTAAAATTGGAGCTGTAGAAGTTGATTTTAGAGCGTGTTGAGTGATTGTGTTAACGAAAGCTTTGAAGCCGTCATTACGAGATACGAAGTCAGTTTCAGAGTTGATTTCAACAACTACAGCAACTTTTCCATCAGTAGCAGCGTTTACTAAACCTTCAGCAGCAACGCGATCAGCTTTTTTCGCGGCAGCAGAAAGTCCTTTAACACGTAGCCATTCAACAGCGGCTTCGAAATCGCCTTTAGACTCTTCTAAAGCCTTTTTGCAATCCATCATACCGGCGCTTGTTTTTTCACGTAATTCTTTAACCATGCTTGCAGAGATAGACATGAGGATCTCCCTTAAGATTGCTCCCGCCGTTGCGGCAGGAGGTTTAAATTTTCTTTTTAATGCGTATAAAGTAAATCGGCGCTATCAGCGCCGATGTGCGGATCAATCTGATTACTCAGCAGAGTCTTCAGCTTTGCCTTCATTCAACTCAGCTTCGATTTCAACTAAGTCTGCAGTTCCGGCAGCAACCAATTTTCTAGTTTTATTAGCTTTAACAACTGCTGGTCCAGCGCTTTTTGCGGGAGCTGCATCAGTTTTAGCACCACGAGCACCACGAGGAGCACGCGCAGGAGCTGCTGCTGTATCTGCTTCTTTTTCTTTAGCTAAGTCAGAACCTTTATCAGTTTGAGTACGTAATTTTTGTTCCCAAACTTTAGCGCCTTCCATGAAAGACTCAGCAACTAGGTTTGTGAATAATTTGATTGAACGAATAGCATCGTCGTTACCTGGAATTGGGTAATCAACTGCTTCAGGATCAGAGTTCGTATCTGCGATAGCTACGATTTTGATACCTAATTTTTTCGCTTCAGCGATAGCAATGTGCTCTTTAGGCATATCAACAACGAACATTACTTTAGGTAATGTCTTCATGTCTTTGATACCTTCAAGGTATTCAGTCAAACGCAATGCTTCGTTATCCAAACCAGCGCGCTCTTTTTTAGTTAACAAGTTGTATTCGCCTTTTTCTTTCATCGCGTCGATTTTACGTAAGCGGTCGATAGAAGCTTTGATTGTTTCGAAGTTAGTTAACATTCCACCTAACCAACGTTTAGTAACGAAGTACTGACCGCAACGTTTAGCTGCTTCTTGGATTGGTTCGATAGCTTGTTTTTTAGTTCCTACGAAGATCGCAGATCCACCTTCAGCAGCGATTTGTTTTACGAAATCAGCAGCTTGGTTAGCGCGAACAACTGTTTTCTGCAAATCGATGATGTGAATACCACCACGAGCTGTGAAAACATAAGGTTTCATTTTTGGGTTCCATCTTTGAGTCTGGTGACCGAAGTGAACGCCTGCATCTAACATTTCTTTCATGGTAACTTGTGCCATGTATATCCTCTTTCTTACTAGTTTGTCCTCCGAAGGGCAGAGCTCGGGCGAGTGGGAAGTGCTTTTATGAGGACTTCAGACACTCTGTTGGGCCGAGATAGCGCGCCTAAAAAATAGGCAACGACCAGTTAAATACCCGTTCGTGTGTTATAGTGCTGAACTGAATAACATAATGGCCCTACGGACGCAAGCGCTACAGTGGGAATCTCGACTGATGAAAGTGGTTTATATGGCCTAAAGAGTGGCCTAAAATGAAAAAGAGCCCTTTCGGACTCTTTTGCTCTGAAAAAATTAGAATTTTCGTTAAAAAATGAGCTTTTTGAGACTATTTTACGAACTTGCGGATCCAGTCCATCTGAGCGGCAACACTGCCGTAGATAGCTTGGCGATCACAGTTCCCGATGGGGTTAGTTCCACGGCTTGTTACACCGACCAATAAGAATGAACCATCTTCTTGGGCTAAGTACGCCGGTCCACCAGAGTCACCATGGCAAGCACCTTTAGTACCACCATAGTTAGAAACCATGAATTCTTTTGCATCAGGGCTGATAGCCAAAGTTTCAATGTCAGAAATTTGTCTTAAAACACCATCGCCTTCAGTCGGAAGAGGGATCACAACTAATTCGCCAGACTCTGGGTCAATACCAATTTTATTCACAAGTGGAGTTGTTACACCATAACCAGCTAAAGTTACGCTTTTGCCTTTTAGATCACTTGTGATGTCAGAAGAAGGAAGCTTCGCCAATTTGAAATCTGCTGGTGCATCTGATCTTAAGAAAACTAAAGCCATATCGTTTTGGCCATCGTAATCAGGATGTAATTCAACACGGCCAACAGGGATCGCTTTTGTCGGAGCATCTTCGGCAGAAATATCTGTTGCGAAAATTGCCAACACACCTTTTAAATCTTCAGAATCAACACAGTGAGCGGCAGTTAAAATAACACGTTTGCTGATCAAGCTGCCTGTACAAATACTCATTCCCACTTCTGGCTTTTCTTCATTGTCATTAGCGGCTTGAGGAAGTGCAGCTTCGCCTTCTTTCGGTGCTTCCGCTGGCGCTTCTTTTTTCTTTTCAGTCAAAGACAGCAAAGCCACGATTCCGTTTGCTTTTTGGAATTCTAAAGTCGATGTGGTGCCACCAACTATATTGGAAGCAATTTGACCATCTTTTGATGAAGATTGATTTCCACAGGCACTTAGCATGGTTACGGAAAGAGCTGCAACTAGCGAGAATTTGAGTTTTTGAGATGTCAACATACGTGCCCCCTTGGCTTTTTTTTGCAAGGCTGTCTTGCGATGGCGACATAAATCGCGCGAATTGAAAAAAAACTCAAAGAAAAGAATGCAATGGCACCCATAAAAAAAACTTATGGGTGCGATCGGGGCTGTAGGGCTGTTAAAATTAAGTTAAGACGTGCGAGTTAAATATCAGCTTCGTTTGAGCTTACATCTTCAGCAAGTGATAGGGTATTTGTTACAAACCCTAAAGCACTTAAAACCAACTGAGCTTGCATCAACGAACCCAACAAGTTGGCATAACGACTGGCTTGTGTTGAAGCAATCCAAAGATTTTCAACTTTTGGAAGGCTTAAGTTCGCATTCAATTTCAAGTCGGCTCCCGAAAGAGCTGGGCTGACAAAAATTCTTTCTTTTTGAACGGAATCAGAGACCTCAGGAAAAGCGCGTTTGATCTGGCGTTTGATTTTTTTCAAAACCAAACCGATATTTTCCGTGTCTTCTGCAGAATCTGAATCTACAAAGCTCATCCACTGTGAAATTTGTCCTGAAGTGGAGCCGTCTTCCGCCGTCACAGCTGGTAAAAAGCGACCGATGCAAGGCCCGATATCGTCGTCAGTTGTGCCATTCAACAGAAACATATTTTCTTTTTCAACAGGAGCTGTATGGAATAGATCTACACAGACGGCTTGCCATGCTGTTGATTTTTTCAGTTTAGCTTTTGCACGCGCATTTAAAACATCATCAGGAATTAAAAGACCTAAATCTTTAATTGGACCGGCAAAGATGAAGTTTTTTGCGTAGAGCTGTTTTGTGCCATTCACCATCACGTGAGTCAGGACAGGTTTTTCAGAATCTAATCCTTCGAAACCGAAACGTGTCACGATAGAGCGAGTTTGGATTTTAGTTTTTAAGCTTTCTACTAAGCTCTGCATCCATTGGTATGGAGTCTGAGTCAAAGTAAACACCTCTTGGCTAAGGAAGTAAGAAAGCTGATCGTAGAACTCAGGGGATTTGTCGCCGAATCCAACAAAGTCTTTGAATCCACTGGCTTCATAAGTTTCAACAGTATTTTCTTTTGATCCAGAAGTGACTGTGTGTCCGAGTAAGTCTTCTAGAAAACCTAAAGCTTGGCGAGAAGCCTCTGTAGCTGGGAAAAATCTAAGACCATTATCTAAACTCTGTCCGTTCAAGTTTGCAGGGCGATTGTCGCCACCAGCTACGTCTTGAGCTTCAAGAATCAGAATGTTTTCAGTTTCTTGCGAAATTTTTTTGGCAATAGTTAATCCAGTAAGACCGCTTCCAATGATGATATAATCGTAGATGTGCATAATTTAACGATGGCTAAGGCTGCGCCGAGTTGCAAGAAAATCTACGTAAAAAAATTAACTAACGCATTTGATCACAAACCGCAAAACAGCTCTGACAGAGGGTTTGAGCCACGTATTGCGGTCTAAAAATCTAGCAATTGTCGGAGATGTTTTATAATAAGCAAAAATAAACTTACGACCAAAAAATGAGCTTTTTAAATTTTGATCGCGATACAATCTTAAAAACTGTACTTCAATAGCAGTTGGAGTTTGAAAAGCAGACGTAGCGATGAAGCAACGAGCGCGTTGTTTCTTTGCATTTGTCATGAAAATTTTGACGATATCGGGGTGCTTGGCCTGCTTCAAAAAGGCCTCCGCTTTTTTCATGATGTCAGGAAACACAGGCGTGTAATTGATAAACTTAGCTAACTGCACAGCTGAGTGCTTTTGGCGGTCCGTGTACTTTTCGCTGGAATCATAGATACGCAATAAGTCCCAGTAAACGCCTGCAATCACAGTTAACTCAGCCGTTTTCGCAGCTTCTTTCAATGCTTCCGGAGTCAGTTGACCCGTCTTACAGTCAAAGACGATTTCCAGTAAGCGCAGATACTTTTCGTAGGTCATGGCCGCTTCGGAATACATGTTGTTGGCCATTAACGAGTGGCCTTTTTTTACAAGCGCAATCCGTGACTGCCAAAGTTTGCCTTTTCTTTCAGAGTTAGCGCGTTCTTGAGCCATCAAGATTCCGCCCGGTCCAAAAGCTTTTTTGCGCAGGGAACTCATACAAGAACGGCAAATTTCATCTGGTAATCGGAATTCAGGATCTAATTCAGATATGCGCTCACGCAACTGAGGCTCAATTGGGAGCAAATCGGAAACATCTAAATTACATTGCGGACATTTAATCGCCATCTGAGGTTGTATTATTTTACAACAAATTCAGCGGGTCAATATCAACAACAACTTTCGCTTGTTTAGGAATCCATTTTGTATCCCCTAACACCTTTCTGACAAATTGATTAAGTGTTCGGGATTGTGCGGATTTTAATAAAAGATGATAGCGGAATTGATTGCGGAGCTTCGCTATAGGAGCGGCTGCGGGGCCGAGAACCTCTATGTCAGCGAAAACAGGAAATTTTTCTTTCAACATCTGTGCACGCAGGCTTAATTGTTGAGCTGTTTGTTGCACTTTGTTTAAATCTGTCGCCTGAATTCTTAATGAAACCACGCGATGAAACGGCGGATAGTTCAACTGCTGACGATTTTGTAGCTCTTGCGTCGCAAAACCTTCGAAATCATGTGCTTGCGCAAAGCGAATGCTGTCGTGTTCCGTGTTGTAAGTTTGAATCACCACTTTTCCCGGCGATTCATCTGCTTTGACATGACGACCCGAGCGCCCACTCATCTGTGTGATTAATTGGAAGCTTCTTTCTGTCGCTCTGAAATCTGGTAAATTGAAACTGATATCTGCTAAAAGAAGTCCGACCAATGTTAAATTAGAAAAATCCAATCCTTTGGCGATCATCTGAGTTCCAATCAGAATATCGATTTCAGATTTTTCCATTTTCTGAACAAGCTCTTCCATGTCTAAGCGCGACGTGATTTCATCGCGATCGGCTCTAGCGATCACTTTGTCAGGAAAAAGACGTTTTAAGTCCTCTTCTACTTTTTCTGTTCCGAGCCCTAAATTGATCAGCTCGCCTTCTTTACAAGACGGACACTGTGTTTTGAAATTTTCATGATAATCACAGTAGTGACAGACCAAGTGGACATTTGCATGTAATGTCAGGCTGATATCGCAGTTAGGACATTCAACACTGTGTCCACAGGAAGGACAGAACACCAACTGCGACATGCCCCGACGATTCAGTAAGAAAGCCACTTGCTCTTTGCGCTCTAAGGCCGCGTGTGTGGCATTCAAAAGTTTTTCAGAAAGCCAGTTTGGTCGTAAAATGTCGACTTTTTCCTGCTCTTTTTCTAAACGCATGTCGATGACTTCGATCTGCGGCAGTGGACGATTGTTCACACGGTTCTTAATCTGATGAAGAACATACTTTCCATCCAAAGCATTCTTCCACGACTCTAAACTTGGCGTTGCCGAACCTAAAATAACACAGCAATTGTTGAAGTGTCCTTGCATGATGGCGCAGTCGCGACCATTGTACTTTAATTTTTCATCCTGCTTGAAGCTGCCTTCATGTTCTTCGTCTACGACAATAAGACCGAGATTTTTCACAGGGCAAAATAGTGCCGAGCGCGCTCCGATCAAGATGCTTTTGCGATCTTCAACAATATCCCACCACTGATTTGTGCGTTCACGATCTGTAAGTTGGGAATGCAGAACGGCGATTTGATCCCCGAAGCGTTCAGCAAAACGCTGAATTAATTGAGGTGTCAGCGAAATCTCGGGCAAAAGAAAGATGCCTTTTTTGCCAGCGGCCAAAGTGCGTGTAAAAAGCTCTAGATAAATTTCTGTCTTACCAGAACCCGTCACGCCGTGAACCAAGTGGGTAGAAAATCCTTTTTCCAAAGGAATAGAATCGACACAATTTTGTTGTTCAACATTTAACTGGTGAGGTGTCCTGTGGGAAACTTCGGGGATAACCGGAGGGCGATTACTCTTGCGCTCTTTTTGTGTTTTGCTTAGTGGTGGAAAACACAAAGACGTTACTTGTCCCAAGGGGTGCAAATAGTAATCGGACATCCATTCGAGCCATTTTAAATGGGCCTCTGGTAAAGACAATGAAGCGAACTCTTCAATGCGTTCGCTGATTGGTTTCAGCTCAAAGCTGCTGACATTTGCGGGGTCTTCATTTTCAACGGCGACCACTACACCTTGAGCTTGACGTTTTCCCAAGGGTACGGAAACGACATCACCACGGCGAACTTGAAATTCAGGATGAGGAAGGTAAGTTAAGCTTTCAGATAAAGGCGCATCGACAGCAACACGTACCGTGAGGCGTTCGCTCATCTAAACCTCTGATAGAAATCCACCACGGCTGGCGGTAAGCCGTTCACTTGCATGTTAGTCGGTTGAGTTAATGTCTCGGGATAAAAATCTTGTAGATTCGATTTTTTCACAGGAGTCACGCTGACAACTTTAATCAAAACAGAGCGACCAGCCCATTCCACTTCTTTGATTTTTGGGTAGTGTAGTTTTCCATATTCTGCGTAATCAGAAAACTCAACTTCGGCTTCACTTGGAAAACGAATTTTCATCAGACGAAAAAAGTCTTGATCGATCCAAACCTGTGGACTTAGCTCCGAAGAGGAAGGTTCGCCCACAGCAAAACTAATGGCTCCACCAGCACGAGACAAACGCACACGCTGAGAAATCCCTAAGTCGCGCAAATAGGAATAATAGGAATCACGAGACTTGATAGCTAGAAAGCGCTCGAAGAAATCCGCATTGACAGGTGTCGATGTGCGGGCGCGTCCTTCAAGATGCATACGGGTTTTGTTGTTATACAAGTATTGAGCTTTAAAGTCTTTGAATTCACCTGTACCTGTTGCGGTCACTTTTAAGTTGCGGTCGCCTTCGATCATCCAGTCTTCGCGAATGATCACTTCTTTTGTGCCATCATGAAAGATCACATTTTGTTGAACAGAGACGATGGAATCACCTGCAATAGAAGAGGCTTTTAACAAAATGGTGTCGAGGGGAAGGATATAAGCAAAAGAAAATGACGAGAAGAGCTGGACTATTGTCAAGAGCACGAATGTTTTCATCTAAAAAATATATCATAATGGAACAAGAAGTTGAGTACTTAAGAATTCACTAACGGAATGTGTTACCATGAAGATGATGAAAAACTTGGCGTGTCGCCGTTGGATATCGGCTCATTTACCCCTAACTGCGTCTGTCTGCCTTTTGCTTTTAGCAGGATGTAATATTCAGCAAGAATCCAGTTTGCTATCGTCTAAGACATCGACCAAAGATGCTGTTACACGCACATTGGATGCAACGCCTTTTGCTTTCGACTTGGCTGTGGACACGATCTCGTACAACTCATGTGTGGGTGTGAACTTAAATCAAAGCGGCATTCATGGAATTAAAATTGGTGTAAGCGAAGGCTTTGTGGATGCCAATGGCAGTGGGGCCGTTAAGGGCGGAATTAAATTGCGCTCGGACTTTTTACAATTTATCGCACAGAATGTTCAGCCGAATTATCCCGCTCCTACAGTGAGCTCATCGCAAATCCAGTATATATTAAAAAATTCAACAGCGAATGCAGATACGTACATTCAATATGCAGTTAGAACAGCCACAGACCTGAGAGTGGTGCCAGACACTATTCAGCCGTCAAACACACCGATGATGGTGCGCGATGGTGTCTACGAGGGTGTTCCCCTTGCCGAGGAACCACTTATTTCGCAGATGACAAAAGATTTGAAGTTCGGTCCGAACAAAACTGTTTTGTCTGAAGGGGCGCGTGTTTACAATATCGGAACATCGACGGCTCCGAAAGCTTTGGAAGCGAGTTTTGGCTATTCGAATATCATTGACGAAACTTTTTCGGCGGATGCCGCTGCCAATGATGGTCAAGGGGCCGCAGAAGAATACTCGGATAAAGTCAGAGCTAAATTTAATACAGGTACCTATTTGCTGACACAGACTTTTGGGAATCCTTTAGCGGCAGATACGACTGGGTCCGATAGCACAGGATTAAACTCACCTAAGCGTAAAGTGGCCACTGATTTAACAAAGGCCTATGGCCGTGGATATCAACTTTCTTTTGTGACTAAAAATGCCGGTTACTCGAGCTGGAGAAAAAACGTTCTGAATACAGTGGTGGAACGAGATCTGGAAACGGGCCAACAAGTAGCAGGTGTTTCGTGGACCTGTGAAAATGTGGTCATTATGAAAACCAACGAATTCAATAATAAAAAAATAGATCAGCCAGCCTGTTCCCAGTTAACGGCGGCAGATTTAACAAACGTCAATGTGGCGAAGCGAGTGAAAAACCTACGCCGTCATTATTCTGAAGCTGACTGGGGCGTGGGGTTTTTCTATCCAAAAAATTCCGCATATAATCCTGCAACACGAACCGCACAGCCACTTTGTATCGTGAATAAGCAAACAGACTGCTATTTGCCGACAACGGGGATTGTTGTGGGTTCTCCATCAGAAGATGTGGGTGTGCAATACGATACGACGCAAGAGTGTTATTTATCACGCGCTCCGAATATGGGTGTGACTTACGTTGGAAACAAAGTGGGTAATGATGCACGTCGCTTGGGTCGCTGTCCGCAGTTTGCAAGCATTTGCATTAGAAGCAGTACAAGCTACTAGTTTTTTAAGTCATCGTCTGTTAGCGTGAATCATGCGAAAAATAATCCTATCATTTATTTGTGCAGTTAGTATTTTTTCAACAAGCACGTCGCTGGCGTATGTTGGCGCGGTTTCAACCGCAACGGGTGGTTCGGGCCGCGGAGCCATGGAGCCTGTTGATGGAGTCCTTCTTAATCCTGCGATTATTTCCGATTTGCCAAAGAAAAATCTTTCCGTGCATTACTCAGATAAAGACTGGGCTTTAACTGTGGCAGATAATGGCAAAGAGGCGTACTTTCCAGCAGCGCTGGTGTTTCGTAGAACAGACATGGACCCGTTAACAACGCAGCAGTTGGGATTGGCTTTTGCGACGCCTCGTTATTATGGGATGACATTTGGTGGAACTATTTCGATGTACGATTACACGCACAAGATCACTCCAGCTCAAGAAGAACAGTACAAAGTGGGCGTCTTGGATTTAGGGATGACGTTGGCGGTGACCTCGAATTTTGGCTTGGGCTTTGTGGCTAAAAAAGTAGGCTCTGGTCAGGCGGATTTGCCCGAAGCGATGCAGGTACAAAAAACGATTTCATTGGGGATGAGCTACACCTATCAGAACTTTGCCCGCCTTAGATTTGATGTGGAGTCGGCTCCTGATAATAAAACAGACAAATTGGTGTATATGATGGGGTTGGAAAACTTCTTAAATGACTGGTTAGTCTTCAGATTGGGTTTCCAGAACAATAATGTGCTCGAAAAGGACTACTTCACAGCCGGGGTGGGCTTTGCGGGGCCTCAGTTTGGTGTCCATTATGCCTATATTAGCAATATAAAGGACAGGACCGAAAATAAGCATCTGATTGACTTGAGTATTCCCTTTTGATAGAAAAGTTAGACTTTTTGCTTAAAATTTAATTAGTGGGGTAAAATATGGCATCTAAAACTAAAAAACTTGAATTCATCCGTACACGTAAAAAAGCGGCTTCTGGCAAAAAAAGAAAAGCTGCTAGCAGAACTAAAGGTACAACTAAAAGCCAAAAAGCATTGTTCGGCGATAAATAGTTGCTAGATTCTGTTTAAGGGTTTTCCCGCATCGTGGAAACAAGGTGCGAAAAAAAAGACCAGCATCCTAGGAGCTGGTCTTTTTTATTTTTTAAGACGATCTATTCAAATTCTGTTTATTAAGCTTCTTCGACAAGTCCTTCAGGCATTCTGCCCGCACGGATATCACTGGCAAGAGCTTGATGTTCCGGACAGCCGATGATTTCAAGAGCCTCTTCATAAGGGCGAGGATCAGGCGTTAGAATTTTAATCTTTTTCACATCTAGAATTTTTTGGTGGCTCTGCTCAAGGTCGGCGCGGTTGAGTTGTCCTTGTGCTACTGCTGTGACTAAGCTTTCGATGGCCATCGGCGGAGACTCTGGCTCGTTACAGTATAACAAGAGGTCATTACCTGCTTGCATTGCACGTACAGGGATTTGTTCGCGGTCGTAGTGTTTGGCCAAAGCTTTCATATCCAGATCATCTGTGATGATCAGACCTTTGTATTTCAACTCATCACGTAGCATTTTCTTCAAGAAAGTTTCAGATAAAGTCACAGGCCAATCGGGATCGACATTTTTAAATAAAATGTGAGCGGTCATCACCATATCGACACGACTGCGCAAAGCTTTGCGGAAGGGAACTAGCTCGACATCATTAAGGCGGTCCAGATTGGCTTCTTCCACAGGAAGTTCTTCGTGTGAATCGGCAATGGTGTGGCCATGACCAGGGAAGTGCTTCGCGCAGGATAAAACACCGGATTTGATATAACCACGTACAAGCGCTGAAGCCATTTTTTCAACTTGATAAGGATCGCTACTGACAGCGCGGTCACCGATCACCGTGTTTTCAGGATTCGTGTAAACATCTATACACGGGGCAAAGTCCAAGTTGATACCGACGGATAATAATTCAGAGCCCATACGTTGAGTAAAATGAAAAGCGACAGTTGGTGCATCTAGATCGCCGATTTTTTTCAAAGGTGGCCATTGGGTGAAAGGTGGTTTCAGGCGATGAACGCGCCCGCCTTCCATATCAATCCCAATAAATAAAGGGGCTTTGTCAGCCATCTGGTGACGTAGGGATTGTATTTCCGCGCACAGATCACGAATCTGTTTGGGCTCAATGCAGTTGCGTGCGAAAAGCACTACGCCGGAAATATTGTTTTCGACAATAAACTTTTTTTCTTCTGATGTTAATGTGGCGCCAGAAACGCCAATCAACATATGCTGTCCAATCAATTGATGCATATTCATAGTGATTACTTACCTTTTGCGTGAAGTGGATTAGTTGTTCCTGCAGGAGTGTTTCCGAAGATTTTTTCAAGAGTGCCGGCTGGAAGTTTAATTCCCGCTAAAGCTTCATCTTTATTTTTAACAAGTTCGCTTTCGATCATTGTGCCGGGCGTATTCGCCGAGATCACTTCACCTTTTGTTGTGACCAAGTTGTCGTAGTCAGAACCCGCAAAGCGGTTATTGATTTTCAACAGTTGCTGAGTTCCTTGAGTCACCATTTTTTTATCGACAGAAACAGTTCCTGTCATCACCACGGGTCCTTCTTCTGTAATGGCCGAGTAATCAAACTTTGTATCTGTTTTTAAACCGGATTTACTTTTTAGCATGATGTAGTAAAGAGCTGACGAAAGAAAAACACCTTTTGGTACTGTTTCATTTACTTTTATTGTTTTTCCATCTTCGACTACAGAGCCAGTCATCTTTTGATTTTTAATGGTCACATTGATTGTTTTTGTTTTTTTATCTCCGGCGGCTAGATAGTTCACACTTAAAGGTGCTAATTCAGGATCAGAGACCGCTTGATAGGATTCTGTCATATCAAAACCTTCCTTAGCTAATTTGATAAAGCTTGTGGTTTTGAAGTTATTTGTTTGCTTATCAATTTCGTGGCGAAGGACTAAAAATCCGATGTGTTTTTTAAACTGCGTGACTTTGTAGTAGCCTTCGAACAGAACTTCGGCACTGGCGTGCAAAGTGAAAAAAAGAGTAAAGATAAGAACGAAGACGGATTTCAATTGATTCATGCTGGACTTCCTTATGAAAAATAGTGCTCGAAAGATTTTATTTTAAAGAACTCGGGACCCCTGTTCAATGGACAGAAAGGGGTGTCTCAACTTAAGTCGGGTGTAGAGGAAAAAATACTCTTGGATGACAGTACAGTGTTGTTTGCAGGGCAAATCGGTTTAAAATAGAGTTTCTAGAGATAGCTTGGTTTTAGGGGAAGAAAAAATGAACGTCGTTGACCAAACGAAATCGACTCAATCGGAATCGAAAGCGCGAGCTTCGCGCTTCGTGCTGACACGTCGAAATCAAAAAGGTCAGATGGCGATATTTGTGGCGCTGATTTTTCAGGTGATCTTTGTTTTCTTTGCTTTACTCATCAATGTTGGGCTGCTGATACACCATAAAATTAATTTACAACAGTCAGCGGACCTAGCTGCTTACTATGGTGCCATGAAGCAGGCTGAAGTTATGAATGCCATGGCCCACATTAATTTTCAAATTCGCCAAAACTGGAAACTGCTCACATGGCGCTACCGAATTCTGGGAACGTTTGGGTTTCAAGGGGCTGGTTCCGGATCACAGAATTTCCCTTTTGAACTTCTACCTGGGGGAGGATTTCAGTTTCGCGCTCGTACCGATGGGACTATAAATGGCCTTCAATGTGGCGATGGCTTAGGAGTGCAAGACATTCCGTTTTTTTGCGTGGGACATCCCGGCTTTTCAGGGTGGCCAGGAAATGAATCCGTTTGTCGTGTAAATTGTGAGACTTTTGGTGAAGCTCGAAAAATTGATAGAATTCCAAAAGCAGGTGATGCGATTACTCCTGGGGGCGGAAATTTCTCTCGTGCAGCAAATGCATTCATTGCTCAAGCCAATCTGTCCAATGACACTCGCTGTGAAAATTTAGGGAAGTATGGCGCGATTACATTGGCGCGGTTTATGGCCAGTTATATTTATGAAAATCGCTACAGAACAAAAACAATAGAGATGCTAGCAAAAAATCTTTCTTTGCCAACGAATGAAATTCGAGACATAGAGGGTGAGCTAATTCTGGATGGCGTTAAAACGACATTTAAGAATAATTTAACCGAGGCGAATCTGACGGGGTTAAATAATGATGTAGATAATAAGCTCGCAACATGGACAGGTCTTGGCAGTGGCGACCAATGTAAATTTAATGACGGGTTTTCTGGAAAAGAATTTTTAAAGCGGATCGAATTTGATTATATCAATTATTTTATTCATAACTGCCTCTCGTCAACGTTAGGTGGAGCCGCAGGTAGTTGGCAGTATAAGCCAGAGCCTGTCTATGGAGATGATCAAGGAATGGGGCCTGCTTTTGCTGGTGTACCACAAGAAGTTAAAGATATAGCTGCGACTTTATTGGGTGGCGGTGGAGCTGGAAAACAAAACCTACACACAGTCGGGTTCGAAAAAAATCCATATTGTGTCGAGTACTATGCGGTGAAAGCGACCACTGAACCGAACATTCCTTTCTTACCACTAAAGAAAATTAAGCTGCATGCGACAGCCGTGGCGAAACCATTTGGTGGTTCAATAGGTCCATCTTATGGACAGACATGGCAGCCGGGCGCTGAGCAATCGGCGATTATTGAAGACCCCGAACAAAATGTTCGCGTGGACAATACGTTGCCCTTCAGGCGAATCAATGGCGCAGAAGGTGTGAATGACATTAAACGAAGTGTTTACTATCAACCTAATTTCGCTTTGTTTGTCGGTGACCGAAAAGGCGTCCGAGACAATCGTTATATAGCAGCTTATCATGCAGCCTTAGCTGTTAGAAATATTGGTGGACCTACACCTGTGCAAAGTTTTACACCTAATCCCAATAACTCTGGTAAGTACGAAAATAGTCCTAGCGGTTGGCCTTCTTTAACAGAGGACTGGAGGGGAATTGATGATCCTGAATCTAATGCGCGACCATACGATTCATTGGCAGGCCTAGATAGGGGAACTCGTTACCTTGAAATCAGTGCTATTGCTCCGAATCAGTTTGATTTGACATTTTATTCGATAGATCCGGACTTCTATAATAACTATTACAAAAAACTGTACAAGGGCTTTGAAAAAATAAGAAATACGACAGGTATTGGCCCTGATAATCGCGATCAATTGCGCGGAGACTTTGGAAATCGTGATATCGATCCTAACTTAACTACATCGCAAGTTGCAGATACAAAAGCATTCTCGGTGAAGGATCAAATTTTAATAAAGAATATTATTTTTAATGAGAGTGTCCCAGGTGGGGCGCCTTATGGAAGATACTCGGAAATTTTTAAATTTTTAGCATCAGTGCAATCTTCGTTACTGACCGGATGGACATTCTTAAACTTTTCTGACTATGAAACATTTCCAGACAGGCCTGTGGACACCGAAAACAACACGATGAGCTTTGGGCAATGTAATAATGCATGGAACAACACGCAGTCTGCATTGTCCTCTAATACATCAGAAGATCATTTTAAAAACCCAACTCATGAAGGGTTGCCTCCGGTTGCAGGGAACTGTGTTACAGGTGGACGTACAGGATACTCAGTTAAAATTGTTTCTCCATTGGTACTCAAACAAGGTAATGGCGGCGCCTTTTTAGAGAACCCGCTGCCATCTAGCTTTTTGAACTTCTAAAAACTTTATCCTTGAAAATACATCGTCTCATAATGAGTGTCTCAAACTGACAAACTTAAGCTTTCTAGACCTACAGCCGATAAGAAAACATAGGGGGGTTTCATGCGAATCCAAAATCTCTTATTGCTATCTGTTTTGGTAAGCCTGACCGCAACTGTATTTGAAGCGAATGCTCAGACTGTACAAATACCACCACAACCATTTACAGCTGTAGATGCGTGCCGCAGTTTTTACTTTGCAACACAAGCCCCCACAGCAAAGCCAACTGACCCTAGCAATATATTGGCGGCTAATAGATTCTGTTATTCATCGACGCAGATCATGTCAGCAACTGTTCCGGGATTTTGTGCTATTCAAAAACATTTAGGATTAACCACGAGCAATGAATGTACATCAATAAGTTCGATGACCGTGGCCGATCAAGAAGCGTTGGTTGCAGTTAAAAGAGTGCAACAACAAGCTGAGTCAGCACGAGTTTTAGCGGCAAATACAGCTGCAAATGCAGCCGCTACGGCGACTGTAACAGGTACTACATCTGGAACAACAGGAACAACAGCTACGGCATCAGGCAACTCTGGCAGTGGTATGAATGCGCAAAATGCGCTGCAAATGATGCAGTTAATGGCGATGTATAATAACAACAATAATAATGACAGTGGTCGAAGTTCGAACAGAGATTCTGGTGACCGCAATACAACGAATGACGATAGATTTGTAGAGACTTCTAATAATGATATCAGCAGCAATGATGAAAGCAGAAGACAAAATAGTGATGGTGGTAGTCGCACCCGTTTAGATAGAGATGGCTCTGGCAGAGATAGCTCGAGAAATAGCGTACGACGAGAGAACCGCGATAGCGACAGTGGAGATGTTGAGGTAGCTGGTGATGCAGGAGGTTCAGACAGAGCTCCTGCCAGCGGAAATCTTGAAGGCACAGTGGACCAGCAACAAGAAGTAGCAGAGGCCGCTTTTAGTAAAAACTGTCTAGATAAAGCGACCTGCAACTCCAAAAAAGTGAATATGGATAGTAAGCAGGACATCCCGGATAAAGAATATGACAAGATTGTAAAAGAAAAAGCGAAGACTATTGAAAATGCGGAAAGTAGTGTAGAGGCCTTAGCTACGTCACTATCGACTTGTGCTCCAACCTCTTCGGGTAAAATGACGGCGTTGGCAAAAAAAATTAAAATTTATCATTCATCGAGAGACTCGTGTGGTCAAGCAGCGAAAAGAGCGGAATTTCTTTGTGTTGAAAGTCCCGGTGCAAAAAATGCAAAGCTGATTATGGATGTTGCAGGACCTGCATTGGCCATTGTGAACTCAACGCAGAAAATTTGTTCTGGAAGTGCTCAAGTGACAGATGCGGCCAGCAAAATTTTGATGTTTGCTAAAGGTGCGTGTGTGGCATCGAAAGTGCTGTGCGATACGACATGTACTTCTGCAGCTACAAAACTAGACGTTATTGGTACTGAGATGAAAAGCCTATCTAAGGCGGCAGAGGCAGAGATAAAACTAGTAATTTCAGAATCACTGGGTGCTATGTCTACGACATGTACACCTTTGTATCAACAGCTAACTCAAACAGACCAATTTGTCGGTCAAGTCGTTTCGCAAGAAAAGCAAGTGGCATCTGAAGGAGTAACCGCGAATCTAGTAGCTCGCTGTGAAAATAAAATGAATGAAGTTTTGAGCTTCGGTGTGAATATCGCATCGACATTGGTGGCTCGCGATAAAGCTCGTGAATGTGCTCGTCAAACAGCGATGGACGGCGTTGGTGGTGAAGCTGTGACTTTGGCGGCTTACTGTGAGCAGCAAGCCAATGCTCAAACAGAGGTTTGTCAGTGTCAGATGAACCCACAAAAAGAAGGTTGTGCGGGAGCCATTGCGACGTTCAATGCTGAAAATACAGATTTAGAATCAGATTTAGCGGGAACGAATATCCGTAATGGTGCGGGTCTATCGAACTTCGCTGGCGCGGGAGTTCCAAAAGGAGCTTCAAATATTGATCTATCAGGAGTTGGTGGCAATGGTTCTGGTTCTAATACTGCGGCTGATTTATTAAAAACAAACAGCACCGGTGGCGGAGCACCTACATCTGTAATGGGTAGTAGTGGTGATGCTGGTGGTGGATACGGCGGTGGTTCTAATGCTGCTGCTTCCAATGCAGAAGCTGCTAAAAAAGAAGATGACAAAAATAAACTGAGCTTCGGTGGCGCAGCGGTTTCAGGGGTGCAATCGCTAGGTACTGGACGTGCAGGTACAGGTAATGGAGCTTTGACCAATCAACAAAAAGAAGCGGCTCAAAGAAAATTGGCTTCGGACCAAAGAAGTCGCGAAATCAGTACGGCTTCAGGGAAGTCAAACTGGGAAAAAGTACGCGAGCGCTACATCATGCAGACAAGCTCGTTTTTGGTTGGACAGTAAGTAATTAAAAGATTTTTTAAGGGGGCGAAGGTGAAAACAATAATTTTAGCTTTAGGACTGTTTGGCCAGTTTGCATTGGCTCAAACATCCACTATTCCGCGACCTACAATGCCGACTTATGCACAGTGTGCTCCACGTGATTCCAGTTGTGAGGCTTCTAATCGTGCATTACGTGATAATTACAATAATGAAGTCCGTGGTTATAATGAGGCTGTTCGGTTACAAAATGAAGAGCTTCGTCAGTTACAAGCTAACCAAGCAACAACAGATGCTCAGGCAACAGCGGATGCTCAGGTTTTAAATAGCCAATCGACGCGTGCGAACTTACAAGCCGCTGTTGAAACAAATAAAAAGGGCAGTAAAATATACGATACAGCAGCCGAGATTTGTAAACTCACGTCGGCAGCATTTATGGGAGCGTTCATCGCTTCGTGTGCTGGTGCGGGAGCTACATGTAATAAAGGTTTTTTACATAAGTCATTAGCTTTTGCGGCCTTTTCTGTTTTAGCAAAATCGCAATCTAAGAGTCATAAATCATCAGCCCATGCTGCATGTAATTCATCGAATCAGGTTTCAACAGTACAAGAAAATTGCGATGCGCTATTAGCTAATAATACTGGAACATCAACTGGTGGTACTACAAATACGGGAATCGTATGGCCGCAAGGGACGACAGAAGTGTTGCCTTTATTGCCTGACGGAACTTGTACGGGAACGGCTGAACAGTGCCAAACAATCGTGGATAATTTGCCTCCGGGAACAAACTTACGTGATGTGGCCACAGGTCTTTCGGGCTTTGCGAACAATGGTCGTAGCCCATTCACTGTGGACCCCAACACGGGCGTGGTGACAATGAAAGATGGTAAAAAAATCGATCCATCTGTTTTTGGTGACTCTAAAAAAATGGGATCTGCCTTAGGAATGTCTCCGATGGAAGCTCAAGCGCTTTTATCAGACCTGAACAGCAAAACTGGAGGCTTAAGCGGTAATGTGGCTGGAACAGGTGCCGGTAAAGATGGATCTGCGAAAAACTCTGGGATTTCTTCGGGATCAAGCATTGGCGGTAGCGGAACACAAACTATCGGTGTTCAATCACAGGGCCGTAACGGAGACTTAACAGATGCAGAAGGTACAGATGTGGCAGGTTCAGGTAAAGGTGATGGACTTGATGGTGATAAAGCCAATCGCAGTTATGCTTCAGCCGAAGGTCTTGTTAAAGACTTCAACGGAGAAATGATCGGTGTTGCTGGCGATGATATTTTTAAAATGATGAATCGCCGATACAATCTAAAGGCCACACAAGATTCTTTTATTGGACCCTAACTAGAATAAGCGTCATACTTTAATGTATGGCGCGCAATACATCGAACAAATTAAAAGTTATTGGAATTATGAACGGCACCAGTATAGATGGTGCCGATTTTGTTTTGGTTGAGGTCAACAAGAAAGACCTGACCTGTCGTCATTTACAAACGCAGAGCTTTAACTTTCCAAAAAATCTAAAACTAAATTTGATCAAAGCAGCCCAACATAAAATGCTCGTGGATGAGTTAGCACTGCTTCATCATGATCTCGGTCGTTATTATGCAAACTGTTTTAAAAAATTAAAAGGCGCTTTTAAGCAAGCTTCTTTGATTGGACTTCACGGGCAAACTGTTTTTCATAAAGGACAAATCGCAACCTTACAGATCGGGGAGCCCAGTTATTTAGCCGAGGTTTCCGGCGCCAGTGTGGTTTCGGATTTTCGTTCTGCTGATTTAGCATTAGGTGGGCATGGTGCACCCATTGCTACTTTTTTTCATCAAATTAACTTTGGAAGAAAAGGTAAAACTATCAGTGTGCATAACTTAGGTGGCATTAGTAATTTATCTTTAATACAGGACAGAAAACTTAAATTTGGATTTGATACTGGGCCAGCCAATATGCTGATGGACATGGCTGTTCGTGTGCACACAGCGGGAAAAGAAAGTTTTGATCGTAATGGCTCCCTTGCGAAAAAAGGCAAAAGCAATTCTGCCTTAGTAAAGCAGATGATGAAACATCGCTACTTTTCTAAAAAACCGCCAAAAAGCTGTGGGCGTGAAGAGTTCGGTGAAATTTTTTATTCTCAATATCAAAGACAACTACATGAAATGAGTGTTGAAGATCGCCTAGCAACAGTGGCCGATATGGTGGCGCAAAGTATTGCTGTGGCCTACAAGAAGTTCTGCCCAGTTATGCCTGAAGAAATTATATTCGCAGGCGGCGGAGCAAAAAATAAATTTCTATTACAAAAAATATCAGAATATTTGCCGCAGGTTAAAATCAGCACAACAGAAGATTATAATTGGCCACTTCAAAGTATTGAAGGAGCTGCTTTTGCTTGTCTGGCTGCTGCTAAGTATTGGGATAGACCATCTAATATTCCACAAAGTACTGGTGCTAAACGCGCAACAAGCTTAGGAAAAATAACTCAAGTTTAAGTGCTCGTGTTCAAAAAGAACAGAGTTTTGAATGAGTGGAAGTGATTTCAACAAATGAGGATCGCTGCTTTTTGAGATCACATTATAACCTTCAAGTTTATCCACAGAAATATCCACGGATTTAGAAACTAAAGATACACCGTCTTTATTTTGAATTAAGTCAGAGGGGTCATATTGATTGATGAAATCTAAAGTGTGGTCATCTAAATTTTGTAAAACAGTTTTAGTCGCTTCAAAAAAATCAAAAGCATTGCCTGTTTCGTACCAATTGCAGCTCAGTTCAAAAGCTTCAACACGTTCGCTACCAAGGTGCTGAATGAGGATATCGTAGAAAATATTGCTTTCTTGGGATTCTGATATCCAATTCAAAGCGCGTCGGTTTAAAAATAACATGCCGATGTAATGCCATGGTTGCAAGCTAGTGTCGGTAGGTCGGTCCTTGCCAATGTGGCGAACAGAGGCTCCTTCGCACCATATCGCTCCGAACTTTTTTCCAGCTTCTGGGTGTTTCATCACAATCAACGTCGCCAAATTTTTATTTTTCGTG
Organism: Pseudobdellovibrio exovorus JSS; assembly: GCF_000348725.1. Classification (NCBI taxonomy): domain Bacteria; kingdom Pseudomonadati; phylum Bdellovibrionota; class Bdellovibrionia; order Bdellovibrionales; family Pseudobdellovibrionaceae; genus Pseudobdellovibrio; species Pseudobdellovibrio exovorus. The sequence goes on from NC_020813.1 coordinate 147,784, forward strand.
TGCTGTTGGTAGGCTTTACTTAAAAAATCATGATCTTCCGTAAAAAAAACCTCATCGGCATTGCTCAGCAGAATCGTTTCATCATCTGAAAATAGGCGAGAAGCTTTTTTTAAGCCTCCAGCACTGCCAAGAATTAAGGGATGTTCATCGGAAAACTGAATGCCGTTGAAGTAGGGTTGATTTTGATAAAGGGCATGGATCTTCTGAGGCAGGTGGAATGTATTGACCACTAAGTTCTGTAAAGAGCTTTCTGATTTTAAAGAATTCAGAAAGCGAAATTGGTAAAGTCCTAAGGGTATATTCAGAAAAGGAACACAGGGTTTCGGATACTTTAAAGTCAGAGGTCTAAGACGGGTTCCCAGTCCGGCGGCAAGGAAAAGAGCATTCATGGCAGGGTCTCGTAATTTTTTTCTAAAGCTCCAGCATCTAATAAAATGTTGTTCAGGACACTGTGTTGCGGAAAATGTGTTAAAGATTTCATTACACGCTTCAGAGTTGGCGTTAAGTATTTTAAATAACGTCTATCTTGTCGTGTATTCATAAAGCTGGCAAAACTTCCACAGGCTTTAAAACATCTTTGCAATGATTGAAGCTCGTAGATTTGAAAGAAGCGCTCTTCACTGAAATTTTTCTGCTGACGAATATTTGAGTTCTGAAGGTAATAATCCATTAACTTTTCGGCAAAGGAATCACTCATATCCACGTAGGAATCTTTAAATAAACTGACGAGGTCATATTGTGCTGGTCCTAAGCGGGCATCTTGAAAATCAATAATGATCACTTTATCCCGTTTAATCATCACATTACGTGAATGGAAGTCGCGATGACAAATCACTGTGGGCTCGTTAGCTAAAGTCGTACAGAAATCTTGAAAAGAATTTTGCAATTCAGTGGCTACAGATTCTGAAAGGTTCAGCTTAAGTAATCCTAGAAGTAAATGCTCTTTGGCGTAGTTCATTTCCCAAAGGAACTTTTCAACATCGAATCGCGAAACAGAAGCACTTGATTTAAGACTGGAGTTGCTGGCTCTATCATGGATTTTAATAAGCTCATTCAGTGTCTTGATGTAAAAACCTTCAGAAGCTTCTTGTTGCGAGCTCTCCCAGAATTTTCTTTCTAACGTAAGATCGCCAAGGTCTTCTAAAAGAAGCACACCAAGTGATTCGCCAATGGCGACCACTTCTGGAACTTGTACTTCGCAACTGGCAAAATGGCGTTGGACACTAATGAACGGATAGGTTTCAGCTTGGAAGGGCTCCCAGCACATCAGAACCCATGTTTTTTCGCCTTCAATCACACGATAGTAGCGGCGGGCTGAGGCATCCCCAGCCAATTGGATAACTGAAAAATCAGAACTTTGAATTTGTTTTGAAAGCCAAGCGCGTATGTCGGCCGAAATAATAACTTCCGTCATCTAAATATGCTGTCATTATTCAGGCCTAAACGCAAGAAAGGGACAATTACGTCATAGTAGAGTCTAGATCGAAGAACAAAAGTTCTAAGATTTCTTCACTTGTCTGCTGAGACAATGGCACGCGGTCAATATCGAAGTAAAAACCCATCAAGTCTTTTTTAAGACCTTCAGACCAATTCTTCTGACCGATAGCTTCCATAGTTAAGTTTGAGCCCACTAAAATCAATGGTCCATCGCCAGCGGCAGTGTCCATGTAAGCATGTAAGAGCTCCAGAGTTTTTCCAGAAAGACGTTCGATATCGTCAATGTAGATCGTGATATCTGTCAAAGACGAGAAGTCTTCTTTGCTAGCTAAAGAAGCGGCAATATCATCTAAGTGAACAAACAGATTTCTTTCTGTCATTTCGTGGATTTTTAAAGCCACTTTATTGCGGTTTAACTCTGTATGAGATTTAAGTAAAATCACCTGAGACAATGTTTTTCGTGTCGACTTTTCAGAGCTGTAAAGAGCAATGATTTCATCGCCATCATCAACTAAAGATAAAGTATGAGACTTCGCTTTGACGATGTTCTCTTCTTGTTTCTTTAATTGCATATTGTAAAGCTTAGGTTCGATGAGGAATTTAACTAGGTCTGTGATCTCAGATTTTTGTTGTTGGTCTAAAACAGAACCGCGGGAAACAATGATGTCTCCTAAGTTATAGTCTTTTAATTTCAAAGGGATGACCAGATCATCGCCAATAGAATAAAATCCAGTTTTGTTTTCAGCATCCTGAGCACTGATAAGTTTAATTGCACGATAAGACAGGCTTTTGCCGTACTTTTCTTTGATCAAAGAGTTGGCTTTGATCCACCCCGCATCAGTCATTAAATCATTCATTTCTACCCCGCCTTTTACGTTCCGTTTGAGTATTAGAGTTTCAGCTAAAAAAACTAATATACAAACTGCGTGCCGACTGTTTCAAAATGGGATTTTGGCAGGATTTTCGGTCTACAGCGGCCTTAAGAATGAACTATAACTATCTGATTTTATGTGTAAAAATAGAAACTTATATTTAGGAAATGTCAAAAGAGTATACAAATAAAAACGCCTTCAAGAAAGTCTCTTGAAGGCGTGAAGTCTTAGACATGACTGTAAGAATTATCTAGCGATCTTGCGTTTATCCAAGCCGTATTTATCGACTTTCATAATTAAACCCGCGCGGCTGATGCCCAATTCTTTGGCCAATTTAGACTTGTTCCAACCTGTGCGGCGCAAGCCCTCTTTGATCATTTCGCGCTCTAGATCTTCCAAAGCATCTTTTAGTTTACCATGAAGGCGAGACCCCTGAACTTTGTTCTTTTCGCCCAACTCAAGGATTTTCGGAGACAAGATTTCGTGTCCGATTTTACTTTCGTCGCCAGTCAAAACACATAATCTTTCGATTTCATTTTGAAGCTCACGCACGTTACCTGGCCATGGATAATCATAAAGTTTTTCAACTGTACGACCCATTAATTGTTTTTTCGGTTTACCGCTCTGTTCAGCTACTTTTGTAAGGAAGTGCTCTACTAGAACAGGGATATCTTCTTTACGTTCACGTAAAGGTGGAACGCGGATATTGATCACGTTTAAGCGGTAGTACAAGTCTTCACGGAATGTGCCTTGTTCAACCATTTCACGTAAGTTTTTATTTGTTGCCGCCACGATACGGACGTCAACTTTTCTCATCTCGGTAGAACCTACCGGAGTGAAAGTACCTTCTTGTAAAACACGAAGTAACTTAACTTGCATTTGCGGAGATGTATCCCCGATCTCATCCAAGAAGAAAGTTCCTTTATCTGCCACTTCAAAAAGACCTTTTTTATCTTTTAAAGCACCAGTGAAGGCTCCTTTAACGTGACCGAATAACTCTGATTCCAATAAGTTGTCATTGAAAGCCGAACAGTTTTGGATCACAAAGTTTTTATCTTTGCGGTGCGAGTTGTAGTGGATTGATTTTGCAATCAACTCTTTACCCGTACCGTTTTCACCTTGAATCATAACAGTTGAGTCAGCAAATTTGATTTTATCTAATAGGGCGTACAGCGACTGCATTGGTTTAGATTTACCGATCATGTTGTCGTAACGGAAGCGGTTGCCCAGCTCTTTGTTTAACTCAGTGATACGGTCTTCACGGCTTGAGATCTCAACGTGTAATGTTACGATCTCTTGGGCTACTAGTTCAACAAGCTCACAGAAGTGTTGTTTGTTAGCTTGGTCAACATACTGGAATTTTCCTAGTGATTTTTCAATCACATCATGCGAGCAGCCAAAAGCAGCTAGACGCTCACGAACTTCAGCAATTCTTTGTGCCGTAGCTTGGTCATTGAAGAAACCTGTTGCGACAACAGTTCCAACATAATCGTTTTCAATAACGATAGGGAAAACACAAACATCAAAACCCAAGGCATCCCATTTTTTGAAGATGTGTGGGTGATGAGAATGATGTAATTCATTAACAGCAGAAGCGACAAGCTCAGCTAAGCTAGCTTTAACCGCATCTTTTTTAATAAGAAAGTTAACTGCTGGATTAACGAAGTCGTGCTTATCGTTATCTAAACCTTTTAAGTGACCGCGCTCGTCTGTGAAAACGATGTCGATACTCCACCAAGAGTGTAGAATGTGTTTTAATTTTTTGATGACGTGAATGTGTTCAAAGTCATTCCAATTGATCATGAGGCGAACTCCTTTTGTAATATAGAACTAAAAATAGTCTTAATATCGTCAAAGAAGTTATCGTCAATTTTGTGTACAGACTTGAGGAGTTGTCTGAAATATTATAGACAGTTTTGGATAGTGTCTCAGAATGAAACACTATCGCATCTGCATCTCGAATAGCTTTGAGTACTCGCCTTTTTTGCTTAATAATTCGCTGTGCGTTCCCTGTTCAACAATTTTACCTTTATTCAACACTAGAATCAGATCGGCATTTTGAACTGTTGAAAGGCGGTGGGCGATCACGAATGTGGTACGACCTTTCATCAGCGTTTCAAGGCCCCGTTGAACCTGTTCTTCACTGATAGAATCTAAGGCGCTTGTGGCTTCATCCAGAATCAAGATAGGTGAATCCTTATAGAAAGCGCGAGCGATCCCCACACGCTGCTTTTCACCACCAGACAGTAAGTTCCCACGTTCACCTGTTTGCGTGTTGTATTGCAGCGGCAGACGGGAAATAAAATCATGGGCATGGGCCGCCTTTGCGGCCCGTTCGACGCCTTCGTGATCTGGGCCGTCTTTTTCAGCCAAGATGTTGTTTTCAATAGTGTCCGAAAATAAGAAAACGTCCTGTGAAACTAATCCGATATTATGTCTTAACGCTGATAATTGAATGTCACGGATATTGCGGTCTCCGATTAAGATTTCACCTTTTTGTGGGTCGTAGAAGCGCGCTAATAAGTTAGCCAGGGTGGATTTACCACTACCGCTTTCTCCGACAAAGGCGACGACTTGGCCTTTGCGAATCGTCAGATTGAAATCCTGTAAAAGTTTTTCTTCACCATAAGAAAAGTGCACATTTTTATACTGAATCGTTTGCCAGTTTTCAGGAAATGGGATCGGGTTTTGCGCCTCTTCCACTTCGCTGTCTTCGTCTAACATACTAAAAACACGGGCCGCCGCCACGCGTGTTTCTTGAATACGAACATAGGCCTCTTGGAATTTTTTAATAGGTTCATTCACTTGCAATAAAGCTGTGATGAAACCAATTAGAGTTCCAGCAGTAGCTAACCCTAAAGAAATTTTTTGCGAGAAGTAGAAAACGACACCCAAAATTAAAAAGGTCGCAATAAACTCGGTGATCGGACCCATAGATTCAATCAGTGCATGGACCTTGCGGCGCATGTAGATGAAGTCGCCACCTTGTTGTTTTAAGCGGGTTTCCATTCGCTTTTCTAGATTGAAAGCTTGAATTGTACGAACGCCATCAAGAGACTCTTTAATGGTCGCCGTAATTTTTTCAAGCTGTTCGATGCCGAAAATCGAGTATTTGCGAATGCCTCTAGAGATTTTCTTTAAAAATATAGCCAATAGCGGAGTGACAAATAAAATATAAATAGTTAGCTGTGCATCTAAGACAAACAAGTTGCGAATAAGAAAAATAAAAACCAAAGGAGCACTGAAAAGGTCCGCAAAAAGACGTAACCCATCATGTACAATGCGGATATCATTCATTGTACGACTGATCAGACCGCCCGAGCCCGCAGCATAGTTATTATGAAACTTTAAATTCAATTTCATAAATTTAGTTTGTAATTTTTGGCGCAGAGCTTGGGACACTTTTTCTGCGGCCATATTCATAAGAAAGATATGGAAATAGCGGCTAACACCAATACCGAAAGCTAAGGCCACACCGACCCAAGCCATACTACGCAATTTATCAGGATTAGAAGCCGCATCGATCATCTGTTGAATAAAAAGGGCGATATAACCTTTACAAGCGGCTCCGGTAATACCTGTGATGGCAACAATAATTAAATACTTTTTAAAGGCAAAAAGCTCTTTTAAGACGGACTTCAACTCACTTGGCATTTGTTTTTCCTATATATTTCTTAAGATATTGTCCGGTTAGGCTTTTCTTGCTCGCCATGACTTTTTCTACATTTCCCGCGACGACAACTTGTCCGCCACCGCGTCCGGCTTCAGGTCCCATATCAATGATGTAGTCAGCACTTTTGATCACATCTAAATTGTGTTCAACCACAATAACTGATCCGCCCGCTTCGATTAATTTATGTAAGACCTTCATCAGTAACTCCACTTCGCGGAAGTGAAGTCCTGTTGTGGGCTCATCTAAAATATACAAAGTGGCTTTCTGTGAAACTTGTGAAAGCTCTTTGGCGATTTTTAATCTTTGGGATTCTCCGCCACTGAGTGAGTTGGCGGGTTGTCCTAGAGTTAAATAATCTAAGCCGACCTCTTTTAAAACAGACAAAGGCTTGCGCACATTCGGATGGGCCACAAAAAAGTTCATGGCTTCGGCAACAGTCATAGAAAGAATCTGATGAATGTTTTTGTTGTTAAACTGAACCTCTAAAATTTCTGGTCGATATTTTTTACCATCGCAAACATCACAGGGAATAATGACGTTATCCATGAACTGCATATCGATCTCTTCAAAGCCGGTCCCTTTACAAGCGGGGCAGCGACCACCATCCACATTTAAACTGAATGTCCCTGCAGTATAGCCACGCTGTTGCGATTCGGGTGTACTAGCCATTAAATTACGAATGGCATCGAAAGCTTTTAGATACGTGATCGGTGAACTCCGCGCTGACTTTCCAATCGGGGATTGGTCAATCAGTAGAACGTTCTTGATGTTTTCAGTGCCTAGAAGTTTTTTATATTCTTGTACCGGTTCGTATTCTAAATCCAGCTGACGAGCCAAAGCGGGATAAAGAGTTTTGCTTACTAGCGTCGATTTGCCAGAGCCACTGACGCCGCTGACAACGACAAGACGATTAAGAGGAAACTCGACATCAATGTTTTTTAAGTTGTGACCTTTGCATCCTGTTAGCTCTAATTTGTAGCGATAGTTTTCTAGCTCGACAGGACGGCTGATACGTAAAGCCGCATTCTGTTTTGGCTTTAAATAGGGAACAGTAACAGAATCTTTAGAATCGTAAAAAGATTCTGTCGCCCCTGAATAGATCACCTGACCACCGAGGTAGCCAGAACCGGGGCCCATTTCAATAATGTTCTCTGAATTACGAATAACATCGTGATCATGTTCGACGATGACTAAGGTATTCCCAAGATCTTTTAAGTCTTTCAGAATCGAGATCAAGCGATCATTGTCCCGTGGATGTAAACCCACAGTGGGCTCATCCAAAACGTACAGGGCTTGAGATAAGCCCATTCCTAATTGGTTAGCTAAAACAAGGCGCTGGTATTCACCGCCAGATAAGGTGCGTGTTTCACGATCTAAGGAAAGATAGTTAACTCCGACACGCATTAAAAAATTCAAACGGGCACGGATTTGTTTAAGAACTTCCCCAGCCACTTCGGTTTGATAATCATTTAAAGTGAGTTTTTCAAAGAAGTGATAAAGATCTTCAATGGTCTTTGAAGTCAGTTGGCCGATATTGTGTTTATCAATTAAGATTGTCTGCACTTCATGGCGTAGGCGTGAGCCATGGCAATCTGTACACTGTTTGGGACTGCGATAGCGCGCGATAAAAACGCGCACATGCATTTTGTATTTTAATTCTTCTAGATATTCAAAAAGCCCTTTGACGCCGAAGAAATCTTTATTGCCGTTCCAGATCAGATCCCGATGGGGTTTCGACAGATCTTTCCATGGCTTCGTTAAAGGGATTTTTTGCTTTTTACAATAGGCGATCAGGGCGCGTTTGTCCTGTTCAGCGCTCGGCATGGTAAAGGGATTTAAAGCTCCCTCTGCAATGGATAAATTCGGATTAGGAATAACTTTGGCTTCATCCAGTTCTAAGATATTTCCAAAACCTTTACAGGTCGGGCACGCTCCCATTGGGGAATTAAAAGAAAAGAGCTTAGAGGTAATAGGCGGAGGTGACCATCCGCAAATAGAACAGGAAGGTTCTTCACTGAGCTTTAAGGCTTGCCCCTCTGTTGTGACCACGAGGGCTTTGCGAATGTTGACACCCACAGAGTATTTTAAGCTGGCTTCGTAAGCCTGAGTGATGGAATCGGTCAGGCGACCTTTTTCATCTTCAGTGAAAGCCATGCGATCAATCACTAGGTAAAACGTATCTGCGGGAATACCTTTTTTAATTTGTGCCGGAGTGCCGAGGTCGATCATTTCGCCAACTTCGTAAGTGGCAGCACCGCTTGCGGCATCAGATTTTTTCTTTGGCTTTGTTTCTGTAACAGTTGTGATGCGTAGGTAGCCCTCTTGTAAAAGTAGGGCGTGAAGTTTCTTGCCTTCTAAGACACGTTTGCCTTTAGGAACTTCAACCAAGATATATCCACGTTTATCAGTAAACTGTTTTAAAACTAAATCAGTGGCTTCGGTTGTCGACGTTTTACCTGCAGGGATATGATGATCAGGGCAGTAGGCCACTCCGATTTTTTCAAAGAGCAGACGCAAATAATCAATCAGTTCTGTTGTGGTTCCAACTGTTGAGCGGCTGGATTTAACAGTATTTTTTTGCTCAATCGAAATAGCTGGTGGGATATTTTCAATGCCTTCAATATCTGGCTTTGGAGCTTTATTCAAAAACTGACGGGCATAGTTCGACATACTTTCGATGAAGCGGCGTTGGCCTTCAGCGAATAGAGTTTCAAAAGCCAACGAGCTTTTGCCTGATCCCGAAGGACCGCAAATAACAGTCAGTTGGCCGAGGGGAATATTCACTTCGACATTTTTTAAATTATTTTGTTTGATTCCCCAAACGTGTATGTTTTTGCTCATTCACCTATTCATCCATGTCCTGCTTCAGCAGGTCTGTGGTTTCTTCAGAACGGCTTGTCGCAGTCGTGGGTTCAGTGCCTTCTACAAAGGCTTGGTTGATAACACGCTTGCTTGCCGAGTTCGCCAGCTTACCAGTTTCTGCATCGATTTTCACGACTTTAACATGTTCTGGCATAGGGAATGACGTAACAGGTAAATTCTTATGGGCCACTTTCATATAGTCTAACCAGATAGGCAGCGCTGCGCGTCCGCCGACCTCTGATCGGCCAATAGTTCTTTCTTTATCGAAACCAACCCATACGCCTGTGGCTACATTGGGTGTGTAGCCAACGAACCAAGCATCAAAATAGCCGTTTGTACTTCCTGTTTTTCCGGCAACCTCACGGCCCAGTTGAGCGGCACGTCCGCCTGTACCATTAGGGTCGGTGACAGTCGCTTTTAGCATATCCGTAATCACATAAGCTACTTCTGGTTTAATCAACTGTTCGGGATTATCAAAGTAGAAATCAGATTCAGTTGTACGTGAACCTTCAAGGTAAGCTTTGCGTTTCGTTTCAAAGGCCTCTTCAATTTTACGAGTTTCCTCTGCAAAGCGAACATCAAGGTCTAATTTGTCTAATAGAGTTTTACCTGTGCGATCGATGACTTTTTTAATCATCAGCGGGCGAGTTCTTAAACCATTGCGGCCAAACTGCGAAAACACTTTGGTCATCTCATAAAGTGTTAACGAGCTAGATCCTAAAACCAATGTGAAATCCTGATTGAGTTTTGAAAATACACCTAGGCGTTGTGAAAACTCAGTGGCATAAGGCACGCCGATATCTTCCATGATTTTCACAGAGGGAATATTCAGCGATCGCGCCAGAGCGTTTCGCATGGTGATTTCACCATTGAAATCGCGCGAGTGATTTGAAGGTTTCCAAACACGTGCATCTTGTTGGCCTTCGTCTCCGCCAGATTGTCGGTAGGCAATAGGGGCATCGATTAACGGCGTTGACGGATTATATCCCTTATTCAAAGCGGCAGCAAAGACGATAGCTTTAAAGGAAGACCCTGTTTGTCTAGCGGCTTGTAAAGCGCGATTGAATTCGTTACGAGCAAAACTGTAGCCGCCAACTAAAGCCAAGACCTCTTGGGTCTCTTGATCAATAGAAAGCAGAGATCCTTCAACTTGAGGCTCTTGATCCAATTCAAGATTCAAGTGGCGTGCGGCATCAGGGCGTGTGACATTCTTACGAGTCGTGCTTTTCTTCCAATCCATTTTTTCCGAGACGATTTTAACTAGAACGACGTCGCCTTTTTTTACAGCTTGAGATGGATTTTTAATTTGATCTTGTTCGGGACGTTTTTCGAAGTTAGGTTTACGGGCCCACATCATGGTTTCAAAGTCGATATAACCTTTTGTCTCGGGCAACTGCACTTCTACATAGCCGATGCCATCATTCACTTCTGTGACAACACCTTCATAGCTAGAGCCAACTTTTAAGAAAGAGGGAAGTTTATCTGTTTCGGCCTGTTCACGTGGATTTGCATTCGCTGTGGCCTTCGCGCCACGGCGAGGATGCCATTCGATTTCGGCAAAAGTTCCATCGGGTAAAATGATACGCTCGGGATTGGATTCGGTGATCAGACGTGTTTTTTGTTTTTGTAGAAACTCTTCAACTTCATCCGCTTCTAATGTCTGCAATGGTCCGCGGAAACCCTGACGCTTATCCAAATCTTTTAGCCCATCAACAACAGCTTGATTGGCTGCTTTTTGTTTTTCTAAATCTAAGCCTGTGTAAATACGAATACCTTGATCTAGAAGAACATTTTCACCCAACTGTTTTACTAAAAGCTGACGAATAGTTTCTAAATAAAACGGAGCAAAACTTTCGTAATCTTCTTTCAGATAGACTTTCACTGGCTGCTTAATTGTCGCTTCGGCTTCCTCACGCGAGATGTGCCCGACATCAGCCATACGATTTAACACATAGATTTGTCTTTCCTTCGCTCGTGAAGGGTTGCGATCTGGTGAAAATCTGGATGGGGCAGGATGAAGACCAGCCAGAATAGCTGCTTCAGCTAATGACAGTTGCTTTACATTTTTTCTAAAATAGGTTTGTGCTGCCATTTCGATGCCGTAAGCACTTTGACCGAAGTAAATTTGATTCAAGTAAAGATAAAGAATTTCTTCTTTACTTAGATTTTTTTCCATCTGAATGGCAAGAAGGATATCTTTGATTTTACGTGTATAAGTTCTTTCGTTCGAGAGGAACAAAGTTTTTGCAACCTGTTGTGTGATGGTTGAACCACCCTGTACTTTTTGTCCCGCACGCATGTTCACAATCGCAGCCCGCATTAGACCCATGTAGTTGATACCGCTGTGATTAAAGAATTGATCATCTTCCGCAGCTAAAAAGGCATCGACAACTATTTTAGGAATATCTTTGTAGGGAACTAAAACGCGGCGCTCGCGAAAGAACTCACCGATCTTTTTGTTATTGCGATCATAGACCTGTGAAACCAAAAGTGGCTGGTAATCTTCGATCTTAATAATTTCAGGCAGACTTTTATTGATTGATGAATAAACCAAGTAGACAGTTAAAACAGATAAAACAATTAGAGCCCCAACACCGATGAGAATCTTTTTCAGCATAATTCCCCGCTTCAGATTAAAAATATCCTAAAGAAAATCAGGGTTTATACTAACATCAATCATAGAACGAGACACCCTTTGCCTGCACATGGCTCGACAAAGGTAGTAGGTGTTTTCGGCGCTATTTTGACTGGAAATCTTAAAGGGAAGCAAAGCCAGCTAGACCTTGCTCGCTGACAACGGCAATTGAATAATGAGGTGGTAAAAACCAAGAAATAGCTTCTAGAATTCCCTCATGTTCTGAATCTGGAGGTGTACCTAAAGACTCAAGTGAAAAACACAGGTCGTAGTGCTCTCCGTCGGTCGAGATCATCAAGACGCGCGCATCAAAAATCCCTTGATCACGGAAGAAATCTTTTAAAACTAAGCGCACATAGTCTGGCAAGTACTCAGCACTAGGTGGACCTGTTTTGATAAAGCTATTCTGATCTAATACAAATTCTTTTTCTGCTACCAGATCGTTGTATTTAATAAACAAGCCAGTTTCACGAAATGACCAGATCATTCCATAAGAAAATACATAATCAGGGTAAGGGTTGCGACGAGGATTCAATACCAGTCCGATGCCTTTGTCTGAAAGCCAGCGCAAAACTTTCTGAGCTGAATCCACTTTGTTTTCTGAACTGATCTCTTGATCGCTAGTTTCCGTAATCAAGTAAGGCCATCCGTCTGGACCTTGTTGAGGGTCTTCCGTCATGATCTTTATGTTTGCTTCAGAGAAAAGTTTAAAGAAAACTTCATCCCAGTTTTGATTGCGTTCTTCTTCTTTAACAGTCAGGTGTTCAGCTAGTGTTTTCATTAGCATTATATATTTAGGTAGTTGTTGTTTAAGTCAATCGTAATGTCCAGATCGTCTAACCAAATCGCTTACATTGTAAGGCGACAGGGGTTTTAGAATGACGCTGTGGCGTTCTTTTGTTACAAAAGAATGAAGCGAGTTAATCCATGAAAATTCTTAAACAATATCAACGTGATTTTTCTTTTTCTGCACTGACATCGGCCGTGGTTATTGCACTGGTCGGTATGGCGAGTTCAGCGATTTTAGTTTTTCAGGAGGCCGCTGCCTTTGGCGTTTCGTCACAGGAAGCCAGCTCATGGCTAGGTTCGCTCTGTGTGGGAATGGGTATTTTGACAATTCTTTTGTCTACAAAATATCGTGTTCCGGTGATGATCGCATGGTCGACTCCGGGCGCGGCTCTTCTGATTTCCAGTGCGGCCGGATTCACTTTGCCACAGGCCATCGGAGCTTTTGTCTTTTCCGCTATTCTGATGATACTGAGTGGAGCCACAGGCGTTTTTGAAAAAATCATGAACCGCGTTCCGCAAGGCCTTTCGGCGGCTTTGCTTGCAGGAGTTCTGCTCAGCTTCACCGTGAATGCGGTCACAGCTTTCAATACGCAGTCGATTTTAATTGCGGCGATGTTTGTGGCCTATGTTGTGGGAAAGAAATATTCCCCGAATTTTACCATGCTATTTGTTCTTGTGACGGGCATCAGCGTTTCTGCGGCACTGAAACTGTTGCGTTTTGAAAACCTATCGATGTCGGCTACCGAGTTTACTTGGACGTGGCCCGAGTTTTCCATTTCAGCTCTTTTGAGTATTGGGTTGCCGCTTTTTGTAGTGACGATGGCTTCGCAAAATATCACGGGTTTTGCCATCATGCGCTCGTATGGTTACTTGCCCTCGGTTTCTAAAATTCTAACCAAAACAGGAATTCTAAATTTGATCACGGCTTTTTTTGGTGGTTTTGCTGTGAATCTTGCTGCGGTGACGGCGGCTATTGCCATGAGTGCCGACTGTAATCCCAACAAAGATCGCCGTTATATGGCGGCAGTTATTTCCGGAGTCTTTTATATCATCATTGGTTTTATGGCTGGTGCGATTACCTCTGTCTTTTCGGCCTTTCCACAGGAGCTAGTGATTGCGATTGCCGGATTTGCTCTTTTCGGTACTGTCAGTGCGAGCTTACAAAAAGCTCTGTCACAAGAGGAAGGTAAAGAGGCCACTTTTATCACATTCGTGATTGCGGCTTCGGGGTTTAAATTTTTGAATATCGGCTCGGCTTTCTGGTCCCTTGTGATCGGTGGTCTTGTTCTGTATTTGATGCGCCCAAAGCCAATAGAAGCTTGATTGTGAACTTGACTGTGTAGTCTGGACTTATACAGTTATATTTATGACAAAATATCAATTGATCTATCCGATGGCGTTTTATGTGTTTTATATGTTTGCTCTAGCCGCTTTAATGTTCATGAGCCGCGTGCAGGCTTTGAAAAAAAGAGAAGTGGGATTTGGGTACTTTAAAACTTACAGTGGAAGCAACCCGCAAGAAAAAATGTTAGTGATTGGCCGTCACTATGATAACCAATTCCAAGTGCCGATACTGTTCTTGGCTACTTGTGCTGTCTTTATGGCTTTAGATCAAGCGAGCTATTTTACGCTTATTCTAGCTTGGGGATTTGTTTTAAGCCGCTTAGGACATTCGTGGATTCATCTGGGCAGCAACAATGTAAAAAACCGCGCTGCCTTTTTTGGTTTAGGATGGTTTATTATTTTAGTGATGTGGGGCCAACTGATCTGGCAAGCTCTGATGCCAGAACTTGCCTAAAATCCACAGACGTTGAGACCCTTCGCTGTTAACGGGCGGGCTTGAATACGTTCAAGCCATGCCGTGATGTTGGTGAAAGAGTTAATATCTAAAACATCCGCCGCTTGATAGTGGTTAATCAAGCAAAGCACCCAAGGAAAAGTCGCCATATCCGCAATGGTATAAGTTTCTCCGACAAGAAACGTGCGACCCTCAAGGCGTTTATTCAAAACGCCTAAAATGCGTTTACTTTCTGTTTTGTATCGTTCAACAGGATAAGGGTGATCGCATTTCTCTTTTGCATATTTAAAGAAGTGGCCAAATTGTCCGAACATAGGGCCGACTCCACCCACTTGGAAGAAAAGCCATTGCAGAGTCTCACTTTGTAATCTTGGGTCTTCGGGAAGAAACTTTCCTGATTTACGAGCTAAATAAAGTAAAATCGCACCGGATTCCATAATGGCTAATGGTTTCCCGTCATCAGATACAGGGTCCACAATGGCAGGAATTTTAGAGTTGGGATTGATCTTGATAAACTCTTCACTGAATTGTGCACCCTTCGTGATGTCGATCGTGTGTGCATCATAAGGCAGTTGCATTTCTTCTAGGGCAACTGAGACTTTTTGTCCGTTTGGCGTCGCAAATGAATAAAGCTGAATTTTTTGTGCCATAAAAACTCCTTTTTAATGTACCTATACTAAGTACATTATGAATGTACTTAGGGGTTCGTCACGAATTGACTTATCTTGTTACAAGAAAATCTGTGGTCATCATGGTTTGGCCATTGATGATCACCTCCACTTTATGAAGTCCGGCGTTGTGCTGGCGTGTGGTCATTTGGCGTAAAGAATGACGGCGGCTTATTTTATGGTCGCCTTTAGCAACTGATTTTTCTGAAATTTTGAAAACCTTCTTCGAGTAACTGCCATTTTTCTTCAAATAGTGAATGGCATATTCAAGGCGTAGTGTCTGTGGAGTTTTATTTAATATAATAAAGGAAAATTCGAAAGAAGAACCAATCGCATTTTTCTTTTTAACCACAGAGAGCTGTGCGACCTGCACATTTTTGGCTGCCGCCACACCAAAAAGTTTTAAAGCCCTTTGGTCGCCACGCTTAAGCAAAGTTCTTAAGGCATGCTTCAAAATCCAATCTGTGTGAGCACTTTGTCCAATCCATTTTTTCGCTAAGGACAGGGCTAGATCAGGATGGTCTTTAGAAATATCGTTCAGATGATTGGCGACACTTTTGCGAACATACAAAGATTCATCTGCTTTTAGCTGTTCTAAAATAGCAAGCGTCGGCGTTGGATCTTTTACAAACTCGCGGAGTTTAAATGACCAAGGTAAACGCGGACGTGAGCCCTCTGAAGACAGGCGTCGAATATGTTCATCTGAATCGCGCGACCACTTTTGCAAAACCTTCATCAGACGAACAGGGTCTTTTTCGATAAAAGGACGAATGGCAAACTCTGCTGAAGAAAAAGGAGTAAAAAATTTCAAGGCCTCAAGCGACGTGGTCACATCCTCTTGTCCGTAAACCTCAACAAAATCGGGAAAGATCAACCCAGCTAAACCGCGATGTTTGGGGGCTGCTTTTTTTAGGATATCAATTTGCTGAGGATAGGGCGCCGAGATATTACGGCCGAGCTCTGTCGAAACTAAACGGATGCGCTCTTTTAATTCCAATTTAGACAGTTGAGGCTGTACAGAGTTCAGAAATCCTTTTCCATTAAATTTCTTGCTGGCAGAGGATAAATCAGAACTCAGCGATTTTAGAAAGGACATATCAATATAGTTTTTTAATGAGCTCATGCTTTGTTGTAGCATTAAAGTTCTGCAATGCGAAGATGAAAGACGCTCCAAAAAAGTCCAGTTAGACACAGTTGTTGAAAACGCAATGAGAACAAAATCAGCAAACCTTGACGTCTGAGTGCCGACCTCGTTAACGTTTTGCTGATCACTTAAACGGAGGATTTTTATGGGCATGAAAGCCGTATTGACAGCAGTTGTTTCGTTAACTTTATTCGCTACCTCAGCACAGGCCAATATGTTGTTGAAGGATGTAGGAATCATCGGATTGATGTCCCATGATATCTTTGCTTGGGATCGTCCAAACGAAGTGAATACAGAAAATGGTCGTTTAGATTTAAGTACGATCTTTGATTATGATGGTGGAAAACTTTGGGAAAGCGGTGGAAATCCAAAGAACGCTGAAAATGCTCCTGTGTACACAGTGACAATGGATTTAGTCGATTTCTATAAAGCTCGTTTAGCCGCAGGCGATAATGCAGTTCAAGCTCGTCAAGCGACAGTTGTACGTTTCCATGCAATCGTTATAGAAAGCTACACACGTGTGATGTCAGTGACGTTACCAAACCAAATATCATCTGAGCTTCCAAACAACACAGAGCAAGCGGCTTTGCGTGCGATGCATGATATTTTACCGGGCCGTATCGAGTTATTTGATCGCATTGGCCGCAAAGAATTAGTTTTAACAAATTTCTTTACTGCGAAGACAAGATTGAATGAAAAAGAGATGAACCAACAGTTAAGAAACTTCGATGGTGACTACGATGCAGAGTACAAACGCATTGAAATTCCATTTACAGGAAAAGTGATTAACTTGATGGACATCGATCGTGAATTTATCGAAAAATTTAGTCCGTATCGTCAAAGCGAAATGCTGGCTGATTTGGCCGCAGTAGGGCGCGCAGAAAAATCAATGCAGCAAGTTCACTTTGCGTCTCACTTAACAGACTTGTTTTCTAAAGCTTTCTGTTCAAAAGGAAATGCTTGGATGCCTCAAGAGATTCCTTGCCACTAATTTAGATTCATATCAAACATAGGGGCGTTCGGATCAGCGTAGCTAAAGTAATCCTCTTCACGATCAGTAAATGGAGGAAAGCTGGCATTTGTTGGTCCTAGAACGTCCACTGTAGATCCCGAAAAGGCCAATATTCCCCGTGCGCTTCGACAATCACTGGTAACTGTTCCAATGTTGAGATTTTCCAATTTGTACGAATAGCTGTCAGATGTTCTATCGAAGTTTTCGATAAATTCAGGATACAAAATGCGAGTTCCACCTGCTGGCTCCAGCAAGAGCTTCATGTCATTCGGAGCCAAAACAGCATACAGGCCTTCTTTCGGGTAAATTCCATGGGAGCCTAACGCCACAGCGGGAACGGGGCGCTCTCCGATTTTATTAACCAGGGGCCAATTCACATAAACACGGCCTGTTTGCCATTTTTGTAAAACGCGGCCGGACTTATTCAGTTGTCCCATGGTTTGATTCGGAAGGTGGGCTCCATAAAAAACCATCAGAGGTTGTAAGCTCGTCGAGCGTAGCACCACCGTCATACTTTCGCGATCAAAGATATGAGCAGGCAAAGCATCTTTGGTTTCAGTGCCATTTTTAGAGTCGTAGGTATAGAAGAAATGATAGTTGATGTAGATTTCTTTCCAACGTGGATTTTCGAAAATCGAATAGTAAACAGTTGCATGACCATTGCCATAGCGGCGTTTCAATGCGGTATTAGCCGCACGCGAAAGACCAGATTTTAACACCGCATTCGAGTGTCCATAGAAAGGAAGAATACTTAAAAGGTCTTTGAACTTAAAGCTGATATCAAGATGAGCGGATTTAAATAAAGAAAAGAAAGAGCCACTTTTTTTCGCGACTAGACGAAACGGCTCTTCAGCCAAGGCCGGATCGGGCTCTACTTGGTTCGTTAGATACTCGAGTGAAACTGGAAAATAACGTTCATCATTATGAAAATTCACAACCGGAGCATACTTACGGGCTAATGCTTCTTTGTCAGATTCACTTAAGAAAATTTCGTTGTTGGAAATTGAAAAGACTTTCTGTGTCCAAACAGGACTGTTTTCCTTTTCAAAAATACTGAAAAGATAGGTTCCCGTTTTATGAACGGGAATGGTCAAACGTGTTTGGGCTGGTCCCACCTGACCAGTTGCAATCAACTCGTCTGCGGTATTGCGATTTTCTTTTGAGCCACGAAAGATAACTTTATATTTATATCCGCCAGCGGCGTCTCCGAAAGCTTTTTCAAAGTCTCCGAGGTCCACAGTGATTCGTTCAGCCGTATTTTCTAAAACAGTAAAAAGTGGAGGGAGTGCAGAATCTGTTGTCGGACACTGTTGCGCCTGAGCCCCTGTACTCATAAGTGCGGTTGACGTAAAGATTAAAAAAACAATAAGACGAAAACTCATCACATCAGCATCCGTTGTTATTCTGTGACGACACAGTCATAAGAAGACGCCTGTGCAAAGTCCATATAGTCTGTTTGAATCACCATAAGTCTATCGATTTCACCATACTTGATGGTGTTCGGAATTTTAACTTGTACAGTGTGAATATCCTGCACTTGAGGATTATCTAGCGTCAAAGTCAGAGTCGTATTATTCGCTTTAATACGTGTGACATTGGCCAATTTTTTCCCATCTAATAAGACTTTGTTTTGAGCCACATTGATCGTCAATTGCGAGCGATTGATATTGCATGACACCTGAGAATATCGAAGATTGGCCGCATTCACCCAACTGGCTAATCCCAATAAAGTTGTCAAAGCAACAATAAGAGTGGTCTTCATTATGGTCTCCTCGCACACGTACAGAATCTTTAGTTTCTAATAAGCAGATAGCTGACGTAGCAAATCACCCGCCAATAGATATGAGCCTCAATTCGAGTTAAAACAGATCTCAGGGGTTTATAGGTGAACTGGTTTTAGACAGGCCTTGTAAAAAGCACACCTCTTAAAGGCTTTCAATGATGGGATTCGGTTGGCAAGTCTCAATAGTTTTTGTATAATGAACGCAATCATTTTTAAGGGTTTTGCCACGTTATACGAATGTGACAAAAGGTATTGAATGGCAGGGGCGCCTTTCCAACTTCTACAAGAAGGAAGGCATCATGTCTCTTAAGGCTCTCTTTTGTGTGTTCAATAGAGCATCTAAAATCAGTAATATAAATGTTCAGGATCGAGAAAGTTCAGACGGGTTGGCTTGTCCGCAGTCTATTTGTTTGTCATTGATGCTATTTTCATCTGTTTCAGCATTGGCTGAACAAAGCCCGATTTTAAAATGGCCTTCCTATCCAGTCAGATTTGCAGCAACCCTAGCTGTCGTCCTGTTTTTTATTATACAGTACATTCGGAAGAAAAAATGAGAGTGCTATGAACACATCGTCTTTAACCCAGATTCTACCTGTTTGGTCCACTGCAGATTTATCGAATAACTTTATATGGGATTCGTGGAGTCAGCTTTTTATTTCTTTGATTGTGGGCATAGGAATTTTAGTCAGTATTAGTGCGTGGGGATATTTCAAAGATCTGAGTTATAGAATTAAGTTTTTCTCTGTTCTATTGCCTTTCGCGGCGGCTATGTCTGGCGTCGTCACATTTGATAATTTGATCTTACTTTTTATTGCGTGGGAACTGACGAGCATCCTTTCATTTTTTCTGATCACATTCAAAGGTGAAGTCTACGAAGCCCGTCGAGGTGGCCAGCACAGTCTTTTGGTGACAGGTATGGGGGGATTGTCGCTACTCGGTGGGATTATTCTATTGGGTGTGAGTGAAGGGGCATGGACGATTTCGACAGCTTTAAACGTAGATTTGTCAGCGAACCCTTACGGAGAGTGGATCGCGGGTTTAATCATTCTTGGAGCAATTACAAAATCTGCCCAATTCCCTTTTCATTTTTGGCTAACCGGAGCAATGACGGCTCCAACTCCAGCCAGTGCTTATTTGCACTCGGCGACTATGGTCAAAGCGGGTATTTACCTGTTATATCGCCTATGGCCTATGCTCAGTACTATAGAGCCTGTGACTTCGATTTTGTTCTTTTTAGGAATCATGACATTTGGTTGGGGGATTTTTATTTCTTTGATGCAGTTAGATTTAAAAGGAGTGCTAGCAGGGACAACCATTGCTCATCTTGGTCTGATGGTGGCTATGATTGCGTGGCCCGAACATGACTTATCTATGGCTTTATTTGCGTTAGTTGTGTCACACGCGACTTATAAAGCGGGATTATTTTTGTTCAGCGGAGTTGTTGAACAGCTAGCGGGAACTCGCCGTATTGATTTGATGAGCGGCTTACGCAACAAGGCTCCTTTTGTTTTTGGTATCGGATTGATTTTGGCCGGAGCGAGTTTAGGCCTTCCGGGAACTTTGGCTTATCATGCAAAGAACATGATTCACCTGCCTATAGAGTGGAAGTTGGCATTGACCTTGGGCTTTTTAGTTTTAGGTAAGGCTGGTATGTTGGTGGCTGTGCGCCCATTTTTGGGAACAGTGTCGAATCCGCCGACAGAATCAAGTAAGAATCTGACCTTGATGTGGATACCACCATTGATACTCAGTTTATTTTCATGGCTCGCTTTGCCCATGGGTATTGTTGAGGGCACGACAGATTGGGCAGTAAAAAATATTTTGATGTCTGTAGGTGCTGCGTTGATTGCCATTACATTATTAAGAAAATGGACTCCTGAATGGTCCGCGGTTTTAAATCGAGGACCTTGGCCTCAAGGGGATGATCTTTTTGATCGTATTTGGTACACGCACTTAGATTTTGCAAAGTGGGTGCGCAACATTGTGCAGCCAAGGACTTTGGGTGTTTACGTCATCACAGTGATGGCAGTTTTTTCTATCGGGGTATTGTGGTTAATCGGTGATATGCAAATGTTGACCGTGACTTGGCCAGACACTCAGCTATGGAATGATGTATTTGTGTGGCTTTGCTTGGGAAAAATCATCGCAACATTTTTTGTTATGCGAACGTCCCAACCAATTCTTTCTGTTTTGTTTCTAGGGCTCGTGGGCTATCTTTTCGCGATTGTTTTAGCTTTAGCTGGAGCGCCGGATCTGGCCATGACACAGTTTTCGGTCGAGACATTAAGTGTTCTTGTTTTATTATACGCCATCAAGGGTGTAGGGCCATTGAAATCAGCACCGATGGTGGTTCGGGATTTTGGAATTGTGATCAGCGTACTTGTTGGAATTGCCGTTACTCTTGCAACAGGTATTGCCTCTTTAACAACGCAACCATCACGATTAAAAGACTTTTTTTCTAATACCAGTTGGGTTGAAGCACACGGGCGAAATGTAGTGAATGTGATCCTAGTTGACTATCGAGCACTGGATACTTTGGGTGAAATAACCGTATTGGGAATTGTAGCTCTGGGAATTTATTTATTATTATCGTCTGTAAAAAAAGGAAATACTCGATGAGACCATCTATCATTTTTCAAATAGGAATGAAGATTTTGACTCCGGTATTACTCGTGGGCTCGGTCATTATTTTCTGGAGAGGGCACCAGTTGCCGGGCGGAGGATTTATTGGTGGCTTAGTTGCTGGAGCCACTTTCGCGACTCATGCTTTTTGTTATGGAGTTGATTCCACACTGCGATTGATCCGCTTACATCCCTTGAGCTTTGTCTTTATAGGCTTATTCTTAGCCTTAATCAGTGGAGTGATAAGTCTATTGGTTGGCGCACAGGTCTTTCAAGGCCAATGGGTCACGGTTCCTGTTATCGGAATGTTAGGCACTCCGCAAATTTTCGATTTAGGAGTTTATTTATTGGTGGCCGGATTAGTGGCTGTCTTCATTTCAGAGATACTAAAGGAGGACACATGATTAGTATTTTAAGTTTAGCTTGTGGTGTCCTTGCGGCGGCAGGAACTTACTTGCTGCTACGTCGTCGACTATTTGATTTTTTAATTGGTGTTACCCTCATTGGGCATGCCGTGAATCTTGCGATTTTTGTGGCTTCAAACTCACAGAGTAAAGCGGCTCCGATTATGAACTCTGGGCAGATGGTATTGCCAACTGTGGCAATGGATCCAGTTCCTCAAGCGTTGATTTTGACGGCGATAGTTATCAGCTTTGGAACAATGGCTTTGTTGGCTGTTTTGGTCAGAACATCACTGAAAAAATCGAATTTACAGATGCTGGATGAAGTGAAAACTATAAAGAAGGGTGTGAGCTAATGGCAACATATCCTGTTTTATTGGCGCTCGGTTTAGCAGTCGTTTCTTACTTGGTGCACAGCTTAAGACTTAGCCCCAAACTGATGGTGCTAGGAAGTTTTTTGCAGCTACTTTTAGCCAGTTGGTTGGTTTATTTAACGGTTGGTAGCGATCAAATTTTGCATACAGCCTTAGGTGGTTGGTCGGCTCCGTTCGGTATATCTTTCTACATTGATAGTTTCTCGGCCTTGATGATTTGGATTAGTGCTTTATTGTTTTTTGTTGTGCATCTTTATTCCTTATCATCACCTGAATCTACCAACCATTTTTGGGCTCACAATGTCTGTTGGTTCACGCTGGGAGCGGGAGTCTTTGGCGCTTTTTCGACAAATGATTTATTCAATTTGTTTGTTTGGTTCGAAGTGCTTCTTCTTTCCTCTTATGTCTTATTTGCGTGGTCTTTTTTAGATGACAGCGCGCCGGATTCAGAGAAAAAAGAAGGACGCAAAGGACTGATCTCCTACATTATATTAAATATTCTGGGGTCTTCCGTATTTTTGTTTGGACTAGCACTACTCTATAGCTCGACGGGGACTTTGAATTTTGCTGACCTTATGACCTTAGAGGTATCACAAACTTCATCGGTGGTTGTGATTGCAGGCTTTTGTTTGGTATTTGCTTTTTCAATGAAAGCTGGATTTTTTCCATTATTTAACTGGCTACCAGCATCGTATCCCTTTGGTCCTATTTCCAGCGTTTCGTTATTTGCAGGTCTGTTAACAAAGGTGGGAATTTACGCTTTGGCTCGTTTCTTCTTGCCGCTATCAGCATTACAGGCAGATTGGATTCCTGTGATTATGATGGTGGTCGCTAATTTAACTATGCTGTTAGGTGTGTATGGAGCAGCGACACATCAATCTTTGCGAGCCATTCTTTCTTTTCATATCGTGAGTCAAGTGGGTTATATGGCTTTAGGATTTGCTGTTGGAACGACGGCGGCGATTTCTGCTACGATTTTTTATTTGTTACATCATATGGTGGTTAAAACGAATTTATTTTTAATATCGGGTGTAATTATTAAAATTCGTCAAACGGATGAGCTGAAACCATTGGGTGGGCTAATGCGAACAAATCCATGGCTTGCAGCCGCTTTTGCTATATCGGCCATGTCCTTGGCTGGTTTGCCGCCACTGTCAGGGTTCTGGGCGAAGTTCTTTGTTCTTTATTCGGCAGCTCAAGCTGGGGCTTACTGGGGCTTAGGCGTGGGCCTATTTGTCGGACTATTCACAGTTTATTCTATGTTAAAAATATGGAACAAAGTTTTTTTAAAAGAAAGTCCAGAGAACGTAGCCGACAAGTCACATCGACCTGTTCAAGTGCCACTAACGGCAACAATCGCTATTTTGATTTTAACATTATGGACGGCGGGTTTAGGACTATATCCAGCTATTCTAACTCATGTCTCAGACTTGGCGGCAGCTCAGCTGATGGACACGCAAAACTACCTTAAAACTTTGACAGAGGTTTCTAAATGATAGTCATGCGAATAGTTTTATTAATAGGATACTTTTTAAAAGAAGTTTTTGTTGCGAACGTCCAAATCGCAAAGCTGGTTTTTAAAAAACCAAAGTATATTCATCCGGCTATTATCAAAGTTCCACTGGATATAAAAACAGAGCGTGGACTTCTATTGTTAAGTTCAATGATCACACTAACGCCGGGAACACTCAGCTTAGACATCAGCTCGGATCGAAAACATTTGTATGTGCATGTCACTCATACGACCAGTCCTGAAGTTGTCGTCGCTCAAATTAAAAGTGGCTTTGAAAGAAAATTGATGGAGGTCGGATGCTAAACGCGGTGTTTGTAATTGCTTTCGTAGTGATGATGATGGCGTTGCTGTTTGCTATTATTCGTCTTTGGCAAGGCCCGAGTACAGTTGATCGTATCGTGATCTTTGATCTTTTTGCTTCTATTGCGATTGGCTTGATGGCCATAGCCTTTCTGTGGCTCGATACATCTATTATGTTAGATGTTGGCCTGTTGCTCAGTGTGGTGGCCTTTGTTGGAACGATAGGTTTTGCCCGTTATACAGAATCACGGGAGGCAGAATGATACAGGACATACTTGTAGCTTTATTTTTACTAATGGGCGTGGGCTTTGTACTTTTAGCAGCACTCGGAGCTTTGCGATTTCAAGATGCGTTAACTCGGATGGCGGCAGTTTCTAAAGCGTCTACGTTGGGACTCACTTTAATTTTTTGTGCTGTAATTATTCATACCGTGACTTGGGCAGAATCTTTTAAAGCAATATTAACGATATTGCTTCTTTGGCTTTCGACTCCGATTGCCTCGCATCTATTAGGAAGAGCTGCGGTGCTAACTGATGAAAACCTCTTGCCACAAACACAGGGGAAAGAGTTACTTGAGGAAATTAAAAAGAATCAGTAACTGATAGCTCTGTAACAGGGTGTAGGACTTTTAGTCACTTCTGGGCCGACTTATGGGCTCACAAAGCACTGAGTGCGATTTGAACTGGCACACTCTTCGCTTTCATTGCCCGTATGCACATTCGAGTAAAACAGGCTTATCACTTTATTCTGCAATCTGTGGCTTTGGTTCTGATGGCCACACCTGTCTTCGCCAGTTCGTTATCTGTTTATGATGATTTGAATCAGGCCTTCCACTCTAATTCCCAGCAGGGCACCTCAGGATCGCTACGTGTCGCTGCAAAAGGGAATGGTCTGCAAGCTGCAATTCCGGCGATTCCTAGGCTGGCGCAAGCTCGCGCTGCGGTCACTGGGGATTTACCAGCACTTCTGAGCCTAGCAAAAGAGACTGAGTTTGCCTTGGCGTTGGGAAAATCTAAGATCCCACAAATTTTAGATGCACTTAATGAACAGGGCTTATTGGCTGAAGCTGTAAAATTAGCGGAAGCTTTTCAAATTCATCCACTTCATATTTTGGGACCAATCATCGGTGAAAATTCGTTCAATGGTGCCATCGACAAAACGATACAGGATAGCTTTGCTAAGATGTTCACAGAAAAAGATTTTCGTGTGATGTCGTCGCGAATGCAGATGATTGTAGATGATCCACAAACACAGGGTTGCATGAATTTGCAGACGTTGAATTACTGGAAATGGCGGTGCTTACTTCATCGCTCTAGCTATTTAGCGAATGGTAGCAATCGTGATTTTATATGGTGGTTTTATCAGATCTCGAATAAAGGCAAAGGCACCTTTGGACTGGGCCAAGTGCAGCCGTTCTTATTGTGGAGTGTTTCTGATATCGTCGCTGAAAAAACAGCGCCGCTAGGTTACAACTATAAAACTTATTCGCTGACCGATATGAAAGAACCTTTCAAAATTGTTTTTAGAAATAAAGAAATGCTCGCTTACATTGCGGCGATGGCGTACGTATCCATTCAAGTGTATAAGTCGGTGGGTCAGATCGACATCAGTCAGAATGCAGGTCTGACAACAACCCTGTATAATGTGGGTGATGAATACCAACGGGCCTATTATTTTTTAAAGAAAAATGGATCAGCTCCAGAAGTGAACTACATGGGTTGGTACATCAACCACTTCGAAAACGAGATTCAAAATTACTTAGAGACAAAAGAGCTTAAATATTGATCAATAGATAGGAAAAAATGGTAGGGAGTACCGGGTTCGAACCGATGACATCCACCTTGTAAGGGTGGCGCTCTACCAACTGAGCTAACTCCCTGAAACGGTTTTACAACCGAAAGAGAAGATTTTTATAATCTTCTCTTCTTGAAGACACAAGTCTTTTTTGAAGGACTCTACTTTTTGCAGAGTCCTTCAGCATCAGATGCAACTTTTTTCAACACAAGGTTCTGTGTTTCTTTCATTCCGATGTCTAATGGAGCTCCGTTTGTGCGAGCTCCTTCAGTAAAGCCCAGCATTTGTACGGATACAGCCACGATGTTTTGCTTACACGATAGAGCCAAGGTGTCTTGGATATCACGGGCATCAAATAGACCCATTTTGAACTGATACTTGTACATATGGTCAGAAATAAGGGCACGAACTACGTTCTTTTCAGTTACGTCCACATAACCCGTACCGCGAGCCGATGCCTTCGAGCAGATACCCTCTGCATGAATAGATAACTGTAAAATTTTGCGTTTATTCGTAGAGCTCAGCACGCGAGCTTTGATGAATACGCTGCTGTCACCTAATTGCCAGTAACCTGCAATATTATCCCATGGGAACGGTTGAACCACAGACCATGGTAGAATATCAACGCCACCTTTAAGAACGTTTGAATTATCACATTGCGCACTTGCAGAAGCACTCCACAATGAAGTCATAAACACTATTGAAATCCACATTGTCATTTTTTTCATAGAAAACTTTCCAGATAATTTCATTATAAAGCCCCCTCAGCTCTAGATTCGCTCAACTCAACTTTGGCACTTTTATTTAAGTAATAACCATTTTTCGCTCTGAAAATATATTTAGGTTTGTCGTAATCTGGTTCGATCATTTTGCGTAGGCGTTTGATCGTCACATAGATTTTGTTGTCATGAACATCAGGGTTGTAATCCTGTTTCCAGACGTGCTCGACAAGGTATTCTTTTGAGAAGATCTGACCCTTGTTGCTGATGAACAGCTTCAATAAGTCTAAGAGGATGAATTGATTTTTAAAGTCAATTTTACCCAAAGATCTTTCAATGATGGCGTGATTTTCTAAATCAAAAACTAGATCTGTATCTGAACCGCCATTGTTGTCTAACTGTTCTAAATAGTTTTTAACATTTTTCAAAAGGAAATTATTTGAAGAAGGATCAATCGATTTCGCTGCTAGGTTCAAGTAAATCTTCGCCGCATCTTTTTGACCTAATTCAAATAACACGATACCGATGTTGGCCATCAAATAGATAGAGATACCTAGATTTTTGATAGTTTTAACTTCTTCATAAGCGCCCCAAAGAACATCAAGGGCCTGCTCGAATTTTTTAAGATCCATCAAGATGCGAGCATTCGAATTGGCAGAAGCGATACGCAATTCAGGAATATCTAAAACCTGTAAGAAAATATTCAGATTGTAGATCTCTTTTAAAGCGAGTTCGTACTTTTGTTGCATACGATAAGCGATAGAAAGACCTAAAATCGCATGACAGATATTTTCTTTGTGATCGTCTTTTAACGAGATCTCTAAAGATTTTTTGAAATAGGCCTCAGCGCTGTCTGCTTGTCCCTTGTAAACGGCACAGGTTCCCAAGATGTAGTAAGTTTTAGCGTTAAGTTCTAGGCCTTCGCGAATAACAAGATCATGCAGGGATTCTTTGATTTTATTGATCTCTTCATGTTCTTCGCGTTCAGCGTGAATTCTGAGGACCATTTGCGTGGCCTTCAGGAACCCATCGAATTTTTTTTCAGCCAACATTAGGGCTGCGGCTTCCTGTAGATTCGGCAAAGCTAAGCTGTAATCACCACGATCACAGTATAACTTTCCTATCTCATGTAAGCGTTCGGCTTGGTTTGACATTTAAGCACCTCGAAAGAAGGCCGTTGTACAGATTCTGAAATGTATGGTCAACAAACCATGTAGAAAACGAAGCAAAGCAAATCGCTTAAAATTCAGAGGCCTATTTAGGCATTGAAATCATTAGGTTTTTTGGAAGCTTCAGACTCATGTAAGAATTTTTTATATGGAGCACAAAAATAAGGCAAATGTCTTTGGGCAATAAAAAAGGCGCTATTTTGTGCAAATAGCGCCTTTTTCGATCATTTTGACTGTTTTTATCAGTGAGCGTGGTCTTGTTGGCCTGTGTAGTGAGCCTTGATACCTAACTCGCGTCCACTTTGAGCTTTGAAAAGATCTTTCGGGCCTTTGATATCCAAAGCGTTGATCAAAACCTGATCTACGTGGTCTACCAAGATAACCTTAAGTTCTTTAACAACTTCTTTCGGGATGTCTTTCAAATCTTTTTCATTCTCTTTCGGAATGATCACAGTTTTGATGCCACCACGATGAGCCGCTAAGATTTTCTCTTTTAAGCCACCGATTGGTAACACTTTACCGCGAAGTGAAACCTCACCTGTCATCGCCACAGTACGTTTTACCGGAATCTTCATCATCGCAGATACGATCGAAGTCGTTAAGGCGATACCAGCAGAAGGACCGTCTTTCGGAGTCGCTCCATCTGGGAAATGGATGTGGATGTCGATGTTTTCATAGAACTCTTTATCTAAGTTGAAAAGAGGTCCACGGGATCTAGCGTAAGACATAGCTGCCACACAAGACTCTTTCATCACATCGCCTAATTGGCCGGTAACGGTGAATTTACCTTTACCCGGAACTGCACTGACCTCAACAGCCAGCAAGTCTCCGCCAACTTCTGTCCATGCCAATCCGTTTGTAAGACCGATTTCGTTTTGTTTTTCGATCTCACCGAATTTGTATTTATGTGGACCGATCAACTCGATCACTTTTTCTTGTGTTACAACGTAACCTTCAGAAGCTTTTTTAGTAGCGGCTTTTTTACCTTTAGCGGCTTTACCCTTAGTTGCCGTAGTTTTTTCAGTCACAGCATCTTTTCTGAAATCGTCGATAGACTGAGACATCACGATGTCTTTCGCTACCTTACGGAATACGTTAGCAAATTGTCTTTCTAAGTTACGCACACCCGCTTCGCGAGTGTAGTAGCGGATCACATCACGAACAGCTTTGTCCTGAATAGAAACTTTGAAGTCTTTTAGACCGTGAGCTTCGATTTGTTTAGGAACTAAGTAGTTCTTAGCTATATGGAACTTCTCTTGCTCGATGTAACCATCTAAGTAGATCACTTCCATACGATCTAAAAGTGGTCTTGGAACTGTTCCCAAGTTATTCGCTGTAGCAACGAACATCACTTTAGATAAGTCATATTCTAACTCAAGATAGTGATCGGCGAAGTTCATGTTTTGTTCAGGGTCCAAAACCTCTAACATCGCTGACGCTGGGTCACCGCGGAAGTCATTGGCCATCTTATCGATTTCGTCCAACAACAGAACCGGATTACCTTTGTCGACTTTACGTAGTGCTTGCAGGATTTTACCTGGCATCGCGCCTACGTATGTTTTTCTATGACCACGAATCTCAGCTTCATCACGCACACCGCCTAAAGCGATACGAGCGAATGGTCTGTTCAGAGATTCAGCGATAGAGCGAGCCAAAGATGTTTTACCCACACCTGGAGGTCCCGCCAAACAGATGATCGAACCTTTCATGTTTTTAGAAAGTGAAAGAACGGCAAGGTATTCCAAGATACGCTCTTTTACTTTCTCTAATCCCCAGTGATCTTCATCCAAGATGCGTTTTGCATTTTTCACATCATGGCGATCTTCTGAGTACTCCTGCCATGGCAACGAAAGAACCCAGTCAATGTAGTTACGCACCACAGTGGCTTCGGCGCTCATCGGAGACATCATTTTTAATTTTTTGATCTCTTTATGAACTTTGTCTTTTGCCTCTTTCGGCATTTTCTTGTCATTACATTTTTGGCTTAAGTCGTCCAATTCAGCTTGGTAGTCGTCTTTTTCGCCCAATTCTTTCTGGATGGCTTGCATTTGCTCATTCAGGTAGTATTCCTTCTGAGACTTTTCCATCTGTTTCTTAACGCGAGTGCGGATTTTCTTTTCTACTTCTAGAATTTCGATTTCGCCTGTCATCAAGTTCAACAAATGCTCAAGACGTTTTGTCGGATCCAAGATTTCAAGAACAGCCTGTTTATCTTCTAGCTTCAGGTTTAACTGAGCCACGATGATATCAGCCAATTCACCTGGATTTTCGATGCTCGATACGCGCATTAAAATTTCAGGAGGGATGCGTTTGTTCAATTTTACATAAGTTTCGAAAGTGCCTTTAACCGAGCGGACTAAGGCCGAAGCCTCTGTCGGGTTAGAGACATCTTCAGGTACCGGTTCGCAGTTCACAACAAAGTGACCTTCGTTAGCCACGAAGTTTTTGATGCGCACGCGGCGTTTACCTTCAACCAAAACTTTTACTGTGCCGTCCGGCAAGCGTAACAATTGGATGATCGCGCCGACTGTGCCGACTGCGTAGATATCTTTTTCATCAGGGTTATTGGTTTTAGCATCTTTTTGCGCAGCCAGAACGATGTCTGTCTGTTTGCTCATGGCATCTTCAAGCGCGTTGATACTTTTTTCGCGACCTACGAAAAGAGGCATCATCATATGTGGGAATATGATCAGATCTCTTAAAGGAAGTAAGGGCAGTTGTTGTGTTTTAGTGTCGCTCATGGTTCAGGACTCCTTCCAAAGGTTACAGAGGCGGGCGTCTATAAGACACCGTATTCTTAGATTTAGTTTAAAGTTTTCAGGGTTAAAATCACGTAAAAATTCGTAATACTTGCTATAATTTAGAAGTGGTCTAGGCCTAATACATCGAGTTGAAAAAGTGATAAAAAATAAGTCATATTTTGTCCTGATCTCGATTTTAAAGAGTTTAAAGAATGAATTTTTTGAAAAAAAATATTAACCTTTTTGTGATAATGAAAAAATGTCTCACTCATCTTAGTTTAAGACTTATGCCAGCTCCTATTTCTTGGGGTCCAGTTGGAGGATTTTCCCTTGTCGGTGGAGCAAAAGGACTAAATCGATGAAGCGCATGGCCGCAAACCTGACACTGAGTGTGGTAGCGTTCGTTTCGTGTTTAGTTTTGACCGAGATGTTTTTTCGCTTTAACGCTCGTCAGGGATGGATTTCCCCAAAAGAGGCAGAGATTGCCCCTTTGAATACGAATTTTCCCAAAGAAGAGCGCTTGCCGAAAACGGTTTTGCAAGATGTACAGCGCAGGTATGCTGACTTTCAACGGCCCAATGAAGACATTGCGGATAAGCTCAGTCATTTTCCAAATAACAAACAGACCTCCACACCGATATGGGCGGCAGATTTGGCTCGCCGTTTCGAGCAGTTCCCAGATATCCGTGAAATTCATAATCGTATGATCAATCTGACTCATAATCGCGTCATCTATAACGCTTATTATGGGATGGACCATCGCGGGCGCCGTCGCTTGCCCCATCAAGAAATTTCAAAATATAAACCCAACATGATTTTTGTAGGGTGCTCCTTTACTTTTGGTACAGGGGTTAATGATGCCTACACGATGCCGACTTTTATGAAGCATCGCTATCCCGAATACAATGTATATAACTTAGGGATTCCAGCAGGTGGATTAAACGATTCTTTAGATGATATTGTTCACAAAAAGCGTCTTGAAGATATAAATGATCAAGGTGGGGTTGTGATTTACAGCTTTATTTACGACCATCTGGAAAGAACATTTTGTTCGCTGAATTGTTACCGCGAAGAACGTCGCTCATGGGCATTGCGCAAAAGTGATTATGATTTTGATAAAGAGGGTAAGCTTGTTAACCTAGGTCGACATGACACCAGCAACCCCTATAAAGCCTTCTTTTACTCAATTCTAGCTAAGAGTGCTTTTTTAGATTTTATCGGCTTTGAAAAATCTAAAAAATTTGGTGTAGAAGATGAAAAGAAATTCGTTCGCTTGCTATTGGAACTCAAAAAGTTCTATGAAAATCAAGGTTACGATTTTTATTTCTATCCCGTTGGGGGCGCACGCGAGCTGACGGAAACGCTGACGCAAGAACTGCGTCAGCATGGAGTCAAACTAAAGATATACGATACGTCCTCTATACATGAGTGGAAAGAGCGCGGTGTTATTGCGGGCGATGGACATCTGAACGAGTTAGGAAATTATCTTCTGGCGGCTCAGATCCATCAGATGCTGCTAGCTTTTCCTCCGAAAACTTCGACGGTACAATCTTCAAAATAAAAAAGCCGCTTAGCTGTAAAGTCTAAACGGCTTTTTTGATTTTGTTTTAGGATTCAGTTTATCTGAGCCAGTTTGTCTGAACTACAAGATCTAAGCAGACTCGCTTTGCTTTTTATTAGCTGCTTCTTGGCGAGCTTTCATCTCTTCATCTGTGTAGTACACCATCTTCGGCTGTTGACCTTCACGGATCACGTGCTCATCCACAACAACTTCTTTTACATTCGTCATACCAGGTACGTCGAACATAACATCTAACATTGAAGATTCGATCACGCCACGAAGACCGCGGGCACCAGTTTTACGTTTCAAGGCCTCTTGAGCGATGGCTTGAATCGCAGCATCGGTGAACTTTAAGTCTACGTTTTCGAACGAGAACAGCTTTTGATACTGTTTTACTAGAGCGTTCTTAGGACGCACCAAGATATCTTGTAAAGCAGCTTCGTTTAACGGAGCTAAAGTCGCGATACATGGTAAACGACCAATGAACTCTGGGATCAAACCGAACTTCGCTAAGTCATCTGGCTCGACTTTGCTGAGTAAGTCCCCTTGTTCGGCCTCGTTGGCAGAAACAATGTCGCCACCGATACCCATAGACTTATTCACAGTACGATTTTCGATAATTTTATCTAGTCCTACGAAAGCACCACCGCAGACAAACAAGATGTTGGTGGTGTCGACTTGAATGAACTCTTGTTGTGGATGCTTACGACCACCTTTTGGCGGTAAGTTAGCCACAGTTCCCTCGAGGATTTTCAATAGAGCTTGCTGCACACCTTCACCGCTGACATCGCGAGTGATAGATGGATTTTCAGACTTACGAGAAATTTTATCGATTTCGTCCACGTAGATAATTCCACGTTTTGTTTTTTCGATATCGTAGTCGGCTGCTTGCAACAGATTTAAGACGACGTTTTCCACGTCTTCACCCACATAACCGGCTTCGGTTAATGTCGTCGCATCTGCCATAGCAAATGGAACGTTAAGGATTTTAGCAATTGTCTGTGCAATCAATGTTTTACCGGAACCAGTAGGACCGATTAACAAGATGTTTGATTTTTGTAACTCGACATCAGCAGACTTTTTACCTTGAAGAGCATTGATACGCTTGTAGTGGTTATGTACCGCTACCGCAATGGTCTTTTTGGCTTGCAACTGACCGATAACATAGTCATCTAAGAATGATTTAATCTCGAGAGGCTTTGGAACGCGGAAGGTGCCTTTGACAGCGACTTCTTTGTCTTTTTCCTCGTCGATAATATCCATACACAGGTCAATACACTCATCACAGATGTACACGCCCGGACCAGCGATTAATTTTTTAACTTCTTTTTGACCTTTACCGCAGAATGAACAACGTAAACTATTTGTCGACATATCTTCACTTATCCTTTTTTAACTGCTTTACGCGAAGTTACGATGTGATCTAGCAGACCAAAACTTTTCGCTGTTTCCGCATCCATAAAGTTATCACGCTCCATAGCAGCGTGAAGGGTGTTATAATCCTTACCCGTATGTTTTTCATAAATACGAGTTAGTTTTTCTTTCGTTTTAATTAACTCTTTAGCGTGGATTTCAATGTCAGTGACCTGACCAGAAAGACCACCACCAGCTAATAGAGGTTGATGGATCATGATGCGTGAATTCGGCATTGTGTAGCGTTTACCTGCAGCACCAGCCGTAAGTAGTAATGAACCCATGCTGGCTGCCATACCCATACAGTAAGTCGCCACGTCGCATTTAACGAATTGCATGATATCGTAAATCGCCATTCCCGCAGACACGCTTCCACCCGGAGAATTAATATAAAAGTGAATGTCTTTTTCAGGGTTATCCACCTCTAAAAACAAGAATTGAGCGACAATGGCATTTGCCACTTCGTCTGTAACAGCGCTGCCCAAAATCACGATACGATCTTTTAAAAGTCGCGAGTAGATGTCGTAAGAGCGTTCTCCCTTGGATGTTTGTTCTATGACGTAAGGTAGTAGTGGCACGCAGTCTCCTGTATAAGTGGTTGAAACGTTATCTTTCGTACGATCCAAATTCAGCAAGGCTTGAGTTGGACCGCCTCATCCAAATTCGGCTCAATGGCCCTCGATCTTTAAGTTTCCACTGAAAATCAGTTGAAAATAATCAGGGTGTCCCAATTTGGCGATGACCAGTCTAGTCGAGTTTGTTGAGAAGTGAATAGTTCTTAACCATTTTCTCAATTTGAGACATAATGATTTTTTTGAAAATAGGAGTAAGGAGACCCTAAATGTCACAAGCACCAAATGCTATACAAATTCATTTACATTCGAAAGAAATCAACTCACTCAGCGGGCAAACTCTGGTGGTTTTTTCTAAGGCTAACACAGATAAAAACAAGCCTGCAAAGATCACTCATGCAGAAACAGCAAAAGCATTGCAGACGACATTAGAAGAAAAGCTAGTGAGCGGTGCTGCCGGTGAAGTTTTAGCTTTCCGTGAAGCCAGATTTTTAGGTTACCGCAATGTGATTGCGATCGGGTTAGGTACTGATAGCAAATTAACTCACGAAATCGTTCGTCAGGCGGGCGCTGGCCTTTGCAAAGAAATCAAATCTTTGAAATCGACAGAAGTTTTTGTTCATATCGACGGCTTAACATCTAGTAAAAAAGAGTTAGCTGATTACGTTCAGGCATTTGTAGAAGGTTTGCAATTAGCAGCCTATGCCTTCGACGAATTAAAATCAGGAGACAAAAAAGCTGTAACGGCTGAAATTCATTTAGTGAGCGCAGCGGCTAAAGATAAAGCCGTACAAAATGCGTTCCGCCAAGGGACAGTATTGGCTGCTTGCACGAACTTCGCAAAACGCCTAGGTGATATGCCAGGTAACTTTATGACGCCAACAATTTTAGCGGAAGAGACGATCAAAGCCGCTAAGGGCACAGGTTTGAAAGTAACCGCTTGGGATAAAAAACGTATCGAAAAAGAAAAAATGGGCGGTCTATTAGGCGTGGCTCGCGGTTCTGATGAAGAGCCACGTTTTATCGTGATGGAATACAATGGTGCTGCTAAATCAAGAAAACCAATTGCCTTTGTCGGTAAAGGTTTAACTTTTGATACGGGTGGTATCAGCTTAAAGCCAGGCGCTAAAATGGAAGAAATGAAGTACGACATGGGTGGCGGTGCTGCTGTGATCGGAACAATGCTAGCGATTGCTCAATTGAAATTGAAAATCAATGCCATTGCTTTTGTTCCAGCAACAGAAAATATGCCAAGCGGTCGCGCGACAAAACCAGGTGATGTGCACACGGCTCGTAACGGAAAAACATTCGAAGTGAACAACACAGATGCTGAAGGTCGTTTGATTCTTTCAGATGCTCTTTGCTACGCTTCAGAACAAAAACCAGCAGCGATCATTGATGCTGCGACTTTGACTGGTGCGATGGTTGTGGCTTTAGGAAATGTTCACACAGGTTACTTCACTCGTAACTCTGGCTTAAAAGGTAAAGTTGAAAAAGCAGCGGACGTTTCTGGAGAGCTAGTTTGGAATATGCCGTTAACTGATGCTCACGTAAAAGATATGAAAGGTACATTTGCTGACCTTTCGAATATCTCAAGCGCAGCCGGAGCCGGTTCTGCAACAGCGGCGGCTTTCTTAGAACAATTCGTCGACTCTGAAATTCCTTGGGCTCACTTTGATATCGCAGGCACAGCTTGGGCTTGTGGTAACCGCTTGAACTACTGCTCACCTAAAGGAGCAACAGGCGTGATGGTGCGCACATTCGTAGAAATCGCCAAACAGTTCTAGGGTGCCAGGCCCTGTTTACGGACGCACAGCGTGGGGCAAAGTAAAGCCCGGAAGCTGGCGTCTGAATCTAAACTTGAAGGGCTGACTGAATAACTAAGTGGTGTGAATAAAAAAAGACCGGATCCTTTGGGATACCGGTCTTTTTGTTTTTAAGTCGTCTATATTTCCGGATAAGGTACGGCCTACCTTAAAATTGCAAGATAATCGGATTTTCCGTTGTGGCAGAGGCTGGTGTACGGCCGAAAGAAGCAGCTTTGGCTTCTGTGCCTTGTTCACCTTGAAAGCGAATTTGTTTTAAAACCCAAGTTGTTGGCCATTGATCAGCCACGTTTGTGAAGCTCACAGTGGCGTTGTGATCGTTGAAAGTGAAAGACTTGTTTCTTGGCTTTTCAGAAGTGATGCGAGTCACTGGGAAGCTGAGTGCAGCTAATTCACCCACATTCGCGCTAGCTCCGTTACAACCGGCAGTCACTGTCATTGTTGTGGGCTCACCTGCCACACTCACACCTTCAGCGTAAAATTCCATTTCGATATTTGAGTAGGTTTTGCAGACATTAGAAGACACGTCAGCAAAAGCGATGGTCTTGATGCCTTCAGCCGTTGTTGGGCGAATGCGAATTTTAGATCTTAACTGGCTTTGAATTTCTTCAGCGCTCATGTTTTGCAATTGATAGATCGGTCCCTGTGCAGAAGCGGGCACACGGCGACTTTCTGGCGATTGGTAGATCGAGAAAAACAAACTCAATCCAAAAGTGAAACAAAGTAATGAAAATACGATACCCTTGATATTCGATGGCATAAAAGCTTCCTTATTCTTTTAATAAAGGTTCAGAGCTTATATGCTACCACAACGTGCTTTTGTATATCTGCTAAATTCTATATTCATGTCTTTCGCTTCCAGACCAATGGCGAGTAACCCTAGCTTCGCCGACCATCCATAGACGTTCTCTTGCGGGCAACGGGCTCGATCATCGTACAGGTCCGTCACACAGAGCTTTTTATAGACCGCACCGGGGGAGTTCAAACTTTCCGTAGAGGATTTTTCGGCGTGTGTTCTTAAGAATCCACCGGCTAATTCACAGCCGATCATATAAATCACAGGCTCAGCCGCGGCCTCATCCGCTTTCACGACAGAAGGAATGCCTTCTTGAATGATCACTTGCTCGATACTGCGACCACCTTTAGCCGCTTTCATTTTTTTGCGGGCGTTGTAAGTCCACTCTTTGATTTCACTGGCAGAGTTTACCTTGATCACGCCTAAGCCGTAAGTTCCCGCATTGTTTTTAACAAAACAGAAAGGCTCATCGGTGATGCCCTGTTTCTGATAGTTTTGTTTTAGATTCTTCAAAAACTGATCCACTTGCTGAGCCAACTGGTCGCGGCTTTGATCGCTGTTGATATCGAACGTCAGAAACTCTTCTGTTTCCACACGCATTAAGAAGGGATCGACCTGTACAATTTTAGCGAAATCATCGGCAAGAGCATTGTAGTTCTTAAAATAGCGAGACTTCTTTCTTTGATACCAGCCCAGCTCACGTGGAGGATTCATCGGCAAAGTCAATTGCTGCGCCCATTCTTCCAGAGCTAAAGAAAAGTCATTGTTGCTGATCACTAAATCAGGTTGAAAATCTTTAATCCATGCTGAATTTTCGTAGCCGCTGCCAATTTGTAATTTGCGACCCGTTACAGACTCAAGAGTAAGTGTTTCCGGTAAATCTCGAGGGAATGCCATGCGGACGTCATAGCCAGCCTCTGTTAGAAGCTGAGCAATTGTTCCTGCATTTTCTAGGTAGTAAGGATTTTTGGTGTGCTCTTCTGTAACCAATAGAATTTTTTTCACATCAAATTGATAATGCACTTGAATATACTTTTTAAATAGATCAACTGAGGTTTCTTTGTCCGTAGGACAAATATTGTTGAAGCCTGCCGGATAGATATTGGCATCGACGTTGGCAATTTTATACCCCGAATCACGAATGTCATAACTGGAATAGATCGGATAGCTCAAGCTGCTCGTCAAAGAGCTAAACCATTTTTGTAGCTCGGGATAGTGGGCACAGATTTGATCGTGAACATGACTTTGTGCAGGAGAATTGTGAACGAAATTCATTTGAAAAAGCTTTCAGTTAAAAATTGTTTTTGCTTATTAGAATATTCAGAAAATTTTAAAATTGTTTTAGGGTTTTGGCTTAGTCCATCCAGTTTGTAGCGATCAAATAGGCGCAATTGATCTAGCAGTGCAATCGACAATTGATGTTTGAACTCAGCAGATAGCAGGCCCGTCTTCAGTAAATGGAAAAAGCGGTTATAGGTCTGAATTAAAAGCTCAGTGGCCTTTTCGTTTTCAGGTGAAGATGAGCCTTCCATGATGAAGACAAAGTATTTTTGGATATCACCTAAAAAGACAGCTTCTTCTATCGCTTTGCGGTCGTAATTGAGATCTAAAGATTCTTCTAGATAGTCATAAAGCTCAGAGGTGCTTAAGTAATTCTGGCGATAAAGGCGATCGAACTTAGCAAGAGACTCTTGAGCCTGCGCGCGATTTCCCGTTTTTGTGAAATTCTTAATTTGTGCCAATAGAATTTT
Source organism: Pseudobdellovibrio exovorus JSS (assembly GCF_000348725.1). Classification (NCBI taxonomy): domain Bacteria; kingdom Pseudomonadati; phylum Bdellovibrionota; class Bdellovibrionia; order Bdellovibrionales; family Pseudobdellovibrionaceae; genus Pseudobdellovibrio; species Pseudobdellovibrio exovorus. Next base: position 186,009 of record NC_020813.1, read on the forward strand.
TTCTTGAGCTATTGAAAAACTTTTTTGGCTGAGTTCATCCAAAGCTAAAAGGGCTTTTTCGGACTCATCATTTTTTTCATAAATCTGAACAAGGCGCCACAAAGACTCATCGTTAATAGGATCAAAGCGATTTCCTGCGCTTTGGCTTAGGCGAATATACAGAGGCAAGGCTGTTTCATAATTTTGAGCGGCAAACAGCGCTTCTGCATTTTCAAAAGTTTGACGTCTTTCTGACGATACTGAGTTCGGCACAGTGAATACTTCAGAAGTGGACGTGCACGACGAAACCAGCAATAGGGATGCAGAGCAGATCAGTAGAAGTTTAAATAGACGACTTGGCATGCGATGTATTCTGTCTTAAGTCGCCAGATTTGTACACAGAAACGTCACTATGAATGTTACTATTAACTAAAGGGATTGCAGGCTGTCGTAGGTTTGTTTTAAAGCGTCCACATCTTCACTTTTAAGCGAGCGTTCAGGGCATTTATAAACTTTAAGATTCTTCTTCATTTGCCCTAGATGAGCCGTTAAATCCTGTTCTATTTGAGCATAGTACTTTGCGATCTCTTTAAGATGATCTGACGTGATGGCTGAGGTCTCTTGTGTCCAAACAGGGACGCGATTGATGACCACACTTGTCAGGCGATAGCCCTGTTTTAGAATTTCACGGCTGAGTTTTTGTGCCTCTACTAGGCGAGAGCTATCCAAAGACGTCACCATGATAAATTCTGTGTCGGGTGACACCAATAGACGATGGCAATTCATAATATAAGACTCAAGAGGGCCTTGCCACTTTTGGATAGCTTGAAAGAATGCCGAAAGCTCTTTCATAAACTGAGAGCCAGTCATCATTTCAAGGGCTTTTATTACTTGAGTCGTTCCGACATTCATCAATTTTTTGAAAACTCCACGTGAGTCATTGTCAGCAGCTTTTCGAAACCAACTGGCAACGCCTTCATTAAACAGCGCCGAAATTTTTTCAGGGGCCTTTAAGAAGCTCCACGTGTGTTGCGAGGGAGGTGTATCTAAAATCACCAGATCATATTCTTTAGAGGAAACAAAGCGGTACAGGCTGATCAAAGAGGTGAACTCTTGTGAGCCACTCAATCTACCCGAGAGCTGTTGATAAAGGCGGTTTTGCAGAATCTTTTCCACACTTTCGTGGGCTTCGCCAGAGGCATTTTTTAAAAACCATTCGAAAGTTTTTTTGTGGTTGATCACACAAGACCACAGTTCACCTTTAGCTTTTGCAGGGAGTTTCACTTGCTCGATTTCACCATCCGTGCGTATTCCGAGCGCCTGTGCCAGCCTTTGCGAAGGGTCAATGGTCAAGACCAATATCTTTTTACCTTCGAAAGCAAGGCCTGTGGCCAAAGCCGCAGACATCGTGGTTTTTCCGACTCCACCAGAACCAATACAGATCAGAGTTTTTGTTTGCGGTCGTAATTGCATCATGTTGAAACCTCGATGTGTTCGGACAGTGCCTGTATTAGCACTTCTGAATTTAACTCAGGAATCAACGGAAGCTCTGTAAAACTGATCTTAGCTTTTTGCAGTTCTTTGCGAGCCCATGCTTCTTGCGTGATGATGTTTTCTAAAGTCTCTTGGGCCTCTGCGGAAAATTTAGAAAGCTCGCTTTCTGAAAGATTCCAAACTTTATTGAGGTACATACGCGCGTTCAGCCCAAATTCTTTTTTAAGCTGTTGATGTAGCTCAATGCTTTCGGTGATCGGCAGTTCTTCTGGCAAAGTGACAAGATGAATATGGGTGAACTCTGGGTTGTGTAAATACTTATCTATATTTTTAGATTGTTCACCCATCGGGCCGAAAGGAATAGCTTCGTTCATAGCGGACGGAGCTCGCAGTAGACTTAGAAAGTGCCCGCTGGCATGGGCATCCACTACAATTTCGTCATAGTTCATTGCCGGCCCATGTTGGCGAGGGGACGAGGTGAGTTTTCCTAAAATAGCTAGCTCTTGTAAACCCGGAGCCACTTGGATCAGACTTTTTGAAACAGGGTTTTCAAAAAAGAGTTTATACAGGCTTTCGATCTTCAGTAGGTGTAAGGCATATTCACGTAAAGTGTCTTCGGGACGCCATTGGCTGATGTCTAAATGGGGCTTTTTCCAAGGGCGGGGTTTGTAAGAAATTTCCGGTAAACTCAGGAAGTCTTTGTAGAAAGAATGCTCAGTTAGTTCTGTCAGCAGAACCGAGGTGTTTTTCTTGCTGAAATGATAAGCTAAAGCGGCAGAAAATAGTGATTTTCCGACCCCTCCTTTGCCTGTCACCAAATGCGCTCTTTTTACCATTGCCTTTGCCTAATTTTTCCTCTAATTTGCCTCTTTGTTAAAATAGCACGATAAGGAGAGACTGTGAAAGCTCAAATTCAAGTAACCGAAGGTCTACAAAGAAAACTTAATGTTGAAATCCCTGCCGAGGTGGTGGCGTCAGCATTTAACAAGGTTTATTCCGATATTCAAAGACAAGTTGAAATCAAAGGTTTCCGTAAAGGTAAAGCTCCGATCGCAACAATCAAAACTATGTACAAAGATCGCGTTCAAGGTGATGTGGCTCAGGATTTAATTTCGTCACACTACCCACAAGCTTTAAAAGAGCAAAACGTGGATCCAATCAACTACCCAGAATTTGAATTTGAAGATCCAGCAGAAAGCAAAGATTTTTCATTTACAGCTATCTTTGATATCCGCCCAGAAGTTCAGTTGAAAAAATGGGAAGGTTTAGAAGTAGAAAAAGAAAAGTTCGTTTTAGACCAAAAACGCGTAGATCAAGTTTTAGATAATGTTCGTAATTCAAAAGCATCTTTTGAAGATGTACTTGAGCAACGTGCAGCTGCGATGGGTGATATTGCCGTTATCGACTTCGATGGTTTTGTTGATGGTAAAGCTTTAGAAAACGGCGCTGGTCGTGATCAACAGTTAGAACTAGGTTCTAAACAGTTTATCGAAGGTTATGAAGAAGGTGTAGTGGGAATGAAAGTGGGCGAAACTCGCTCGATCAATTTAACTTTCCCGTCTCCGTATCATTCGGCTGAATTAGCTGGTAAACCAGTTGAGTTCAAAGTGACTTTAAAAGGTTTGAAAAAGAAAGTGGTTCCAGAAATCACTGACGAATTGTTAAAAGAAATCGGTTCAAACCAAACTAAAGCTGAATTCATCAAAACAATCGAAACAGACATTGAACAATCTGAAAAGAAACGCATCGAAGATGGTTTCAAAAATAGATTGTTGAAAAAATTAGTGGAAGCTAATCCAGTTGATGTTCCAGCATCATTGATGAAAGACCAAAAAGCAGCGTTGATTGAAGACTTCAAAAAACGTATGTCTGATCAAGGTATGCAACAAGCTGAATTCGAAAGCTACGTAGCTAAATGGGATTCTGATTTTGCTAAAACAGCAAACGAAATGATCCAATCTAGCTTCTTGATCGACAAATTAGCTGCGGATAACGATTTACTTTGCAAACGTGAAGACATCGAAGCGCGCTTCGACGAGTACGCAAAACAAACAGGAATCGAACTTGATCGTATCCGTGAGTGGTATTCTAAGCCAGAACAAATGAGCCGTCTGAGCTACATGATCACTGAAGAAAAAGTGGTTAAGTTCTTAACTGATAAAACTAAAGTTAAAGAAGTAGACGCTAAAGACCTAAAAGAAGACCAAAACTAATTGGTCTTCAGATCCTTGATGGTTTTCCAAGCCTGTAAATACGAGAAGGCTTGGAAGGCCTGATAGTCCGACTTAAATAATTTTTCTTTTTCAGTTAAGTCAGATTCTTTCTTCCCACCAATTTCTTGCCACCATGCCACAGCAGAACTGCCAGATGAACCACCAGACTGTTCATCCTGTTTTTCTTTTTCACCTTTTAAGTGACCACTGATATCACGTTCACGCGATACGGAGCCTGTACGAATAGATTTAGCGAAAAGTTCTGCATCCACATCTTGAATTTCAATATCCGGTGTGATGCCTTCTGATTGGATGGAAACACCGCTTGGGGTGTAATAGCGTGCAACTGTTAACTTCAAACCGCTGCCATCACTTAAGCGGATAGCCGACTGCACAGAGCCTTTGCCGAAACTGCGTTCACCCACCACCACAGCACGTTTGTTGTCCTGTAGTGCTCCGGCTACGATCTCACTGGCGCTGGCCGAGTAACCATTCATCAAAATTACGATAGGCACATCAGCAAACGGAGCATTCTTACTGGCACTGACCACTTCTTTATTTTTCGGATCACGTCCGATTGTGCTGACGATTACACCTTCGTTTAAGAATAAATCGCTGACTTTTACGGCCTGATCTAAAAGTCCACCCGGATTGCGTCGTAGATCCAATAAGATCCCTTGGATATTTTTGTTCTTCTTTTTGTAATCCGTTAGAGTTTTTTGTAAGTCACTTGAGGTATTTTCAATAAAGCTCGTGATCTTCACATACAAATAACCATGGCCTAAATCAGTTGATTTAACCGAGCGGATTTTCACGCGGCCGCGGGTGATCACGATATCCATCGGTTTGTCTAAATTATCACGCACGATAGACAAAGTGATCTTTTCACCATTCTTTCCTTTAAGTGCAGAAGAGGCCTCAACTAAGCTGTAGCCTTTAGTGGATTGACCATTGATCGCCACGATTTTATCGCCGGGTTTAATACCTGCATTCCATGCCGGAGTGTCTTCAATAGGAGAAATAATAGTTAATACGTTATTTTGAATTGAGATTTCAATACCGATCCCACCGAATTCACCAGCTGTTTCAGATTCAAAGTCTTTGTAGGCATCTGGTGGCATATAGCTTGTATGGGGATCAAGCTCACGTAACATTCCCTTGATGGCACCCGTGACTAATTTTTTAGTATCGACTTCATCAACGTAGTACTGTTGGATTAAAGCTAAAATACGGCTGAAGTTTTGAAGTTCAGCATAGCGATCTTCAGCCATTGTCCAAACTGGTTTTCCCCCAAGAAAGACAACGGCAACAAGAACAAATAAAAGAGTGTGACGAAGATATTTTTTGTTTGCGGGTTTTTTGTTCACGCGAGTCTCCATTAATTTTATTTTTTACGTTCAGTGAACCATCCACTCGGGTTGATCGGATTATCAAAATGCCTCAACTCGAAGTAGAACTCTGTGCGAGCGGCTTTGGCGATGGCTTCGCCCTGTGCTACGGAATCACCTACTGATTTTTTGATGTCGGCAACGGCCGAGTAAACCGAATAGTAGTTATCGTCATGCTGTACTATTAAAGTTTTGCCCCAGTGGGGAAGTACGTCACTAAAAATTACTTTTCCTAGACCGATTGCGCGCACAGCTTGATTGCGTGCGCTGTTATAAACAACTCCACGACTGAATGTATAATATAAATTTGTAGGATCACTGGTAGCACCATAGTCGACTTTCAGATATCCCTCTAAAGGTCGAGTCAATTTGCCTTTATGTAGAAGTAAAGATTCTGTCTTTGATCTTTGCAAAGATTCGATACGAATTTGTTCTAAAGTGAAAAATTCATCCTGCTGTTTTTGAAGTTGTTCTATACTGCTGCTGAACTGATCTTCTGTATCTTGCAAATTCTTTTTCGACATTTTCAAAATACTGAGTGTTCGATGGTACTCACTAAAAATTTTAGAATCATATTCGCTGAGCTTTTTTAAAATACGCAGATTACGTTCTACACGGTTAAAATCAGGATCGAGCAAAAACTCAGCCCATTCTGATCTTTGTAAGGACTGCGAAGCTCGAATGCGTTGGGAGATTAGAATTTTACGACGATTGAGTTTTTTTTCTATATCGGTAATACGAGATTTAAGCTCTTCAATTTCAATTGCAAGTTGAGCCTTGTTTTCAAGTGTTTGACTGATTTGGGATTCAATACCTTTTAAATAAATCACATCTTCTTCGGCAACAGACCATGCCGATACAGAAAACATCAAAATAGAAAAAGCTACGATCAAGTTATTCATTCGTTAGTTGATTGTGTCGATCTACCGATTTTTGTACGGTGAAATAGATATGAGCGAAAATAAATAAAAATAAGATCGCGGTTAAAGATGCAGATTCGGCAAAAGATAAGAAGCGTAGGCTATCAACTAAAAGAGGTGATAGATCTGATTTTGCCAGTTGGTCTTTACAAAAGATAAAAAGGCCTAAGCTCAAAATAAAGGCTGTAAATAGGCTGATGGAAATAAAAACAAAAATATCCTGTAGGAATTGACGATAGATAGTCCACCGTGTGGCCCCAAGTAAACTGTAGATTTCAATTTCTGACTTAGAATCTTCGATATAGATTTTAAGCATTAATGAAATTAAATAGCTGATGCTAAGTAGAATAACCACAAAAGAAAACAATCCAGACATTCTTAATATTTGATCTAAGCGGGCGAACTTTTTCATATTCGCTGCGCCGAAGTGAACCTCTTCGACCAGATGATTTTTTTGTATACTAAAACGAGGCTCTTGCATAACTGCTTTTCGAATGGCTTCAAAAGCTGCTTCACGATCATTTAAGGAAAGATCAGCATCTATGTCGACTTCGATACTTTCAGGAACAAGATCTAAAAGCTCATCATCCGCAAGCAGTCCTGCCGAGAAGTCCTTTAATGAACTTTGAAATGTTTTTGCCGCAGCGACGCGATCTATCACCTCAACTGATTTGACGTGAGGTTGGGATTTTAAAAAATCAGAAAGCTGACTTTTTTGTTCAGCACTGACGTGAGTTTGTAGGTACATCACCATTTTATTGGCCTGTTGCCATGCGGTCAGAACGCCTGTGAGGTTCTTATAGAAAAGTAGCCCAGAAATTAAAAGCAGCAAAGATAAGCTGATCACAAAAAACAGAGTGGCTTTCATCGTCGTCGTTTTCATAGTCGTAGCGGTCATAGAAGCACGTCTCCGACAAGTTGGCCTTTATCTAATTTCAACACACGACAACCACTGTGATTAATCAGGCGATAATCATGGGTGGCGATGATGAAGGTAGCCCCATTTTTTGAAAAATCAAAAAAGAGCTTCATAATCACGTTGCTCAAGTCAGGATCTAAATTGCCTGTGGGTTCATCGGCGATGACGATCATGGGATCGTGTACGAGGGCGCGCGCGATGGCCACACGCTGTTGTTCTCCGCCAGAAAGAAAGTCAGGGTATTGATGTTGTACACTTTCGAGTCCCACACGTTGTAAAAGATCTTGCACCTTTTTTTCGCGAGTGGCTTTATCAACACCTAGAATAATTAAGGGCAGCTCGACATTTTGAAAAACTGTTTTTGTTTTCAGAAGTTTGTAGTTCTGTAATACGAAGCCGATCTTACGGCGTAAAAAAGGAATCTGGCCGCGTTTCACTTGGGCAAGGTTGTGTCCCATCACACTGACCTCACCTGAACTGAGAGGTTCGTAGGCTGAAATGAGCTTAAAGAGGCTGGTCTTTCCGGCTCCGCTAGGACCGATCAGAAATACGAATTCGCCCTTTTGAATGCTGAAATTAATATCACGCAGACTGTGTCGGTCTGACCCATAGGTTTTGTACACATGCTTGAAGTCTATCACATGACTAGTGTGAAGTTTTTTTGTTCACTCGTGTAGGCTAGATTTGCATTAAATCAGGGACAATCCGCTACATTTGTTTGTAAGCCCAATCAATCACTGTCTGATGTAGCTGCATGAGGGCTTTTTTTCTTTGGGAGTCCGTTTGGTAATTGGTGATTTTTTCGTAAGCTAATTTAAAGGTTTTGTGGACGCGTCCATTCTTAAAAACACGGCTGATGAGCTGCCTCTTTTCAGGGCCCCAATCTTCAGTTTGCACATGCACCTGTGATCCATTGATGTACAGGTCAGTATTTTCACCAGCGACAGATTTCATGCCGCTAACTTACGTTAAGTCGGCAGATGCACAATTCTTACTGCGAAGCATTAGGACTAAAGAATTAAACCTTGAACCTGTCGGGATCTAACTGAATCATTTCATATGTTTACAAAGAAAGGATTGTTGATGAAGTTGCTAGCTCTATTGGTCTTAAGTATGGGAATAACAGTGGCTCAAGCTCAGGTGGCGCAGGTAGATGCTCCTGAAAAGGCACATAAATGGAAAGGTGAAACTGAGGCCAGCTCGGTAGTCGTGAGTGGTAATACCAGCACGGAAACATACGGTGCGAAAACAGCGAACGTGTACACTTTATCTGAAACAGATTTGGCGCGTATTTTCGGTAAGTACATGCGCAGCACTTCTGGTGGAACAGAACAAAACAACTCATGGGAAGCGGGTTTGCGCTACGAAAAAATCTTCACGAAAGATCTTTTCAGTGGTTTCGTACAACACAAAGCGGAACATGACCCCTACAATGGAATTTTCATTCAAAGAGACTCCAGCGATGTGGGTGTGAAATATATTTTCACTAAATCTGAGAACTTCGATTGGTTTGGTGAGCTCGGTTATCGTTATACAAAATTGTATGATGCTACAGGCGAAAGTTATATCAACTACGCACGTATCTATACCCAATCCGATTTTAAAGTGACGGCGACAACACAAGCTAAGTTGTGGTTTGAGTACTTACCTAATTTGAAAACATCAAATGCTGATCTTTACAACGCAGAGGCCTCTATTTCAGTTATGATTTCAGAGATGTTCTCGTTAAAAACAGCATATTTGGTGAACTACAATGAGTCCACTTTGTCGCCATTGAAAAAAATGTCGTCAACATGGACAACTGCACTAGTTGCAAAATACTAAAATTTAAAAAATTAAAAATAAGGAGAACAAAATGTTAGGAGAATTTAAAACATTTATTGCTAAAGGTAACGTACTAGATCTAGCAGTTGGTGTTATCATCGGTGGAGCTTTCGGTAAAATCGTAAACTCAATGGTAAACGATATCATCATGCCATTAATCGGTTTGTTATTACGTGGTGTGAACGTAGCGGGTCAGTTCATTGCTTTGGATGGCGAACAATACCCATCAATTGAAGCGGCAACAAAAGAAGGCGTCGGCGTATTGGCTTACGGAAGCTTTATTCAAAACACGATTGATTTCTTGATCATCGCTTTTGTGCTTTTCATCATTGTGAAGCAAGCTAATCGTGTAAAAGGAACTCCAGTAGAAGAAAAAAAATAGTCTTCTGATTTGAGATTCTGTTTAACAACAATAAAAAAGGCAGCACAAAGCTGCCTTTTTTATTTGTATCTAAATCAGAGATAAATTTAGAGTTCCGCCTCTATTGCGGGAATCTTATCTGAAAAGCAACCGCCCACCTGTTGTATTTGACTCCAGTAGCGGGTGACTTTGTAAGGATAAAGGCGATCACTCATGCCATCCGATCCTTTGCCATTGAGGATCAGCTCTTGTAAAACGCGTCCATCCGCATCCACTAAAGAGAAAGCCCCTGTATTACGAATTTGAAATGAAATGGCAGACGAAAGACGCTGCCGAGGCTTGCGTCCTAAGGAAGGTGTTTCTGTTAACAGAGACTGCTGTTGAAAGTTATAGGTTGTGACCGCAAAAGGTTCGGTAAAAATACATTTTAAACTTTGAAAGTCAGCGGTATTTCCAACAGGATTCATAAACATCAAAGATAAAAGGAGTTTTGTCATAGGGATCTATTGTCGGTGGTTCAGCACTAGGTCTTCAAGTCTAAGGTGCAGTTCCGCGTCGTCTTAAGACAGAGGTCGCGTCCAGAAAACTACAACTCGCAGGTTTTCCCTCAAAACGTCTCATTTTAAGTCGTAAAATAACTGTATACCAGAGACAAATTTGGTCTCTTTTTTGCTCGATGATAAGATGAAAAGGGGAGAGTGATATGAAAGTGATTTCAGTATCCAGCTTTTTTACATTTGTATGTTTTATATTAGTCAGTTTTCAAATTGAGACAGTGAAGGCTCAGACTGAAAGTCGCGCAGAGTGTCGTGTCAGAGCTACTCAGCGCTATACGACACAAGCACAAAATGACTGTAATAGACGAACGCCGCGCCCAAGCGGAGAGGCTCTACAAAGTTGCATAAACACAGCACTTGATCAGTATGTAAATGACGAATGTTCAGATATTAACTCTAATTCTGGGGACTGTCGCTCGCTACGTAATGCCTATGATACAGCGGTGAATAAAACGATTGAAGCTTGTTCCTATTTAAATGTAGGTTCTGTTCAACAATGTCAGCAAAAGGCTGCGGCTTGTGCTTCCGGCTCAACGAATGTGACGAATACTTTTCAAAATGAAAATAGTATCGGTAATTTAATGGTTTCCGTGATGCAAATGCGTATGGCTGCCAGTGGAAATCAAGCCGCAGACGCAAGTAGCTGCTTGTCTCTTGAAGATGATGAAAAAGCGGCGCGCGAAAAAGATCGTATTGACGAAAAGATTTCCCGCTTACGTCGTGAAATCACAGAAGATAAAGAAAAAGCCGGCAAAGCCGATAATGATCTAAACAAAAAACGTCGCGAAGTTGAAGAAAAAATGGCGAAGTTAGAAGAAGAGGCCAATAAAGCAAAAGTGCAACGTCAAACACGTACACAAGAGCAAGCGAATAACTTACAAAAGAAAATTTTAGATGCAGAAAAGAAGCGTCGCCAAAACTCGAATACCATTGCTGAAAAGCAAATTCAAATTGCGGACTTGTCATTTGGTCACCAAGAGATCAACTTGCAATTTGATCCATCGCGTGTGCAGACAGCCTGTGACGAGCGCATTAACAAATTGAAAACTGAAAAAATGACCACAACTGATAAAAATGGGAATAAGACCACAAGAACTCTGACAAATGCGCAGGCCGCTCAGATGAAAAAATATCTTCAAGAAGAGCAATCGAACTGTATTAAAGAGAAAGCCTTAGAGCAGCAAGCGAAAGTAAAAGGTTTAGTGAATGCTAAACGCAAGCTTGAAATGGAGATTGACGAGCTGAATGCTTCGAATGCAGATGAGGCGAAAGCAATTGAAAGTGAAACAAAGAATCTTCAAGCTCTGCAAGGAATTGCGGATGGTGAAGAAGCTAAAGAGCTAGAAATTAAGCTATCAAAATTGAACTCTTTAAATCTTTCAGTAACGGATATGGAACAGTATGTGGTTAGCCAGAAAGAGACGATCGACGAGCGCATTAAAAATCGCGAAAACGAAATCAATGAACTGACGCTTCAGAAAAACAATGTGCGTGCTCGTTACAGCCGTGTTTCTTCAACAGTTGAGGGAAGTGCCATCGCCGCTAGAAATTTTGTTGGTCAGTGTTGTGCCAGTCCATTGAGTTCCTCACGTAGAACAACGACAAGTAGCCGATCTAGCAGCTCAAACTCAAATTATGCTACGGCACAAGTTCCTGGTATGGAAGCAAGTTGCAGTCGAATCACGACAGATTACGATGTGCGCTCTAATTCGGGTGGTTCGATGAATCGTGGAAGTACGGGCACAGGCCGCTAATCCAATAAACGAAACTTAAAGTTCGAACACAAAAAAAGACCGCATCCTAAAAGGAGCGGTCTTTTTATTTTAAAATTTAAAATTTACAAATATCAGGAGTCAGAAGATAAGGGGAACAACTATCCGGTAGGAAGTAGATCCATCAAGCATTCGCGCCAGTATTCAGGGGAATCTGTGCTGTAGTCCACAGCGACTAAGTAACCCTCTTTACCAATAAACTTAACACGGGCCACCTGTCCTGAAATCTCTAAATCCATTTCGTGAATATTAAAGAAAACATTTTTCCCGATTAGTTGATCAATACTCAAATTACTGCGCAATTCTTTTGAAACAAAGTCATCACGTTTAAAATGTAAAAGTATACCGGATGCGGATGCTTCGACAATTTTTCCGTACTTGGCTAATTTCTGTAAGCTATCGGCAGAAGAAAAATTATCAAGGGTAAGTTGAGCCAAGTCCTTATTCATCGACTTGCGTGGCGCTGCTCTATATTTACGTTGTGCACTCATTTTTAGGCTCCTTTAAAACAAACTTTACTCTTTGGATCAGAGCCTTCGCTGAGCGAGGACAAGATCCGCATACTTAACTCATCGGATGACCTAGACCAAAGTTTATAATCTAAAATGATAAATTGAGCGAAATTTAGCTGAAATCGAATTTAAAAGTGAATCAGCGGAAGTACAAACTGTAGAGGGCCTCTTCATGTGAAAAAATAAACCCCTGATTTAGACAAAAGTCTAAAGTCTTCGCGGATTTCAGCCGAAACCCAAAAATCTGATTCTCATAATGAGAACTCCACTGCGTACAGGTTAAATCCGAAACCAAAAGAGGTATTGCCGTCGCATCTAAAAAAGATTTTAAGCCGGCCTCTTTGGCAACCCAGAGGTGCTCAGGATGGTCCGTGGCTTCAGCGAATTCTTCCGAAGTGCAAACGCGCTTCAGTACATCCACTGAAATTCGACGTACTTCTTCCACATCAAATCCGTGGGGTTTTTCTGAGTAACTGAATCCACCTACGCGGCGGCAGTGGGAAATCGAAAAAAAACCACGGCTGGCCTGTGGAATCCAATTCAAGTCAGCAAGTAGAGCTAATTGCTCCCGCGAAAAATGCACAGAAAACTTCGAAGCTAAAAATCCGCGAATCTCGCTGCGGTAATTCGGGTTTGCGGAACTCCACTCGGGATTCAGTACAAGGCGCATCTTGGGATCGATAGACTGTTGAATAAATAAAATTTTAGATTGAAGCGAGGCGGGATTAGAAGTTGCCGCGTTATCAACAGCCATCGTTAGCCCTTGAACTCATCTGGCCATGTGACAGGTTGACCCGAGGTGATCTTCATCATGCGATCCAACGACACGGAAGCTTTCAGGCGTAGGTCTTCAGGTAAAGTCACTTCCGGTTGAAATGTTTCCAGCGCACGTTTGATCTTTTCCAACGTATTTAACTTCATAAAAGGGCAGTCATTGCACATACAGTTTTCATCAACAACCGGAGCTTGAATCAACTCCACATCAGGGCGAGATTTACGCATTTGATGAAAAATTCCTGTCTCTGTTGCCACGATAAATTTCTTCGCCGAATTGTTAGTGACTTCATCGAGTAGTTTAGAAGTAGAACCAATCACCGAAGCGTATTTTAAAATTTCGTCGTCACACTCAGGATGGGCAATCACGACCGCATCAGGATGTTCTTCGATAAGCTTAGCTAAGCGCTGGGCATTGAACAGGATATGAACCTGACAGGCCCCCGGCCATAGAATGAATTCACGTCCGAGCTTTTTACTCAGCCATTTACCCAAGTGCTGATCGGGGCCAAATAAAATTCTACGATCTTTGGGAATGCTTTCAATGATCTGCGCGGCATTGCTTGAGGTGATGATCACATCTGAAATGGATTTCACTTCAGCGCTGGAATTAATGTAAGTCGCGCAAAGAGCATCGGGATATTTTAAACGCCATTCACGGTACTTTTCAAACGGAGCCCCTTCGACAAGCGAGCAACCTGCGCCAAGATCAGGAACCAGCACTGTTTTTTCAGGATTTAAAATTTTCACGCTTTCGGCCATAAAGACAACGCCTGCCAGAAGAATATTCTTCTGAGGCACCTGTTGGCCGATTTTAGCTAAGAAAAAACTATCACCCACGTGATCGGCCACATCTTGGATTTCGCCGTCTTCGTAGTAGTGGGCCAATAGGGCCACATCTTTTTCGGTTTTGAGCTTTTTAATGTCTGCCATTAACGCGGCAGCGTTGGCTGTCGACATTAAACCGCCGTTCCGCCTTTTAAGATTTGAATAATGTTTTTAGATACCAATTTAAAGCTTTCCAATACGCCCTTACCTTCAAAAGCCGAAGCTTCGACTTCTTGTGCATTGTAATGATTTAAATGTTGGCGCAATTCCTTAATTGGCAAGGCGTTGGGAAGATCTCTTTTGTTGTATTGGATAACTAAAGGCACTTCGCGGATGTTATAACCCTGTTGTTCAAGGTTCTTTTCGAGGTTTTTCATCGAAGCGATGTTTTCCTCTAGGCGGTCAGCCTGCGAGTCGGCAACAAAGATGACTCCATCGAGGCCTTTTAAAATCAGTTTACGGGAAGCATCGTAGATCACCTGACCGGGAACTGTGTACAAATGAAAGCGAGTTTGAAAACCGCGAATTTCACCGACTTCCAAAGGCAGAAAATCGAAAAATAAAGTTCTTTCGATTTCTGTATTCAACGCCACCAGCTTGGATTTTTGATCCTGTGCGAGCGATTGGTAAACCCACTGAATGTTCGTCGTTTTGCCACCTAATGAAGGGCCATAGTAGACGATCTTGCAGTGAATTTCTTTGGCGTTGTGATTAATAAAAGACATTTATCTGTAATCCTTATAGCTCGATACGATTTTCGAGTGCGCGTCCCATGGTGCGGTCGTCGATAAAGTCGATATCAGAACCCATTGGAATACCATGAGCAATACGTGAAAGCTTCACGCCTTTACCCTGTAGAACTTTAGTTAAGTATAAAGCCGTGGTGTCGCCCTCTAAGTCCGCATCAAAAGCGAAGATGACCTCTTTGATCGTAGGACGAGTTCCTGCGATGCCCTCTTCAATTTTATTTAGAAGCTCTTGAACTTTTAAATCTTTTGCCGTGATTCCCTCTAGCGGAGAGATCACTCCGTGCAGAACATGGTAGCGCCCACGAAAAGCACCTGAAGATTCAATACGAGAAATATCCGAAGGCTCTTCAACTAGACACAAAATATCACTGTGACGATGACTGTCTTCACAGTACTTGCAAACAGTGCGATCCGTGTAGTTGAAACAATCTGTGCACGTGTGGACTTCGGCCTGTACACGCATCAGAGCTTCGCTCAATTGCGTAGGATAGGAATCCTTAGACTTCAGAACGTAGTAAGCCAAACGCTGAGCGGTCTTAGGACCAATCCCAGGCAGGCGGCTTAACTCGTGCACTAATTTTTCTAAAGCAGGTATGTGTAACAAACTAGAATCCTGGTAAGCTCATGCCGCCAGTGATTTTAGACATCTCTTGGCTTGAAGTGTCTTTCGCTGTTTTTAAAGCGTCGTTCAAAGCCGAGATCACCATGTCTTGTAACATTTCCGCGTCACCAGCTTTTAGAACTTCAGGATCGATTGTTAAAGATAAAATTTTGTTTTCTCCGTTAACAGTAGCTTTAACAGCTCCGCCACCGGAAGTGCCGTTGAATTCACGAGTGGCTAATTCTTCTTGCAGCTTTTTCATTTTCATCTGCATTTGATTGGCTTGCTTCATTAAACCAGCCATTCCGCCCATCATACCTTTCATGTGAAACTCCTTTTAGATCAGAGTCAGTGATGACCCTTTTTGACAATTTTAATTTCGCTTTTAAAAACTTCTTTTGCTTTCTGCACGCGCGGGTCACTTTGCAAGCGAGCTAGAAGTTCTTCTTCTGCTTGCGCTAGCTTCTTCGTTGCCAGTGTATGAGCACTGTCAGCGGTTGTGTTCGCACTGCTTTTCAGCACTTCGAAAGTGTAACCCTGCCCCAGAGCTGAATCAATAAATCCTTGAAGCTTTTGCTGCATCTCACTGGATTGCATCTGAGTGGCTAAAAAAGGTAAATTTTGCGGAGCTTGTAAGGTGATTTTAAGTTGCTTACAACCAAGGAATAAAAGATTTTCAATTTTTGCCGCAAAAAAAGCATCCTGAGATTTTATGTTTTGTACCAGTTCCAGCCAGGTTTCCGCTGTTAAATCCTGAGGCGGAGCTTTCACTGCTGGTTGCACAGGTTTTGCGGTGGTTGGCGCTGCAACGGAATTTGGAGTAGATGCAGCGGGCTTTGTTGGCTGAGGAGCCGCAACCTCAGAGGGCTTTGGGCGATTCGCTCCCGCGGACGGGGCTTGGCCGAGTAATGTCTGCAGGTCCATAATACGAGGGGCTTGCGACATACGTAAAAGTGCCATCTCGAATACGATCTGTTGATCAGAGGCGCGGTTTAAATCCTGCGAAGCCTTGATCACCATATCAAAAAGTAAATGTAAATCAGAGTCGCTGATCGGCTGAACTTTTCCGATCAGAAGTTGAATCTCATCTTCAGGCAGATCAATTAAATCAGTGGCATTCGCATCCGCTTTTAACAACAAACTGTGACGTAAAAGCTTAGCCAAATCTTCAAAGAACAAACTTGGATTTTGTCCAGAGGTGCTGAGCTTTTCCAACGAGTCCACCAACTCGCGCGGTTGGCGATGCAAAAGATGATCAAAAACTTCGTAGACCAATGTGCGCGAGGTGAGGCCCAGCACAGTGCCAACTTCTGATTCAGTCAGCTGACCATTAGTGAAGCTGATCACCTGATCCAACAGACTTAAGCTGTCACGCATAGAACCATCACCTTGTTTGGCAATCAGCCACAGGGCCGCCGCATCAGCTTGGATATTTTCTAATTCGCAAATCTTTTTTAGATATTCAGCAATTTGTTTTAAAGGAATACGACGGAAATCGAAGCGCTGACAACGAGACAAAATCGTCTGTGGAATCTTGTGCACTTCTGTTGTCGCTAAAATAAAAATCACGTGTGCAGGCGGCTCTTCTAATGTTTTAAGTAAAGCATTGAAAGCGCTGGTAGAAAGCATGTGCACTTCATCTATAATGAAGACTTTGTATTTTCCTGAAGACGGAGCAAACATCACGTTATCGCGTAAATCACGGATAGCATCGACACCATTGTTGGAAGCTCCGTCGATTTCGATAACGTCAACGGCGCGGCCAGCTGAAATCTCTTGGCAGCTTTGACATGTGTTACATGGAGTAAAATTCTGTGGATTTGTACAGCGCAAGATCTTAGCTAAGATGCGCGCTGAAGATGTCTTACCTGTTCCACGCAAGCCTGTAAAAAGCAAAGCATGTGGCAGGCGATTGTGTTTTAAGGCATTGCTGATGGTTTGCGTGATATGATTTTGTCCGACCATTTGGTCGAAGGATTGCGGGCGATATTTTCTGGCAATCACTTGATAAGACAAAGTTCACATCTCCTTAATAAAGAACAAAATAAGCGGCTGGGCACCCCATATCGCAAAGCCTACTAAACGCCGTTGCTTCCTTCCGGACCTAGCGGATTCAATAGCAAGTCAATCGTATGGACCCAGCCATCTTTGGGTTTAAACGATAGGGGGCTATGAATCAATAGTTATGGGAGGTAGGCCGTACCTTTTCCGGCAATATATCACCGGATAAGGTACGGCCTACCTAAAAAGTGGGCGCAAAGAGTTCCTAGTATCAAAAAAATAGACGGTGTTTTTTAAGCATAAATAAACAAAATCGGTAAAAGTGGGGTATGAATTTTATTCAGGTCGTATATATTGCATCTGGGACGTTTTTTGACCATTGGCCCTTTTTTTGGATATAAATCCGACGAAGGAGACTTTCTTATGAAAAACCCATTATCTAAGGCCCTACTATGTGGTGTGCTGGCATCCACTTTTGTACTTTTAAACTGTCAAAAGCCGCCTGATCGCGGAGTCAAAGCCGAGATCACACCGAACGCAAAAACTTCCGGCGGACCGGCAGCTGTTGTAGCTGACTGTAGCCAAGAGGCCTTAACGGCTATCTCTTCACGTGGCGAGATCTTAACTCAGATCAACGTGTTAGTAGAAGATAGCAAAAAAGAGGGTGGGTTAGATCAAGCCCAAAAACAACAATTACAAAACTTAGTTACAGAATTGAATACTGCGACAGAAGCTGCTCGCGCCGCTATTCAAACACTAAAAGTAGGTAATGAATCAGCGAATGCTTGTAGTGAAAAAGATGCGGCTGATCCTACGAAAGAAAAAGCAAAACACGTGATCGTGTCGATGCTAGAGCAAAATCGCCGCGTGGCCAGTGTGGTTCAAGGAATCACAGGTCAATCGAATGTGATTTTAGATGCGGGTTCAACTGAAGGTGGAGCTCCTCAATTAGAAATGATCCAGAACGACACGGCATTAAGAACAAATGCAGTGGTATTAGCTGATGGCGCGGAAATGACTATCGCTAAAGAAGATTTAGCAACAGTTTTGAAAGACTCAGCTTCAAAAGATGGTGAATCTTTCATCGTGAATGCAGCTTTGCAAAGAACAGCGGCTCAGTATCAAGCGGCGGTAGCTGATAAAAACATCACAGCTTGTAAAGCGACTGTAGCAGCGGCGAACGCAGCAGTAGATACAACTTTAAAAGTGATGAATATCGAAGATTTAAAACAAGAAGGCGAACGTTCAGTTTTGAATGTTAACTTACAAGTTGGTGAAGAAGGTTTAGCAACTTTATCTTGTGTGATTGCAGATGCAGCGAAAGCGAATGCAGCACAAGAAGTGGTTCGCACTTTAGGTGACCTTGTTGAAAAGAAAGAAGCAGCAGCGACGTCTCCGGAAGCTGACGAAGCGGCTAACAACACGGCTGGTGGAAACGCAGACGCGGGTTCTGCTGGAGCTGGCTCTGGCGAACAACAAGGTTCGTAGTTCTTAAGTCGTTCTTAAATCGAAACTAAATAGATTAATGGGAAAAAGGTGTTACGCAAGTAGCGCCTTTTTTTATTTGAGCTTTTCTAAACTTTCAGTTTCTTCGGCCCAGTAAAGATAACTTCCATATTCAGGAAATAGGCGTGGGAAGCTTGGGTCGCTCCAGCGGTTCATAATCCACATGGCGTAGGTGATGATGCGGTAACCGCGCAGAAGTGGAATCAGGCTGAGCTGTTCATAGGGGAATTCGCGTAATTCGGAATAGCTGTCGATCAACCCTTGGAATTCGGGGCTGTCGATTTCTGTGCTGGGCATCAGCATCCAGAAATCCTGTACGGCAGGGCCATTGATCATATCGTCGAAATCCACCACGACAAAGTCTCCGGTAGAGTCTTCTAGGATGTTGCCTCGATGCAAATCTCCATGCAGGCGAATGAAATCCTGATCAGACAGTTGAGCTAAGCGCTCGTCTAATTCTTCAAAAATACGCACCGCTGCGGCCTCGTAGCGTCCCACCACTTCAGGAGCAACTCGTGATAACAACTGATCTAGCTGATCCCACTTGCCGTCATTGCTGGGGCCGATAAAACTACGATGTTCGGCGATTTTCTGACTGCCCACGTTGTGCAGTCGTGCCAGCCAGCGCCCGAGTTTTTTGAAATGACTCGGGGTGAGTTCTTGCACCATTCGTCCTCTGACTTTTTCGAAGAAGCTGTAATAAATGCCATCGACCATATCCACAGACGAGTTGTTCTTTAACGTGTAGGTGCTGGCAACTTCGATCCCTTCGGATTTCAGCTCTTGAATAAAGCGATGTTCATCTAAGATGGTTTCGCGGCTCCAGCGATTGGGTCGGTAGTACTTCGCTATAATAGAGTTATTTATAACGGAGTTGTGACTGATAGAGTTGCTGCTAGCTGAATTCTTATTGAGGGACATTTCATTTTCTAATTTGATATCGAAAACGCGATTTTCGTACGAGTTTAGCTGAATCAATTCGCCAGTGACGAAGAAGTTGTTCTGCTCGGCAGTGGCCAAAATCAGATTGGGATCAAGTTGATAGAAGTTCTGTGAATCTGTTTGCACACAGACAACCTAACTGAAAGATCGTTTTATGTCAGCTCACGCCGTTGTAATCTCTACAGCCCGCCAGACATTTTGCGGCTGAGGCCAGCTTGGCTCTGGTTTTTTAGGCACACCTGTTGCTTTAAGCACAAGAACGAATTGCATGATTTTAAAATTTTTGAACGTACTTTGAAATTAAAAAACCAATTTGAACGGGGGAGTAGTCAAATGCAGAATTTCTTAAAAGTTTTTTTAGCAGTTATATCAGTAGGTTGTATGGCCAGTGCTCAATCTTTAGCGCTTTATCACGGTGACATGCAAACCTCTGATCGCGGCCGTGGTGGCCCCGGTCACGGTGGACATGGCGGACACGGTGGAGGTCATGGTGGCCCTAGGCCTGGACATGGCGGCGGTCATGGACCTGGTCCCGGCGTGCGCCCACCCACTCCTCCTCGCCCTCCGGTAGCGCCACGTCCTCCGACACCACCTCGTCCCCCTGTGGCTCCGCGTCCGCCAGTAGCACCGCGCCCACCGGCTCCACCTCCACATTATCCACCGAGCTATCCACCTTCTTATCCGCCACCATCATATTATGGTGAGCAAGTGAACATCAGCTTGTACCGCACAGTTGTGGGTAATGCCCGTGTTGATATCACTCCGTACATTGATATGTACCGCTATCGTGGTCGCACAGTTGAGCGTGTGATTGTGCGTGGATCTAGTCGTTACAATCCATACAACTCGTACAGCATGGCTTTAGTGAACCTTATGGTGAATTCAACTGACTTCGGACAGTTGCGCTTCACAGGAGCTTACTCGCAAGAGCAGAGCTTCTACCTTCCGGCACAGGTAGTGCTGGGTTACAATGCTCAAAACTTAAATATATTTGTGGCAGGTGACTTTAATTTAGAACAAGTGACGCTGGTTCTGCGTTAATCTTCGGCGCTGACCGCGGCTACTACTTGTGGTCGCCTGAATTTTGTTGTCAAAGCTTCGGCCTCATGCAGACAATGGCATGAGGCCTTTTTATTGGAGGGCATGTGCAAAATACAGAAACGCAGTTAAATCAAAAGCTAGAAAATTCAAACACTTCGAGTGCATTGCCGACTTTGTCAGAGTATATGGATTACCGCCTGTATCTGGCGGATTTCTATCGTGCAAAGAAGAATATGACCCGCACTTCTGTGCGTCCTTACTCGTATGCGATTTTTTCTGCAGCGGCGGATATTAAGTCTCCGAACTATTTGAAAATGATCATCGAAGGAAAGCGCAATCTGTCGTTAGACATGGTGGCGAAGTTCGCAAAAGCGTGTTCGTTGAATAAAGCTCAAAGTGATGAATTAAAACTTTTAGTGATGTTCAATCAAGCGGAAGATCCTGCTGATCGCAACTATGCTTTGAAGCAGTTATCTGAATTCCGTGTTGAGCAAAAATTGAAACTGGGTCAGTTAGATCGCCGTGTATTTGAAAAAGTACCGAACTGGATCGGCTGGATTATTTACGCCATGGTTGATCAAGAGGGCGTGAGTTTTGAAACGTCTCAATTGAAAGAACTTTTACGCGGTAAAGCTTCTGATAGCGAGATCAACGATGCTTTGGAAAATCTGTTGAAATCTGGCGAGCTGGTACGTGATGGCGCTGGAAAAATCAGTAAAGGCAAACCAAGTGAAGCTCCAGAAGAAATTCCTGCGGCGTTGGTGCGTAAGTTACAAATGCAGTTGATGTACTTGGGTTTAGAGTCTTTGTATCAAGATAGTGCCACTGAGCGCGAGTTCGGTTCGTTGACATTATCCCTGACCGCAAAAGAGTTCGAAGATATTAAGTTTAAATTGCGACAAATGCGCAAAGCCTTGCATAAAGATAATTCGATTGCGCGTATGTCTTCAAAAGGTGAACGCGTGTATCAGTTGAACCTTCAATTGTTCCCTGTGAGCAACGCGTCTAAAAAGCCCAACTGAGTCCTTCAGTTGGGACTCTTTCAGAGTCTTTGTTTGAGTCCTTTATTTCGTCCTGCCTAAAAAAATGTCGTGATCATTTCACAAAACCACAAAAGTGAAATTCTAAAAAAAGTATACTTTTGACACTGGAAAACTCGGTGAGTTGTGGAAAACTCTGTGGGTTTGGTTGATAACTCCCTCTGAAAACAGTAAATTTTGTTGAGTAGAGGCCTTTTAAGCAGTGTCATGATATGTCGCGTCTATAGTTACAATTCATCTGACACCAGTGAAAATTTCTTCATAAAAATTCAAAAAAGTGAAATTGTCTGAAGTTTTTAGAGCAAAAACTCACTTGAAAGTGTGCTGAAAAAATTGACTTTAGATCGAAGTAAAAGAGGATTTACTGTAACAAAGATTCACTTTGTTGTTTAAGAGCGCGCAGCCTGTTGCAGGCACGGGTTGCCATTTCAAAATGCTTTTGGGCATCTTTCAAAAGCGCCGACTCTTTGTCCGGATTAATTTTAGGTAGGCGTAGGTTGCCCTCTTGGTCCGCATCGGGATGCTCTGGAGCATGTTTCCAGACAAAATCAGCGCGTGAAACAACCACGCAGTATTGCGCTTTGCAAATCATCTCTTTGCGCAAATAGGAACCACCATTGGCTGTGCGAGTGGTGTTGAGGTTTTTCAGATTCAGTGAGCTGGCTTCGATTTGCAGGCGCATATTATCGCGTGTACGGCAGGGGTCTTTGTCGACCCCTAAAGCCAACTTCTGCTTTTCCTCTGCAGAGGCTATCGCAGACAAGGCAGTCATCAATAAAAATATCAGAACGGCAAAAGACGCCTTCATGCAAAATCTCCTTTATAAAGATTAACATGCGGGCTTGCAGAAGCTGTTTGGACTTTGGGGCAGTTTTCTAAAAACTTAGACCTTAGTTAGAGGGAAAAGTTGAATAGCTAAGGTGTAGACCTCAGCGCCATTGGGGTCTTCCATCATGGTCGCGACTTTTTTACGCGTTCGCAGAAGTAAGCTTTTGACCTTGGCTAGATTTTTCCCGCTGGTGGGAATGGTGATAGCGCTGATCTCGCGCATTTCTAGGGGAACATTATCTAAAGAGTGGCCGGCAAGATCGAGGATCTGTTTGTGATAGTTACGAATAGCAACAGAAGGGATATCACAGGTAGTAGACACGGGTCGCGCCAGTCGTACCATACGTGAGTTTTCAATTTTCAAAAAGCCCATGCGGATCAGTCGCTGTAAAGCCTCTTCCGCCATTTCGCGGGTCAGATTTAAACGTTTTGCAATCCAGTCCGTATCGGCTTGATTCGATTTCAAGCGTGCTAAATTCAAAATAGCTAAATAATACCAATCAGAAACCAAGTAGAACTCATCCTCGTATAGATTCAAATAGGACTCTTCTAAGCGCGAACTTTGTAAAACCTGTGTGACGATCTGATCTTTTTGTTCTTTCGAGAGCTTCAGAAGATTTAGAACGGCGGAGACTTAGTGAATAATGGCGGCGGGTTAGCCGAAAAAATATCCTTTTCACTTTTGCAAAGTTGGATTCTTATTTACTATCGTGTCTGTCTTCT
Organism: Pseudobdellovibrio exovorus JSS; assembly: GCF_000348725.1. Classification (NCBI taxonomy): domain Bacteria; kingdom Pseudomonadati; phylum Bdellovibrionota; class Bdellovibrionia; order Bdellovibrionales; family Pseudobdellovibrionaceae; genus Pseudobdellovibrio; species Pseudobdellovibrio exovorus. The sequence goes on from NC_020813.1 coordinate 208,981, forward strand.
GTCTCTTGCCAGTTGGACTCTAGGCAGAGAGTTGTTCTGCAAAATATCTTAAATGGTTTACCCAGTGAAAGACTGAATCAGAACCTGATTCAGTTTTATTCGGAATCCAATTACCCCGGTTTTTTTGTTATCGACTCTGAAGTGAAAGTGGCGAAGACAGGAAGCACACCGGGAAGTCCGATTTATATCAATACAGATATGATCTACACGCTAGATCACATCGGTTACAAAGTTCCAATTGGCATACCTGAAATTTTGGCCATCTTAATTCATGAATTGGGGCATCACTACGGATCTGAGTCCCATGAGTTCTTAGATTTATTAGGCGTGCGTGTGGGGATGTTTATTTCTCAGCAGAGCTACATGACGGCGCCACTGCCATGGATGCGCGGATTTGGAATTTCGGCAATCAATACGTCTAATGATGTGACGACCTTCCCTGATGTGATGTTGTTTTTAGGTGACGAAGCGATCAATATCAGTGAGGAAGTAAAAAAGAGTGCGTTGTGTCTGTACCAGTTGTATTTCGGTGCCGAGACTGAAACCAGACGTCCCACAGGAATTTTTATGTACAATCTGCATTGGTCATTTGCCAAACAGCGTGGCGATTTGTCTTCAGATCTGACGATGACGGCTTTGGTGACCTATAACTGTGAATATGGCCTGAGCTATAAGTCAGGACGACAAGAGCACTCTTTGATGGTGCGTCTGAAAGCAAGGCCCTCTAAAACCGGAGTGGGTTACAACGTGAAGCGTGTTATGGTCGAGCAAAAAGACGGAGCGACTTACACTCCCCGTCGCTAAGGAGCTTCGAACTCTTCCGAGAATTTTCGTCCCGGCCCAGATTGACCGCTACCAGTCCCTGAGGTGTGGCAGTTGTAAGCGGACACCCAGTGTGTACCCACCACAATGTCACCATTACTTCCTGTATAAGCATAGGAAACATCGACTTTTTCAATGACATAATTGCCGTTGGCATCAGTGACGTATTCGCCATTTTTTACTTTACGAACATCATTTCGCTGAAGATAGATTTCGTCAGCTTTTGAATGGGAGCGTTTAATATAAGAAAGCGCTTTTTGATAAGTTTCATCTGGGGTACACAATTCAGCTGAAGCATTTAATGAAGTGAATAACAAAAGTGAAAGAATTGCGAATTTCATATTAAAGGACTCCTTTGCCGTACTCGGCACAATTTATTTCGGTTTAAGGCGGGGTGAACTTGAGAACCAAAAGGGAAAACCCATCTAAAACGAATTTAGACCTATTAAATAGGATGGGAAAACCAATAAAAATGAGTTAGGATAAATGTTCGGCTGAAAAAGAGACAGTCGAGCATCCGTAAGGATGTCTTATTAAGTTTCATATGTGGGGGCGACAAGGCTTCGACGTGGACGCTGAAGTAAGAGGAGCATACCGGGGCGCATGAGGACCTCGTTAAAAACGTGCAAACTTGTACTATCAAACGATAGCTACGCTTTAGCAGCTTAGTTCTGCTACGATGGTTAGGCGAATCGCCGGTGTTGGTTTAACTCATCGTCATTAATGCCGGATCGGTCTGCATGGTTTTCTCCAGCGTGCAGGCCTAAGAGTTTCTGGGGGAATGTTAGTGGTCAGTTTGTCTTTGGACGTGCCGCTAACAAATTAAAACAGAGACTAAGTATGTAGCGCCTCTTCATGGATCGTTTGCGGACCCGGGTTCGATTCCCGGCGCCTCCACCAATCTTAGCAACCCTTATATTTGAATAGAAGAATAAGACAAATATAAGGGTTTCCCTTTAAAAATAAGAAATTCCTTATATTTATTAGTAATTTAGACCATAAATCAGCAACTTGCAAGAGGCTTATTTTTAAACCCCGTGAGGACCAAATGATAGACCGACTTGAGGACCAACTAATTACTTATTAAATTTGTAGTAAATTTAACGGCATTTTGCTATGTATTCCTTATGAGCCAAAGAACAAAAGAGCCTCTTCTTACCAAAGAGGGGCAAGTGTTAAAAACTCTCCGTCGAAAACATAAACTGACTTTAAAGGAAGTGTCTCAAAGAACAGGACTATCGGACACGATGGTTTCCTTCATTGAGAACGGACGGACTGACCTTCCTAAAAACAACGACACTTTAGACAAGTTATTAAGGGTCTATGGGGGCATTTCAAGAAAGTATTTTTATGAACTCGTTCGAGACTTCAAAGAAGACGACAACGACCTTCACTACCTTGGTAAGGTGCTTGGAAACTTGACTCCTGAGGACCTCAAATTCGTCCGACAAATCGTAGACGTACGATTGAGGGGACCCAAAAAATGAGCGAAGAAAAAACGGATAAAAAGCCAAGAAACAAAAAAGATCCGAGCCTTGTTGAAAATGGCATCTATCAAGTTGGTCCAAATCTCTACGATGTCAAAGTCAGGAAAAGAATCAAGGAGGACCCGAAGGGTGCAGGTGTTCAACACACAAAAGCAAAACGCAATGTACGCTTTTTGACTGAAGCCCGAAAAATCAGAAATCAGTTTGTCCACGAGTTGGAACTGAAAGAGCAAGAACACCTGAATGGCGACTACACTTGGAAAGAAGCAAAAGAAAAATATTTTGAAGAACGCTACAAGCAAGTAAGCCAAGACCAAACTCTTAAAGAAAAAATAGGCGACAAGACTTTTTCCAATCAAAAAGTGACCGTTGAGAAGCACACCGAGACTTGGGACTCAATGCGGCTGTCGGATTTCAAGCAAGAATTTATCCGAAATGACTTGGCAGAAAAATTAAGAGGCTATCCTAAATCAACGGTGAAAAGTATTTTGAAACACATTCGTGCAGTTTTTGAATATCACTACAACAAGCAAATAACTCCACTCACCCACAACCCATGCAAAGGAATTCATCCGTGGGGTGCCGACAATCGTGAACAGGTGGATGACATTCCTAAAATGAGCATGGAAGAAGTTTCAAAACTTCTTACTCATACAGCGGCAACTAACTCCGAATGGCACTCGATTTTTTACTGTGCCTATCATACGGGAATGCGTTCGGGGGAATTGTGGGCGTGGAAGTGGGAAGACATTGATGCAGACTTTAAAATCATTCGATTGAGAAGGTCCTACTGCTTTCAATCAAAAAAAGAAAAGACGCCGAAGAACAAACACGCCCGAAGTATTCCGATTAACAAATCATTGAGACGCCATCTTATGAATTTAAAAATTCAAGCAGACTCGTCCTATGTGTTGCCTCATTTGCCAATGTGGCGAGATGGGAAAATCGCAATAGTCTTAAGAGGATTTCAGAAAGAACTTAAAATTACGGAGACTTCTTTTCATTCTATCAGGGCTTCACACATTACGCATATGCTACTGAAAGGCATTTCATCTCAGGCGTTGCAGGAAACCGTCGGACACGCCGACTACCGAACGATGGCGAGATATGTGCGAGACTTGGATAGGGAACGAGCGATTAAGAATATTACTGATGTTCTCGATGATGACATTGAGGCGAAAATCATTCCGTTCAATCCGAAAAAAGAAGACGTGGGTTAGCATTGATGTTTCTATCGAGATATTTTGAGGAGTTTTATGCCAAGTAATGAAAAGTTTGAACAGCAAAACTTTATTTTAAAAGACGGAGAATCTTACGAAGACTGTGATTTTCACTCCATCGATTTTTCAGAGTTTTCATTAAAAAACTGTCTGTTTGTTGATTGCACTTTTCTTCAATGCAACTTGGCGAACATAGAACCTACATCTGGCTCGATTCGTAATTGTGTTTTTAAGAATTCAAACTTGATTGGAATTAATTGGTGCGTACTTAAGAATTTTAGCCGTCCACGATTTGAGTCGTGTAAGTTAAACTATTCTGTGTTTCAAAATCTTAGACTGGATAATAGTGTTTTCATTGAGTGCAGTCTCGTGGAAGTTGATTTTACTGGATGCGATTTAAGTAAATCAGACTTTTCTCATTCAAATTTTGCAGGTGCAAATCTAAATGGAGCCAATTTGACTGGCTCTGATTTTCGGTCAAGCAAAGACTATGTTTTCGATATTCGCACGACAAAAATTAAGGGTTCAAAATTCTCATTTCCGTATGTGGCGTCACTTATTACCGCCCTCGGTGCAGAAGTAGATATGTGAAGCGATTTAGATAAAATGTTAAGAGGGAACGAAATGAATATAGAGCCAAAGATTGAAATTATTAAAGAAAAAAAGTTAGTTGGAAACCGTCATTCCATCAGCGTTGCTCGATACGAGGTCGGGCCTCTTTGGAAAGTATTTTCTCCAAGGCGAAAAGAAATAGAAAACACTGTTTCTAACGATTTGATTTCCATGTCTATCTATAATGCAGAATACTTTTTGAAGTTTGACCCAACAACATTTTTTGAAAAATGGGCGACTGCTGAAGTTACAAACTTTGACAAAGTACCAAGCGGGATGGAGACATTCATTTTGCCAGGTGGTCTCTATGCGATTTTTTCCTATAAGGGTTCAAGTACAGACCTTCGAATTTTTGACTACATTTTTAAGACTTGGTTGCCCCAGTCTGAGTATCAACTGGACGACAGACCTCATTTTGAAATCTTGGGTGCCAAATACAGAAACAATGATCCAAATAGCGAAGAAGAAATTTTTATCCCCGTAAAGAAAAGATAGCATAAAAGAGTCCTCCGTTAGGAGGACTTGTCAAAAAAGTCGGTGTCAATATCATCTGCATTTTTGAAAATCTGTATGACCTTTTCACCCTCTTCGGGCTTGTGATAGGAAGCCGTCTTCTCATTATTGCGAACAATAATTTTACTTGTTTTGACCTCCGCAAGTTTCACTAAAAACCATTGGCTGATACCCAACTTTAAAAGTGAAATTACCGAGACCATAATCGCAATATGCCAAGATGTGTCCGATACTTTTTGAATGATAAATTCCCAATTCATAAAATAACCTCCTTTAAAAAAGAAGCCCCCGTTAGGAGGCTTTCTTGCGTGAGTCCATCACGGCTTTAACAAAGTTCGGATGAAGACTAATGCCAGTCGTATGATTAACATACACAAGCAAGTTGCCATTTTTTGTTTTAGATACCTTGAGTGGTTTCATAAAAACAAACTCGGTCTGAACTTCCAATTTTTTCTGCTCTTGCACTTTTTTCATAAAAACCCCTTTCTAAAAAGCTTTTATCAGTTTGTGGTTCGTTGCCTTTCGCAGGAAATAGAGGCAACAACCCAGCAAAACCAAGCCCCGCCGTGATGAAATAAAAAACAAAATTTAAATGACTGGGCTAAATCCAATGACAACAAGAAGTGTTGGCGTGATTTGAGCAGTAAGGAATATCCATTCACTGAAGAACAAAAGGGGCTTAATCAGTTAAAGGGGTTAAAAAATGAGGGAGCAAAAATTAAAGTTCTTATTTTTGTTAGTATGAAGTCCATCAGTTAGGAAAGCCAAAAAGATGATAAGCATTTGATTTGTTTTAAGAATATCCTTGGCGGTTTCCCGAATTGCCCCAAGCAATTCGGGAAATAAATGAAGGAGTATCTTCGCTATTACTATTAGCGAAGATTTATAGAGGGAAAAGGGAAGAAAATAAAAAAATCTAAAAAATAATCGCAAAAAATCAATTTTAGAAAAATCCGTACCTATTTACTCATCAGTGGGACGCACCACCAAACAATTAACAAAGGAGTAAATATGCGTATTTTAAGAATTGCCATCGTGGCGAGAACAACCGTTAAAGACCAAGACGGAAAATATAGTGCGAACTATATTGAAAATGAAGAGGTCAAAAAAGTGGATGGAAGCATCCACGCACAACAAGTTTTGAAAAAGATTAAATCACTTGTTGAATTGCCTTTAGGGGAAGTTGAAGCCGAGGTCAGACCCTACGCCTTCAAGGGCGAAAAAGGCGAAGTGATTGCGGGCGAAACAATCATCAAACTTTTGCCTCCTAGAAAGTAAAGGTGATTTATGGACACATTACTTTCAATAGTGATGGCTGTAATAGCGGGGCTAGTTTTTCTAGCCCTTGCCCTATGGCTATACACTTCAAATAAAAAAAATCGAAAAATCAAAGACGCTCTTTTTCAGTTAGGAATGGGCTATAAGCGGTTCAACACTGACGGAGTTAATCAAACGCCTCAAGAGATAGATTTTAAAAATAGAAAAAAAGAATTAACTTTTAAAAAGTTCAATTATGGATTTTCCACGCTGGATTTTTACAAAAAACAGCAAGCCATCGAGGAATTATTCGGCGTTGAGATTGTTGATTTTGAACGGGTCAATCAATTCAAAGTCATTGGAAGAAAAGCCGATTTTAAAAGCCCCGTCACCAAAGAACCAAAAGAAAGAACCGATGTCCTTATTGGTTTTGATGGTATCAAAAAACATTCTTTTGATGAAAACAGAAGTGCATTCATTTTTGCCCCGTCGGGAACAGGGAAAACACATTTTTTAAAAAACGGACCTATCAAGCAGTTGAAAAAGATGGGTGCTAAAATTCATATCATTACATCCAAAAAATCCGATTTTGAAAATGCTTACTCTTATCATAACCCGAAAGACCTAGAGCATTTTAAACAGATATTAAAAGACACCGAGGAGGAGCGACTTCAATGGGAAGAAATAGGATTTAGAAACAAAAAACACATCGTTTTTGTTTTTGATGAAGTTCAAGAGGCAAATGACGATAAAGAAATAACCAGCGTAATTAAATCTTGGGTGAGAGTCGGCAGAAGTCAAAACATCTGGGTCATCTTGGCGAGCCAATCGGGAACGGTCGCCTCTTTAAGAAACATCGAGGTCAATCTTATCCCGATAAAAATTGCCGTGAGATACACGGAGTCTGTGGCGTTTGCCGAAACGATTTTTACGCCTGAACTTGCCTTTAAAAGTCATCACATCAAGCAACCGATGGGATACGGCTACATCAAGACCTCAAGTTATGTCGGCGGCAAAGTGAGGTTCTACTATGAGCCGTAAAGATTTTGAAATCGTATCACCGCCTAAAATTGACTGGCTGGCGATAATGATAAAACGCCAACGAAAGACATTTATCCAAGCCCATCAAGATTTTGAGGACAAGGTCTGGGATAGAATCGGAAAGATTTTTTTACAAAAAGAACAGCAAGAGCATTTTAAGTTTGCCCGTTTTTTCTCATCAAAAAAGATGGGTTTGTATTGGAAGAACGACCCGTCAGAAATCTATGGGCAGTTAAAAGGTTTTTATTGGTCGCAAGAAGGTGCATTTGGTCCCGTGAAAGAACTTATCAACTTTTTGAATGAGTATGGAGCAGAGTTCAAAATTACGACTCTACACATCCGTGTCGATTACAAATACACGGGACTTTTGCCATTCAAAAAACTGCCGTTTCAAAACTTTAGCAAGGGAACCGAAGAAGTCCCGATCCGTCGGAAACTGAACGGTAAGAACAAGCAGTACAAAATTTTTAATTCAGTTTTTGAACTGACCTTATACGACAAGTCCCAAGAAATAAGGGACAATAAAAAAGAGTCTTTTTATCCGAAGCAATACACTGATGAGCAAATCTACCGCATGGAGTTGAAACTGAAAAAAGAGGTAGCGATGGATTTCTTGCTTGAAGAAGTCGAAACTTCAAAAGCAAAACTTCAAGCCTTCTATCTCAAGCATGAACCCGAACGACAGAACGCCATTTTAAGAAAATTATTTTTTATGGAGGAATTAAAAAATGACGAAAACACAGCAGATTAAAATTTTAGAGGACTTTGTCCGTCAGTTGCCACGATACGAAAAGTATCTTTTAAAAAATGGCATTGAGAAAACCATGCGGGAATACCTGAACCTGACACGGGAGCAAATCACCGCCGATTTTTGTGAATTAAAAGCAGAGTGTAAGCGTGTAGTGCGTGGAGATGGAGACATCTAGGAATTGGGTTCAATTTCAGAAAGTTTCCCGACAAAAGTCTTATATTAACTCCGAAAAACCTTGTATTTATCTTGCGTGAGGAGCGGGTGAGAACCTAAAATCGAAATATCTAGTGGTTTCAGGTAGTTATTTTTGAGTTCCCACCTCCACCATTTAACTCCAAATTTGAAATTGACTAGTAATTTCAAATATTTACAGAGTCGAATTTTTGTGAGATTATTTTTTCTCACTTTTGGGTTGTTGATTCTATTCGGAAATTTCACGCGATTTCATAAACAAAAAATATATGAAACGGTCGGTTTTTCGGATCAAAAACGGCGAGGAGGAAAATGAAATTCAAATTTATTCTTTCAGATTTGGATGGAGTGATTCGCCATTATCCACTCGAACGAAATTCGAAAATCGAAAAGAAATATAATTTGCCAGAAGGATCTATTTTGAAGACCGCGTTTGAAAAGGAAAACCTCAACAAAGCTGTCTGCGGAAAATTGAGTGATGAAGAGTGGCGACAAACTATCGAAACTGCTCTCGCGAAGCTATGCGATTCAAAAACGGCAAAACTCGCTATGGAAGAATGGAATGATTTTTCTGGAATCGTTGATCAGGAATATTTGGATTTTGTAAGAGACAAATTTACTGATGTTCCAGTCGTAATTCTTACTAATGGCACAACGCGATTAAAGAGTGACTTAACTAAGCTTGGAATCGAAAACTATTTTTTTAGAATCTTTAATTCCGCTGATGTAGGCTATTGCAAGCCGGACAAGAAAATCTTTGAACATATTTTGGCAGAGTTGAAATGTAAGCCGAACGAAATTTTGTTCGTTGACGATTCACTCTCACATGTTGAGTCCGCTGGTACGCTCGGACTTAAAACTCACCATTACAAATCGCTGAGTGATTTCAAATCTGCATTCGTCTAAGTATTTTGCTACATACTTAGTAAATATTTAGTTTGCGGTATCCGTGGCCCGCGATTTGGATACCAGACTAAAAGTCGTGATTACCTTTTGGTATCCACCTACGCTAAGTGTATGATTTTGTTGGGGTGGCGTCATATCCACCAAGTTTCCCTACGCTTTATAAAGCTGACTCAACTGTTGGCATAGATGTCTATTCCTAGTTATTGCTTGTCACTGTTTGTTAAATAACCAATAATTTAAACGACATATACAACTAAGATGACTCATCATGGAGACGATCGTGAATTTAGAAATCACGGATAGATGGCTATCTGTCCAAGAGATAGCGCAGTATTTAGGAATTTCAAAAGAGACAGTTTATCGTTGGCTAGAAAATAAGAAAATCCCAGCCCATAAAATTGGAAAACAGTGGAAGTTTAAAGTCCAAGAGGTCGATCAGTGGATTTTTACTGGTGAGGCTGAGGATAAACTATGAGTCGTAACGAAGCTAAAACTAGAAAAGAACTTGTAGATCCAAAACTAAAAAACGCAGGGTGGTTAGATCACGATTGGCAAGTGGACCCTGAATACAAAATCACAGCTGGACGAATTCATTTTGATGGAAAATCCGCGACTCGGACTAAACCTGTGTATGCTGACTACCTTCTTCGATATTCGTCATCTTTGGCAATAGCGGTTGTCGAGGTAAAAGCTGAAGAGAAACACTATCTTGAAGGAGAAAGACAGGCTAAAGATTACGCGCGAAAACTTGGTCTATGGTTTGCTTATTCAACAAATGGTCACGAAATTGAATTTTTTAATTTAAAAGCAGGTACTCAAACTAAGGTTGATCAATTTCACGGGCCAGAAGAGCTGTGGCAAATGTATTTAAAAGAGTCAGGTTTAGATCAATCACCAGAAAAGCAAAAAGCACTTATTCAGGACTACTATGACGAGTCTGGCATTGGCCAAAGAAGGAAGCCGCGATATTACCAAGAAAAAGCGGTGAACAAGGCGCTTGAAGCTATACTTGGCGGAAGAAATCGCGTGCTGATCACAATGGCGACGGGAACAGGGAAAACCTTCACCTCTATCCAGCTTGTTTACAAGCTTTGGAAAGCTAAAGAGAAAAAAAAGATCCTTTTTATTGTGGATAGAAACCTGTTAGCCGATCAAGCCTTTGCCGACTTCGATGCGGCTATGGATAAAGATGCCTGCTACCGTTTAAAACCGGAAGAAAAAGAATGGCCCCTAGGACGAGATCTTTATTTTGGGATCTATCAAAGTCTTGTTGGAGCGGACGATGACGAAGAAGCTGGTAAAAAAGGGAAACCTGATCGCTTTAAAGAATTTCCACCGGATTATTTCGACTTAATCGTTATTGATGAAGCCCACAGGGGGGCTCGTCGTAGTCAGGATGGAAAAGAAACCAGTTCATGGTTTAAGCTTCTTGAATACTTTAAGTCAGCGACTCAGGTTGGTTTAACTGCGACTCCTAAGCGGGATGAATCGAATGATACCTATGCTCACTTTAAAGAGCCGGTAGTCGTGTATTCATTGAAAGATGGTATTCAAGATGGATACTTGGCGCCGTATATCATAAAGCGGGTCACCTCTAACATAGATGCTTTAGGATATCGTCCAGATCGAACAGACATTGTGGATGTAAGAGGTAAAAAATTAGAAATTAAGGACTATCTGACACCAGACTTTGAAAGACAACTTTCTATTCCGCAAAGAACGCGGGCCTTTGCCTATCATTTATTACGTCATCTGTTTTCTACTGACCCCCTAGGAAAGACGCTTGTATTTTGTTTAAATCAAGAACACGCCTTAGATATGGCGAAATACTGCCGAGAAGCTTTTGCACAGTATAAAATAAAATATGGTCTGACGGACTATAAAGGTGATTATGCCGTTAGAATTACGGGTGATGACAAAGACAACGATGGGAAATATCCGGATTTAGAAAAATATAAAAACCTAGATTCATATCAACCGATTATTGTCACCACCTCTAAGCTTTTAACTACGGGTGTAGATGTTAAAAATATCAAGAATGTTGTTATCTTTAGAAATGTTGGCTCAATGGTTGAGTTTAAACAAATTATTGGTCGCGGCACACGCACTTACGAGCCGCAAGATCGAACCAAAGAAAAACTGGGCTTTTTTATTTTGGAATATGCGAATTACTCGACCCAGCTTTTTAATGATCCCGAGTGGGATGACGAAGCGCAGGACTTTATTGATGAAGGCGCCCTAATTGTTGAAAAACCAGAGGCAGAAGAAACTGACATTTCAGAGGCGCCAGTTCCAGTTACAGAGAAAGAGAAGGAAGAAGAAGGTGTTGATGAAGGCTCTGGAGTTTACATCGAGCCTGAACCTGAAGTTATTAATCATATCAAATATCGCATGAGTGAAGACTTCCTTTCGGGAAGAATAGTCATGGCCGCTGAGTCCATTGCCTTAACAGGGCCCGATGGAAAACCCATGAGCACAGATGAGTTTATTTTATATCAGTCAAATATATTGAAAGATCAGTTCAACTCTTTGGCCGATTTAAATTTAATCTGGAAAGATCAAAAGAAGCGAAAAGAGTTTCAAGAATCAGTTAATGACTTAGGAATTAATTTAGGGGCTTTAACTCAGATCTTTTTTGAAAAACATAAAATGCGAAGCGTAGATACGCTCGATATTTTAGTAAATCTTCTTTTTGGCGAAAACTACATTACAAAAGAAGAGCGTATTGAAAAAGCAAAAAAACTGCATCCTGAGGTCTTTCATTTTAACGATCTCAAAAAGGATGCCTTTTTATCGGATTTATTGAAAATTTATACAGAGATGGAATATCATCCATTAAATTTTTCAAAAGAACTTTGGCAAGTTCCACAAATGAAAAAATATGGCGAATTTCAAGGGGTTCGTGAGATTTTTGGTGGCACAGACGGTATTAAACAATTTGTCGAAGACATTCAGTTAGCTCTTTACGACGAAAGAGTTGTGGCATGATGAACGATAATGAATATTTAAACATCATGACCTTTGGAGTTCCTACAGGGACAATTAAAGTTGAATCTCATCCAAATGAGATTATAGATGTGGCCCCTGAGATTATCGCCAAGATCAAAGCACGGTTAAACAATAAAACTTTAGATGAGGTTTATGACCTGACCGATCGAGTTTTTGATGAGGTCTCTTTAATGCGCGAAAAAAATAAACTTAAAAAGATCTTTGCTTCAAAAACTGAGCTTCAAGATGTTTTTTCAAGCATTAAGTCGATTAAGTCAGCACGCGAAGAGATGAATTTTAATGAGGTCAACCGTGAATTGCTATCGCAGTACTCCTTCAGCTTTTCTTCAGAGAAGACGGTGGACGAGTATGATTTTTACCGCTATTTTCTTTTTGATGAAAAGCTGAATTTAAAATCAAAACGAGTTGAGCAAGTAAGAAATCAAAGTGAATTTTCTATTTTGTATGAGGACTATCTTGCAAATCACTTTGAGCCTATAAAAATGACGAAAGAAGCGATTTATATGAGCTCCAGCCTTTTGACTCTGTTTAAACAGAGAACCCTAGTAAGTCGTTTGGATGAGTTTCTGGGTATTTTTTACGGAGCAGAGATATGAGTAAGTTGAATATTCCGGAGAGCTGGGCGGAGAGTACTCTTGAGTTTGCCGGCACATGGGGTAGTGGAGGAACACCATTAAAATCAAAAAAAGAGTTTTATGGTGGAGAGATTAATTGGCTTAAGACAGGTGATCTAAATAATGGGTTCGTTGTAGAGGTTCCCGATAGAATCACTGAGCTTGGTTTAGAGGATATTGGTGGAAGACTATATCCGTTAAAAACGATAATTATGGCTATGTATGGTGCTACTATTGGGAAGCTAGGCATACTTGATATAGAGGTAGCTGTAAATCAGGCTTGTGCTTGTTGTACGACATACGAACAAATATATTACAAATATTTATTTTTTTGGTTAATGGCTTACAGAAAAGAATATATTGCACTAGGACAAGGTGGAGCGCAGCCAAATATTTCTCGCTCCGTAATTTATGAGCAGCCATTTGCAATGCCTCCTAGGCAAGAGCAAGAGCGCATAGTCCAAAAAATCGAATCCTGTTTTGAAAAGATTGATGCGACTGAGGCGAATCTTAAAAAAATCGAAACGCTGTTAGAAAAACACAGGGAATCAGCGCTTGCGAAAGCTTTTCGTGGGGAGCTTGTGGAGCAAGATCCGAATGATGAATCAATAAGTGTACTTCTGGAAAGAATAAGAGAAAAAAAAGAGAAAAATTTAAAAGCTAAACAGGAGTTTCAGCCTATTGCAGATGGGGAAAAACCTTATGAGCTTCCTAATGGATGGGAATGGGTTAAGCTCGGGGAAATTTCTAAGCAAATTCAATACGGTTTTACTGCCTCTGCGTCAAAAAAAGGCACACATAAATTTTTACGAATTACAGATATTACTACAGAAGGTGTAAACTGGAATAATGTTCCATATTGTACTCCATCGAAAGAAGATGCGGCTAAGTTAGAGCTTGTTGTCGGGGATATTCTGTTTGCCAGAACAGGAGGAACGGTCGGAAAAAGTTTTTTAATAAAAGAAGATGTTAAAAACAGTGTGTTTGCATCGTATTTAATAAAAGTTCGGTTAAATCAAAAAATTGTTCTGCCTGAACTTTTAAGTATTTATTTTACTTCTCCAGCATATTGGAATTTTGTTACAGGGAGTCAGCGTGGTGCAGCTCAACCAAATATAAATGGAACAACGCTGTCAAATCTTTTTATTCCTTTACCTCCAATTAAAGAACAATTTCGTCTTATCAAAGAATATAAACATATATTGGAAAAGATAGATTTGTTAAAAAATAATTTAAAATTAAAATCTTCTATACTTGTTCAACAAAAAGAATCCATCCTTCAAAAAGCCTTCGAGGGTCGCCTAGTTCCTCAAATACCATCGGAAGGAACGGGCCATGAATTACTCGCCAAAATTTTGGCCGAGAAAGAAAAAGCAATTCCGAAAGCTGCGAAGACTAAGACGGCCCCACGAAAAAAGAAGAAGTAGCAGATGAAAATAAAAGATAACGAAATTCTGATTTATAATACGGATGATGGAAAAGTGCAGCTCGAGATCAAATTAGATCACGAAGGCCAGACGATTTGGTTGACTCAGAATCAGATCGCCGAGCTTTTTGATGTCAGCTTAAAAACCGTGAACGAGCATTTACAGAATATCTATGGCGAAGGGGAGCTGCTTGAAAATGCAACTATCCGGAATTTCCGGATAGTTCGACAAGAGGGGTCGCGCAATGTAGAGCGTGAGCTAAGTCATTATAATCTCAGGGCTATTTTGGCCGTAGGATATCGTGTCCGCTCTGAGCGAGGGACTCAGTTTAGAAAATGGGCAAGCGAGAGTTTGAACGAATACCTCGTTAAAGGCTTTGTGATGAATGATAAGCGTCTTAAAAATCCTGGAGGGTGGGATTATTTTGACGAGCTTATCGAGCGCATTAAAGACATTAGGGCCAGCGAAAAAAGGTTCTATCAAAAGGTGCGCGATCTTATTAAAGAAACCAGTACAGACTACGATAAAGATGCGCCGCAAACCCGCGAGTTTTTTGCCACGATTCAAAATCGATTGCTTTTTGCGCAAACGGGAAAAACAGCGGCAGAGCTTATAATAGAGCGGGCTGACGGCAGTAAGCCGAATATGGGACTGACGACCTTTGACGGTGAAGTGGTCCGCAAAAAAGACATTGATATCGCCAAGAATTATCTTACAGAAGAGGAAGTCAAAGAGCTGAATAGTTTAGTGAACATGTTCTTAGACTTTGCTGACGACCGAGCTAGGCAGCGTAAAGCGATCACTTTGGCTGAATGGGTAGAGCAAACAGAGCAGTTTTTAAAATTCTACAACCGAGATGTGTTACAAAATGCTGGTAAAAAATCCCAACATCAAATGTTAGAACACGCGCAGAAACAATATGAGTTATTTGAAAAAAATAGAAAAGAAGCTCAAGACGCTCTGTCAGAAGAAGAGCACCTGCAAGAGCTTGAAAGCACTTTAAAAGAAATTGAACAAAAAGCGGGAAAAAAACATGGGAAAAAGTGATTTAGACAATATTATTAAAAAATGCTGTGACATTCTAAGAACAGACGACGGAATCAGTGGTGCAGTTCATTATACTGAGGTTCTTTCTTGGCTTCTTTATCTTAAGTTTTTTGATGACAAAGAAAAAGAGCGTAAAGACATGATGGAAATAGAAGGGGAAAAATATACTCCTCTTCTTGCAAAAAAATACCAATGGGGTCAATGGGCACAAAATAAATCAGGACTTACTGGAAAAGAACTGATTGGCTTTATTAATGACGATCTTTTCCCGTATCTGTCTAGCCTTAAAGGGCAAAAAGAGGGTGACCCCCGTGACATAATCGCCGCGATATTTTCTAACTCTGTAAACAGAGTGAATAGTGGGTATCTACTGAGGGATGTGATTTCAGAGATCCAAAAAATTCACTTTGATATCAGTGACGAGATTTTTACGTTGTCCCATGTGTATGAAGGTCTTTTAAAAGAGATGCAGGAGGGCGGAGGAAATAATGGCGAGTTTTATACACCACGTTCTCTTGTTCGTTCTATGGCAAAACTTCTTGATCTTAAAATCGGTGAAACAGTTTATGACCCTGCCTGCGGGACAGGGGGATTTTTGGCCGAGGCCCATCATCAAATGAAAGATCAGGCGACAACCCCTGATAAAAGAAGAATTTTAAATTATAAGACATTTTATGGACAAGAAAAGACGCCTCTTCCTTTTGTATTATGTTTGATGAATCTAACGCTACATGGACTGGATTACCCTAGAATTGTTAAGGGAAATACGCTGGGCCGTGATATTAGAACCATTGAAGACCACGAAAAGCACAACGTAATTTTGGCTAATCCCCCTTTTGGTGGTAAAGAGCAACGAATGATTCAAGCGAACTTTCCGATTGAGTCAAACGCCACAGAGATTTTATTTTTACAGCATATAGAAAAGATGCTTAAGGTTAATGGACGAGCAGCTGTTATTATTCCTGAAGGGGTTCTATTTCAAACAAATGCAGCCTATTTAAACTTTAAAAAGAAACTTCTTGAAGAGTGTAATCTTCACTCTGTGGTCAGTTTGCCAGCTGGGGTCTTCCTGCCGTATTCGGCTGTAAAAACATCTGTCATTTTCTTTGATAAGACGAAACGAACCAAAGATGTGTGGTTCTACGAACTACCATTGCTGGATGACAAAAAGCTGACTAAAAAGAATGGTATCACTGACAAGCATTTTGAAGAGCTTTTAAAAGCTTTTAAAAAGCGTAAAGAATCAGAAAGAAGTTGGCTTGTTCCTGTCGAGAAAATTTTAGAAGCTCAGACCAATTTATCTGCTTCTCATTATAATCCGCACGGAGTCGAGTCTGAAGAACTTCTTGAACCCGAACAATACGCAGAAGAGATAAAAGTGCTTTTGCAGGAATCGCTTGCAAATATTGAGGAGCTTTTGAAAGAGGTTTAAGAAGTGACCGTTAGTTTAACGGTCAAACTAATCCTTTCTCAGCAAAATCTTCTTCGCTTCTTTAAATTCATCCGCGGATAAAACGTTATCGTTGTCGCGATCGAATTTTTTGAAAATTTTGTATTTGCCTTCAAAGAATTCACTGGCTGAAACGCGACCATCGTTATTTGCATCTAAACCTTGGCAGATATGTTTTTGATAACAATCTTGAACGGCAAGATCCGTGGCATTGGGTTTTAGCATCGAGCCGTAAATGTTTCCCACTTCGACCATGTACTCTTGAAATGTCACATGACCATCGCCATTCGGGTCATAACCGCGCGGCGCGGTCAGCTCATTTGCAGAATAGTGTGTAGACCCTTTTGTGTGCGTTTCTGTGATGGACTCGCAAGACGACAAGTTTAGAAAAGCAGCTGCAAGTAAACTAAATAACAGAGTATGTTTCATCGCGACCTCTTCGGTTAAAAAAAGAGGCTAACAAGGCTTTCGTTTTGAGTCAAAAGCCCTATACACCCTAAGCTTAAATTTAAGGGCCTCCTATTTTTTTCAGCTCCGACTCGATTTCTTTTGCAAGGTGAAGGTTCTTTCTTTTGAAAAGTGATCAACCACAAATCCAGAAAGACAAAAGAGGATAACAGCTAAACTGAGAGCATTCGGAAAAGGCTTCAAAGTTAATCCATAACCAATCATGGCAAAAATTCCAACAGCAACAAGTGCCTAAAGTGTTTTGGGACAATCGCTGATGAATTTATCTGTACGTGCTTTTTTTTGATTGTACGAACTCAATCGGATTTTTTGGTAGGCCTCTTGATAAGTGACAATTCTTTTCGGATTTGTGATAAGCAGAGTTCCTCCGACAGAAGCGTAGACTAGGCCAACGAGAATAAGCGGGATGGTCATTGATTTTGCGTAAGGGGTTTCTTGAGCTGTATGCTAAGTTATTGTATTTACTGATCTATATCATGCAATAACTAAATTATATACATTAAAAATCATTAAATACTCATATATTGGTATTTATATGAATTATACGGCTATAATTATCTATATATGAGTATTTAATACATATGTAATAATTAACTTTATATGGGTAATTATAAGCAAAATATGGCATTATATTACCATATATGATAATATAATAGAGTATGAATAATTGGAATGATGAAAGCACCTATAGACTGTTGAAGCTGATCGGCGAAGCGGTGAAAACTCGGCGTTTGCAAAAGAATATTTCCCAGGCAGAACTATCCAAACTGAGCGGCATTTCCTTGAATTCAATTACGCGTTTCGAAACGGGTAAAGGAAACATCACCCTTTACAGTTTGATCAATATTTTAAAAGTGCTCGATATGACAGAGGCATTAGAATCTGTATTCTCTGTTAATCGGATAACACCGAGTTTGCTAGCAAAGGCTGTTAGAAAAAATAATGTGCAACAAAGGGTTCGTCGCACTAAAGGAAAATCCACCCGAGGACCATGGCTATGGGAAGAAGATAAGAAATGAGTTTAGCTGTAACGAACGTTGCTGAAGTTTATTTGTGGGGTTCTTTAATTGGATATGTAAGTTGGAGTTCTGAAAGAGAAATCGGATCTTTTGAGTATGACGAAGAGTTTTTAAAAAGTTCGATTGAACCAGCTCCTTTAAAGATGCCAAATAAAATAGGGGTGTATGAATTTATTGAGTTATCAAAAGAAACATTCAAAGGTCTGCCAGGAATGTTGGCTGATTCACTGCCAGATAAGTTCGGCAACTCTTTGATCAATGTCTGGTTGGCAAAACAGGGAAGGGACGTCGACAGTTTTCATTCTGTGGAAAGACTTTGCTATATCGGATCAAGAGGTATGGGAGCCTTGGAATTCAAACCCAGCAGTTATGTGGCCAGAAAAAGTAATGTGCCTATTGATGTCCATGAAATGGTTGAGCTGGCTTCAAGCATTTTATCCGACAGGGGCAATGTAAAAGAAAATCTGAACTCAAAAGATGATAAAAAAAGAAAAGAAGCTTTAACAAATTTATTGGTCATTGGTACTTCGGCAGGCGGTGCACGGGCCAAATGTATAATTGCATACAATGAAAAAACTGGCGAAGTCAGATCGGGTCAATTGGCGACTGACAAAGAGTTTACCTACTGGCTGCTAAAGTTAGATGGAGTTTCTGATAACAAAGACAAAGAATTAAACGATCCGAAAGGCTATGGGCGTATTGAGTATGCTTATTACTTGATGGCGAAGGCCTGTGGGATTGATATGAGCGAATGCCGGTTATATGAGGAAAACGACAGAGCTCATTTTATGACAAAAAGATTCGACCGCTTAGATGGTGGTGAAAAGCTGCATATGCAATCGCTGTGTGGGATTGCCCATTTTGATTTTAATATCGCAGGTGCGTACAGCTACGAACAGGCCTTAGAGGTGATTCGGGAAGTCGTGTCGGACAACAAATTACAAGCTCTTGAACAACAATATAAAAGAGCAGTATTTAATGTTATAGGCAGAAATCAAGACGATCACACGAAGAACATCGCATTTTTAATGAATAAGCAGGGGGAATGGAAACTTTCGCCAGCCTTTGATATGAGTTACAGTTACAATCCTTCTGGTGAATGGACCAACCAACATCAGATGAGAATCAATGGAAAAAGAGACAAATTTACAGAGGAAGATCTGCTGGAGCTTTCGAAAAAAGCCGATTTGACCAACGATAAAGCACTTAAGATTATAGAAAACATCACGGATGTTTTTAAACGCTGGGATCAATATGCTGAACAGGCCAAAGTATCCAAAAAATTTCAAGACGATATTAGACTTAATTTAAGAACGGATCTGTACAAAAAGAAAAAAGCTGGGAAGTAGAAGAGCCCAATAAATTACAGGTCTTTCACAATCCTCCTGCAGGAACAAAAAACTCTTCAAAGTCTTTTTTGATATCCGACAACTTTTTTCGTAGAAACTGCAACTGTTGATAAAACTGTTTGCCTTTCACCCGCTATTCGTCAGATAGTTTTAAGTATTGGATATTATAGTAGTGGCGTCATGTCACCACTTAAACACGATGAGATACAACCAGTGGATTCAAATACAAAATGAATAAAATTCCGCCCGAAACACATAAGTCAAAACACATTAATTGGCTTCGTGCCGCAGTATTGGGTGCCAACGATGGAATCGTATCCACAGCTAGTTTAATTGTGGGAGTTGCGTCTGCTAACTCTTCTCAGCAAAGTGTTCTGTTGGCTGGAATAGCGGGATTAGTAGCTGGAGCCATGTCGATGGCAGCCGGAGAATACGTTTCGGTAAGCTCGCAAGCAGATACAGAAAGTGCTGATTTAATAAAAGAGCAGAAAGAAATAGCTGCTAATCCTGAGTATGAGCGCATGGAGCTTGCTCAGATCTATGTTCAGCGTGGACTTGACCTTGAATTGGCAACCAAAGTTTCTGAGCAGCTAATGGCACACGATGCTTTGGGAAGTCATGCTAGGGACGAGCTAGGAATAACTGAAGTCATGAGTGCTAAACCCATTCAGGCCGCTTTGGCTTCTGCCGGAGCCTTTTCTGTGGGAGCGGCGCTGCCATTACTTCTTATTTTAATTTCCTCCCGTGAAATCTTAATCCCTCTTGTGTCAGGGGGATCGATAGTTTTTCTTGTTGTACTTGGCATTCTTGCGGCTTGGGTAGGAGGCGCCAACATATGGAAGGGTGCTTTTCGAGTCGCTTTATGGGGAGCCTTAGCAATGGCACTTACGGCAGGTGTGGGCACTCTATTCGGAGCATCAGTTTAAAAGTTGAACTTCTTGTTGATAATCGCACAAGGTGGGTTACCAGAAAAAAAGCACCCGATTTAAAGTTTACTTTCTACACGAATTAAATGAGCATCTTTTGCTGGCGAAGAGCCGAAGTGGCGCGAGTATTCACGATTGAATTGTGAGGCACTTTCATATCCAACTTGAAAAGCGGCTTCTCGAACCGATAATCCTTGGTGAACTAATATCTTTCGAGCTTCGAGAAGTCGGAGCTCTTTCTGATATTGAATAGGACTTAAACCAGTGACTCGTTTAAATTGTCGATGAAATGTTGTCCAAGCCATTCCGGATTTTTCGGCAATTTGCCGTACATCTAGGGTTCGCCAATAGTTCTCGCGAATCCATTGAATCGCCCTGTGAATTTGAGACTGTGGTCCGGTTTCAAACGACGCAAGTTTAAGGCGCTGACCTTGCGGGCCAATCAAAATGCGATAAAGAATCTCTCGCTCATAAACAGAAGCCAAAGCGGGAATGTCTTCAGGGGTTTCAAGCAATCGCAATAGGCGTACCCATGCGCTGACAAACTCTTCAGTCGCACGAGTCGCAAAAATAGCTTGTGAGTCTTCACTTCTTTGAATTCGTCTGGAGTTATCCTCAAGTAAACTGCGCAGCAGCTGTTTGTTTATCTTTAATCCCAATGACAAATACGCTTGACCGTTTTCTGCCTGATCGACTTTGCCAGTGGCGGGTACTTGGGTCGGGATAACATAGTACGAGGGCCCTTCAGCCTTTACCGTGGACTCGCCAAAAGAAATTGTCTTTCGACCAAAAACTGTGAATCCGATCATCGGCTCGTACACTGCTGCAAGCTGATGTTGAGGGATTTCGCCTTTTGTAATCATAACTCTGGCCAAAGCGGTTTGCTTCGGCCAAACAGGGGAGTGCTTTGTCAAGCGAGCGATCTCAGAGAGCAGGTCTTTCATGGGTTTATTATAATACAAAAGGTATTTTTAGGCTATATTCGTTTTAAATTTAATAGAATAAATAAATATAATGGAATTTTTAGGCAATAATAAGAAACGGCCGGATCTAGGTTTTTTCTTAAAAAACGTCGAATCTATGGCTGCAGCAATGCTTTAAAAAAGGAGATTTAATATGAAAATCGCAATTGTAACAGGTGGCAGTAACGGAATTGGTAGATCGACGGCTCTAGAATTAGGTAAGCGTGGTATCGGGGTAATTCTGACTTACAATAAATATGCTGATCGTGCCCAAGAAGTTGTTAAAAAAATCGAACAAGAAAATAAAGGTATACGTGCGGTGGCATTGAAGTTAGATCTCGCGCAAAGCGAAAGCTTCAGTCTATTCGTGGAAAATGTGAAAAAAGTTTTGCACGAAATATGGGGCCGAACAACTTTCAATTATCTGGTTAACAATGGTGGAGTGGGTGGTCCTTGCTTGATATCGGAAATGTCTGACGAATACTTCGATACAATTATGAAAACAAATTATAGAGGCCCTGTCTTTCTAACAAAACAACTTCTTGAATTCATGGAGGACGGAGGCTCGATTGTGAACACGACAAGTTCTTCAAAAAGTCAGTCTTTCCCCGGATACTCGGTCTATGGCTCTTTGAAAGCGGCGTTATCCGTTTGGACTCGCTATGCTGCTAAGGAACTGGCGCCACGTCGGATTCGCGTCAATGCGGTATCTCCGGGTCCTACTCATACGAACTTCGGTGATGGAGTTATGGATAAACATCCAGAGTTTCTGAAACCTTTAGCTGAACAAACAGCTTTGGGTCGCATAGGCTCGCCAGACGATTTAGGAAAAGTGATTGTCAGTATTCTTTCGGATGATTTTGCTTGGATGACAGCTCAAGATGTTGAAGTTTCTGGCGGTCACCTGCTTTAGATCTTTAAAGTCCAAAAACTCCCCTAAACTCACCTCGAGGAGGCCTTATGCAAATACCAAAAAATACAGTTTGTATCATGTTCGATAAAGAGGCCGAACAGGCCGCTCAGTTTTACGCAAAAACTTTTCCGAATAGCTCTGTAGGAACTGTTCACAAAGCTCCGGCGGATTATCCATCGGGAAAGCGGGGGATGCTGTGACTCGCGTTTTTAAAGTCATGATGAAAATGAAAAAAATTGATGTGACGGCTATTGAAGCGGCTGCCCGTGGGTAATAGCCGTCTGTGAAGGCTGGGGGATTTAGTTCCCCCGCGCCGGAACAAAAAACTCTTCAAAGTCTTTTTTAATGTCCGACAGTTTCTTACGTAAAAAATGCAGCTGTTGCGTCGAAGAATCGCAGATCAGCTGTTGATAAAATTTTTCATTTTGTAACCGCTGTTCATCAGATAATTTTAAGTACTCGGCCGACTGGTAATTGCGCCAGCTCTGAACGAAATCCACAATGAAATTTTTGAAAGCTTCCGGATTGTCACCGAGCTGTTTTGTTTTTTCGTAATTGGCTTTCTTGTTTTTTAATCTTTCCGCAAACGGAAACGGATTCGCTTTCATATGGGCGCGAACAGCGTTTTCTTGCTGGGATGTCAGGTTGCCAAGGAAGACTTTAAGATTATCTAAAGTTCTTTTCAGGCGGCGATCGTGAAGATCGTCAGGCTTTTTCAGCTTTTGTTCATCTTCTTTGATATCTTGGGCCACTTTGTCGATGAAATACTTGATCTGTTTTTCACTTAAGCTATCAGTCAAGGTTTTAATGTGGCTGGCGCTTAAGGCAGGAATATTCGCAAATAAAGTTCCCGCGTCCTCACGGATTTTATCAGCGGCTTTGCAATCGAGCTTGTTTTGATCATTTACGTTAGCCAACAATTGATCAGCCTTATCAAACAACTTGGGAATTTCGCGATCGTTATTTTCGTAGGCCTCGTGTAAGAACACCTTCAACTGTTTTTCGACTTGGGTTTTCTGCGCACTGTTCAGATCGAAATAGTCATCGGCCCGCCAGCTAGCAGCCGTATCGGCAAAGCGAAAGGCCATCCGCTGCTGGGTGCAACTGGCGATGATAAATGCAAAACTGAGTGTGAAGAAAATCTTACCGCTCATAAACTTATTATGCGGTCCAAGTTGGTGAAAATCTAGATTTGAATGATCTATCAGGGCCTGAAATTCACTGAATAGGTGTCAACGCCCCAATATGCCTCGTGTCTGGTAATTCTGGAATCATTCAAGCCTGTTTAGAAGACTTAAGCCAAGCCCATTGCGTGATGTGCAATGGGCTTTTCTATAAATGTTTACATAAAAATTTTTTAAACAGGCAACGCCGCAGGACTGCCCAGTGCGGGATCATCTTTTTTAGATCCCAGCGCACGTGCTAAATCCAAACCTAAGGCCTTGGCAACTCCGGCTCCGTATTTCGGGTCGGCGGCATGGCAGTTGCGAATATGACGGAATTTAATAAATTCTTCTGCATCACCCATAGCGCGGGCTGTGTTTTCAAAAAGCACCTGTTGTTGTTCTGGTTTCATCAATTGAAACAACTTAGCAGGCTGTTCGAAGTAATTCGAGTCATCATCATGGAAGTTCCAGTGATCGCCATTGCCTGTGATTTTCATCGGTGGCTCTTTGAACTCGGATTGCTCTTGCCACTGCTTAAAACTGTTCGGTTCGTAGTGCGGAGTTCCGCCGTAATTACCATCGACACGCCCTTGTCCATCGCGATGATTGCTGTTCACAGGACAGCGAGCCGCATTGACAGGAATTTGGTGATGGTTCACACCAAGGCGATAGCGTTGAGCATCACTGTACGCAAACAATCTGGCCTGTAACATTTTATCAGGGCTGACACTGATACCTGGAACTAAATTGTTCGGAGCAAAGGCGCTTTGTTCAACGTCGGCGTGGAAATTTTCAGGATTGCGGTTCAGCTCGACGATTCCCACCTCGATAAGCGGATAATCTTTTTTGTACCAAACTTTTGTCAAATCAAATGGATGTAAGCGATATTTGTCCGCATCTGTTTCTGGCATCACCTGAATCGACATTTTCCACTTCGGATAGTCTTTGCGTTCGATGGCATCGAAAAGATCACGTTGATGGCTTTCACGATCTTTGCCGACCAGTGTTTCTGCTTCTTGATCTGTCAGATTTTGAATTCCTTGTAGAGTTTGAAAGTGCATCTTGACCCAAAAACGTTCGTTGTTGCTGTTGATAAAGCTGTACGTGTGCGAGCTAAAGCCGTGCATGTGGCGATAGCTTTTCGGAATTCCACGATCACTCATCACAATAGTCACTTGATGAAGAGCTTCTGGCAAAAGTGTCCAGAAGTCCCAGTTGTTTGTGGCACTTCTTAAGTTGGTTTTTGGATCGCGTTTGACGGCTTTGTTAAGATCAGGAAATTTTCTGGGATCACGCACAAAGAACACCGGAGTGTTATTGCCCACCATGTCCCAGTTGCCTTCTTCTGTATAGAATTTTAAAGCAAATCCACGGATATCGCGCTCGGCATCTGCGGCTCCGCGTTCGCCGGCAACAGTTGTGAAGCGGGCGAACATTTCAGTTTTTTTTCCTACTTGTGAAAAGATCTTAGCTTTACTGTACTTAGTAATATCGTTGGTCACTGTAAAGGTTCCGAAGGCTCCAGAACCTTTGGCGTGCATACGGCGCTCGGGAATATTTTCACGATTCAGGTTGGCTAATTTTTCTAAGAGCCAAACATCTTGCATCAACAGTGGTCCACGCGCTCCTGCGGTCATACTGTTTTGGTTATCAGCTACGGGTGCACCGAAGGCTGTGGTTAGACGACTGAAAGGACATTTTGATTTTTTATCTGAATCACTCATGATTCCTCCTTATTTAAAAATGTTCAAAATAAATGCATATTTATTTATACTGGCGTGAATTTAAATAGCCAAGACAATAGAGCGCGTCGTTCGCTTCACCGACGTCGTCATCAGGGGATCGAACATGCGATCGAAAATAGTTTTAAAAAAATTTTAACAATTTACTTCCTGCGAAATGAAATTCACTCTTGCTGCTGACTTAGTTTTTAATTCTGACTAGGCTGTTGCTGATGGTGATCTAGTGGCTCTTCATATTCATTCAAAATTAAATGAAAAAGACTTGGGCCGTGCGATTGTCGATATCTTCCGTGTTGAAAATGAAAAAATCGTCGAGCACTTCGATGTGATCCAATCCGTTCCCGCAAAAACAGTAAACGGGAACACGATGTTTGATGGTAACTCGACTAAATAAATCGTCGGGATAAACAATCTATTTAAGTATCCCCAATAACGTCATGAGCCTCTTCCCAAATTCTCAGGGTTAACTCTTCAGCCGAGATCAAATCTCGGCGTAGATTTTGCCCGCACCACAACGATATAAAATCCCCAGAGCCCTTTTGCTCGGTGGCAGATTTCAGAGGAGCCAGAGCCTTGCCTGCAAAAGGGAACGGAGGCGCTAGGGGTGATATTGCACCCAGCTCACGGATGAGTCTGTTGACGACACCACGTGCAGGTTTTCCTGAAAAAAGATTAGTGAGCACCGTTTCTTCGCTGGCCGAGGACATCAGCACAGATCTGTAGGCGGCAGAAATTTTAGATTCGTTTGTCAGTAAGTAGGCTGTACCGATTTGAACAGCTGCCGCCCCTAACGCAAAAGCAGCGGCGACGCCGCGTCCGTCAGCGATACCTCCAGCAGCAATGACGGGAACACTGACACGATCAACAATTTGTGGAAGTAGAGCCATGGTGCCCACTTGGCTTGAAAGATCATCGCTTAAAAACATGCCGCGATGGCCTCCGGCCTCAAGCCCCTGAGCGATGATCGCGTCACAGCCATTTTTTTCTAACCAGATAGCTTCATTCAAAGTCGTAGCCGATGAAAGTATTTTACAGCCTACAGTTTTCAAACGCTCCACAAGATGGGCGTGGGGCAGTCCAAAATGGAAGCTGACCACTTCTGGTTGTAGTTCTTCTAACAGAGCACAGATATTTTCATCGAAAGGTTTGCGTTCAACAAAGGGAGCTTGAAAAGCAGGATCCGTCTTCGGGTCTAAATTAAATTCTTGATAGTAATTGGCAAGGGCTTGTTGCCACACTTTTTCTTGCGACTCGGACATGCCGAGTGTTGGATGACAGAAAAAATTAAGATTTAAGGGCTTGTCGGGGCAAGCATCGCGGAATGCGTGAACCTCATCTCGGATTTGTTGTTCATTCAATAGGGCACAGGCAATTGAGCCCAGTCCTCCAGCATGAGCGACTGCGATCGCCATCGCCGAGTCGGCGACTCCAGCCATCGGAGCTAAGATCAAAGGGACATTTAATTTCAGCATCTCATTGAAAAGCAGATTACTTTTTGAGTGGATAAACATATATGGACTCCGCTGCTTTAAATTAGTCCTTAAAGTAAGGTCTGTAAATAGATACAGACCAATATTTCGTTAGCCCTCAATAAACGGATAGTGTAAAAAAGAGGAAAGCATATCGGAGGCTTTATGAACCACAGTGAACTGTCCACAGCGCAGAGGATTTTTAAAACTATCTTGGGGTTCTTCCTTTTATTTGCAGGTATCGGACACATGACATGGGCGCGCGCTGAGTTTTTAGCTCAGGTGCCGATATGGGTGATGATCGATGGGGATTTAGTCGTCCTTTTATCCGGAGCCGTTGAAATCTTATTAGGGTCCATGCTGTTATTGAAACGCACAAAAGTTGAATATGTGGGATATTTAACCGCTTTGTTTTTTATCGCCATATTCCCAGGGAATATTTCTCAATATGTGAATGGCATCGACGCCTTTGGCTTAGATACAGATCGTGCGCGGTTTATTCGCCTGTTCTTCCAGCCAGTCTTGATTTTGTGGGCGCTGTGGAGCTGTGGGGCTATAATGAAGTGGTGCAAGCGCGAAGTGGTGACAAAAAAAGTATAAGGGATTAAATAAATGACGACACAAAAGCTAACCCCGTGGGGCCCAGAAGAAAAAGCCGAATGGTTGAAGCAGCAGACGATTAAACGCTCTTACCACGATGATGTTTTGACACAAATTGAAAAGCTAAAAGCGGATAACAGTTTGGATGTCATTCAATACGGAGCACTTTCGTATAATCCTGAACGCTATCCTCTGTACATGGTGAAGTCGCGCCACTTTGATCCGAATAAAAAAACAATTCTGATCACCGGAGGTGTGCATGGTTATGAAACCAGCGGTGTTCATGGAGCTTTAGCCTTTATGCAAGATGAAGTGAAAAAATACGCTCAGGACTTTAACTTTGTCTGCTTCCCGTGTGTGAGTCCTTGGGGTTACGAAACAATCAATCGTTGGAATCCATCGGCGATTGATCCGAATCGCTCGTTTCGTCCGGACAGCCCAGCAGAAGAGTGCCGTTTTTTTCTAGAGGCCGCTAACTCGTTAAAAGTAAATTATCTGGCCCACTTTGATTTGCACGAAACCACAGACACCGACAACACGATCTTTCGCCCGATGTTGGCAAAGAGGGATGGAAAACCTGAAGAGGATCTTTCTGAAATTCCGGATGGCTTCTATCTTGTCGGCGATACGGCGAATCCACAGCCCGAGTTTCAAAAGGCGATTATTGATCGGGTACGAAAAGTAACTCATATTGCTCAAGCCGACAAAGATGGCAACTTGATAGGAGACCGCGCAGTGCAAGAGGGTGTGGTTAATTATGATAAAAAGAAATTATTTTTATGCGGTGGGTTTTCAAATGCTCCGTATATCACGACAACTGAAGTTTATCCAGACAGTCCACGGGCTACAGATGCAATTTGTATTTTAGCTCAGGTCGAAGCTCTTAAGGGCGGTTTAGATTTTCTACTTCAACAAAGATAAACTCTTGCGGCATACTCATTCTATGAAACAAAAAATAGCGATACTAGGTGCTTTAATTGGGTGGTTTGCCGTCATTGGTCAGTATTGGATTATGATTGAAAATCCGGTAGCGCGGGATGGGACTACCTTATCTTACTTTGAAATCACCATTCGCTTTTTCAGTTATTTTACCATGTTAACGAATACCCTAGTGGCCTTGGTGTTAACGGCCCATGCTGTGACCTCTTCCAAGCTTTCATTCTTTCGTATGCAAGGAATGGCCACGGCAGTCTCGGTTTACATTTTGATTGTGGCGTTGGTGTATCAGTTGGTTTTGCGCCAGACGTGGTCACCGACCGGACTTCAGCGAGTAGTAGATGAGCTTTTGCATTCCGTGATGCCAGTGTTCTTTTTAGTATTCTGGTTCAAGTACGCGGCGAAGCCAGCTCTTCGGTGGTCACAGATTCCGAAGTGGTTAATCTTTCCATTTGTCTATATGATTTGTGTGCTCGTGCGTGGTTTGCTGTCGGGTTTCTATCCCTACTTTTTTATTGATGCCACGAAATTGCCAGTAGTGAGTCTGGTGATCAACATTGCTGTTTTGATCAGTTTGTTTGCCGTGTTCGGATTACTATTTGTTTTTATTTCAAAACAAATAGGGGATAGATTAAAAAATTAACCTTTAATTTTGCAACGTGCCAACTCGACCAACGCAGTGATTTTAAGCAAATAGACAAATACATTTCTGCCCCATTTAAACAAATATTTGGGGCGTTAATCCTAAAAATAAATTCTAAAATGACTCCTAAAATAAATTAAAAAATCTATATCTAGAGCCTTCTTTAAGTTTTTCATTTGGAAAATCAAAATTTAAAAAATTAAACGCGCATGCTAAGACCTGTTGGTCATCTATTTGCATTTTCAGCTCTTTAGATAGATTTCAAAGAAATTTGGAACATAGGGAAATGTATGCAAACAAAAAGAAACACAAAGGAGAATGTATGAAAAAAAATCAAAACTCAAAGAAGTTAGCTATGGCCGTTCTAGCATTAGCTTCAATGGTAGGAATGACTGCCTGCTCAAATAGTGGAGCCCGCGACAACACCATGGTACGTCAGTATAATGATCCAGCAGTCGATCACGACTACCATCACGTGCATCCGACCACCCATTCTGCAACTTATCACAATCGCAATGTGACAGCTCAGGATCAAGGTGCTTCCGAAGCTGATATCCGAACAACACAGAGTATTCGTCAACGTATCATCAACCAAGACAGTCTTTCTTTCGCAGCTAAGAATGTAAAAGTGATTACGATTGATGGTGAAGTCATTCTAAAAGGGCCAGTTGAAAATATGGCTGAAAGAAACAGAATTGAATCTATTGCCAAAGATGTCGCGGGTCGTACACGTGTGAAAAATGAAATCACGATAAAATAGAAACAACCAAACAGTTTTAAACAAATAGGTAAGGAGACCACAATGGCAAAAAAATTAGAACAAGATGACAAAAAAGCAGTATTTGGAATTTATCCCAGCCGCTCGGCTTTAGAAGCCGGAGTGAATCGCTTGAAAGCCGATGGATTTTTCAGTGCAGATATCTCGGTTTTAATGCCGAATAAAGAGGGATCGCAGAAGTTTGCACATGACAATTCAACAAAAGCTCCAGAAGGAGCCACTACCGGAGCTGGGGCCGGCTTAGTTGTCGGCGGCGCGCTGGGCTGGTTAGTGGGAATAGGTTCTTTAGCCATTCCAGGTGTTGGCCCATTGATCGCAGCAGGTCCTATCGTGGCTCTGTTAGCAGGTGCTGGAACGGGAGCCGCTGTGGGTGGTATCGCCGGAGGCTTAGTCGGTTTTGGTATTCCCGAATACGAAGCCAAACGCTATGCCGGATATATTAATGATGGTGGAATTCTTTTATCAGTTCATACCAGCAATGCGGATGAAATCAAAAAAGCTAAAATGATTTTAGAGCAAACAGGCGCTACGGATATTTCAACAAATGATGAAGTGAACAATAAAAGCGTAAAAGAAACCAGAGCTGAAAAAGATAGAACACGCGTTTAAAAGTTAAAAACACAAAGAAGCGGATCTTTATTCTTGATAAAAACCGACGTTTACAAAGGAGTTTTCAATGAAAAGAAATCAAAAATCCGTTGTTTCTGTATTAGTTGTGATAATGGCCGCGTTACTTTTTTTTATTTCGTGTGAAAGAAAAGACGTAGCAAATACAATCCCAAGTGTCATCAGTGACACCGACAGTGGCTATGAGACCACAAACATCAATAATGTCAACGCGAACCAAGGAACGATGACTCAGATTCAAGACACCTCTGCTCAGGATGATAGAATCACGCAAAGTATTCGTCAGCAGATAGCAAGTCAGAACACCTCTGCATTTACTCAAGATGTCAGTGTGAGCACTACAAATGGTATGGTTGTCTTAAGAGGCTCAGTGAAGACAATGGATGAAAAAAACAGGATTGAAGGTATCGCCAGAGGCGTTGCTGGTACAAATAGAGTTATCAGTGAGATAACTGTGGCAAGATGAAAAAGTATAGAGCCGGATTTGGGGTAGAAATACCCCTGATTTTTTGTGAAGAATTTATATGGTGAGTATGAATTTTTATTCGCATCAGAATAATTTTTTTTAACTCTACAGGTGATGGCGAACCTAGCTTCTTTGAGTGATGTTATTTCAACAAATTTTTTTAACATAAAAAAATCAATTCATAATTAGGATATAGTGGACATGTGTTGTTGTACTCCATGGATCAATGTGCGACTAATCAGTGCCCTAAACATGAGGAACCATTAACGGCCGCATGTGAAAGTCAAAATGAAAAAAATGAATTTTAAAAAAATATTTGAAAACTTTCCCGGATCAATTGCCGTGTTAAGCGGAAGAGATTTAATATTTCAATATGCTAATGATGAGTTTAAAAACATGTATGGAAATAGAAAGCTTGTCGGGAAAACATTTAAAGATGCCTTCCCAGAGTGTATTGAACAAGGATTGGAAATAAAATTAAAAAAAGTTTTTTTGACAGGTAAAAAATTTTCAGAAAAAGAATCTATTGTAAAAATAGTTGATCCAACTGGTGTAAATTCGACATCTCGTTATTACAATTACTCATGTTCACGTA
Source organism: Pseudobdellovibrio exovorus JSS (assembly GCF_000348725.1). Classification (NCBI taxonomy): domain Bacteria; kingdom Pseudomonadati; phylum Bdellovibrionota; class Bdellovibrionia; order Bdellovibrionales; family Pseudobdellovibrionaceae; genus Pseudobdellovibrio; species Pseudobdellovibrio exovorus. The sequence continues at coordinate 239,988 of NC_020813.1, forward strand.
TAGAAGATGAAAATGGGAATTCTCAAAGTATATTTCTTCATTCTGCCGATGTAACAAAAAGTGTGCAAGATCGGGAAAAAATGAAAAAGTATATGCAGGAGCTGTCGCATACACAAAATCTTTTGACTGAGGCTTTGAACGTTGGAAAGCTAGGGTTTTGTGAATGGCGTTACCAGTCAGGTATCACTTTTAGTGATCACTTAGTAAAACAGTGGAATATTCCCAAACAGACAATGTCTGTTGAAGAAACCTTAAGATATTTGCCGAATGAGGATCGTCGAAAGTTGAGTGCTGAGCTTTGGAAAATCGAAGACAGTGGGAAGCAAATATCCTGTGAATTTAAATTTAAGCATCCGATCACCCAGCAACTGATATGGGTGGCTGCTGAAGGAGAGCCAACTTTTGATCAGGAAGGACGTTTAATCCGAATCTTTGGAACAGCATTGGATATCACTAAAAGAAAATGTGTAGAAATTAAATTGTCAGAAGCCAGTGAACGCCTGCAAAAAGCGGTGTCGGTTGCGAAAGTAGGTTTTTTTACTTGGGATATCCAAACGGATACCATTACTTATAATGAACAAATGCGCGAAAGTTTAGGTCTTATCAAGCCGGTACTGAATTATGCAGATTGCTATGCTTGTATCATACCAGAAGATCTTCCTAAGATTGATGTAGAAGTTCAGGCTGCGCTACGTGGTAACCGGAACTTCCATCTTCCTTTTCGAGTTATACGACCTTTGGATAAAAAGACGGTGTGGATTGATGTGCAGGCGGAAGTGACTTGTGATTTATCAGGAAACCCTATACGTCTTTTTGGTACCACAGTGGATATCACAACACAAAAGGTATTCGAGAAAAAGCTACAAGAAGCTCGTATAGAAGCAGATAAAGCAAATAGTGCAAAAAGTGCGTTTTTAGCGAACATGAGTCATGAAATTCGAACTCCTCTTGGAGCGATTATGGGATTTTCTCAGGTCCTTACAAACGAAAAAAATAACGCAGATGAAACGCAACGACTGGTTTCGGTTATTAGTAAAAACTCAGCACATCTTTTGCAAATTATTGATGATATTTTGGATATCTCGAAAGTGGAAGCCGGAAAAATGCTGATAGAACATATTGAATTTTCTTTACCGGAACTGATTATGGATATCCAGACAGCCATGGAGTTTAAAGCCAAACATAAAGGCATAGATTTTAGATTAAAAATTCCTACCTTGATACCCAACTTGATTATTTCGGACCCTACGCGGATACGTCAGATTCTGATTAATGTGATTGGTAATGGAATTAAATTTACCGAACGAGGTTATGTTGAATTAACAGTTACTTTCAAAGATTCATATCTTGAGTTTTTAGTGTCAGATACAGGTTGTGGACTTTCCCAACCTCAGGCTAAAAAACTTTTCAAAGCTTTTACTCAGGCGGATATATCGACAACGCGGAAGTTCGGAGGAACAGGCCTTGGGTTGATTCTGACTCGTAAAATTTCAGAAGCTATGGGAGGGACATTTAAACTCCAGCAAAGTACTTTAAATAAAGGGAGTCAATTTGTTGCTACGATAAAAGTAGATTTGCCAGTCCAAGCAAAAATGATTTATGGTAAGGCTTTAAAGTTTGTTTCTCATCCAACATCACCTCATTCGACAGAGGGTATTCTTAAAGATATGAAGATACTTGTGGTGGAGGACTCTGAAGACAATCAAGAGTTGTTTCAGTTATTGCTGGAACGCGCAGGTGCTTCAGTAGATATAGCCTGCAATGGCCTTGAGGGTGTTGAAAAGGCTTTGGGGAAAAAATTCGATGTGGTTTTAATGGACGTACAGATGCCAGAAATGGATGGGCACGAAGCTACACAAAAATTACGCGAAATGAATTATAAAACACCGATTGTGGCACTGACTGCCCATGCGATGAAAGAAGAACGTGAACGAGCGCGACTTTCGGGATTTAGCGATTATTTGACTAAACCTGTACTACGCGCTCAATTGATTGAAATGGTAGCGAAGTTCCGCCCTTCAAAAGGAAAAACAGAAATAGCGCAACTTTCTTTGTTATAATCACCTATTAAAGAACAAGATGGATCGATATAAGTTAGGGATAAATTCGATAGAGGGTTTGGCCTAATATTTGCCTCTATATGACGTATTATTCTTTTTTTTTAAATAAGAAGGAAATATGCCACAAGGAGGAAGTTCAATGAAACGAAATAATAAAAAAGTAATCCGTTATGCTGTGGTGGGTATCGGTCATATTGCCCAAGTGGCGATGATTCCGGCATTCCGTCACGCTCAAGAAAACTCTTCCTTGGTGGCCTTCGTTACTGGAGACATTAAAAAATCTCAGAAAGTCGCAAACGAACATCACCCTGTCACCATCTGTGGCTATGACGAGTACGAGGCGCTACTGGCCTCTGGTGCAATTGATGCCGTCTACATCGCGTTACCGAATCATATGCATTATGAGTACACAGCCATGGCTTTGAAGGCAGGTATTCATGTCCTGTGTGAAAAGCCATTTACTTTAGAGGCCAAACAATCTGAACGTCTGATTCAACTATCTGAAAAGTATGGTGCAAAGCTCATGGTGGCCTATCGCTTACATTTCGATCCAGCCAATTTGAAAGTAGTCGAATATATCAAAGATCGAAAGCTAGGGGAATTGAAGTATTTTACCTCTAGTTTTTCCTTTAAAATTGAAAATTCTGAAAACATCCGTCTGCAAAAAAATACAGGTGGTGGTCCTATATGGGATATTGGGATCTACTGTATCAATGCCGCGAGGATGATGTTTCGTGAAGAGCCCACAGAGGTTTTCGCTTTTGCAGGAGGACAAGGTATGACGAAACTATTTGCCGAAGTTCCTGAAGCGATGACAGTCAGCATGCGTTTTTCAAAAGATCGCTTTGCCACATTTACATGTAGTTTTAACACAGAAGCGATTAGTATGTTCGATCTGGTTGGGACGAAAGGACGTGTGCGTTTAGAAGGTGCCTACGAATACGCAGGGAAGCGTGAACTGTCTTTAATTGTAGACGAAAAGGAAACGAAAAAAACGTTTCCGAAGATGGATCAGTTTGCTCCCGAACTGTTATACTTTTCAGAATGTATTCTAAAAAACAAAAAACCAGAACCATCAGGCCTTGAAGGCTTGGCTGATGTCAGAATTATCGAGGCCATTTTGCGCTCGGCTGAACAGAAAAAAGCAGTTTCACTCAGAGAAAAGCCGATGCTAGAAAAAAAGAAAAAGATAGATCCCAAACAAGCAAAAAGAAAGCCGAGTATAACTTCACCGAAGACACACGGAGTTCAGGCCCCTCACTAAACCAGCTCTTCAGCGAAAATCTTTTCTGTGATTTTCCAATATTTGTCCTGCTTTCGTGCAATCACGAAGGCAGGCAATCTGAAAAGTTTCTGATATTTTAAAACATCCGCTATACTAGTGAACTCTGATGCAAGTTCTGGCAAACGTAAATGAGAACGTAAAAAGTTAATATTAAATTTTTTGATAGCAGTGGGATTATTAAAGAAAAAGGCCTCACTCACATAGCGAGCATCAAAGTCGTAGTAGCGTACTTCCAAATAACTATTGGAGTTTTTATCTACGCGCTCTTCAAAGGTGACACGATCCGGAGTCAACACATGGGCATTCTTGGATAATCGGGCTTGTTTCAATTTCGCATCGGCATTGACTAAAACGGCCTTACACTTTTCACACTCACGCGCCGTGATGTCATTTTCACAACCACAGGCATGACAAAGTTTTAAACGGAAGCGAAAACCGCAGGGCTTATATTCAAAAGTGTGGGCATCCTGAGTGGCTCCGCGGCACTTTCTGCCGAAGTGCTCATATACAGTTCCCTCATCGTCGGCGTATCCCCAGAAGTCATTGTGAAATCCGCAGGCAGGGCAGGGAACCACCACAGGGACAGTATCTTTTCTAGGCCGTCGATCACTGATTTCTGGAGCAAAAATATCATGTCCGATTCCAGTATAATCCAGCACATAACAGTCTTTTTTATCTTCTGAAAGACGAAGTCCACGTCCCACTATTTGTTGATACAAACTATTCGACTCTGTTGGGCGCAGGATGGCGATCACATCTACATGGGGAGCATCAAAGCCCGTAGTCAGAACTGAAACGTTGACCAGATATTTGAATTTCTTTTCTTTGAAGTCATTCACAATGCGATCACGTTCACTGATATCCGTATCCCCTAAAACCACACGGGAATCCTGCGGTGGTAAATGTGACATGATCTCTTCGGCGTGTTTCACTGTGCTGCTGAAAATCATGACGCCTTTGCGATTGTAGCGCTCGGTGATGTCGATAATATTTTTGATGATCAGCGGAGTCAGATGCTTTTGACTTTTTAAAACCTCTTCCACTTCTGCGGTGGTATAAGCCCGATCTTTTTCAGTGAGTTCAGAAAAATCATAACTAGTAACAGGAATATCCACTTTAACTGGGGTTGTTAGAAACTTATTCTTGATCATGTACGACAGGGGTAATTCATATACACACTGTTTGAAAAAGCGCTTCTTGTCTGTTTTCAGTTCCCCTGTGTGGGAAAATTCGTAAATCCAACCGAGCCCTAGGCGATAGGGAGTCGCAGTTAAACCTAAAATACAAAGATCAGGATTGCGTTCGCGCAGTTTACTGATGACTCCTTGATATTGGGTATCACTGTCTTCGGCAACGCGGTGGCATTCATCGATGACAAGCAGTGAAAAGTTATCGAAGAACTCATCGGGAGCACGAGCCACAGATTGCACACTCCCGAAAATAGCTTTTTGATTCCAATCTTTTTTGCCTAAGCTGGCTGAAAAAATCCCTGCAGAAAGGCCATAGCTTTTATACTTTTCGTAGTTTTGTTCGACCAGCTCTTTGACATGGGCTAAAACCAGAACGCGCCCTTTGGCGATGCGAGCCAGCTCTGCGATCACTAAACTTTTTCCAGCTCCGGTCGGTAAAACAATAACAGCCGGATCTTTTCTAACTTGAAAAAATCGAATGACGTTATTGACAGCTTGCTGTTGGTAATCGCGAAGTTGGTACACGCAAGAATAATAGTCTATCCGGCCAGCTTCCTCAACCCTTTCGCGACAAGGTCATTGTAAAGCTTAGTGATGATGAGCTTTTGATTCCGTCTTCGGCTCAGCACCTGATTTTGCTGCCTCTTCTGACTTAAAAGGTTTTAGTGGCAATTTGTACTGGGCCTCCATTTGAGCCTGTACTCCTTCACGTTTTGCTTTTAAAAATAAAATTCCCGTGCGTGGGGTTTTATTGCCCTTAGCTAAGCAATGAAAATGATTGTTTCCCATCACATTACATTGAAGCTGAGTGGTCTTTTTGCCAGAAGTGATACGCGCTTGAATTTCAGAGTCTTTAATCGTGGGATTTTTGAAATTCATATCTAAAAGGAAAATATGAAAGGAACCATCTTTATCAGGAATCACTTCCGTATGAAAGCTGGCAGGCATTTGTATGTGGCCACCATGGGGACCTTCTTGATCTTCTCCGTGAGCTAAAGATTGAGTTCCTGTTAGCACCACACTTGCGAAAAAAGCCAAAACTAACGATAGATTTTTTAAAAAAGACATAAAGTCCCCCTATAGGCTATTACGTAGGTTATAAGATATTTGTGACAGAACACATAAAATTATTTCGAACTGTCTTCTGTATCCTCGGGATTTAACACCACGGCTTCACGTTTCGGTTCGACCAACGGAGTCGGCTTCGGTAAATTGCTGTGCATAAAGCCGCGACCAGATTCGGCATTGCCATTCGAGATTTCAGCTTCAAAGCGTTCACGATCACGGCGGCGGATATCTTCGGCGACAGCTAAGATCTCGTCCTCAGGAACTTCCGCTACGCGCAGAGCCTCTTGCCCAAAGACTAAGGCTGATTCGAAAAGTTCGCGCACGTGGAAGTCGACTCCGGCGAGGGCCAATTCGCGGGCGTGAATACGATCGTAAGCACGCACCAAAATTTTGGCTTCAGGGAATTCGTGTTTAACCAGCTCGACGATTTTATTCGCTACTTTGGGATCATCTACACAGACGGCGATCAGGCCGGCTTTTTCAGCCCCCGAGGCGCGTAGGACATCTAGGCGTGTTCCATCGCCATAGTAAATTTGAAAACCAAAATTGCGCGCGTTGCGGATACGTTCGGCATCACTGTCGATGATCGTCACGCTGATATCGCGGGCGAGCAATAACTGACTGGCCACTTGCCCGAATCGTCCGAATCCAATCACCAAAGTGCAGCCAGAGAGATCTTGCGGTAGATCGACTCCTTCTAGCGACAATGTCGGTTTTGGCATAAATCGTTTCATCAAAATCACCACAATCGGCGTTAACACCATAGAGAGCACCACGATGGTGGTCATATTGGCATTCACTTCTTGATTGATAACTCCGGCCTGAGCGGCAGCGGCATAGAGGACGAAAGCGAACTCACCACCTTGAGCCATCAAGATCGCGCGGTCCAAGGACTCACTGTGCGAGCTTCCCATAAAGCGCGCGACTAAATAAATGCAAAGTGCTTTTCCGATCATCATGGCAAGAACACCCGCCACAATCAGAGGGATGTTATTACTGACGACATTCAAATCTAAAGACATACCCACACCGATAAAGAACAGTCCTAATAAAATTCCACGGAAGGGTTCAATATCGGCTTCGATTTGATGACGGAAAGAGGATTCGGAAAGTAAGACTCCGGCTAAGAAGGCGCCCATCGCCATGGAAAGACCACTGACTTGCATTAAAAGTGCAGTCCCTAAAACCACAAGCAGAGCTGCCGCTGTTAGAACTTCTCTTGCGCGGGCGCGTGCGAGCATACGAAAAAAAGGATTCAGTAACCAAATCCCTGCGGCGATAACTCCGGCCATAGCGGCGATGGCGATAAAGATGCCATCCCAGTGTATGCCGTTCGATGTGTGTTGTGGGGAAAGAAAGGCCACGAGCGCGAGTAGTGGCACGATGAGCAGGTCTTCAAATAACAAAATAGAAACCATTTTCTGGCCGTGTGACATTCCGATTTCACCTTTTTCGGCTAAAATCTGAAACACGATAGCTGTGGAGGTCAGAACAAAACCCATTCCGCTGATAAACGACACCACAGGGGAAAATCCAAAAGCCATTCCGATCAAAGTCAGCGCCGCCGTACAAACGGCGATTTGAGCTGAGCCTAGGCCAAAGATATCTTTGCGCATGCTCCATAGATGTGACGGCTGCATCTCTAATCCGATGACGAACAGGAACATCACCACACCGAGTTCGGCCACATGCAAGATGGCACTGGGATTATCAAAAAGCCGCAATCCAAAAGGACCGATGATAAGTCCGGCAGCAAGGTATCCTAAAACGGAACCTAAACCGATACGTTTGAAAAAAGGCACAGCGATAACGGCTGCACCCAACAGGGTGACGACTTGAACGAGTTCATGTGAATTGTTGGCCATAAAATAGATGGTAGTCAGTCGATTATACCTTTGGCAAGACACGGATAAATTGGTTTCCTATATCTGGACGGAAAAGATAAAATATCACCTTGGGTTGTAATCTTAGGTTCCTATCGAAATTAGAGCGAAATTTTTGCCTTTAGAGGCAATTCAGTTGTGAATTTTGACTGAAGCCTGTACAAATTCAAAGCATGAAATTTGAAAAATACCCCTTAGCACCTGAGTTGCAGCAGAATCTGATTGATAACGGCTATTTCCGTACAACCGATATTCAGTATAAGGCCATTCCAGCCATTATGAATGGTGAGGATGTCTTAGCTATCGCTCAAACAGGCAGTGGTAAAACGGCGGCTTTTGCAATTCCGATCATCAATCATATTCATAATACGAAAACTAATCGCAGCAGTAATTGGGTCAGTTGTCTGATCATGGTGCCAACACGTGAGTTGGCGAAACAAATCGGTGAGGTTTTTGCGAAACTCTGTAAACATACGCGTGCTTCCAGCTACGCCATCTATGGTGGAGTCGAGCAGGATGCACAGATCAATCAATTAGATGGCGGCGTTGATATCGTGATTGCAACTCCGGGGCGTATGTTTGATTTAATCAGCCAAAGAAAACTCAACATCAGCAGTGTCAGCATCTTGGTTCTAGATGAAGCCGATCATATGTTGGATTTAGGTTTCATTGAGGATATCGAAAATGTGAAAAGAATATTGCGTCAACGACATCAGACGCTCTTCTTTTCCGCGACGATAAATCCCCGTATTAAAAAGTTAGCTTACTCGCAGATCAGCTCGAATGCTTTGCGTATTCAAGTGTCTCCGGAAAATATGGTTTCTAAAAATGTGACCCACTCGGTAGTTAAAGTCGAAATGGATCAAAAGCGTCACTTACTTGTGAACTTTATCAAGGCAAACCCTGAAGCGAAATGTATTATCTTCGTGCGCACACAGGTGCGTGCCGAACGTGTTCTAGCTCATTTGGCTAAAAATGACATCACAGCGGTGAGCATTCACGGTGGGATGGAGCAAACCGAGCGAGAAAAGAATTTAGAATCTTTTAGAAATCAACCTATTGGATGGTTAATTGCAACAGATGTGACCGCGCGGGGAATTGATCTACCAACGATTTCTCATGTTATTAACTACGATCTTCCTGACGAGCCTGAAAACTACGTCCATCGCATTGGACGGACAGGGCGCGGTTTTGCCAAAGGGGACGCGATATCATTTTATAGCTTTGAAGAGCGCGAAAAGTTAGCGGCTATTGAAGAGTTTATTGCAACGCCGATCAATCAACTCAAAGTTCATAAAGAACACTTAGAAGAAGCTATTAAGATTGATGACAGTTTTTCGATAGCAGATATGATTGCTGCAGAAGAGGCCTTGATGGGGCCTCCTCGCAAAAAGAAAAAGAAGAAATAATTATCTAGTGATGAGCGTGAGGATTTTTCTGTTCGGGCTTCTTGTCGCGTGCTTTAAGCTCGAATGGTAAAGAAAACTGCTTGTCGCCGTTTTTGAAAACCACGTTTAGAGTTTCACCTTCTTTGAACTCTTTATTTGCGTCAAACAACATGATGTGATTTCCACCGGGTTTCAACTCGAATGAGCCCCCTTTTTTAACGACAAAGCTATCCACTTTTTTCATTTTCATCATGCCATCTTCAGAAACAGTTTCGTGTAACTCAACCGCTTTGAAGCCATCTAAGCTGACAATGGCAATCGTGATATCGTCTTTACCTGTGTTTTTAAATGTACCATAGCCGGCTGTGGCTCTAGACCCTTGTAAGGGTTTGTAAATATAGGCCCCTTCAACCGTGATAGGATTGGCGTCAGCTTTAGCTGTCGTTTTCGCAGTGGCTATTTTTGTGTTGAGCAAAAGCAAAGGTAACAGCATATAGATGGCGGTTTTCATAGGTTCTCCTTAATAGTTTCGATAATAGATTCTGAAGAGCGGGGACTTTGGATTGTGTGAATCACAATGCCTTTTTTATTTAAAAAATAAAGCTTATCGGTGTGAGCAATCGAATATCCCAAATAGGATTTTTCATTTTCTTCCACCATATAGCTAGCTTGGAATAATGAAACTGTCTTATCAATTTGTTCACGCGAAGAACCACTCAGCCCTAGAAATGTAGGAAAAAACTGGGCGGCATAGTTGGCGACATCATCTGGTAAGTCGTTATCGCGATCGACACTGAGGAATAACAACTGAACTTTTTCTAGCTCGGCAGGAGTGAGATTTTTAAAGGCATAACCGGCATAGCTTAAGGCCATCGGGCAGATATCAGGACATTTTGCATAGCCAATATAAAGCAGATTCAGATCTTTCGCCTGTTCCGAAAATTTCCAGTCTTGGTTGCGATAGGTCAGGTCAAAGTCGCCACCGATGGCTGGTGTGTAGTTGATGTAGAAAATAAAGCCACCGATGACCAGACTGAAAACAAGGGCTGTGATACTGAGGACTTTTAAAAAGACAGAGAGGGGGGATTTCTTCGTTTGTGTCACAGGGTAAGAGTAGTCGGATTTAAGGACCTCTTCAATCTATGACCCTAGGTGCAACCATTGGTTGCGCCACAAACTATAAATTGATAACTATAGGTATGACTATAAAAATGTGTGTATGCATACTTCTTTCGTTGCCTATTGTCTCTTTTGCAGAAATGGCAAAGAAGCCGTCGATTTACTATTTTCCGCAAACTCACAGAAAAGATGCAATGACGTCTCAAGAAAAAAACGAAATATCACAATTTCAAGCTGACCTTTATGATTGTTTAGAGGAATTTGGCAAAGAAAAAAATATATTTTTAATTGCGGAAGGTCGAAGTCCATTTCATCCAGCCGACCTATCGAAAGATAAAACACCAGAAAGAAAGTCAGAAGCATTTAAAGATTTCATATTAGAGTATACAGCGGCTCATGTTTTAATAAAAGATCAGAAAGTAAATGGTTCGCCAGAGTACGATACGGAATTTTGGCAGAAATTAAATAAAAAAGCCCAACGAGTTGTTAACAAACATCACAAAGAGATCGCAACTTTTTCTAAGGCAACCAATACGGATTTGGCAATTGAAAAAAACGCACGATTTTTTGTTATTGGTGGTGGGTGTACAGGTAAAGACATCAGCTGTTCGTCAAAATTGAAGCAGGAATCTTTAGCGGTTCGGGATTTAAGGTTAAAAAATTTGCGTCAGCTTATCAAAAAAAACAAAAAGAAAAAAGTTGCTTTGGTTAAAGGAAGCTTTCACTTTAAAGAGCTTGGCGAGGAATATGAGCTTTTACAGTTTTATTCAGAAAGCTGTAAAAAGTATCTGGATCACGTTTATAAATCAAAATGAAGACTAAAATAGACTCCTTTACTGTTTCTCGTGTTTTGCATGCGGGCTATCTTTTTCGTGCAGCAGGCGAGTCTATTCTGATGGACCCAGTTTTTGAAACTCCTTTTAGTCATAATTGCTACCCATTTCCGGCAGTGCAATTTATTGAAAGTGAGCTGGCAAAAATTCAGGTGGATGCGATTTTTATTTCCCATGTGCATGATGACCATCTGTGTTTTAAAAGCTTAAACCGTATTCAGCGCCATATACCGATCTATCTTTACGCCGAAGAGCCGATTTATTTCCAGATGCTTAAGCAGCTTGGATTTGAAAATGTTTTTCGTCTTGATGTCGATCAGCCAGTGAAGATTGGAAAGCATTTTCAAGTGACACCCAGATTAGCCCTTGATCCTCAAGTGGACAGCCTTTTTCACATTCAGATAGATGATTTTAATATCCTAAATGTAGTCGACAGTTGGGTGGACCCAAAGGCCCTTCAGCAAATGCAGGATGTGAAGCAGTGGGATCTGGTGCTGTGGCCGTTTCAGACCATGCGCGAGGTTCAGGTCCTGAGTCCAAATAGAACGTCACGCGAAAAAGAAATTCCAGAGGAATGGGGTGAAATTTTAAAAGAATTAAATCCTCGTTACACAGTGCCGAGTTCTTGCCAGTTTATCCACGAGCCATGGTCATGGTATAACAGCGCTTTATTTCCCATTAGTTATCGTGAGTTTAAAACGTGGCTGTCAGATTTACTCCCGCAAACAACGTATCTACGCGTCGACCCCGCGCAGAGTTTTATTGTTTCGCACGCGCAAGTTCAAGAGGTGGAGCCGTTGTCGTGGCTCCGGCGTCTAGATCAAAGCTCAACACAGCACGAGTTAGATTATCAGTATGATCCAAATCATGCACCGACCCCGTTAGGAAAAATTGCAGATCAGTTGCTCCCGCTCTCTTTGACTGAACGTCAATTTATTTTGGACTACTGTCAAAGTGAGCTAGTGGACTTGCTCGCGCAGAAAAGTGAAAGCTTGGGATGTCTTGTCCAAGACCAGTGCCTATGGAAACTGGTGCTGCATGAATCTTCTGAAAATGGGAAACCAAATAAATATGAATTCTTATATTCGATTTCAGAAACAACAGTCACACTAGAAAAAGATCAGAATAAGTCTGAAGTGACATGGTTAACTGAAATTCCTATACAGAAGTTGTATTCATCCCTCACAACAGGGGAAACGCTCACTTCCTTGTATATAAGAATCAATGATATCATTTTTTCCGATCCGATAGAAAAAGCTCTGCAAGAAATTGATATTTTAGAAGACCCCTTGATTCGTATTTTATTTGATGGAAAATCTCATCGTTATCACGAGCAACAGTTGAAAGATCTTGGCTTGTCTTAAGTCCTCTGCAGAGCACATTATTTTATCTAATTGCTGAATATGCAAGCAATTGTGGCCGCCACCCCCCATATTCATGGGTTTGAATTCAATTTTAGTGGGTGTGACAATGCTCCAAAACATAAAGGAGCTTTTAATGATTTTCAGTAAAAAATCAGTTTTAAAATACACAGTTGGCGCTATCATCGCCGCCTCATTAACAGGTTGTTCAGCTTTATTAATGCTTCCAGATGAGCTTTCTGAAGATCATTATAAATCCATTTCGAAAATTGACCAAAAACAAGTGGCGAGCAAAATGCAATATTTCCCAGGTGGTAAGTTATCGCCTCCAGCTGCGGGTCAGAAAAAAATGCTTCGCTTTATGCCGTTTGTTTATACCTACGATGCAACTAATACATTGAAAAAAGATGAAGAAGCTTACTATGTGTCGATCTTCAATAACTCAAGTGGTTCTTGGTACCAACAGTTGTTGATGCGTGCGCATGAGTCAGTGGCGGCTCAGTTGGAAAAACGCGGATATGATTATGCTGTATTTAGTAACAACACGTTAAAGAATCAAGGTGCGCAAGAGGTAACACGCTCTTTGCCTATGGATAGAAAAGATGGTTTGCCAAACAGAGGTATTGCTATCAATGCGGAATCCAATGAAAGCAATTTAGCTATTATGGAAACCAGCAAGTACTCAAATCTTAAAGCAGAAGGCGAGCAAGGTGTGGTTTACATGCAAATTGATGCAGATTGGGAACCAGAAAGTGCAAATCGCTTAAATGGCGATATCGTGCTGAATACAACTGTGAAGATTGGTTTCAAACTTTCTATTTGCGGAGACACTGGCTGTAGTACGGCTGTGATCCCATTCAAAAATGGTGTAACAGCAGCTTTATTCATGCCAAATCGTAATACTATTGATGATGATGGATTAGATAAAAACTACGCTTTGATCAGAGACCTACATGAAGCTCAACTGGATGTTATCATCGCTGAAGCTTTCAAACGCTTCGACCAAGCCGGTGTATTCGTAAAATAGATTTTTTAGTATTTTAGGCGCGCAGGTCTGTGCGCGCCTACCAATTAGCAAGACTCATCAAGCAAGCTGACTTTGGTGATTTGATGAAGTCTTGATTTCTTAAAAAATTTAAAAAAGACCGAAGAGCAATATTTCCATCTTCATTGATCCAATAGGCCGCGATACTCATACGGGCTTTATTATTTTCAATGGGAACTAAAGTTATTCCAGGTAAGGCAAATTTAGCTAAAGCATTGGTGGTAAGTAGCAGGCCCTTTCCTGAGGCGGCTAGCAATCCACAGTTTTCGTTTTTCTGTCGATAATAAAATTGAACTTTTACGCGAGACTCTGAGAATAGATTTTTTACCGCACGATGAAACCCTTCCACTTCTTTGGGATCATGCATAATCAGCGTTTCACCTTCGAGGTCTTGTAATTTTATAGATTTTCTTTTTTGTAAGGGATGTCCCTGATAAACAAGAATTCCCAGAGGTTCTTGTTCTAAAATCAAATGAGGCATTTCTTTTTCGGGAACCGCGGGAGCTTGTAAGATGGCAATATCCAGTTTGCCTTTTCGTAGATTGCGAATGTGTGCGTCCACGGGGCCTTCTATTATATTTACATCGCAATAGGGTTGTTCTTCTTTAAACTTCCAAATCGATTTAATCGCGGCAGAGTGCAATGCGGCGGATGTAATACCTATTTTTAAGTGTCCACGTTTTAGCTTAGCAACTTCTTTTACACTGTTTTTTAGGTCGTGGATGCGCTCAATGATATCTTGGGCTTCTTTTAACAACGTCATACCGGCTGGAGTCAATTCAACTTTGCGTGTACTTCGCTCGAAAAGCTTAACTCCGAGTTCATGCTCTAGTTTTGCAATCGCACGAGTTAACGGAGGCTGCGTCAGATTAAGATTATCAGCTGCGGCTCTAAAATTTAAGGTATCTGCCACGGCAATGAAAAGTTCTAGGTCACGTATGTCCATAGAAAGAGTTTAACATGGTTTTCTACGTTTGTATTATGTTGGCTTGTTTTTATTGATTCTTTTTAGGTATCAATAAGTAAAACACATAGTAATTATTCTTATCGTCTCAAAGAGCTATCATAACCTATAAGTTGATGCTGTTGAAGGAGGCGTTCTATGCTGAAAACTGAATATGATGTTGTTATTGTGGGCGGTAGTCATGCTGGATTAAGTGCTGCAATGGCCTTAGGTCGTATGCGGCGATCTGTTTTGATTTGCGATGATAGCCGTCCTCGTAATCAAATTTCTTCACATGCTAATAACATTGCAGGGTCAGATGGGGTTTCTCCAGAAAAATGGCGGCAGCAGGCTCGTCATGATTTGGAAAAATATAAGACTATTCAGTTGATTAACGCCACAGTCCACAAAGTTGAAAAAAGACAATTGCAATTTCATGTAGAACTGTCTTCAAAAGAAGTCGTGCATGCACGGAAAATTATACTGGCGCATGGGATTCAAGACAAACTTCCTGACGTAACTGGCTTTCAAGAGCTTTGGGGAAAGTCGGTATTTCACTGTCCTTACTGTCATGGATTTGAAGTGCAAGATCAGCGCTTAGGTGTGGTTGGTAGCGGAGCCTATGTCGAGCACATGCTACCAATGATTTTAGGACTATCAAAAGATGTTATGGTTTTTACTAACGGAGCGAGTGACCTTTCTAAAGACTTTGTCACCGCACTTAAGAAAAAACAAATACCATTAATCCAGTCGCCAATTGCCTGTCTAGGATACGAGGGACAAAAATTACAATTTATTGAATTTAAGAATCATCCACGCATTGAGCGAGATGCTCTTTTTGTCGGGCCTCAATTGCCAATCTCTATGCGTGTGAATTTCGACAAACAGTTAGGTTTAGAAAAAAATGAAATGGGGTTGTATAAAGTGGCCGAGATGGGAAGAACGAATATTGCGGGAGTCCTTGCCGCAGGTGATATTGTGACTTTACAGCAATCAGTGGTGAATGCTGTATCCTCAGGACAATCGGCTGGGGCATGGGCCACATTCGAGCTGCTATCGGAAGACTTTCATCAGTTTTAATTAAAATTCTATCCTTGAGCTAATCGAGGACCTGTCTATCTTGACTTCTACCTACGGACTCTATCTAATGCGGTCTGGAGGCTAATATGGAAGTTGAAAAGAAGGCACAAAACCATAAAGAGATTACCCGCGAATTACTACCATTTATTCTGTATGCGGCAATTCCGCTGACTATCACGATCAGTATCGCTCTGATCTTTGGTGTGAAATAGATTCAAATTTTTAGGCAAAAAGTGGGTAAACTCCCACTTTGCTGTCAAATCATGCTAAAATAAAATCTGAAAGGCATTCCTATGGAACTGACAGATTTTATTTTAGATCCAACTCGTATACTACCTATAGTCACTTACCCTCATCCTGTTTTAAAAGAGCCGACAGAAAATGTTTCACTTTATGATGAGGAATTAAAAGATCTTGTTCATACCATGTTGAATGTCATGTACTTCGAACCGGGCTGTGGCCTTTCGGCGAATCAAGTGGGCGTCAGCAAAAGAATTTTCGTTTCGGATACGGATTACTCACGTGAAGAGGTCGACGGCGAAGTGGTTTTCAGTAACCTCAAACCCCGTGTCTTTATTAATCCTCGCTACATCAACACATCCGGTGAACAACTATGTGAAGAGGGCTGCTTATCTTTCCCAGGTTTAACAGTCGAAGTGGTCCGTCATAAAGAACTCACTGTAGAGTTTGAAGGAATCGACGGGAAGACTTACACCTTAAATGCCAGTGATTTTTTCGCCAACTGCATTCAACATGAAAACGATCATCTGGAAGGGATCACCTTCTTGGATCGTCTTAGTCCGGTGAAACGCAATTTGGCTGAACGCAAATACTTGAAAAAGCGTCGTCAGAAATAATTCGAGCCACCAACCTCAACCTTGCTTTAAAGACTGTAGTTACGTAGATCTTGAGTGATGATCTCGGTGGCTACCTCAAGAAAAGCTGTGAGCTTCTTCGGCAAGAAATCCTGTTTCGGATAGATAAACCGCACAGGGCGCACATCGGACTTCCAGTCCTCGAGTACCCGTACTAGTCGTCCTTTTTGAACTTCCGGATAGCAGAAGAACGTCGGCAACAGCGCGATACCTGTGCCGGATACCGCCAGTGCCTTAATTAAATTCAAATCGTTGATTTTCATTTGGCGGGATAAGGGTGCTGTCACCAATCCACGTGGTCCATTCAACTGCCAGCCGCGTGAACCCAGTGCACTGAAATGCAAGGCACAGTGATCTGCTAAGTCTTTTATCGTCTTCGGAGTGCCGTTCGCTTTTAGATATTGGGGGCTGGCGAACAGGGCAAAATAGACCGAACCTAATTTTTTTGAAATCAAACTGGAGTCTTTCAGCTCTCCGGCGCGAATGGCCAGATCATAACCTTCCGCAACTAAGTCCACAGTTCTATCTGTTAAAAGTAACTCTAATTGCACCTCGGGATATTTTTTCTGGAATTCACGCACGACCTGCGGCATGACAGTACCGCCTAACTCAACTGGCGTCGTGATACGTAGAAGTCCATGGGGAATCGCTTGGCCCTGATGCAGTTGTTCTTCCACACTGGTGATCTGGCGTAGCGCTTGCACACTGTTCTGATAGTAGTCCTTACCGGCCTCAGTGATATGCAATTTGCGGGTCGTTCGACGAATCAATGTAACACCAAGGCGTTTTTCCAATGACGAGACTTTGGCGCTAACAGTGGATTTGGGTATTTCCAATTGCTCGGCAGCCCGTACGAAGCTGCCGGTTTCGACCACTTTAACAAAAATAACGATTTCATTCAGATCGGGGTGTTTTATCATAGGTCAATTGTACAATACAATGAACTATTAATCTAGATTATACAGTCTAATCAACTAATGAAAGATGACGTAAAGTAAGATCATACAAATGTTACAGAAACAAAAGGAGACTCAAATGGCTACCAAATGGCAAATAGACCCAACCCACTCAAGTGTGAGCTTCAGTATTAAACACATGATGATCGCTAAAGTGCATGGCGGGTTTGAAAAACTATCAGGAACGTTAACCTACGACGCACAAAATGCCGCGGCATCGGCAGTGGATGTTAGTATCGATGCCAGCAGTATCAATACTCGCGAGCCACAACGTGATGCCCACTTGAAAAGTGCAGACTTTTTCGATGTGGAAAAATTTCCGCAGATCACCTTTAAATCTAAAAAAGTAGAAGGCTCAGGTGACGAGCTGAAAGTGACAGGTGATCTGAGCATCCACGGCGTGACGAAAGAGGTGACTTTAGATGTTGAAGGTCCATCAGAAGAGTTAAAAGATCCCTATGGAAATATTAAAATCGGTGTTTCAGCCAGTACCAAAATCAAACGTAAAGATTTTGGTTTGACGTGGAATGCGGCACTGGAAGCTGGCGGTGTTTTAGTCGGTGACGATGTGAACATCACGTTGGAAGTGCAATTTGTAAAACAAGCGTAAGCAGTTAGGCATAACAAAAAAGAAAAGGAGGCCCCATGCTGCAACTCAGAAAATCAAACGAGCGTGGATTGGCCAATCACGGTTGGCTTAAATCCAGACATACATTCTCATTCGCCGAGTACTACGATCCTCAGCAAATGGGATTCAGGTCCTTACGTGTGATCAATGAAGATCGCATTGAAGGAGGAACTGGTTTTGACGCCCATCCTCATCGTGATATGGAGATTATCTCGTACGTGGTCAAAGGCGCACTTCAACATCAGGATTCGATAGGAAATAAAACGATTATCCGTCCCAACGAAGTGCAACGTATGACTGCGGGAACAGGAGTTGTGCACTCAGAATACAATGCGCAGCCTGAAGACGAGACCCATTTCTTTCAAATCTGGATTATGCCGGCTCAGCGTGGAGCGCAGCCAAACTACGGGCAGAAGTCTTTTGAAAAAGAACTGAATTCACAGAAACTTGTGCACGTGATTTCACAGGACGGACGTGAAGGTTCGATCAGCATCAATCAAGATGCGGATATGTACATCTCGCGCCTGAAAGCTGAGGATGAAATTGAGTATCAATTACGTCCCACGCGCGGTGCTTGGGTGCAGGTGGTGACAGGACGTTTGAACATCAATGGAACTGAAATCGGCGCCGGAGATGCCGCTTCCTTCACGCAGGCCGAACTTCTAAAATTTCGCGCCGTAGAAGGCAGTGAGTTTATATTATTTGATCTGGCCTAATCGACTAGATCCGGTAATATGGATCCGGTGAAAGCTCAAGACAGTGGATTTTTGAATTCGGATACATTTGCAAAAATAAAACGAATTAATGTTGTTGGTTCTAGTGCAACGGGCAAGTCGACGTTCAGTCGAAGACTGGCCCGTATTTTAAATGTGCCTCATGTTGAAATGGATCAATTATTCTGGAAACCGAACTGGACAGAATCCACAGACGACGAGTTCTTTCCCCGTGTAGAGCAAGCAGTCAGTCAAGAGGCCTGGGTTCTTGACGGAAATTACACCCGCACCGTTCCCATCAAATGGCAGCGGGTGCAAATGGTGGTCTGGTTGGACTATTCATTTCTGACCACTTTAAGGCAATCCATTCAGCGTTCCATCAGCAGAGCGTGGCAGAAAAAAGAGCTTTGGAGAGGCACCGGAAATACCGAATCCTTTCGCCGCAGTTTTTTCAGTAAAAAATCTGTGATCTGGTGGATGATCACAAACTATCAGAAAAACCAAAGTAAATACGAAAGCTATTTCAATGACCCCGAATGGAGTCATGTGTTATTTGTCCGTTTAAAAAGTAGGGACGAGGCCGAAAGATTTTTAAAGTCTATCAGGCCTTCTTAACGAATTCCGATTTCAAATTAATTGAGCCAATGCCATCAATCTTACAGGCAATATCGTGGCCATCACCGGCATCGGTCAGGCGAATGCTTTTCACTTTCGTGCCGACTTTCACAACGGATGACGAGCCTTTGATTTTTAGCTCTTTAATCACTGTGACTGAATCACCATCTTGCAGGATATTGCCGAAGGCATCGCGTTTATGCGTATCTGCTTCGGCAGGGGCTTCTTCTGCGACAGCAACGGCGCTCCATTCGTGGAAGCACTCGGGGCAAATCCATAGATTGCCATCTTGATAGACATTTTCAGAATTACATTGGGGACATTTAGGTGTTGTTGACATAATTCGAGATGCTATCACACTGAAGAATCTTCAAAGAAGCGAAACAGAGATTTCGCCTTAAAGAACTAGTGGAATATCTAGTTAGGTGTAAAAACTATTTTTTATGACCTAACGAGCACGTGTTAATTCCCAGCATTGCGTAGGGTGGACACCATCCCAGAAAACCTGTAGCTAACGGCACTAGGCCCAACAGAAACCAGTAGTTAGCTGGCCCCCAGAAAGCCAATGAAGTCAGAATAGCTCCTGCGAGGATACGAATAGTTCTTTCGATAGGGTGGATATTTTTTGTCATGGTTTACTCCTTGATTGGTATTTTCAAATATTTAGTTCCGTTGTCTTCTGGCTGTGGCAAATGACCTGCGTCGATATTCACTTGCACACTTGGTAGCAGTAATCTCGGTGCCGCCAACGTTTTATCACGGGCATTGCGAAAGCTGACAAACTGTTCGCGGCTGGTGTTGGATTTCAGTTGGATGTTCTGTTCTTTTTGTTCTTGGATAGTTGACTGAAATGCTAACTCTCGTCCATTTGGCATGTAATCGTGGCCCACAAAAACGCGGTAGTGATCTGGCAGTTGATAGATTTTTTGGACTGAGCTGTAAAGGTCATCTGCACTGCCTGCAGGGAAGTCACAGCGTCCGGTGCCATAGTCAGGCATGAAGAGAGCGTCTCCGGTAAAAACAGCATCGCCAATAATATAAGTGCCACAGGCCGGAGTATGCCCCGGAGTATAAAGAGTCTCTACAGTGAGCGCGCCCGCATGCAGAGGTTTTCCCTCTTCTAGGAGTAAGTCGAATTGGCTACCATCGGTTTTAAAGTCAGCAGCCAGATTAAAGACATTCTTAAAAACTTTTTGTACATCAGTGATGCGGGCACCGATACCAATTTGGGCCTTTGGTAAATTCCGCTTCAGAACCTGAGAGCCTGAAACGTGATCGGCGTGGGCGTGGGTTTCTAAAATATAATGCACCTGAAGATTCTGTGCTTGAATAAAATTTAAAACCTCGGCGGCAGAGTCCTGCGACATTTTAGAAGCCGCCGGATCGTAGTCCCATACGGGATCAATCACCAAGGCATCCCGCGTGTCGGGGTCGTAGACCACGTAGGTCAGTGTCCATGTGGCTTTGTCAAAAAACTCTTTCACTACAGGTTGTAATGTGGATTTTGCTGGGGATTTCAATGTGAGCTTCATAGATCCTCCGTTATGGTTTCTGTGAAGATATTGAAGACATCTTAACCTGAAAGGACTCAGTACAAGTATGTTCTGGAACATACTTTTGTTAAAAAAGCGGGGCTGTATCAAAACTTCTCTTTTTAGCGCAGATAGTTTAGTCTTTTTCTATGGAATTCAAACAGTTATGGACAGGGTTACCTTCAGATGTACAAGCCGAGTTTGAGTCTGCTGCCACTGTAATCGAGCTTAAACGGGGCGATAGCATCTATAAACAGGGGGATGATCCCCGCGGGATTTACTTTGTGCAAAAGGGCCTCGTGGGGTTAGTGATTCTGGGGCTGACAGGCAAAGAACATTTACTGCGATTTTTCAGACAAGATCAGTTTTTTGGACATCGTTCGCTATTTTCAGATGAAAAATACCATGCCTCTGCGGTGGCCCTTGAGCCCACTGTTTTGCATCTTGTACCTAAAGCCACAATCCTATCCGTTTTGCAAAAACAGCCGCAGATGTTGTTTGATGTGGTCAAAGTTTTATCCCGCGAACTTCGCCGCTGTGAAAATCAACACGTCATGGTTTTGGATCATCAAATCGATGTGCGAGTGGCACAGGCATTGATTTATTTAAAAGATCTGCACCCAGAACATAACTGGACACGGCAAGAGATCGCCAACTTCTGTGCCAGCACTGTTTCGACAGTGATTAAGGCCTTAGCGGATTTGGAATTCCGTGGACTTATTCGCCAAGAGGGGCGATCCATTGAAATTTTAGATCGAGATGCGCTGATCTCGTTACAAGACGACAGCCAATAGCGATTTGAAATAAATTGTCAGAAAGTATGTGCTAGCACATCATTCTTTTTCAGCCATAGGTGCATAATCAACCTATGGAATTTAAGAAGACACATTTAACATGCGAACAGGTCTATAATATATGGACATCCGAGCCCGAGCTGATTCAGGTTTTAGATTTGCGTCCTCAAGGGGAATATGCAAAAGGCCATATTCCCAACGCCACTGCTATCACACCTGAACAGTTGCCATTACGTCTGCAACAGATCGGTGATCGGCTAGCTATTCTTGTCTGTGCAGAGTCCGCAGAAGATGCGATATATAACCAAATTAAAAATTTTGAAAATTTTGTTTTTCTAAGTCGTTGTCATCGGTGGCTCGAGCTGAACTATCCTGTATCCAAATCTTTACAACCTCAGATCGTCAATGGCATTCCTGAAATCTCGGTAGATGATGTGCAAAGCTATTTGTTCCAGCCCCAATTTTTAGAAGCAAAAAATGTGCGTTTGATTGATGTTCGTCGTCCTGATGAATTCAATGGCGAACTGTCACATATTGCTGGGGCCACCTTGGTGACATTGGGGCCAGAGCTGACAGATTTTTTAGAAAAAGGGGATCGTCAGCAGACGATTGTATTTGTCTGTCGCAGTGGAGCCAGATCGGGAACGGCCACAGCAGAAAGCCTAAAGCTGGGATATACATCGACCATGAATATGGTGGGTGGTATGTTGTCTTGGAATGATAAAAAATTTCCGACAGAGAGGAACTCATAATGCAGACAGAGTGGATTAATGCCTTATTAGGTGGAGTGCTGATTGGAATTTCCGTTTCACTGATGTTGTACTGGAATGGTCGTGTAACGGGAATCAGCGGCATTATTAACGGCGTGCTGTCGCCATTAAAAGGCGACTCGCAATGGAGAGTTCTTTTTATTGCGGGCCTTGTTCTTGGCGGGCTGGTGATGCGTCAGATGAACTCTGATTTTTTTGAAAACACACTACAGACACCGATGTGGACTGTAGGTGTTGCTGGATTGCTTGTGGGATTCGGTACGATTATGGGAAGCGGCTGCACCAGCGGTCATGGTGTCTGTGGTATCAGTCGCTTGTCACCACGCTCGTTGATAGCCACTGTAGTTTTTATGGTGGCAGGAACTCTGGCGGTCGTGCTCTTTAGAAAGTTAGGGATACTTTTATGAAAAATTCACTAGCAGCCTTAGTCGTAGGTTTTGTTTTTGCTATTGGATTAGGTTTGTCAGGTATGACTCAACCTCAAAAAGTGGTGGGCTTTTTAGATATTTTTGGTCAATGGGACCCATCATTGATGTTTGTGATGGTGGGAGCTATTGCTGTGCACGGGATCAGCTATCGCCTGATCCGTCGCCGCGCTAAACCATTCTGGTCTAGCGAGTGGCATGTGCCGACGAAAAAAGAAATCACGCCGTCTTTAGTACTCGGTTCTTTCGTGTTTGGTGTGGGCTGGGCACTGGCAGGCTTCTGCCCGGGGCCAGCGATTACAGCCTTGGCCACCTTTGAGTTACGCCCAATAATTTTTGTAGTGAGTATGTTGATCGGTATGTTGATATTCCGCTGGCTGGATAAAGTTCTTAAAATCAAAAGGTAAGGTGTATATGGAAATCCTAGGTTATGGTGCAGCTATTCTGATGGGACTGATTCTAGGATTAACCGGAGGCGGTGGCTCTATTCTGACAGTTCCTATTTTGGTCTACCTTTTCCAAACAGAACCTTTATTGGCGACATCCTATTCTTTATTTATCGTCGGTGTGACCTCACTGATTGGAGGCTTTTTTTATCTTCGCAAAGAGGAAGTGGATCTGAAAACAGGATTCATCTTTGCCTTACCGAGTTTTATGGGAGTCTATTTAAGTCGACACCTACTTTTGCCGGCATTGCCAGATCCTGTCTTTCGCATTTTTCATTCTGATATCAGTAAGGCCACATTGGTGATGGTCTTATTTGCTATTTTAATGTTGCTGACGTCGGTCTCGATGCTGCGTGGCCAAAAACAAAAACAAGAACAAAAGCAAAAAAATAACCAAGATACCTTGAGTGCCAAGAATAACACCAAGAAGTGGGCGTTGACGGCTTTGCAGGGATTTTTAGTCGGTGCTGTGACGGGATTTGTTGGGGCCGGAGGAGGATTTTTAATTATCCCAGCCTTAGTTCTTTTTGCTGGTCTTCCCATAAGAAAAGCGGTGGGAACTTCACTGTTTATCATTGCGGCGAATTCACTATTTGGATTTTCTAAAGATTTACAGCAAGGTATTTCTGTAGACTGGATATTGGCCCTTACGATTTTGACAATTGCGACAGTAGGTCTGTTTGGCGGTGCCATGTTGTCAGAAAAAATCCCAGAAAAATATCTGAAGACTGGGTTTGGTTATTTTGTATTGGTTATGGGCTTTGGGGTCCTACTAGATCAAGTTTTACGCTTAATTTAACAATATTTAGACAGTCTTTGGTTTGTCATGCATTCATATCTTATGATGAAGCTTTGATTTTCAGCACACAATATACTATACTGGGGTATATTATATGAGGTGATATATGTCCCACGTGATTGAAAATAAAAAGAAACTTGTCTCTAGAATTCGTCGTATCAAAGGACAATTAGAAGCCGTCGAGCGCAGTTTAGAGGCTGATGCAGATTGCTTTGCGGTTTTGCAGACTTTATCCGCTTGTCGCGGCGGACTTAATGGCCTTATGGGAGAATTAGTTGAAGGTCATATTACAGAGCATGTGATGCAGAATGCTCGATCTCCGAAGTCATCACAGGATAAAGCCGCGCTCGAATTGATCAAAGTCATGAAAACTTATTGGAAATGAGTTGATATATGGATTTATCGCAAAAGCCAAATACAGCTCAGGCCATACATGATGGACACGACTATGTTGTGCAAGACAATCAGTTGGGAAAAAACGAAAAGAAAACATTTCTAGTGGTGATTTTAACATTCATCACTATGGTGGTGGAAATTTCTTATGGATATATAACTGGATCGATGGCCTTGTTAGCTGATGGTTGGCATATGGCTAGCCATGTGGGCGCTTTGGGAATTTCATTAGTCGTCTACCGCTTAGCTCAATCACAGTCCTTGAATAAAAAGCTATCTTTCGGTGCGGGTAAATTAATTCCCTTAGGCGGGTACACCAGTGCATTGATGTTGGGATTAGTCGCCGTCTTTATGGCTGTGGAATCGTTCGAGCGATTGCTAAACCCAGTTGCTATCAGTTTTAACACAGCAGTAACTGTGGCTGTGGTTGGACTTGTTGTGAATATTATGAGCGTCTTGTTGTTGATGGATTCACACTCACACCATGACCACGAAGACCATCATCAGCATGAGGCCCATCACGAGGGGGAAGACCACGATCATGATCATATACATGATCACAATCATCGCAGTGCTTTGTTGCATGTGATGGCGGATGCGTTAACTTCTATTTTAGCGATTGGAGCTTTGCTGGTCGGGCGTTATTTCGGTTGGATGTGGGCTGACCCTTTGATTGGAATCTTGGGATCGTTAGTGATTTTAAAATGGGCTTTTGGCTTGGCCCAAGACACTGTGTGGGAATTGCTTGACGGCAATTCAAAGCTCATTAAAGGTGAAGAGATACGAAAACTGTTTGCTGAAGATGTGAACGTGAAAATCGCTGATCTTCATGTTTGGCGAATTGCTCCCAGTGCCCATGCCTGCGAGCTGGTTATTCACGGACAAGAACTCAGAGGAACTGACTACTATCGTCAGCGCATTCTGGAAAAGTTCAATATTCAGCACCTCATCATCGAAGAAAGGGTATCCACATGGCCAAGTACGTAGACGGATTCGTGATCAAAGTTAAAAAGAAAAATATGCCCGCCTATAAAAAAATGGCGAAGCTTGGCAAAAAAATCTGGTTGGAATACGGAGCCTTAGATTACTACGAATGTGCCGCTGATGAATTTGTGCCATGGGGTCAAGGTTTTCCCAAGATGTGTAATCTGAAAAAAGATGAAACGATTCTTTTTTCTTTTATCGTTTATAAATCCAAAGCTCATCGCAATAAAGTAAATGAAAAAGTTCACGCAGACCCACGTATGAACCTAGACAATTACGATATGCCATTTGACCCCAAAGGCTTTGCGCTAGCGGGTTTTAATGTGCTGATGAGTAAATAATGCTCTTAACGATAGAGGCGGCTTTAGAGAAAAAAATTGCACAGGTGGCTTCCAGTGAAGATCCGGCCCATGATTTATTGCACTTTAAACGTGTAGTGCAAACGGCTAAGAAGCTCTGTGCATTAGAAAATGCAAAACCAGAAGTCGTCATTCCCGCTGCTTGGTTGCATGATCTGGTCATCATTCCAAAGAATGATCCCCGCCGTGCACAGGCCTCGCGCCTTTCTGCTGAAGCTGCTATCAAATTTCTACAGGAACTCCATTACCCTACAGAGTATCTCGGGGACATTGCCCATGCCATCGAAGCCCATAGTTTCAGTGCGAATATTCCCACACGTACGTTAGAAGCTCAGATCGTGCAAGATGCCGATCGCCTAGATGGTTTAGGCGCCATCGGATTGGCCCGCTGTTTTGCGACTGCTGGATTATTAAAACGTCCTTTTTATTCGGAAGAGGACCCTTTTTGTGTGGAAAGACCTGTGGATGATCGCCAATTCACTGTCGATCACTTCTACGCCAAACTTTTTAAAACAGTAGAGACTTTAAAAACAGCTGCCGGTCGCAGCGAAGGCCAAAGACGCGCGGAAATCATGCGTCAGTATTTGGATGATTTAAAATCAGAAATTTAAAGGTTCTAAATTTAAGATAGACGCCTTATCCGAGGTGGTGTTTGATTAGAGTTATAAGGAGAATGTATGAAATCCAAATTTACTTTAGCAGCGCGTTTGATCTTGGGCTTTATTTTTTTCGCAGGAGGGATTGTCGGTCTATTTAATCTTGTGCCGCCTCCACCAGATCTTCCAGAAAAATTACAGACATTTAATGCCGGTTTGATGGCCAGCGGTTATTTCATGCCCTTCTTAAAGGCTGTAGAAACTATTTGCGGAGCCATGCTACTGAGTGGCTTTTTCGTTCCTTTGGCTCTAGTGGTTTTGGCCCCAATCGTGTTGAACATCTTTTTGGTTCATGCGTTCATGGAGCCAAGTGGATTGCCAATCGCCATCATTATCGGTGTATTGATGATTTTCTTGGGCTTTTTCTCGACGCCCTACTCAGCAAAAATCAAAGGCCTTTTTAAAGCCCGCGAATAAGCAGAGAGTCTGTCTTGAGCCACAAGTTGAGTGTTGGCACAGTATACCAACACTCAACTTTGGGCAGAAGACACATCCACACGCTTGTCAGACAAGTCAAATTCCTCAGTGACACCACAGTTCTTCAAAAAAACTTCGTCGTGCGAAATCACCACTAAAGCGCCACGGAACTCTTGAATTAAATTTTCTAAAAATTCCACATTAGCCAAATCTAAATTATTTGTGGGTTCATCTAGAATCAGCAGCTCAGGGGCTTGCTCTTGCATAAAACCACAAGCTAAGGCGGCTCGTAGGCGTTCGCCTCCACTCAGGGACTGAACAGTTTGAAAAACTTTATCTTTGGTGAATAGAAACTTTGCCAAGTTATTGCGAATTTCACTTTCGTCAGCAACGGCATGTTCACGGATATTTTCCAAAATGCTCAGGTCATCTTTTAAAAAGGAACAGCGCTGGTCAATATAAAGTGTGCGCAGTTGCCCTTTGCGAAGCTCACCTCTGATATCGCGGTTGGTTTTCTGTAAAGAGCCCTGAGCATCATCAGTGCCTGTCAGGAGTTCTTTAAGAAGGGTGGACTTGCCAGATCCATTGGGTCCTTTCAACGCCAATCGGAGATTGCCTCGCCAAATAAAATTAAGATCTTCCGCGTAAAGCCATCCACTATGCGGCAACTCAGTTTGGGTTGAATCGCCAGCGGACGAGTTCGAAAATCTCAGATTGAAGTTTCGAGCCTCAGCAATCAGCTTCTGTTCAGGAAGAGGCTGGCCGAGCAAATCGGCATACATCATCGGATCGACTTTAATCTGAGACAGGGCCTCGTGTACGCTGCGAACAGCGGCGTTGGCTTTGTCTAGTGTCCTGACATCTAACTTAGCTGTCGTGGCTTGGGCCTTACGCTTGCGTGCACCTAGTAAAATTTTAGGAAGTCCGCCACGGGCGCCAGCTGCTGAGCCTTGGCGGTTTCGCTTTTCTTGTCTTTCGATTTGATCGTGACGATGTTGAGCCGCCTGATTGCGTTCGCGCGTGCTCACATCTAATTGACGTTGCAGCGCCTGCCGCTCTTGCTCTTTGGCTAGAAGATACTCATTCCAACTCATGCCGAACTTACTAAGACCACGATTAGAAAGTTCAAGAACATCTTCGCATAAATTCAGGCATTCGCGATCATGGGAAATCAGCAGAACACCACCAGTTCGCCACTGCTGGCGCTGGCACAAAAAATCCAACAGCGCTTCACGTCCGTCACGATCTAAATCATTAGTCGGCTCATCTAAAACTAGAAAGCCAGCCCCAAGGGCTTTCGCCAGACGAACGCGCATCCATTGACCTCCACTGAGTTCTGTACACAGTTTTGGTCTGGCAGAAGAGTTATTGAGTAAATCCTTTTTAAGTAAGTCTTGCTTTAAGGGACTCAGTAAACTTTCACGCGTGATAGACCATGAGGCCAGATCACTTTCAAAACCAGTTGCAAGGCCGATTTCTGCTTCAGAGCCAGATTCAGAGGCTAAAAATTCGTCGACAGAAATCGGCGGTGGAGTTTGCCTTTGAGGAAAATAGCGAATGATTCCCTTGCGAATGATTCTTCCGGAGCTGGGCTCTAATTCACCGCAAAGAAGTTGGGACAGACAGGTCTTTCCCACTCCATTCGGGCCAACTAAAGCCGTGATTTTTGAATCTAAAGAAAAGCTCACATTTTCAAATAAAAGAAGTCCATTTGGTAACTCATAGGAAACCTGATGGGCGGTAATAATAGACGACATAAACAAACCTCAGCGCGGTGTAGATCCGAGGGATGCCACAATAGCGCTATGCTGATGCATTAAAAAATGCAGTTAATGAAATTCTAGAATGAGTGAAGGTCTGTTTATTTTCTCATAGACTCTGGATTTGGGCCCAGAGGGGTACAGAATAACCCAGTTTGCAAAAAAACTCAAGACAACGGCTTCAGAACGAAATAAAACGGAAACAGCGAGGTAATAGTTATGGAATATCAACAGGTTGTAAATTTTTGGTTTCATGAGATCGACTCAAAATTGTGGTTTGAAAAAAATGAAGAATTCGATCAACTGATGACAAAAAAATATTCGACGACCTTTAACGAGGCCTTAGCGGGAAAGTTTTCGTCATGGAGGCAGACTCCAGAAGGCCGTTTAGCTGAAGTTTTAGTATTAGATCAATTTTCTAGAAATATATTTCGTGGTTCTGCAAAAGCTTTTTCTGGGGACGCGCTGGCGTTGCAATTAGCACAAGAGGCCGTGGCGTTAGGGGAAGATAAAAAATTAAATCTACAGCAACGGGCTTTTTTATATATGCCCTATATGCACAGTGAAGACCGACAAGTTCATGAAGAAGCCGTTAAATTGTTTTCTGAAAAAGGTTTGGAAAACAATCTGCACTTTGAAATTTTGCATAAAAACATTATCGATCGCTTCGGACGTTATCCCCATCGCAATGAAATTTTAGGGCGTCCGTCCACAGTAGAAGAAATAGAATTTTTGAAACAACCCAACTCATCTTTCTAAAAATAGTTTCCGAAGCTCGCAAGAGCACTAGGGATTAAAGAACCAGTGGTCCGGCTCTGCAAAGTGGAAGAAGATCATCGCTACATGATCACGTGAAGTGCCGTTGAATTTTTCGCGCCAGTGAAGTTGGTTTTCTCCGTAATAGGCAACAGCCTCATTCGGGGAAAGTAAGTAAGACTTGTTTTCGACCCAAAGCTCCCATGGAACTGTTTGGTAAAGGCAGTAGTCTAACGTGTATGTGCAGGCATTCTTATCTTTATGTGGAGGCAACTTGGCATTTGGACCTTGATACTGCACAAACAAACTATAGGTGTGAAGTAGAGTTTCACTTTTAAAAAAGCGGCGCGCGATAGGCAGTAATTTTTCGGCATAGGTTTTAAGAATAGGACTTTGATCGCTATCAATACTGAAGCGATTGAATTCTGGATCGTAATCGTACTGAGAAACAAATGGTTGCAGTTGACGAATTAAGTCTTGATGTTCTTCTGATGTTAAAAGATTTTTAAAAATCTGAGGTTCTTGTAAACTCGTGCCTTTTAAAGTCATACTTTTCAAAACCATACTTTCTAAGTCATTGACACTATGTTAGTGTATTGAGGCTTGTTAATATGCACAAATAGAAATCAGTGAGGTCCTATGAAATTTTTCGCCATATTGATTCTAGTACTGATCGCTATTCCTATTCTAGCAATAGTGACTTTGTATGCTTTAAGTTATCCGTCATTTGGGCAGTATCCACAGGCCGAATACAGACAGAGATTTGAACAGTCACCACAGTACGACAAAGAACGTGGGATTTTTGTCAATCGTCGTCCGCGCCTTCTGGAAGAGATGCGAAAAAAAGTGATGACAGCAAAAGGTATCTACGATTTTTTTGCTGGGGGCCTAGATAAAACTCCACTGTCGCTTCTACCGGAAGTGAAGCCAGATATGCAAGAGTTCTTAAAACCCAGCCCAAACTTAAAAGTGATTTGGTTTGGTCACTCAAGTTTTATTTTAAACTTCGACGGAAAGATTATTTTATTTGATCCGGTGTTTTCAGGCTCGGCGGCTCCAGTTAGCTTTATGATTAAAAGATTCCAACCAGCGGTGATCACGCTAGAAGATCTTCCCAAAATTGACTATATCGTGATTTCACATGATCACTACGATCATTTAGATAAAAAAAGTATTCAGTTCTTTCAAAATAAAGACGTTAAATTTTTAACTCCGTTAGGAGTCGGCTCTTATCTACAAGGATGGGGAATCGAAGAGTCTCGTATTACTGAGTTAGACTGGTGGCAGAACCTTAAAGTTGAAGATCTTGAATTTATTGCGACCCCAGCACAACATTTTTCAGGCCGTGATGGACGACATGATAATCAGACTCTTTGGGCCTCTTGGGTGATTCGCAATTCGCAGCACAATATCTACTTCAGTGGTGACTCGGGTTACGATATTCACTTTCAAGATATCGGTGAAAGATTTGGCCCGTTTGATATCGCTTTTCTAGAGACAGGACAGTACAACGAACGCTGGAAAGAAGTACACATGCTTCCCAGTGAAGCGGCACAGGCTTACTTTGATTTAAGAGCCAAGCGATTTTTCCCTGTGCACTGGGGCATGTTCGTTTTAGCGCTTCATCCATGGTATGACCCCATTCAGACTATCAGTCAGCTGGCAGAAGAGCGTCAGATCAATCTGGTTTCACCGAAATTAGGTGAAATGATTATTATCAACGACGATTATAAATCTGAAAATTGGTGGAAAGATTTGATTGCTCCCAAAGCGAATTAAAAAGCGAATTAATCTGAAGCCTTATTAAAACAGGTTCTTGTCGCTCTGTACGGCATGCCACTTGCTTTGCCTAACAGAGAATGAAAAAACTTCTGATTTTCTTATTGGCGGGCTTTGTCTCGCTTCCAGCCTTGGCGCAGATGAGGTGCTCTGCACTGTTTTCTGAGCTATTAGCCGCCTCTGTATCGTCTCAGGCGGCTGCCCGCGATAATCGTGCTGTTCGTACAGAGCAGTGGGATGATGTTAAAGTTTTAGTCAGCCAGATGACGATCTACGACCGACAGGTCACTGTCCGCCGTGTAGAGCGCAGCGAGCTGATCCGCGGCCGTACTCTATTTGCTGAAAACCTAGGGGGCGATGACGCCTTTTTCGTGGGATTAAACAGTGCCGGACACATGTACTTAGTGGCCAATGTCTATCGCTATGATGGGAAGCTGGCTTTTGAAAAACCTCAGCTCAACACGCGCTCTTCTTTGCTGGATCGTGGCTTAGTGGTGCGTATCGCGGACCCTGATGGAAAAATTCAAGATCAGATCATTGCCTACTTTCGCCAAAAGGGACCCCCGCGTAGTTTAGATTGCGCCGCCGGAGTCTGCAAGTTGGTCAGTGAAGCCGCCGGAATTGAACTCGCACAGAATGTACGTCAGCGTGTATTGCCACATGAACTGATGCGCCAGTTGATCACACAAGGTGTGCGCGGGGCAGACGGACGTCGGCAACAGACACAGCTTTTCGTTATTGGAAATGCCGAACCTCAAACAGTACTACAAGCCGCCGAGCGCGTATCAAGACAGTATATTCGCACAGCAACTCCGTACATAGCCGGAGCCGGACTAACCACGGTGGGCATCATTGCCACCTTTGTGAATTTGTTTATTTAGAAAATTGAGTAGAGGAAATTAAGTAGAGGAAACTGATCCAGTGAAAGAGTGTATGAAAAAGACATGGACTGAAAATATTAAATTAAGCCTGCTTTCACTTCTGCTTTTAGCGGCGGTAGTTTCCCCATCCATTGCGACAGCGCAAGTTGATGGGCCAGTGGATATACAGACTGAGGCTTTAAGCCATCATGAAGTTTCTGCCGAGGACTTACAATTCTTAAGTCAGCTGCGAAGGGTACTGCATGATGGTGAATCTGCATTGAGGTTGATGCGCGACTATGTGGCGACTCCACGACAAGAAATAGAAAAAGCAACATACGAGATGCTGATGACGGCGATAGATCCCGAGCGCCGCTATGCCGATCCACAGGATTTTATCTCGGTGGAAGAGAATCAATGGGGAGCGATCTTGTACCAGTATTCTGCAGGAGAGGACTGTGGCGGTGAACCGATGTATGAAGTGGTGAATCGCGAATTGCGGGACTCATTACCAGATTCAGAGGAAACTGTATTGTGGACTCAGAAAATGCGTTTTGCTCTTTCTAAATTACCACGCTACGAAGGGCTATCGTTCCGTGGAACGCGTCTTTCAGAAGAACGGATTGCAAATTACTACCGCATCGGTGAGTTAGCAAAAGATGCCGCATTTATTTCGACATCACTGTCTTTAGATGTGGGATTCCGCTTCGCTAAGCACAGTGCTGTGTACACAGAACCTGAAAGTACGGATGAAAGCACTGATGGCAAGGTGGGACTTATTATGGTGATTTTAGGAAAGACGGGAAGACCGATCTCTTATTTCGCAAATACCTATTCGCATGAGCAAGAAATACTATTTGCGAATGGCACACAGATGGTAGTCGAAGCCAAAAGTAATATTTTCTGGGACCCTCAGTTTCAGAGAACCCAGATTATTATTTTAAAAGAAATTTAATTATTGTGTGTTGTAGCGGAAGTTAGGTTGAACCGCTTTTAATTGAGCATTGTCTTTTACAACTTTTTGTAGTGTTTCAATTCCTGGGTCTGCGACAAGATGAATCATGTACATGCGCCCACCAATATGACGTAGCGTTTTTAATTCATATTTTTTAAAAATCTGCCGTAGAAGTTCTTCCGGTTTATTAACTGAATCTACAGTTGTAATAATATATTCTCCTTTAATCACACGGCTTTCTTGATCGAAAACAGCCGGAGTCATTTTTCCAGAAGGCGCCGAAGCGGATTCCGTTGCTGGTGCTGTTTCGACTGAAGCCGAAGGTTGTGATGAGCATGACATCAATGTCATGACACAGACAAAAAGAATTTTAGTTTTGTTTGAGCTCATTGTTTAATTCCAATCTGTACGTTTGAAGGTGTTTTAATATATTTCAAAGCAGCAAAAGCATCCACAGCTTTTCCAGTAGATGTTTTTGTGGCGATATGAGGAGCATCCACACCAGAATTTTTAATCGACTCGACAACATCGCTGGCGAGGTACTGCGGATTGTAAGCAAATAACATCGCAGCTAAACCCGCCACATGCGGCGAAGCCATTGATGTGCCTTTGTAGACGCTGTAATTCGTATTGGTGAAAGTCAGCTTTTTGAATTGTGCTTGAACTAAACTTACACCTTGCCCCGACGTTCCATTTGAACCAGCTTCGAAACGAAAGCCGACGGCACAGGTTTTATTGAGGCACTGACTGGTAACAAAACCTCTGTTTCTGTATTCACCACTGGTAGTGCCAGTGACAGCGGCTATTTGAGTTCCTGCAAAGGCATCGACTCCGTTGGCATTGATAAATGTTCTAAAGCCCGCATCAGCAGGAGTGTTGTACTTAGCAAAGTAACTGAATGTCAGAACATCTCCGCCAGGGGGAAAGTTGTATTGGCGCGAGACAGCGGCATTTCCTGCAATATAGGTATTAGGCGAGACAACAGAGCTATAGCCGTTTGGATAGTTCAGATATTCGTAGCCGTTGTAAAGCTGTATTTCCCAATTGTGGCTGGTGCTATTGGTCCACGCTGTTCCAGGAGTATCTTTTCCAAAAACTTCAAAGCGTCCTGGAATTGAACTCAGAACATTAGTCCCTGGAGCTCCAACATGAACCTTGGTGATGCCATAATTAGAAAAGTCAGCGATATCATAGCTTTGATCTAAAGCAGCGACACACACAAGATTGGGTATTGTGAAAGAGCAAGGGTAATCAGCGTTAGGGCTATTATCATTATCTACACTGCTATTTCCTGCTGCTACGATAATAGCAATTCCAGCATCTGAAGCGTCTTGTAAAATTTGTTGAAAGGCCATATCACTGCCGAGTCCGGCTCCACCCAAACTCATATTGATGACATTGGCTTTATTTTGAATAGCAAAGTCGACTCCGCTGATGATCGCAGAGCTACTTCCACTGCCTAGAGTATTTAAAACACGAACAGCCATCAATTGAACTTTCCAGCAGACGCCGGCGATGCCTAAGCCATTGTTTCCCACAGCACCGATGGTTCCCGCCACGTGAGTTCCATGGCTATTTGAGTCTATAGGATTGTTATCATTATCGATGAAATCGTACCCATGATAAGGATATTGAGATCCACCGTTCCACATATTATCTTTTAAATCCTGATGGTTATACTGAATACCAGTATCTAAAACGGCGACGACTGTTGAGCTACAATCCGTGATTAAATCCCAAGCCGGCTCTAAATTCATATCCAGCCCTGAAGTTCCGGGATTATTAGTTGGGTAAAGAGCATCTATAGATTCAGCAGGAATTCCAATCGTCTGCCCGCTGTTTTTTAATCCCCACAATTGGTCTAAATCTGGATCATCAGGCAAAGCCGAAGCGTGGTAGATATAATTCGGTTGTACAGACTCAACATCTTCAGATCGCTCAATTTCAGAAATGGCACTTAGAGTTTGCAAGGGGCTGGGAATGTGAAAAACAGAATATCCTGTATTTCCTAGCGTCTGATGATGATTTACGCCAAAAGCACGAAAGGACTGAGCTTGCAGTTGATGGCTTTGTGCCGTTGCCGCTTTCTTTTTAAATTTAATTAAAACTTCCCCATCAACAAAATTTTGAGCCTGAGTTATAGATGATAATGAAAGTATCCCTGCTACTAGAGCCGTATTAAAAACTGAGCGATTAAAGTGATTCGAAATAATAGACATGAGTTCTCCGAATTAATTTCTAAAAAATTTCTTATGAAAATACTTAAAGAGCAGGAACAACTATAGATTGTTCGGTTGAAAAATCACTTGTTCCAAAACGACTGTAGGCCATAACGCGCACATAGTAGGTTCCCGCGGGAACACCTGAAATCATAGCCTTGTTCGGAGTGTGTTGTGCATGAGCGATATGTGGGACAACAATAACGGTTCCTTCTGTTAGCGGGTCAAATCCAGATTTTGTACTGTAGTAGACTTTATATCCGCCACCATCACTGTTAACAGAGGATTCACGATTGGCATCCCAAGTGACAAGAGCTCCTTTGCGATCATCAGAATTTTTACAGGAAGATAAAGGAAGCAGCAGCAGCACTAACAACAGAGTTTGAACTACAGGTTTACAGAATAAGCGCAGAAATTTATTGAGCATGAGGCTTCCTTTCAAGGGCAATAGGTAATGCCTAGAAAGGATAGCGTGCTCTGTATTTTTGTTGTACGGGCTTTAGTACGGATTTGTTAAAAACGTGTTTACTAAATTGAGCTTTCTTTGCAGCAGTGCGCGTCGCTCTGGACTAGTGTTATAAATAGATTATTTCAGATGGGGCAAATAAGCGGCCCCTAAGATGCCCGCTTGATTTTGCGTTTTTGCAATTGACAGTGAGCATTCAAATTGCGGATTAAACTGACGAACCAGTTGGCGGTAATAAGTTCGCATTTTGTTGAAGTATAATTTTTTAATTTTGATTAATCCGCCACTCAGATAAATGGCATCAAGATTAAAACCTATAGACAAGTTGTAACAGAGGATGGCTAAAGCCAGTGCCATATCGTTGTAGAGTTCTTGATATCGAGGATTATTTTCTAACACGAGCTCTTCGACAGAAGAGCCTTTGAAACCCAATTGGCGTGCGCGGTGAAGTAAAGCCGTACCTGAAGCATAGCCTTCGACACTGAATTGACTTCGTTGACTCAGATCTTTTTTCAATGAGGATAAATCCACTAGAATATGTCCGAATTCAGAGCCAGCTCCGCGGCTTTGGCAGGGCTGGCCATTCAGGATAAGTCCTGAGCCAATGCCTGTACCCACAGTGACAACGGCATATGAGCGGTTTTGCTTGGCAGCACCAACCCAGCCTTCAGCGAGGGCAGCCGCCATGGCGTCATTTTGAAAATAGACATGGGTACGAAATCTGCGATTCTGTAGTTCTTGTTGTAAAAGTTTTTTAATAGGAACTGTTTTCCAACCACGAAAGTTTGCAGGGTTGATCAGGCAGCCTGTTTCCACATTCAAAGGTCCAGCACTAGCTAAGCCAACGCCTCGAAATACAGAGGAAACGCAGAAATCAGGATAACGAGCTTTAAAGTCCATAGCGAGATCTGCCATCAATTGAATGACTTGGGTTTGCGACTTTTTTGCTGATGCAGTTTTATGTAAATTAACAGGAACTTTAATAAAGTCTAAAATTTTACCATCGCTGCGCACCAAGGCTGCGGCCAGCTTAGTTCCACCAAGATCAAATCCAATAGTATAAGAATGTTTAAGCTTTGAAGTGGATTTTTTAGACATAGGGTAGGTATCGGCTAACTGATTTAAGACCTTGAGCTTATAGCGCTATGGGCTAGTTTTACAAAGCCTGATTTAACTTTAAGAACTCTTCTGATAACTTTTAGCCTATGAAATTAAAAACACACCAAAAAACTTTCGCTATTTCTTTTTTATTAACTGCTCTTGTTATGACTGCGTGTACAGTGACACCAGGTACAGGAAAAAAAGACTCTTCTGATTTTAGTACTGAGCGCTGGAATCATTTCGATATTGATCGCAATGCAAGCTTAGATAAAAAAGAATTTGAAAATTTCTTAAAAGATGCTTTTGCTAAATTAGATACAGATGGTGATGGTTTTGCTCATACACATGAAGTTCCACCTTCTATTCGTCGCTTTGATCGTAATAGTGATGGCAAAGTAGCGTGGGCTGAATATCAAGCTTCGGCATTAGAAGGATTTGCAAAAGCAGATACAGATAAAAACGGCATGTTAAGTTATGCCGAAATAGCATCATTAGACTTTTTGCGCTAGTCACCGCTAATTTCGCGAATAAACTCGCGAGCCAGCTAGCAAGTCAATTCGCGAAATTAAAAAAGCCCTGCAATCCCAGCAGTTATTTTTGTATCTTAAATAAAGGGCAAGAATGAAAAAACAGGAATACTGGAACGAGTATTTCAGGAGGCTTATATGATCAGAAAGATATTTTTAGGACTAATTGTTTTAATCATTGGTTTTTTTATTTATATCGCTTTTCAAAAAGGGGATTTTCATTACGAACGTAGCGGTGTCATCGCTGCGGCCCCCGAAAAAGTATTTCCCTATTTAAGTCATTTGCAACTGGCCAGTCAGTGGTCTCCGTTCGAGCCTGCTCATAGCAATATGAAAAAAACTTATAGCGGTGATGACGGCCATGCTGGAGCCGCTATGGATTTTGATGGCGACAATAAAACAGGAAGTGGCCGTATCGAGATTCTAGATGTTATTGAAAATGAGCGTGTCGATTTAAAACTGTCTATGCATAAACCTATAAAAGCTGAAAATACGATTCGATACACTGTAGCTCCGGTTGAAGGTGGGACACAGTTTACTTGGAGTATGTCAGGAAAAAGCGACTTTATCGGGAAGTTAATGAGTACGATTATGAACCCCGAACAGTTTATGGGGGCTCAATTAGAAGAAGGTATTCATAATCTACAGAACCTTTTAGGCTCTTACTATGCTGAAGAGGCTATGAATTTGAGTTCAAAGCCCACAACAGTTCGATGGGCAGATAAGCATTACATCTTCATTGAAAGAAAAGGACCTTTTCAGTTAACCGCTCGTCAAAGTTGGGATGAGTTAAGTGAAGTCATGGCCGAGTTGACCGCGCAGAATAAGGTTCTGGGAGCATTTAGCTCTTATACCGGGGAACCAGAAAAAGTGTATCGTGCCGGAGTCGAAGTTGCTGCCAAACCCAAAACAGTTCCTACCGGAATGCAGTATGAAAGATTTCGCGGTGGTCGCTATGCCAAGTTCACATTGACGGGATCTTACCGCTATTTACCTGCGGCTAGCGAAAAAGCTGAAACGTACTTAGAAACTAACAAAACAGCTATTCGAGATTCATATTATATAGAAAATTACATCAGTAATCCTAAAGAAACCGCAGAAGAAAAATTAGTTACGGAAATACTTATCCCCATCAAATAAACGGATAGTATGACTGTTACGAGTACAAGGGGATCACTTTGGCAAAGCAGCTTTCTGAACTAGATTGGGTTGAAAGCCTCTTGCCAAAGCATTACACGCGTAAGGCCATGTTCGGTGGTTTTGCCTATTATCTAAATGAGCTGCTGGTGCTGGTGATCTTTGAAAGCACTGGAAATCGTAGCTACAAGAATAAAAAGTATAAATTTGAAATCTGGAATGGCTGTATGTTTCCAGCAGAGCGAAACTATCATGAAGAGCTGCAAAAAAAATATGATTATTTGGTAAACCATCCAGTTTTACCAAAGTGGCTCTATATCCATTTGGAAACAGAAAACTTTGAAGAGCGTGTTGAAGATTTGATGCGGCAGATTCGCAAAGGAAATCCTGCTTTTGGTGTGATTCCCAAAAGTAAGGCTAAAAAACCGAAGCGCACAGTGAGCAAGTCCAAGACGGATAAAAAAGCTACAACAAATGAGGTGGTGGATACACGCCGTCCACGCATGTTCAGTGATGAGCCGGCAGAAGATAAACTAGTGAAAGCTAAAAAGATTTCAGATTTAAAGAATCTTGGCCCTGTGGCCGAGCAAGCCATGCACAAAGCCGGCATTAAAACAGTTTCTCAGTTTGTGAAGTTGGGATGGAAGAAAAGTATGAATCTTTTAGTGAAGTCCAATCCGAAGACTTGTCATGCTCTTTATGCTTACTCGTTGATCGGGGCCTTAAAGAATCAAGAATTCACACATATTTCAGAAGAAGATAAAGCCGAAGCCCGCAATTACATGAAAGAGCTACGAAGCAAAAAGAAATGAAAAAAAATAAAAGTCGAAATTTTAAAAAATTAGGTTTTGTTTTTATCCTCCTGATCTTTATTGGAGTCATTGGATGGCAACAGTATACATCTTATAGTCCTACTGAAGTGCAGACCTCACATAGAAAAGCACAGATAACAGAAGCCAGCCTGATCAGAAACAAAGAGATCTCGGCAGTAGAGCAAAATTCTTTAAGTCCATCCCAAAATTCTGAGCCTTCCAATGCAGAGGCTCCAACAGATGACTCCAATTTCGCAGATGCTACCATACCGCAAGAAGAAGCTACTTTTGAAGAATTGCAGCAGATTTTAAAAGCAGATGATATCTGTGCCGTTGTGAAAAAATCTTTCGATTGGAAAGTGGGATTGGCATTATTGACTCAGACTCCTGCGGTGATCACGACGGATGCTTCTACTGATGAATTCTTAATGACAGTTCTAAATGATCAGAAAACGAAGCAATTACCTGCTGAATACGAAAAGATTTTAATTTTTTTTGAAGCGTTAGATGAGGCTGGATTAATTAGTTCTGAACGAAGGCCAAAGAAGCCTATTAATTTTCAGAAATCTAGTGAACAGCTAGAATCTTTACAGAAGCTGTATCCTCAAAATGGAGCCTATCCGTTTTTTCGAGCTTAT
Organism: Pseudobdellovibrio exovorus JSS; assembly: GCF_000348725.1. Taxonomy (NCBI): domain Bacteria; kingdom Pseudomonadati; phylum Bdellovibrionota; class Bdellovibrionia; order Bdellovibrionales; family Pseudobdellovibrionaceae; genus Pseudobdellovibrio; species Pseudobdellovibrio exovorus. The sequence continues at coordinate 279,615 of NC_020813.1, forward strand.
GTTTTACAGCAACTCGGAGCTTCTACCGCAGAAGTAAAGGCTGAATTTGTAAAGAGCTTTAATGCAACAGAGTTTGATACTCACATCAATCTGATCTTCCGTACGTTATATGAAAAAGCTTTGCAGAATGCAGTCGCACTGCATATCAGTTTAGATGTGGTATCAAAGTATCCTTACCCTGATTATGTGACTCCAAGAAATACTTTAGCTAAGCTAATACAGGAAGAGTCTGACATTGATTTTTTGAAATCAGCCGATAGTTTTTTAAAAAGGATCATTCAGCCAGCGCTACAGCTAAATGGACAATATGCTGATTATTATTGGAGTCCTTTAGAATACGCGGTGGCTAAAAGTTTACTTATCAATACCGAAAGTAAATTAAAAAATGGAAAGCTAGCAGAACAATTGCCTCGTCCTAATGAGCTTTATAGGCGCTGGGCCGATACTATGCCTGAATTAGATATTATTGAGTTTGAGCAGATGAAGCGAACATCGGCTACAGAGAAGTGTCAGCGTAAGAATATGGATCTTTATGTACAGGATTTACAAGATCATTATCGGAAGTTCAAAGATAAATATAACTTTTAAACATCTTCAACCTTGATATGCCATGGTTCAAAGCGCACACCCAGAAGATTACTTTGGGTGTAGCGGATGTTGATGTAGCCTAAATCCAGCAGGCGTTTGTATTCGTCTGTATTGGCGAAATCATCACTGAAATTTTTCAAACCATAGCCGATTTTACCCACATCGAAATCCCAGCGACCGTGGAAGGAGTATCCCGGGGGCGCCAACGAACGCGAGGCTTTCGAGACATTTCCTTGGGTGCTAAGCGCCTTTTCAAAAAATAAATGGAACTGTTTAGCATTGGCCCGCACGCCGGAAGTCAGAATCAATGATTCTCCAATGTCTTTTCTGACACGGTTATAGACTTCTACAGATTCGCCGCCAATTAAATAGTGGCCGCTGCGAGGAATCTTCACGGCTTTGTTTTTCGGAACATTGTCAGTGAACTTGTGCATGACTTTTTGTCCGGTGAATCCGTATTTCTGGGCGTCAAAGTAAAATATTTCTTCCAAGAATTTTTTCTCGGCTGCCGTAATGCCGCCGATGCTGGCAGAGGCTGTGCTAAACCTGAAAAAATCATCCATGCTGATCAAATTAAAATTTCCGAAACCGATATTTTTCTGTACGGCGCGAAATTTCATGGTCAGGGTTTTCATGGTATCGAATTTTTCACCCTTGAAGTAGATATCATCCGGAAAGTCCTGCGAAAAATAAACACTCTTTGCGCGCTGGTCTTTTAACAGCTCATCGCTTAATTGCAATTGTGTTTTCTTTGGGCTGACATCCTGTGTTTCTGCAAGGTCGGCATTTTCATTTGGCTCTGCTATTTCAACAGGTGCTGTCGCGGCAGTAGTTTTGTTGGCAGCTTCTTGATCAGGATGGCAAGAGCGACACAGATGGGGCCAAATAGAACAGCCTGCTAATAGCAGGGGACTGGAAGCCATAGACATTTTAAGAAAATCGCGTCGTTTCATAGGCTGCCTTATATTATGCTGCATCTTAGGGGTGTGCGTCGACAGAGTCTTAAATTGTACCGACAAAGGACCTGACTGCAGGTGCTAAAAAGAGACATTTGCAGATCGGAATTACAGTGGTAAATCTTATATTCGATATCAAGCGGAACGGGGAGTTTATTTGAAACAGGAAATAAACAAATTACTACAAGACACTCTGATAAATTATCCCGAGGCCATGGCTGCATGGCTAGGTGGATCCACAGCAACCAAAACAGAAGATGAGCTGTCGGACACAGATCTTGTCGTGGTGGCATCTGATGCAGAAAAAATATTTGCTGCTGTTGAAGTGTCTTTGAATAAAAATTTTCCCATCAGTCAGACATGGACGGTGGAAGAGCCTCAAAAATACCGCCAGAAATTTTATATTTTGGAAAACACGGCACCTTTATATTTTGTGGATCTGGCGGTATTCGTTAATCCAAAACCTGAAGAACTGTCTGAATATTTTAATGTGCCTCGCCACGGAGCTGCTGAAGTTTTATTTGATAAAACTGACATTTTAAAAACAGCCAGCGAGTTATTCCGCCCCGAAGTTGTTCCGAATTTAAATCGTGTTAATTTTTTAGCTCGGTTGGAAATCATGTACAGGATTTTTCAAAAAGAAGTTCTACGAGGTCGTTATATCGACAGCTTCACTTTTTATCAAAGACTGATTCATCTTCTGTTGATGGTTGAAAGGCGAAAACATTCTCCGCAGCGATTTGATTTCGGTATGCGCTATCTGTATCGGGATTTACCTAAGGAAAGTGCTGACTTTTTTGAAAGCTGCCTGAAAGTCAGCAGCTTGGATGATATGAAAATAAATGCGGATAGAATTAAAAAACGTATCGAGGATTTTCAATGACTATTTTGCTAGCTTTATTGGCGGTAAGTGTCTCATCAGTATTTTATTTTCAGCCCAGTCTGATGTTTCACCCAGTTGAGATACCACAGGATTATGTTTTTCAGTTTGCTACACCATTTGAAGAAAAATTTATCCCTTACGGGAAAAAAGATCGAAAGATCCATGCACTGTTATTTCAGCCATCAAAAACGGACTGTCGCATGCTTTACTTTCATGGTAACGGAGGTTCGTTGAATACATGGGGCTTGGTGGGTGAAGAGTTAGCGTTGCGATTAAACTGTCAGGTGCTGATCGTGGATTATCCGGGCTTCGGTAAATCTTCAGCCAGCGTGCCTAGCAATGAAGAGGATCTGAATCTCAGTGCGGATGCGGCCCTTAGTTTTTTCATACAAGAAACAGCAAGTGGAACCGCGGCGGGTAAGCCCTTGATTTTGTATGGACGTAGTTTGGGCTCTGGCTTAGCGACTCGTTTGGCTGTAAATCCCGAGGTAAAAGCGATTGTTTTAGAGTCGCCTTACACCAGTATCAAAGCCATGGCGAAGTTGTTAGTGCCGATCGTGCCGTCCTTTATGGTCCGCTATGATATCGACAACAAGAAAAACCTAACCAGCTTAGCGCAGTCTGCAAATGCACAGGTGCCGATTCTGATTTTCCATGGAACACAGGATCGCGTCGTGCCGTACTCGCATTCAGAGGAATTAGTGCAAATGGTGCCATCTGCGAAATTCATCACGATCGAAGGCGGTGATCATAACAACCTGCCTATTTATCCGCAGTATTGGGCTGAGTTAATCAGGTTTATGAACGGGACTGTAAGCATGTCTCGGGCCGGTGCTTCTGCAGCCAATCAATAAAGCTTTGAACTTTAAGTGAAATAAATCTTTGGGGCAGATAAACAAACGAAACTTGTATTTCACTTTGCATCCATTCGTCCAAAACAGGAATCAGCTTTCCGGCGCTGGCTTCGGGCTCGCAAACAAATGAAGGTAGTACGCCAATGCCTTCGCCATGTAAAATGAAAGATTTAATGGCATTCATATCGTCGGCAATAACTCGTGTTTGAAATGGAACTTCAACCGTTTTCCCACCACGGACTAACTTCAAAGGCGAAGACATGCGGGAAAACTGAATAAATTGATGTTGGGAAAGATCTTGTATTTTCTGAGGTAGACCATGTTTTTTTACATAACCAGCGCTGGCCCACAAAGACAGACGCGATGTGAAAAATTTTTTTGTAATTAACTGAGAATCCTTAAGTGGTCCTGCGCGTATGGCCAAATCCACATTTTCCCGTGCTAAATCCACAAGTCTTCCTGTTAAAACAAGCTCAACAGACATTTTGGGATAGGCTTTTAAGTAACTGCGTATTAATGGGGGCAGAAGATTGTGACCCATATCATTGACTGTGGTGATGCGAAGAAGTCCCTCGGGCTCGGTGCGGACAAGGCTTAATTCATTTTCAGCCGAGGTTATTTCATCCAAAGCTTTCACGCAGTGGTTAAAAAAAACCTCGCCCGCTTGGGTAAGATTCAGTTGGCGTGTGGTGCGATGAAGCAAGGTGCTGCCCAAACGTTTTTCTAAGGCGGCGACTTTACCACTGACCGTGGTGACGGGCATTTGCAGGGCTTTTGCAGCTGCGGTGAAGCTGCCCATTTGAACGACTTTTACAAAAACATCAATTCCATCTAAATTCATATTCTTGATTATACGGATAACCGTATAAAGTTTCCACATTTTACCGTCTAATCAGGACCTCGAGATTGTGAGAAACTGATTTCATCTTAAGGAGATCAAAATGTCACAGAATCAACCGACTTTACTTGTAACAGGAGCCTCTGGAAACTTGGGGCGCCTAGTTGTGGAAAACTTACTTCAAACCGTAGAAGCCAATCGCATCATCGCCACCTCCCGCCAACCTGAAAAACTCAAAGACTTGGCCGCAAAAGGTGTGCAGGTGCGTTTAGCGGACTTTGAACGTCCCGAAACATTGGATGCGGCTTTTGCCGGTGCTGATCGTATTTTGATTGTCAGTACAGACCAAGTGGGCGCTCGTGTTCAGGGCCATCAGAGGGCGATCAAGGCGGCTCAGCAGTCAGGGGCTCAACATATTTTATACACGTCGCTACCTAATGCCGAACGCATAGCGGGAATTCTGGCTTCTGAACATGCGGCCACCGAAAAGACGATTCGCGAAAGTGGTTTGAATTACACTTTATTGCGCCACAATCTTTACTTTGAAGTGGCATTGCAAACTTTGACTGGTGGTTACGAGCGCGGACAAATGGCGGGTGTCGCCGGAAAAGGCCAAGTGGCATATGTCAGTCGTGAAGACTGTGCAAGGGCAGCAGCGGCAGCTTTGATATCGGCGGGATCAGAAAACAGAGAGTTCGATATCACGGGTTCAGAAGCTTTTAACTACGATCAATTGGCTAAAATCCTCAGCGAGATCACAAATCGTCAGATCGGCTATTTGAACATTGAAGAGGATCAATTTAAAAGTGCTTTGGTTTCATCCGGTGTGCCGGCAGATTTTGCACAGATCATTATAGATTTTGATGTGGCAGCAAAAGATCAGCACATGGGTCACATCAGTACGGCTTTTCAAGACCTGACAGGAACGCAGCCATCGAAGTTAACAGATTATCTTTTACAGAATAAATCGATTTTGATGGGTAAAAAATAAGGGGTATTGTCAATGGAACAACAAAATCAAAGTTTGGCCTTACAACAGGCGTTTTTGAATGCGCGCAGTTTTAATAAATTTCAGGACAAAGCGATCCCTGAAGAATTAATCCACAAGCTGTACGATGTTTTGAAGTGGGGGCCCACTTCGATGAACTCGCAACCGGCGCGGTTTGTTTTTATTCAAAGTGCAGAAGCAAAACAAAAACTTTTGCCGACGTTGATGGAAAGCAATCAAGAAAAAACAAAACAGGCACCGCTGACAGTGATTGTAGCGCAAGACATGCAATTTTATCAGAACATCAAACAGCAGTTTCCGGCCTACGATGCTACAGAGCTTTTTGCTTCGAATGTATCACTTGCTGAAAGCACGGCGTTTCGCAATAGCAGTTTACAAGGCGGCTATTTGATTATCGCCGCACGTCTGTTGGGTTTGGATGTTGGTGTTATGAGTGGGTTTAATCCTCAGGCTGTGAATGAAGCTTTCTTTCCGGAAGGACGGTGGCAGGTGAACTTTATTGCGAACATCGGCTATGGCGATGAAAGCGGAAATCACCCGCGCGGACCTCGTCTTTCATTCGACGAAGTCGCGAAGATTTTGTAATAGATATTTTTAGATCCCGATGTCGGCGAGTTTTCTGAAAAATTCGCCGGCGGTGACCAACGAATCGCTGCCTGTCCACGGGCGCGAAGATTCCTCGGGACGGTCTTTCAGGATCAGAGCCAATTGATAAAGCAGATCGTCGGTGGTGATAATGCCGGTGACGTTTCGTTGCTCATCTGTCAGCAATACACTGGAAATTTTTTCTTCAATCATTTTTAAAGCGACAGTCTGAAGCGGCGTTGTGTTGACCACATAGATCACCGGCTTACTGGCTAACAGTTCCACAGGATAGTTCTGCAGATCTTCCAGATCGGTCATGTCCCTGTGAGAAAGAATACCTAAAATTCCTCCGTCGCTTCCCACCACAGGTAAATGGCGGATGCGACGCTCTTTCATCAGCTCGCGTGCCTCTTTCATAGTTGAACCTTTTGCGATGGTAATGACCGGACTTTTAAAATCTTCTTTCACTGTTTCCTCCTGTCCTTTCAGTATAAAAGAAACAGTGATGCAAAAAACATGATGGCTGTCATTTTTCTGAAGAAAGATCTCAGATGCTTTAAATTGCAGTTGAAGCTTTTTAAAGTCCACTGAGTGGTCGTATAGAGACGCTATCAAAAAACTGCGGGGACTTTTTCCTCGTTATCTGTGTCGGATTGGTTCGGTATTTATCGAACTACACAGAGCTTAAATATGAAGCTGATGGAATTGCTGAGACTTTTCGTCGTATTCCCAAAGATGACCTCTTTCCAGATCAAAATAAATTCCGATCAGGTGAAGGTCGCGTTCGTCGACGGCTTTTTGCACGAATGGGAATGTGCGCAGATTGCGAATTGAAACCTTCAAAGATTCCATCTCTGCTTGGCGGCACAAAGTGGCTTCATCTAAAACTTCGCTGTTTTTTAAAACCTGCTCGCGGGCTTCGTGGGCGATGCTCATCCACTGTGAAATAAAGCTCGGTGTGGCTTCTTGGTTCGGTTGCATCAGGGCACGAATACCGCCGCACTGACTGTGCCCCAGAATAATAATGTTTTCCACTTTCAGATTTTGCACAGCGAATTCAATAGCAGAACTGGTACCATGAAAGCCCACCGCAGAGGGTTCGCATGGTGGAACTAAGTTAGCCACGTTGCGAACCATAAAAAGCTCTCCGGGTTCGGCTCCGGTCATAATAGCCGGATCGACGCGGGAGTCGCTGCATCCGATCATCAGGGTCTTCGGTGTCTGGCCAGCTGACGACAGCCGATGATAAATGGAATGATCGTCGTTTTCCTGAAAGTACTTTTCACGGAATCGGCGGAAGCCAGCCATTAAGCGGTAGATGGATTTGTGAGTCATGCTTCACCCAAAATAACCCCATCTGAGGCCTAGGCTCAACAAAATACAGAAACTCTGCGTGGTTGATCAAAAAAAAACTCTATAGTAGCGTTGAAATCGTCTATATCGGTCGATGACACGGAAGGAATTTTTACATGAAGCAAAAAGGAAGCTGCCACTGTGGTAAGGTCAGTTTTGAAGTCGAGCTGGATTTAAACAGTGAACCGGCTTTGATCTGTAACTGCTCTATGTGTCAACGAAAAGGCACGGCCCTGCGTTTTGTACCTGATTCTCAGTTTCAATTACTGTCAGGTGAAGGGCAAATGACCGACTATCAATTTGGTAAAAAAACAATCCACCATCTGTTTTGTTCAACGTGTGGGGTTACGGCTTTTGCATCAGGGCAAATGCCTGATGGAACTAAAATAAAAGCGATTAATGTGCGTTGTTTAGAAAATGTCGATATGGGGAAATTACAAACACATTCTGTAGATGGGAAAAACTTTTAATGGCGCGCTTTATTTTGTTTTTCATTATTTCGATCTGTGGAGCAATGGTTTCAGCAGAAACTCCTGTGGTCCGTCACGGGCAGCCCCATGTCGCACAGCCAGCACCTCTGGTGGTACCGTTAACTGATAATGCCCATCTGCCGAAATGTTACAGGGTGCAATTGGCTGAAGTGGATATCGCCTGTGTAAAACAGGGTCTGGGTTCATTCTCGTCTGCCGAGCGAGCGGAAAAGATGCAAGAGAGAATTGAAAAGCTCGCGCAGAACAGCAGCTTTGATGAAGCCACTATCAGTATCATCAAACTAGAAGGCGCATACGATCTGATGGCACAGGATAATATCATCGCCAGCTTCCGTGACGGTGATCTGGAGCTTAACGAAGGTCAAACCCATGAAACAGAAGTTCAGATGGTCGTGCAACAGACGCAGCAGGCGATTCGTGCCTACCGCGACCAACACAGCCCCGAGACGCTGGCATGGGGATTGTTATACACGGCTATCGCCACAGTGGGACTTCTGATTATTTTAACTCTATTTAAAAAAGCCTATGTATTTTTATATGCTTTCGTGAAGAAGAACACAGAAACGTATATCCGCTCGTTCAAATTTCTTAATAACGAGTCCTATCTGTTGTTGAATCCGAAGTCGATCGCCGAAGCTATGGTGTGGTTGATCTCAGCAGTACGGGTTGTTCTGACATTGATTGTTTTCTACATTTACGTACCTTTGATCTTCAGCTTTTTCCCTCTGACAGAAAAGTGGACTCCAGTTCTTTTTGATTACATCCTGAATCCGTTGCTGACAATCGGACGTGTTGTAGTGAATTACCTGCCGAATTTATTCTATGTGGTGATGATCGGTTTGGTGACCCACTATGTTTTGAAGGTCATTCATTTTATTTTCCGTGAAGTTGAACGCGGTCGCCTTCAGTTCCCAGAGTTTCACCGTGAGTGGGCCGATCCGACCTTCAAATTGGTGCGTGTTTTGGTATTGGCGTTGGCTTTTGTAATGGCTTTCCCGTATCTTCCGGGATCAGGTTCTCCGGCGTTCCAAGGAGTGTCTGTATTCTTAGGTCTTTTAGTTTCTTTCGGATCGTCGTCGGCAATTTCAAATATCGTTTCAGGTATCGTGATCACGTACATGCGCCCATTCAAGCCTGGTGATCGCGTGAAGATCGCAGATACGATGGGTGACGTGATTGAAAAAAGTCTTTTGGTGACACGCATTCGCAGTATTAAAAATGTGGAAATTACGATTCCGAACTCGATGGTTTTAGGTAGTCATATTGTGAATTACAGTGCGAGTGCAGAACAAGAGGGATTGATTCTAAATGCTACAGTCACTATTGGGTACGAAGTCCCATGGCGACAAGTGCATGAGCTATTGAAGTCGGCAGCGCTCAAAACTGATTTGGTTGATAAAAATAAAGCGCCCTTTATTTTACAAACAGCATTGAATGATTTTAATGTAGCCTATGAATTGAATGCGTACACAACAGAACCGAATCGTATGATCGAGATCTATTCTGGTCTTTATCAGAATATACAAGATGCTTTTAATGAGGCGGGTGTTGAAATTCTGTCTCCGCAATACAGTGCCATTCGAGATGGCGGTGAACTTAGTATTCCCGAAGAGTATAAAAAACCAAATCAAAGAAATCATAACCTCAAAGTCTCCGTACATAATTCAGCAGCAGAAACACAGCCAAAGGGATAAGAATGAAAAAAAGTATTCTAGTAACCGCGAGTCTTCTATGTGTCAGCTGGGCTAAAGCTCAATCTGAGTCCTCTTCGGAGTCATCTACAGTCGGGCAAGAACAAGTCGAATGGCAGTTCGCCGCTGGGATTTCTCATAGTATCGGGAGCCAAATGAAATTTCATGAGGTTAAAATCAGTAACACCACTGGCAGCTCTGGAGCGACAGTGGATACACCGAATATTTTGTCTCTTAATCTGGATGCACGTTATTTACCTAAACAGGCGTGGGGAGCCATCGTCGGGTTTAATTACGATATGCCTCGTCGTATTCGCAGTGGAAACTTTTCTGGTGCAGCATGGGGGACTCCATTTACTAGAACTGGAGATCAGATTTCTATCTTCTCTTTAGGAGCCAGTGCGGCCTATCGTTGGGACGATGTTTATGCTCCCATTGGAATCAATGTCAGCAGCATCAACTATGAAACGGCTGGCGGCTCTGCGGCCTCTAATAGCGTCAAGGGCGGTATCGGTGTTCAATTCGGTATTGGAGCCTATGTTCAAAAAGACTTTGCTTTAGAGCTGATGTGTAAATCGGCAGGAGTAAAACTTAAAAGTGAAGAGGCCGGAGTTGTGACCGAATACAATAAAGGTTTTTTAACGAGTCTTAACTTTGGTGTGAAGTATCTTTTTTAGGTGTTAAATGTCTTCAGATATTCAATTATTACAGCAAAAAATTAAAACCTTCTGCGACGAGCGCGAGTGGGATCAATTTCACACTCCGAAAGATCTGGCCATCGGCATCAGCACCGAAGCAGCAGAGCTGATGGAGCTATTTAGATTCAAGTCCGATCAGGAAATCCAAGATTTGCTACAGTCTTCGAGCTTTCGCGAAAAGCTGAATGACGAAGTGGCGGATATATTTTTCTTTATCCTGCGTTTCAGTCAGATGAATGGTGTTGATTTAGTGCAGGCCTTAGAAAGCAAAATGCAGAAAAACGCGGCGAAGTATCCTGTAGAAAAGGCCCGTGGTTCGAATAAGAAGTACAACGAATACTAGATTTTTGTAAAACTAACTAAGAAAAAGCTTCGATGCCGATTTCAATATAGAAAAGACCAAAGGTCGTTTCAAACGGCACGACGATGGTTTTTGAATTGGTGATATGTTTGATCTCAAGACTGGTTCCACGCACGATTGTAGGAATGGCCTTTTCAATGGCGAAGGCACGTTCATTTAAAATCTTTTTTGCATAGCCAAAAATGATATTTAAGAGTTCTCCGGCACCATCTTCAAGGTCTTTAGTGATATCGGTGTAACTTTCGCCTAGCATTTGTGACATGGCACCTAGAAAAACTTTTTTAGGAAAGCAGATCGCAATGGAGCCAGTAAATTGGGGGCTGGTAATGCCAATAACACCAGCGATATCGCAGGGCTGAGGGTCCACCAAATTTTCTTTTAGAATAGTTTTTAGGGGGTGACAGTCCATAAAGCATTGGACTTTTAATGTTTCAATAGCACCCGAAATAAAAGGATTTACAAAATCGACATTTAATTTTTTAGAGTGATCCAATTCCGTTGGAATACGATCAGTGATGACATCTTCAAGGCTGTCGTAAAACTTAAGCAAAGAGTTCAGGCCCATATCACGCATAAAATTTTTGACATTCTTCGAAGCCCCAATAAAATAAAGAGACTTCTTTTGTTTGCGTAATTCAACACCCATGGGGCCGATAGCGCGAATAGCTTTAAAATCAATGCTAAATTTGTTATGAAAATTTAAAACTACTTTTTCAATCTGAGGACTGTTTTTTATCTGGTCTTGGATGTCATTGGAAAATCCTTCGGCGGCGTCTAGATCGACTTCACTTTGTAATGAAACAATAAGAATGCTGTTAGAAATTTCAGTTTTAAATTGTAAATTCTGAGTTTCTTTCATGCATTCTCCGAAGCCATTTAGTGTTGCTGTTCCTTATTTTTCTTTCGCAAAGATAAAGCTATAAAAAAAGATCCTAGCTCAGACTTGCAGTCGAAAAATAGCATGGTATCTACCGAACTGGATGTCGCCATCTGTAAATTCGCTCCAATGATCGTACTAGGTAAAGACGGAGTAAAGTTTAAAGCGCCATCCACATTGATTTTTTTTCTGGCAGAACTGTAGATGATGTTCAAAAGCTCTCCGGCCGCATCAGAGTTTTCAGTGGTAATTTCCTGCGGAGCTTCACCAGTCAACTTTTCAATAATATTGATGAGGGCTTTTTCAGAAACGGCCAAGGTCAATGTGCCTCTGAACGTGTCAGAGTCTAAGGCCAAAGAGCTAATACAGCGCACGGCGCCCCACTGTTCAGGGCTGGCCGAGGGATTGACCTTCGTGACCTGAGACGACACGGACATCTGCACTTGAATGGTATTAATAACCGATTCTTTTATGCAGTCAGCAATAAGCTGTACCTTATCTTCTGTCATGCAGCACTACCAGCAGTCTTCTTATAGGTCTGTTCGATCTTTTCTTTGATATGTTCAGGCGTAAAAGGTTTCAGAATGTAGTTAGATACACCTGCTTTTACGGCTTCCATCACTTGATGTGTTTCCGCTTCTGCTGTTAGAAGAACAAAAGGAACTGCTTTCATTCGCTCGTCAGCTCTAACCTTTTTCAGAAGTTCTAATCCCGTGCAGTTAGGCATATTCCAATCGGAAATAATCAACTGAATAGGGGGTGAAGATTGGTTTAAGATATCCCATCCTAGATTGCCATCTGCAGCGTCTTGAATATCCGTGAAACCAAGGTCTTTTAAATTTTTAATGACGATCTTACGCATCGTCATCATATCATCTAGAACTAAAATACGTGTATTTGCTGGAAACATAATAGTTTTTATCAGGCCGCTTGTAGCCTGACTCCTTTCTTTTGATAAATAATAGCGCCATTAGATATCTGCTGATCGTAGTCTGAAGATAGGCCTAAAAGGCTTTCGCCAGATCCCAGAATCAGATACCCATTTGGCGCTAGGTTTGCGGTGATTCGATCAAGAATTGCAATTTTGTCTTCTACATTTTGATAAATCAGAACATTACGGCATAAAATCAGATGGAATTTGTTAGCGAATGTAAAATCTGATTTTAAGTTGAGCTTTTTATATTCAATCAGACTCGTCAGTTGCGGTGATGCTACCCAGTGATCTTGTTCATCCTTGCGGAAATACTTGACCAAATGAGTTGTCGGCAAACCACGTTGAACTTCTAATTGTGTGTAGCGGGCCTCTTGAGCTTTTTTTAAAACACGCTCAGATATATCCGTTGCTAAAATGTCGACAGAAAATGGATTAGCACTTTTCGCTGCTAATTCGCGTGACAACATAGCTAAAGAAAGAGCCTCTTGTCCGGTAGAGCTAGCTGCTGACCACACACGTAACTTTTCATTCGGAGCTAAAGATGCAGCTAAGTTTCCTAGGATATCCGTTTCGATAGCTCGGAATACCTTGGGATCACGAAAAAAAGAAGTTTCGTTATTGGTGGCAGTATCTAATAGTAATTGCTTAGCGGTTTCCGAAAAACCAGTTTTAGTTTTTTCATAAAGAGCTTCTATGCTAGGTAGATCTAGGAATTTAGCAATAGTCTCTAGGCGATTTTGTAACTGAAAACTGTTGTGATCAGAATAGACAATCCCTAATTCGGATTGGATAAAATCGGCAAAGAACTTTAAGATTTCATTATGCTGCATAGGGAAAGTTCTTTCCAGTGACGTAACTTATTTTTTCAAAAAGAATATCAATAGTAAAAGGCTTCATCATGTATTCGCTAACTCCTGCATCTAACATTCTTTGAATATCTTCTACAGAGTTGCGAGTCGTTGTCATAATGACCGGAGTCGACACATCCATTTTTTTAATTTGTTCTAGTGTGTCGGGGCCATTCAGAATGGGCATCTCCCAATCCAATAGAATTAAGTCGAAATGATTTTCTTTAAGAGCCTCAAGGCCTTGTGCCCCATCCATTGCGGAGGAAACTTGGATGCCTGAAGCCTTGTTTAAAAGGCTTTTAGTAAAAGCGTGTACAGAGCGAGTGTCATCAATAATCAGAATATGAAACATATCTATTTGTCTCCTGATGCGGCGGCGGATGTGCGACTGACGCCAACTTTGTCGCGAATGATAGAAGTAATTTCTTGGGGGGTAGCAATTTTGTCATAGGCACCACTGCTGAAGACAGCTTTTGGCATTCCATAGACGACGCAAGTACTTTCATTTTGAATAACAACTGCGCCACTAGATTTTTTGACGGCAACAGCTCCATCTTTTCCATCTTCACCCATGCCCGTTAGAACAAAGGCAAGACATTTATCTTTAAAGACAGATGCAGCCGAAACAAATAAAGGATCGACAGCGGGGCGGACTGAATGAATTTGAGGTCCTTGATCTAAAACAAGAGTTGCATGGTCACGCGTTCCTTGAACGCGCATATGATAATTACCTGCGGCTACATAGATATGATTTTTTTCTAAAACCATGCCGTGCTTAGCTTCGCTGGCTGGGATTCCGCTACAGCGACTAAGGCGCTCTGCAAAGCTAGCTGTGAAAATCGGGGGCATATGTTGTGCAATTAAAATCGGGCAGTCGACAGAAGATCCCAAGTCTGAAAAGATCTTTTCTAATACAGTAGGGCCACCAGTAGATGAGCCAATAAGGATAACTTGAGGTCGCATCGCTTCCCATAGGACTTTGACAAAGCTAGTTTCTGTCTTGGACGTCGTCATAGGGGCTGAAGAGGTTGTGACTGCCGGAGCCACATGCGGAAATAAAACACTGACTTTAGGAAGCAATAATTTTTTAATCTTTTCTGCAGGATTCTGAAAAGGCTCATTGGTATTACTGGCATCAGAACTAGGCTTGGAAATAAAATCACTGGCGCCAAGACGTAGAGCCTCTAGTGTAATCTCGGCTCCACGCTTTGAAGATGAAGAAAATAGGATAACCTTTGTTTTTAACGAAAGCTTTTGCATTTCGCGTAAAGTTTCAAGGCCATCCAGCACAGGCATTTCTAAATCTAAGATCAAAAGATCAATTGCAGAGCCAGTCAGACGTTCAATGGCCTGTCTGCCATTAGAAGCTGTGCCGACTACTTCAATCCAAGAGCTATCTTCTAAAGAAGCTCGGATTTGTGATCGGTACACCACGGAATCATCTGCAATAAGCACTTTGACCTTAGACATTCACTGCCACCTATTACTTGTGTGCTTTTTTAACTAAGTCTGAAAGTTTGTCTGCTAAAAGACTTAAATCTTTTGCCGCCACTAACGTTTTTTCAGAGCTGACGTTGCTTGCATGCGCTGTCTGTGAAACTACTTTTACAGTGCTCGCAATGTTTTCTACGCTTTTTTGTGATTCTAGAACCACGCGTGAAATTTCGTTTGTTGTAGCTGTTTGCTCTTCGACAGCCGTTGCAACGACAGTTGATAGACCATTTAGTTTTTCGATAGCTTGGGCAATGCTGCCAATAGCGGTTACAGCACCTTGAGTGTCATTTTGGATAGCACTGATTTTTTGTGTGATATCATCAGTTGCCTTAGCCGTTTGTTTTGCCAGTTCCTTCACTTCGTTGGCCACAACTGCGAAACCTTTACCAGCTTCACCAGCGCGGGCAGCTTCAATTGTCGCATTCAGAGCTAAGAGGTTGGTTTGTTGAGCGATCGAACTGATCACTTTTACAACATCACCAATTTCTTTACTGCTAGAACCTAATTTTGTAATGATTGCATTAGATTCTTGAGCTCTTTCTAAAGTGGATTTCGCCATTTGAGCTGACTCACTTGTCGAACGGCCGATTTCTTTAATAGAAGCGACCATTTCTTCCATATTCGTTGCTACTGTTTGCACACCAGCAGAAACACCTTCGGCTGATACTGCCGCAGAGTCAGACTCTTTACTTGCTTGATTTGCCACTTTTGACATTTCAGTAGCAGTTGTTGTCAATTCAGCAGAAGAGCTTCCTAAAGATGAAGCGATCTCTTGAATTTCGTTGATGATCTGTTGCTCGGTTACGTCGATAGCAATTTTAATAATTTTATTAACATGGCCTTCGTCGTTTCTAACAGGAGCGTAGACCGCCTGTAAGAAGATTTCTTTACCGCTTTTTGAAAAACGTCTGAAAATACCTTTTTTCGGTTGTCCCGCTTTTAAATCCGCCCAAAATTTTACATAGTCAGGACTGCTGGCTTCGGCAGGGTCACAGAAGTTGCGGTGATGTTGACCTTTAACTTCGTTTTCTGCATATTCCATCGCGTCTTGGAAATTTTTATTGTAAGTTAAAACATGTCCGCCAGTGTCGAACTCAATATAAGCAAATGATGAATCGATTGCTTGTAAGATGCCGCTTAAGTGCTGTGCGATATATTGGCGTTCGAGTTCTGCTTGAGTGATATCGTAACGAACTCCAAGATATTTTTTTGGTTTGCCATTTTCACCCATGATTGGTGCGACAACAGCATCAACATAATAAGGTGTGCCATCTTTCGCGCGATTTTTGATAACACCACGGAACATTTGGCCTTTGCCGATAGTGCTCCACATTTCTTTGAAAGTTTCTTTGGGCATATCTGGATGGCGA
Source organism: Pseudobdellovibrio exovorus JSS (assembly GCF_000348725.1). Lineage (NCBI taxonomy): Bacteria > Pseudomonadati > Bdellovibrionota > Bdellovibrionia > Bdellovibrionales > Pseudobdellovibrionaceae > Pseudobdellovibrio > Pseudobdellovibrio exovorus. Next base: position 295,445 of record NC_020813.1, read on the forward strand.
GTGATATTATGAGGCTGACCTAATAGCTCTTCGCGGCTGTATTTTGAAACTTCCACGTATTTATCATTAATGTTGGTGATGTCGCCGCGTAAATTGGCTTCAGACACGATACTTGTCATATTCATAATGTCTGTACGAACTTTCAACTCGGTTCTAGATTCTGTAATGTCTGTTGCGAACTGTACAATCTTAACTATTTTGCCCGTGCGATCTTGGATAGGATTAAAAGAAGCAGTAACCCAAACATCAAGGCCTGATTTTGATTTTAGTTTGTATTCGCCAGAGCAAGTTTCACCTTTGCTTAGTTTTTCCCAGAACTGTCTATAGACCAAACTTTCGACATGAGCTGGTTCACAGAAAAGACGATGATGTTGTCCTTTAAGTTCCTCTTGAGTGTAACCCAAAAGATTTAGAAAGTTTTCATTGGCACTAACAATAGATCCATCTGGTTGAAATTCAACCACAGACTGTGAGCGGTAAACAGCATCTAGAATGGCACTTTGACCACCTGTATTTTTTGCTGTGATAACTTCTGTGATATCGTGAACTTTGTTGTCTGCTTTTCTGCTAGCTCTCATTTAGAATCTCCTTATTTATTCTAGATATATTAATTATTTAAATTTGTTGTGGTTTCGTTGGCAGGTGAAAGCTCTTTGGCAAGGGCTTCTAAATCCAACACACTTAAAAGGGTTCCATTCATTTTATAAATACCTTTTATAAAACGTCTGACTTGTGGCGGGATCGTATCTGGTACGACTTCAAAGTCGCTACTATTAACTTCGACCACATCGCCAATAGAATCCACAATAAGCGAAACTAGATTTCCATCAATTTTACAGATAACAGACATTTGGTTTTGATCCTGCTTTTCTGGTTTGGCATAAATTTCTCTAAGTTCGATAGCTGTCGCTATTTGACCGCGTAGATTGACTAAGCCCTTAACGAAACGGGGAGCCAAAGGCACTTCAAAAAGATTTGGGCGACCTGCGACTTCTTGAACCTTCATAACTTCAATGCCGAACAAATCACCATCGACATAAAATGTGGTGAGCTGCTCTGTCGTCTGTTTTTTTACTTGAAATGCAGCACTCATGCGGCACTCGATTCTTGCGTTAGAAGTTGATTGATGGCATTGAGCAGTAGATCTGGTTTCAATTTTTCTAAGTAAAGATTGAAACCGGCTTGTTTGCCTTCAGCAATAAACTTTGAGTCGGCGCGTGAGCTTACAGCTAAAAGAGGTGTTTTGATAAAACGTGGATGCTGTCGAACAGCCTGTGCTAATTGGAATCCATTTAGACGAGGCATTTCAATATCCGAAATGATTAAGTCAAAATGAGCATCATTTTTATTCAAAAACTCAAGAGCTTCTTGTCCATCGACAGCAGTTACAACTTCATATCCCACTTTTTCTAAAACAGAGCGGATAGATTTTCGGAAGAAAACAGTGTCTTCAGCCAAAAGAATCTTACGCGATTGTCCGCTGACAATCGGAGCCTGTATAATAGGGGCTGTAGCCGTTGCCGCAGGAGTTACCGCAGAGGGAGCTTTTGCAATAGAGCTTTCGGGAAATGAATGTTCGATCAGCTCAAACGGGTCTACAACCACAATAAGCTCTTCAGGAGTGTTTAGATTTCCAAAAATTCCAGAATGTTTTATATGAGTCAAATCTAGTTCTGCTGTTGAAGATAATGTGTCTAAGATATTATCCACTTGCAGGCCATAAAGCTGACCCGCACGACGGATAACAACTGTTGGTACAGTCTCTTGTTCTAATTCAGATTGAGGATAGCCCATGGCTTCATTAACTGAAATTAAAGGTAGAATAGAGTCTCCGTAGCGTACAACTGGTTGTTGGCCAGAGTATTCAACATCTTGTTTCTTAAACTCTTCGATGCGGTGAACATAGCCCAGCACGATCGCGTGTTTTGTTGCTGAATTTGTTTTTACTAACAGATAGTCTTGTAAGTCTTCTGCCGCTTTGGCTTTTGCATCTTCAAGTTCTGATGTGTTTGTTTTTTCTTGTCCGATTTGAGCAATCTTAGCAATACCCAAAACATCAAGAATCAAAGCGACAGAACCATCACCTAGAATGGTGGCGCCAGAGTAAGCCTGCAAAGATTTTAAAAGACGATTCAGCGGCTTCACCACGATATCGGCTGTATCATACACTTGATCTATAATAAGACCAAAAGATGCTTGTTCGGCATTGAGGATCGCGACATTGATGATGCCATCGGTGTAATTGGTTTCACTGCCTGTTTTTAAAACCTTATTCAAGTCGACAAGTGGTAAGATGTTTCCACGCAGGCGTAAAACGGGCGCTCCATGTAGATCTTCGATTCTATTTGCAGATGTCTGATCAACGCGGACAAGCTCTTCCAATTTAACTTGTGGGATGGCAAAAGTACCTGTTCCACATCTAACTGTCAGAGCTGGAATAATAGCTAATGTCAGAGGGATTTTAATCTTAATAACAGTGCCCGCACCAAAGCGTGACGACAGATCAATCGTACCACCAATGCGTTCGATGTTGGTGCGCACCACATCCATACCGACACCGCGTCCTGAAACATTCGTTACTTTTGCTGCCGTAGAAAAACCCGGAGCAAAGATTAAGTTATTGATTTGTTTTTCTGTTAATTTTGCAGCTTCAGTGGTGCTGAGGATACCTTTTTCAATGGCCTTTTTAACAAGGACCTCTTGATTTAAACCTTTGCCGTCATCTTGGATGTCGATGATCACTTGTCCGCCTTCATGATAGGCGCGAATAGCGATGCTTCCTGCTTCTGGTTTTCCAGTGGCAGATCGTACATCCGGAGTTTCAATTCCATGATCGCAAGAATTGCGCACAATATGAGTCAATGGATCTTTAATAGCTTCAAGTAAAGACTTATCTAGCTCTGTTTCAGTTCCAGAAAGGCTCAGATGGATTTTCTTTCCTAGATCCTGAGACAAATCACGAACGACACGCGTGAACTTACCTAAAACGTTACCGATAGGTTGCATACGTGTCTTCATCATTTCGCCTTGAATTTCGCTAGTAACAACATTCAGGCGCTTACTGAGACTTAAAAATTCAAGATCTTCTGATTTATTAGAAAATTGCAGAACTTGATTTCGCACTAAAACCATCTCGCCCATTAAGGTCATCAAATTATCAAGTAAAGCGACGGGAACGCGAATCGAGCTAGCAGCCTCTGTTTCGGCAGAGTCTTTCACAGCAGCAGGAGCCGCCATAGTCGGCGGAGCTACCTCTACAGGAGCCACATTCACCGAGCTGAGTTGTTCTGCGGCTGCATTTAGAACACTGATGACCTGTGGAATCTCACTTACAAGCTCACTATCAGAAATGCCGGATTTAGTTTTTTTAAAAAGTTTGTCGGCCACATTCAAACATTGGAAGAGTCCATTTAAGAGTGGCTTTGAAGGCAAGTGTGTTCCACTGCGTACCTTTTCTAAGCTGGATTCCATCGCGTGTGATAGATCGCCTAAAGAAGTAAAAGAAAAAAGATAAGCTGTACCTTTTAAAGAGTGAACATCGCGATATAAGCTATCTAAGTTGTCTTTTGCAAAATCGCCACTTTCAATTTTAGAAAGTACTTTCGAGATTCTTTCTAAAATTTCTTCACCTTCAGCCATGAATTCATCTATCGCTTCTTTTGGAATTTGATGTTGTGATGAAGCCGGTGTGGTTTCTGCTGTTAAAGTAGGCGTAGGTGCTGTAGCCGTTAATGAAACTGTGTTTGCTGGACCAGAGATAGCGTAATCAAATGATATCGTGTTGCCGTCCAGAATAGACTTGGCTGCATCAATTCCACGCAAAAAGAAATTGATATGCTCTTTAGGTAAGGCAGAGGCTTCTTTGAACTGCATTAAGATGCTTTCGAGTTCATGTGTATGGGCTTGTAGATGGGTAAGATCCATCATACCAGCAGCACCTTTTAAGTTATGGAAACCACGAAATATAGAGTCAAAAGAAGATTTAAAATCAGCGCCCTGATCAAGAGCTAATAAACTTTTTTCTGCTGTGTCTAGCAGTTCTAAAGCTTCAACTTTAAACTCTTCAAGGTCTTGTTCAGAGAAAGACATTCGTAAGTGCCTCCAAAGCAATTGTCTGTCAAAAAATTTTTACAACATTATTTTTATGATCGGTGATATCGAAAAAAACTAAAGCACTTTAGACGATCTTAAATCCAACTTCAGTGAATCCAGTAGAAGGTCTGACAAACAAACTTTAAAGAGATTACGGACTAAAAGATGATTTGAAAGAAAGAACTTGTCTTGTTGTTACTCATGATCAGTGTGAAGTTTTTAGAGTAAACAATCAATTTTTTAGGCCAGTGATTTTGGAAATGTTATTTGAACAACCAAGAAATTAAACTGATTAGTGCACCAATTAATAAACCAGTCGTGATAGGAAAATAAATCTGCATATTGTCGCGTTTGATGTGAATGTCTCCGGGAAGTTGTCCAATTTTTAAAGACTGAATCCAACCGAAATGCCAGCCAATACCTGCTGCGATTAATATAAAGCCGAAGACAATAAGAGCTTTTGCTGTAGAGTCCATAACCTAGAGTATACGGGCATAGACACATTCCCAGAAGCCGAATATAATTTTTTATGCGCTGTTTTATGGTTCAAGCCATAAATAAAGGAGTCACTGTGCAAGGTGAAAGTTTTAAAACATGGTTTTTTAGGCATGGAATGAATTTGTATCCGATGTTTTTTTGCACGGGCGGAAAAGTTCTTTATATTCAAAAGGACTGGAAATGTGCTCGCGTTCAATTAAAGTTTGGCCTCCGCACGCGCAACTACGTCGGCACAATTTTTGGGGGCAGTCAGTTTTCTGCTGTGGACCCTTTTCATATTGTCTTACTCATTAACATCTTCAAAAAGAAATATGTGGTCTGGGATAAAGCCGCAGAAATTAAGTTTAAAAAGCCCGGACGAGGTAAACTTAGAACTGAAGTGCGCTATGAAGATGAAGAAATTAAGTACATTCAGCAACAGGCTGAAGAACATGGTCGCTACGAATTTGTCAAAACAGTCGAGTGGATTGATGAAGAAGGCGATGTGGTTTCAACTGTCAGTAAAACTATCTACGTCGCAACAAAAGAGTATTTTCGTCAACGTCAGAAAGAAAAGTCCGAACGCAAATCTGTCAGCGACCAAAATTCATAAAACAATAGCAGCTAGCGGAACATCTGAGGCTTGCGCAGATTCGTTTTCTTAGGGGACTTCTTTAAGGAAGTCTTGGGAATTGTTTTGCTCCATTGAAATTTTTTGAAATCGACGTGGCTTGCGGATAAAAATAAAACCCCTTCATCTAAAAGGCGTTTGCGCTGTTCGCGGTGGTGCTTGCGATCTGCAGGAATGGCAATAAGTCCTTGTGAGTTGACCACTCGATGCCAAGGAAGGTCGTAGGCATCAGAACAGGAATGTAGAATCCAGACGACGCCACGGGCTCCACCAGAGTTCCCTGCTAAAGTGGCAATTTGGCCATAGCTGGCAACACGTCCCTTAGGAATTTTTTTGATAACTTGAATTACTTTCTTAGTAAAAGGCGTCAGTTCGCGGGGCTGTTTAGACTTCATTCCAAAAGCATAGCAGCTTTGAATTCTTGCTTGCAAGCCAGAGGGAATAGCGCTGTAGTAAGTTCATCGGTAAAAATATAATAAATATACAGAAATTATAAAGGAGCACAGATGATGCACTATTTTTTGTTAGAAATGCCAGATTATTGGTTGGATATTGCAGCCCTTATTCTACGTCTTTTTATTGGTGTTTGTTTTGTGATTCATGGCTTGGGTAAGTTGGGTGTTGTGGGCTCTGGAAACATGGCAGGATTTGAAGGCTGGCTAAAGAGTTTGAATGTGCCCTTCCCTGCATTGCAGGCTCGCGCCGCTATGGTGACCGAAATTTTGGGTGGTGTGCTTATTGCCATCGGATTATTTACCCGTGTGGGAACTGTGGCCTGCATTTTCGTGATGCTCGTTGCGGCGGTGGTCGGTCACAAAGGTGGTGGCTACTTAATCACCAACAATCCCCCAGGCAACGAATACACTGTGAACTTAGCGGCCGTCTTAGTTGCGATGACTTTGATTGGACCGGGGGCTTTTTCTTTAGATGCCCTTTTATTCCCTATGCCGCTATAGGCATTCGCAGAGCAGACATCATAAGTTCGCATAAATTCTACATAAAATCTAACATGAAATCTAATAGGCAAGCTATAGATAAAATTGATTGAAATTATCTAAACCTTGCCATTTCTCTATTAAGACTCATATTTAGAATGATTCTGTGTGATCACCTATGTGATCAGATAAATAATCAGAAATAGAAAAGAGAGAATTTATGAAAAAACTCGTATTAAAACAAAGAGGCGATCGTCCACACTGGGTCGGAGACGGCTTTCCTGTGCGCTCAATTTTCACATATAACGATTTAGCCCATCAAATTTCACCATTTTTATTAATGGACTATGCTGGTCCGGCAGAGTTTCCTCCTGCTGAGGATAACCATATTCGTGGAGTCGACTCACATCCCCATCGTGGTTTTGAAACAGTCACTGTCGTTTATCACGGAGAAGTGGAGCATCGTGATTCCTCTGGTGGCGGTGGCATTATCAAACCGGGCGATGTGCAATGGATGACGGCGGCCTCTGGTTTAGTACATGAAGAAAAACATGGTAAAGAATTTTCTAAAAAAGGTGGCCGTTTCGAGATGGTGCAGCTTTGGGTGAACTTACCGCAAAAAGATAAAATGTCGAAACCTCGTTATCAGGGAATTAAAAACGAACAAATTCCTGTAGTAACATTGCACGATGCAGATAAGTCAGATGTGGTAGCTGGAACTTTGCGTTTGATCGCAGGTGAGTTCCGCAATACGTCTACGACAATAGGCCCTGCGAAGACTTTCACGCCGATCAATCTGTGGGATATTCAGGTGAAAGCGGGAAGTCGTGTACGCCTTCCTGTAGTTGAAGGGCGCACGGCGACTTTGTTTGTGTTGAAAGGACAAATTCAAACTCCGTCTGTAGATACGACGGGTGCGTCTGGTCCTTCAGCGGGAGTGACTACAGTAAATGAAGCTGAGCTGGCGATATTTGAACGCTCGTCTACTGAAGTGGAATTTACTGTCACGCAAGATAGCCAGTTGTTATTCATGGGTGGTGAACCGATTGAAGAACCAATCGTGGGTTACGGACCATTTGTGATGAACACAACGGCGGAAATCTATCAAGCTTTCGATGATTTTAACTCAGGTAAAATGGGTGAAATTTCAAATATTGAAGGCACGGAATAGAACGGATCTAATTTAAAAATAAATTTAGTTCGATGACATATCGTGTCCGTAAATAAGGCCTGGCACCCAAAAAAAGAGGGGACCACCGCGGCACGGACGTAGTTAAAATGCCGCAGTGGCTGCAGGAATAAAAGACACGCACCGCCCCCGGTGGTGATCACTCTGTGGCGGAAGAGAGAATTCTCTACAGAGCGTGAAAGTGGATGATGGGATTAAACCCGTCGTCCTCTTACTTTGTAGTAATGCAGATGGCGTTCCATCCCTGCGATGTGGCTAAATCACTTTTAAATCCGATTAAACGGAAATTTGTACGGAATGGCGCTGAGGTCTGGGGTAAAGCAGAACGCTTGCGTGGATTATAGCCCCAAGATAATCTTGTGTATATTTTGGAGACGTCTCATGGCGGGAACCAGTCTTTTAGCATTGATTGATGATATTGCTTCAACATTAGACGATGTTGCAGTGTTAACAAAAGTAGCAGCGAAAAAAACCAGCGGAGTTTTAGGCGACGATTTGGCCTTGAATGCAGAACAAGTGTCAGGCGTAGCTTCTGAGCGTGAGCTTCCAGTGGTGTGGGCTGTGGCTAAAGGTTCGGTGATTAATAAAATTATATTAGTTCCATCGGCCTTATTAATTAGTCAATTACTTCCATGGTTGGTGACACCTCTGTTGATGTTGGGTGGAGCTTATCTGTGTTTTGAAGGCTTTGAAAAAGTTTTCGAAAAACTTCTGCACGCGTGGAATAAAAAATCCAAAAATCAATCTGCTGAATTGCACCTTGTTCCGGATTTGCCCGTGATCGATGAAGCGCAAAAAATTAAAGGTGCGATTCGTACCGATTTTATTTTATCAGCCGAGATCGTGGTGATCGCCTTAGGAACTGTCACGGCAGAGCCTCTGCTAAGACAGTTTTTAGTATTGGCGGGTATTGCGACCGTGATGACGATTGGGGTGTATGGTTTGGTCGCGGCTATCGTGAAATTAGACGATGCTGGTTTATATCTAAATCAGAAACATCATTCGCGCTTCAGTCAAATTCTAGGAAGTTCTATTGTGACTGCGGCTCCTCGCCTGATGAAGGCATTAGGAGTTGTGGGAACCATCGCGATGTTTCTTGTGGGTGGTGGTATCCTTGTGCATGGAATCTCTTACTTGCATCACATGCAAGTTCAGATGTCGAGTGTGACGTCTTCAGGGCTTAGCCTTGTTACAGGAATTGTGGGCGGCGGTTTAGTTTTTCTTTTAGTGAAGTGGATTTTGAAGCCACTTCGCCAGTGGCTCCGTCCCTCATAGTAATTAATAAGCAAAAAGAGAACGACAAGTTTTAACGGCTCCGGTAGGTCGCCAACCGGAAAGAATGCGTTCGACAGTGCGACTCTTAGAGAGCTTCGGTGCAAAATTTAAAACCAAACCTGTACCTGTTAAAACAACGAAACCTAAGTTCGCAAATGGCATTCCGACCATTGAGCCGATTGCCGCTAATACAGAAACACCTGACCCTGTAAATAGAGCCACATTCTTAAATACACTGGCTTGCGATGACCAATTGGGATTCATGCGCTCTAACTGCTGGGTGGCTTTTAAGACTCCGACTTCAAATATACCCTGTGAGGCCGTGGACTTGGCCACCGTCATAAAGAGATTTTCGGTCACTGGAATATTCAATAAAGACATAGACGTACGGATCACCAATAAAAAGCCAGTTTCTAGCATGGCCCAGCGACTGTACATTTCCACTTCGCGCATAGCTCGTTCTGCTCGTGCAGGTTCGAGGCCATCATTAGCAGGAAGTAGGCGTAATCGTTTAGCGGTGTTAACCATTAATACTGAGTTGGCTAACCACTTCATCACCACATCACTTTTTAATTGGATGGCTCCGGACATAGCTCCGGCAAGGCTGCCAATGAGCAGAGCGTGCTCCATTGGAACTCCGGCTCCGATCACAAGACCACTGGAAACCACAGCGGTATTGGCAACAAAACGCACAAAAGACAAAGTCATATTGTAGTTACGTTTAAAGAAGCTGGCCGCATTCGGTGGAGCCACTGTTGTCGCTGCGGGTTTTGATTTGTTATCTGCACGGATTGAGTTTTCAATTTCAGTGGCTACATTTTTTACTGGAGTTTCGAGACTCTGCGGACGAGCATCCGTTGTTTTGACTTCGATACGGAAAAATTCGTTGGTCTCGGGCTGTTGGCGGGTTTTTGCTAAAATTTCTTGGCGCGCGCGATTCAGGTCTTCTGCGGTGTGGATGTCATAACTTTGAACTTCAATATGAACAGTTCCTTCTGGAGTGTTCAACGGAGTTGTGCTCATGAACGTCTGCTGAGGACGAGGATTGGCAGAGTTGATGTTAGAACGGGGGCCAGTCGCCGAACTATTTCCAGAGCCATTGTTATTGGCGTAGGCCGGTAGTCCCGACAATGTCAGCACAACGGTCTGAATTAAGGTGATAGCTAATTTTTGTAGAGCCAATGGCCTATTTTTCATATCAGGGGCTATGTAGCTAAAGTCGTGCCCATTTATAAAGAAATTTAGTAGATCTGAGGTGACTTCAACTGTCTAAACCTTATCTATCATCCGAAAATCGACCCTAAAATGTCGATTTTTCTTAGGCTTTCAGGCAACATAAAACCCATGAGCACCTCATCTGAAACGACAGAAAAAAGAATATGGGAAGAGGAATATAAGATCACCTCTTACCTTGTGAACCTACGTGGACGCGCAGGGCTTTATGCCATTTTAAATTTGATTCAAGATGTGGGCTGGATGCATGCGATTGCGGCGCAAGTACGTCTTCCTGCAAATCTGGCGTGGGTGTTTACTCGCCAAAAGCTCGTGATGTCGCAGTGGCCGAAGTGGAATGAAACTATCAGTATTCGCACGTGGCTGCGCCCACCGGAAAGCGCGGCGTTTATTTTGCGTGATTATGAGATCATTTTAAATGGTCAGGTGATTGGAACCTGCACCAGTACTTTTGCTGTTATTGACACACAAACTCGTAAGATTGCAGCACAAGAGTGGTCTGAATACGAACAACTCTTTCGCACAGGGACTGCATTACCTCATCATCCAGTGAAGATTCCCTATCGTGAGGACGCACAGGATTTAACTGTCTTTGAAGTGCGTAATAGTGACATTGATCTTAACAATCATGTTAACAATACCAAATATGCGAAGTGGATTTTAGATTCTATTTCGATTGATACCCTCCGTGCCGGAGTCGATTTACTAGAATATGAAGTGAACTTCCTAGCAGAAGCAAGGTCCGGAGACCGCGTAACCGTACAAAGCTGTGCCGAAGAAAAGTTAGAAGGCCAAAGCGATAGTGCCACCGCTTTGATTCAGTTCCAAGGCGTACGTGTGTCCGATAAAAAGACCATCTTTACTGCGAAACTTCGCGTAAGATAAAATAAATAAACGAGTAAAAATTATGATTAAGAAAATATCTGTAGCTATGTTGGTTGTCATTTTAGGCCTTGTGGCTTTCGGACCGGGGTGGGTGTATTGGCGTTCTCCGCATGTTCGTCCTGTTGAAATCAGCGAAGATTTTCTGAGCTACGTTCACAATAAAGAAGCGAGTTTTACTGGAGTCAAACAAGATAACAGTTCTTTTTTCGCTTTCAATGCCCCTCAGACTCAGTCAACAGATGTGGCACTCGTTTATCTACATGGTTTTTCAGCGAGTCCGCGCGAGATTTCTCCGGTAATGGAAAGTGTAGGGGCAATGACGAAGTCCCATGTGTATTTTCCTCGCTTAGCAGGTCATGGGTTACAAGACGGGCAGATGTTTGACCTCACGTCTGATGAGTTATTTCAAGATGCAGAAGAGTCATACCAAGTGGCCAAACGCCTAGGAAAAAAAATCGTTTTAGTAGGCACATCTACAGGGGGAACTCTGGCGTTGTGGCTGGCGTCCCGTCATTCTGATATTGCAGGTTTAGTTTTGATTTCTCCGAACTTAGGAATACGCGATCCACGTGGCTTCTTAGCTGGTGGACCTCTGGGGTATTGGATCGCACGCGCAGTAGTTGGACCATATCATCAATGGAAACCACGCAATCCAGAACAAGAAAAATTCTGGACAACGAAGTACAGTGTCAACGGAGTGCGTGCCATGACCGATGTGGTTCGTGAAGTCGAGCGTTTAGACTTTTCAAAAATACAAATTCCAACATTGATGTTGTGGACGGAAAAAGATCGTGTGGTGAATATAGAAAGAGCTAAAGAGCTACTTAGTCAGATGTCGTCTTCAACTAAAGAGTTTGTAGAAATTAAATCTAACAATCATGTCTTAGCCGGGAATATCACATCACCCGAGACAACAAATGATGTTGTTGATGTGGTGTCTAAATTTGTTTTAGATCTAAAATAAACAAAAACTCTTTTGATAGAATTGCTTATTAAGACGAAATAAGCAGGTTTTCGCAAGAGTTGAAAACCAAATGAAATCAAACATTGAATTTCTTGTGTTTTGAATGAGGCCGCCTTATGTGTAGTGAAACATCTATGACTGAGGAGGTCTAAGTATGGATCGTGAAGTCAAAACCGTCATGCACTCGATTAAGTTTAGAACGTTAACTGTAAAAGAAATCAAAATGTTAAATCCAAAGATGAAGGAAGTTACTTTTACTTCAGAAGATTTACAGGATTTTGTTAGCGCGTCTCCGGATGATCATATTAAGCTTTTCTTTCCTTATCCAGATGAAGAGGTGGCGCAAAAACCAGATCTATCAAAAGAAGCGACTGAAAGTAGTCGTCCACCAATTATGCGTGATTATACTCCGCGCGCTTATAATAATGAAAAACAAGAACTCATAATTGATTTCTTCTTGCATGCAGAAGGCGCTGGAGCGAATTGGGCACGTCAAGCGCAAGTCGGTTCAAAACTTCTAATTGCAGGTCCACGGGGATCGCGTGTTGTTCCGTATACTTTTGATGGCTACTGGCTCATCGGGGATGAGTCGTTTATGCCCTCAGTGGCGCGGCGATTAGAGGAAATTCCAGCGGACATCCCTGTGGATGTTGTTTTAATTCTAAATGAGGAAGAAAATAAGATTGCTCTTCCAGAAAGAAAGAATCTCAAGGTACAATGGTTTTATAAAGCGTCGGCCCAGATAGAAGATTATGTTCAAATCTTGTCGGAAAAAGCGAAACCACAAGGGGACTACTACGCTTGGGTCGGCTGTGAAAAACAAATTGCGATGGCCTTAAAAGATGTTCTGGCGAAAAATTTTGGATTTAATCCGGAATGGGTTTCGGCAAAAGGGTATTGGAGTAAATAAGAGTATTATGCGTTCAAAAATCGGTTTCATTTATATTTTAAGTGCGGTTATACAAGTCAGTTCACTCTTAAGCCCAAATTCAGCGTGGGCAGAGCCATCTGATATCTATGTGATCCGTCATGCTGAAAAACCGAATGATGACAGTCAGACACATCTCTCTAAAAAAGGTTATGAACGCGCACAGGCACTAGTTCAGGTTTTCAGTTCTGAAAATAGTCGATTTAAAGTGCCACAGGTGATTGTGGCTCAACACCCTAGAAAGAAAAAAGGCTCGATTCGCTCGATTGAAACGGCCGCGCCTTTGGCGGAGTCTCTGGGCCTTGAAGTTGATACGTCGTTCGAGGTCAAAGATGCCCTCAATATGGCGAGACATGTTCTATCATCTGACGAAACTGATGGAAAAGTTGTTTTGATCGTCTGGGGACATGACGAGATTCCAGACATTGCTAAAGCTTTTGGAGCTAAGAACCTTTCTTATTGGAGGTCTCAGGATTTTGATCGCGTTTGGTATTTTAAATTTCGTAATGGCAAACTAGAGCGATCTGAAAACCTACCAATGCAGGCATTACCCGGCGATTCTAAAAAATAATAAATCGTTCATGTCCGAAAACGGCTAAAAAAATGAAGTTTTTGTGGTAGAACTAAACCATGAAGGCAAAATCTGACATTTATTACAGCGCTATGATAGCACGGGACCCGCGCTTTGATGGCAAGTTCTTCATAGGGGTAAAAACGACAGGCATCTATTGTCGTCCGATTTGTCCCGCCAAACCTAAAAAAGAAAATATTGAATACTTCCACAGTCATATCGAAGCTGAAAAAGCAGGGTATCGTCCTTGTCTGCGCTGCCGCCCTGAAAGTGCGCCGCTGTCTCCGGCATGGGTTGGAAAATCGGCGGTGGTCCAGCGAGCTGTGAAGGTTTTAAATTCGCAGGATACAATCGAGTTCAGTGAAGATCAGTTTGCCGTTCAGTTTGGTGTCAGTGCACGACATTTGCGTCGACTTTTTATAGAGGAAATCGGCAAAACACCTAAGCAATTATCTTTTGAAAATAGACTGAATTTAGCACGCAAGCTGATAACGGAAACCGTGTTGCCGATGTCGGAAGTGGCTTATGCCGCAGGATTTTCTTCCGTTCGGCGTTTTAATGATGCCTTTAAAGATCGTTTTAAAAAGTCTCCGCGGGAAATTCGCAGAGTACCTATTTTAGATGACGAGGGACTCAGCATCACAATTCCCTATCGTCCTCCCTTTGATTTTTCTGGGCTTATGCAATCCTATCAAAGCCATCGCATTGGTCAGTTGGAATGGTTCACCGATGGACAAATGCATCGGGTGATAGAATTTAATGGTAAGGTCGGACAGATCAGTATTAGAAATGATGAAAAGAAGTCCCACTTAGTAGTGAAAATTCAGTTTCCAGATACGTCTGTAATGCACACTCTGATTTCACGGGTACGAAACCTTTTTGATTTAGATTCCGATCCTGCTTTGATAGCTAATGCTTTAGAGTCCGATAGCCAAGTCAAGAAACTCTTAAAAACCTGTCCGGGAATTCGGATGCCGTCGGGGTGGAGTCCTTTCGAGGTGGCCATAGCCACGATACTGGGACAGTTGGTAAGCTTAGAACAAGCGCGCTCTTTAGTGAGTCAGTTGATTGAAATTGCGGGACAAGAAACTCAATATCAAATAAATGGTCAGCGGATAAAACTTTTTCCGACACCACAGCAAATAGTTAAAGCAGATTTGTCCAAATTGAAAACTACGGGACTTCGTAAGCAGACACTGGTTGATTTTTCTAAGGCGATATTATCTGGCGAAATTTCTTTAGAACCAACTCAAGATGTTGAAGAGTTCAAAAAGAAAGTGATGACGATTAAAGGGATCGGTCTGTGGACGGCTCAGTATATGTCCATGAAGGTTTTGCGTGATACGGATTCATTTCCAGCCAGTGATTTGATTTTAAAAAGAGCCCTTGAAATTCATTCCTCTGAGGTCATCGCGGCGATGGCGCCATGGCGAGGCTATGTGGCCGCTCTGTTCTGGCGTGTGTATGCACAAGAGTTAAAGAAAACAAAAAAAGTAAAAGGAAGTTCAACATGATGAAAGTGCAAAGAAAAATTAATTCAGCAGTAGGGGTAATATACTTGGTCGCATCAGAAAAATACTTGCACGGAATTTTTTGGAAAGATCAAAAAATTCAAAAGGAAGAAGCTGCATCTTCAGCTCATTCATCAGCTTCTAAAATTCTAGACAAAACCGAATGTCAGATAGGCGAGTACTTAGCTGGAAAGCGCCAAGAGTTTAATATTCCGATACAGATGGACGGCACCGCTTTTCAAAAGCGAGTGTGGGCACGTTTAGCGCAAATCCCCTATGGCGAGACCAGATCTTATAAGGATATAGCCAAAGAGCTTAAAGATGCGAATGCCAGTCGTGCGGTGGGAACTGCCAATGGGCGTAATCCGATCAGTTTGATTGTACCCTGTCATCGTGTTATCTCTTCAGACGGAACAATGGGCGGCTATGCTGGTGGGCTCAGTATCAAAGAAATGCTACTGAATTTAGAAAAGACAAACATGAAAAAGACAGGAAAACTAAAATGAGCCAGACAACAAATCAGGCGATAAGTCAAAAAATGCAAATTGAAATTTGGAGCGATGTGATGTGCCCATACTGCTACTTAGGGAAGACCAAGTTTGACACGGCACTGGCTCAGCTTGGTAAGTCTTCAGATGTGGAAATCATATGGAAGAGTTTTCAATTAGACCCTTCGATTCCTGATGGAAAAAGTAACCAGAGTAATTATGAATATGTGGCGCAAAAATATGGTTGGTCTTTAGAGCGCAGCAAGCAAGCTCATGCGGGGATTGTGCAGGCGGGGCAAGAGGTCGGATTGGTTTATAACTTTGAAGATATGCAAGTCGCTAACACGCTGAAAGCTCATCGTGTTATTAAATATGCACAAGAAAAAGGGCTGGGGTCAGAGGCCGAAGATCGCTTCTTTAAAGCTTACTTTACTGAGGGAAAAGATATCAGTGATACAGCCACGCTAAAAGAAATTGGCAACAGTATTGGTCTCAGTGATCAGGATGTAGAGGCCGCCTTATCAGAGAACACCTATGCTCAGGCGGTGAACAGTGATATCCAAGAAGCTCGCGCTTTGCAAATTTCAGGCGTTCCATTTTTTATCTTTGATAGAAAGTACGCGGTTTCTGGAGCGCAGCCTCCGGAAATATTTGTACAGGTCTTACAACAGTCTTTGGCCGAATGGTCGCAGGCTCAGTCTGCAGGAATCCAAGATTTATCCACTGAGGATGCAGCCACCTGCAAACCAGACGGAGACTGCGACTAATCTTCTAAATCTTCTTCAGCGGTTTGTTCGTGACTGTTGTCATGAGTATCGCTGTGATCGTGGTCATGAACAGGCGTGGCGCTAGTCTTCCTCGCTGGTTTCGGCGGAGCTGCCGTCGGAGCCTCAGAATTGGGAGTTAATGTTTCCCCTAATGCGGTCATTTTTGGGTCAGGGGGAGGCTCAGCCGTTAAGATCTCTGTCTTCACTGCAGATAAGTTCGGCGATGTGATTACATTGACCAAGGAACGACTGTCATTCATAAGACGACGAAACTCAGCAGAACGTGCAGGTTCACCATGTCGTACGGACCAAACACTCCAGCACGGAGCCGGATAAGGCATATTACTTCCAAAGTTCGGTTCACTCATTTGTGCAGAGGAACCACCACAGGTTTGATAGGCATTTGCGATACGCTGTGAAGCTGGAATATCCGGAGACCGAGAATGACCTGCGGTTGTAGTTCGAACTTCTCCGTAGTAATCGGGCTCTGTTACTGAGGCCATCATATCCGGTAGAACCGCCAACTGTTGCACTCGCCAAGCCAATTCGTCCGAGGTAAAGCCGGCACGCAAATACAAGTGGGCGCCGATAACATCGGCTTCGGCTTCCACACGGGCGGCATTGTGTCGGGATGAATTCGGTTCAACATAATGGCGCATACTCACATGGGCTAATTCATGTGCCACAATCCAAGCCAACTGCGCATCATTCTGCACGCGTAAAACTAAATTAGGATCGATGACCATGGTGCGTGTTTTCGAGTCGGCCCAAGCACGTCCTCCAACGCGGTTGTCGGTGATCCCAATGCAGAAGTTTTCCGGTGCTAGATCCCCATGAAAAACATCGGAATTGTTTTCCATTATATGCTGCATGAGCTGTTGGGTATAACGTACAGTGGAAGGGTATCTATCGCTGAACTGACTGCGATCACAATCTTCTAGTTCAACTGAGGTTTCGCGGCGTAATTCGGTTGTGGCACTTGTTGCAAGTAAAGATACCGCAAATACTAAAAGACCTAAAAACCTCAAAATAGACCTCCTGAAACTAAGAGCTGTTGATAAATTCTTATCGGAGTCATTCTGTTAGAGTTAATTCAGAATAGTCTAAAGATCCTATTATTCTTAAAATTTAGGAAAATAGTCTTCGATGGAACCTCAACTGGTCTCAAATTGAAACAATAAAAACCCAGATTTTTTGAGTTCATTACAATCAGAAAACCTTTTTCGTCAAGCTCAATCACTCAAAAAATTTACGAGTATTCCTATGTAGTTTCATTTGAGGATTCAACTGTTACATAATTACAAATTCAAAGATGCAGCATCAGTTCATGACTTGAACTTAACAAAACTTTCTATCAGTATTCTGCCTTTAAAGCCTGCGGAAGGGGTAGAGTATGTGGAAGCGTCCATTGCAAGTGATCAGCTTGCTTTCTTTGATGGTAAGTTCGGCTGACGCGCTAACTTTAGAAGAGACATTACAATCAGCATTTCAAAAAAATGAAACAGTGGCACAAAGCCGTCAACAGGTCGTACAAGTTGAAGAGCAGATATCACAAGCCAAGGGTTTAGTTTATCCCAGTTTGTCATTAGAAGGTTCGCATTTGATTCAACCGAAGCCAAGTGATCCCGTGGCGGCTCAGTTCTTTCCAGAAAGACAAACAACAGTGAACTTCGCTTTAGTGCAGCCGCTTTTTCGCGGCGGCCGTGAGTTCGCAGCCATTCGCCAACGCAATAATTTATTAGAAGCGCAAAAGCAGGCTCAGACTCAGAATTTAATTAAAGTCTATGTGGATGTGTCATCAGCTTATTTAGATGTATTAGCTGCGGAACAAGATTTAAAAAACCTAAACGAACAACGTGAAATCTACGCTGATCGTGTTAAAAAACTGCAAACACGTAGTCGTCGTGGTGAATCCAGTGCCACAGAAGTATTAACAGCTCAGTCCACAGCAGCAGCTTTAGATGCCGAAGCACAATTGGTGCAGTCACGATTGACGAGTGCCCGTGAAAACTTAGCCGTTCTTTCTGGAGTTCCTGTTGATGCACCACTTGTGGATAAACAAGGCGAAACAACTGACATTAAGCTACGTCCACTCGAAGATTATCTAGCGCGTATTGAAGAGTCGCCGGAAGTGAAAAGCGTCAAAGAGCAACTGGAAGCTTCAGATGAAGAAGTTAGTATTGCAAAAGGCGGACACTGGCCGACAGCTGATCTTTTAGGTAATTACTATTTGGAAAGACCGGATGGGTTCACTAAGGATCTGAAGTGGGACATTCAATTCAAAGTCAGTATTCCATTATTTGAAGGTGGTCTTCGCAGTGCTCAAGTCAGAGAGGCCGTTTCGAAAAAAAGCGTAGCCGATTTAGAGTTAGCACGGCTGCGCCGTTCAAAAGAGGCCGAGATGCGTTCGCTTTATCAGAACGTGCGTCTGCGTGCAGACCAGTTATCTGCTTTAAAAAAATCAGCCGAGTTAGCTGAAAAAAATTATAAAACAGTGTTGCGTGATTCGCATTATGGACTTAGCCGTAATATCGATGTGCAAATGGCGTTAACAGACTATCGCTCGATTCGTCGTACATACGATCAGACGCGATTCCAAGCCAGATTAGATTTAATTAAACTCGAATCGTCAGCATTGTACTTACCAGCTGTCGTCACGAAAGAGATGTAATATGACATTGTCAGATATTTCAATTAAGAACCCCGTATTTGCATGGATGTTGATGTTTGGATTGATCGTCTTCGGTGCGATCTCGTTCACTCGTATGGGTGTCAGCGAAATGCCAGATGTAGAATTTCCTATTATCTCGTTAACAGCTCGTTACGAAGGAGCCGCTCCGCAAGTTATGGAAGCGGACGTAGTCGATCCGCTGGAAGACGTTTTGATCAGTATTCAAGGGGTGAAGAATATCACATCAAAGTCACGCGTAGGCGTGGCCGAGATCACAGTTGAATTCGATTTGAACCGCGATCTAGATGCGGCTTTTCAAGACGTTCAAGCCAAAGTATCACAAGTGCAAGAGATGCTGCCGACAGGGATGAAACCTGTCACCGTGATGAAAATGGCCATGTCTGAATTCCCGATCATGTGGATTTCAGTGAATAGCTCTAAGATGAGTGTTCCCGAGTTAATGACTTTTGTGAAGAATGATATCCGAGATCAGATCACGACAGTTCCCGGCGTAGGTAACCTTTGGATGCCCGGCTATTTAGATCCCAACTTACGTATCTGGGTAAAAAATGAAGAACTCAAGCGCTATGCTTTAACAGTGAATGACATCGTTAACACGGTTCGTACCGAGCACAGTGAACCACCATCAGGCCGTACAGAGTACAATAACAAAGAATACAGTTTGCGTACTTTGGGTGAAGCAAAAACAGTGGAAAGCTTTTCAAAAATTCTGATTAACTCGCGTGGTGGGGCTCCTAACTACACTCCAGTTCAATTAGGAAAACTAACGACTATTGAAGAAGGCACAGTCGATGTCCTTCAATTTGCTCGTACGAATGGGCAGCCCGCGGTGGGCTTAGGTGTGGTGAAACAGCGTGGAGCCAATGCCGTCAACGTAGCGAAAGCCGTAAAAGAAAAAATTAATTCGATTCAAAAAAATATGCCAGAGGGAACTTCAATTGTTGTGAACTTCGATGGAACGAAGTTCGTCGAAGAGTCAGTGGAAGAGCTAGTTCTGACATTAGTGTTAGCGGCTCTATTAACATCTTTAGTTTGCTGGATGTTCATTGGTTCTTGGGCGTCAACAGTGAACGTGCTTTTGGCAATCCCAACGTCGATTCTGGGAAGCTTTATCATCTTAAGCTTCGCCGGATTTACGTTAAATATCTTCACTTTGCTAGGACTCAGTTTGGCTATCGGGATTGTGGTCGACGATGCCATCATGGTTCTAGAAAATATTATTCGTCATCGTGAAATGAAGAAACCTCGCCGTCAGGCAGCTATCATCGGTGCACGTGAAATCACCTTCGCAGCCATAGCAGCGTCTATTTCACTTGTAGCGATTTTCTTGCCGATTGCCTTTATGGAAGGAATCATTGGGCGATTCTTATTCGAGTTCGGTGTGACCCTCAGTGCAGCGGTGATGATCTCGTTATTAGAAGCCTTAACATTAACTCCGATGCGGGCTTCACAGTTTAAAGGTTCTGTTGAAAGAACAACTCGCTTTGGAAAATTCTTTGAAGATGGTTTTGAAAGCTTAAGAAAAGCTTATGCGCGTACACTCGAAGTGTCTTTAAGACATCGCTGGAAAGTCATTATTGGCTCTACAGTTTTCTTTATTCTGAGTTTTGCTTCTGTTTCTTTACTGCGCGGTGAGTTCCAACCGGCACAAGATCAAAGCATGTTCATGATTCAAATGACGAATCCACCGGGTACGTCCATTAGTATGACCGATCAAAGAACACGTCTTGTAGAGGACTTCTTAGGAAGCCGTTCAGAAATTAACTCTTACTTCGTGGCAGCCGGTGGTTTCACAGGAGGAGAAACGAATTCCGCGATGATTTTTGTCGAGATGAAGAAAAAAGGCGAACGTGGCGTTGATGCTGTCAGTGGTAAAGAACTCAGTCAGCAAGAGATGATCAAAGTTGTCCGTGAACATCTTAACCAAGTGGTGCCAGAAGCGAAACCGCAAGTGCAAGATCCGTCAACACAGGGCTTCGGTGGCGGCGGAGGCAGCGGTTATCCTGTTGAGTTCACGATTCAAGGACCTGATTGGGAAAAGCTTTCAGGTATGGCGGATAAAATTATTGCCGACCTCACCGAGAAAAAAATCATGACCGACATGGGTTCTGATTTGTTAACAGGTGCGCCCGAGGTTCACATTGTTCCTAATCGTGAAAAAGCCTCAGCCCGCGGAGTAGACGTGGTTTCGGTTGGAGCTGTGGTCAATGCGGCTATCGGCGGTGTGATTGCAGGTTCCTATGAAAAAGGCGGACATCGCTATGATATTCGCGTGAAGTTAACAGATGATGGCCGTGCACCAGAAGAGCGTATTAAAGAACTCTATGTGCGTAACAACCGCGGAGAATTAGTTTCATTAGCGTCCGTCGTTGATATCCAGCAGGCGTCAGTGGCTTCGTCGATTTCTCGTAAAAATCGTGAGCGCGCGATTAGTATCTACGGAAACGTCGGTGAAGGACTCAGCCAACAGCAGACATTAACAAAAGCAGAAGAAGTAGCGAAGTCGCACTTGGATGCCGATTACGCCTTCCGCTTAAGTGGTTCGTCTGAAGAATTTATGAAGAGCTTTATGAGCTTGGCGTTGGCACTCGTTCTGGGCTTTGTTGTGGCCTACATGGTCTTGGCGTCTCAGTTCAATAGCTTCATCGATCCATTCACTGTATTTGTAGCGATGCCGTTCAGCTTTTCGGGAGCTTTCTTAGGATTGCTTATTGGAGATCAGTCATTAAATCTATTCAGTATGATCGGGTTAGTTTTATTGATGGGTATCGTGAAAAAGAATTCGATTCTATTGGTAGACTTTACCAATCAGGCCCGCGATGCAGGTAAAACAGATGTCTTTGCCGCCTTGATGGAAGCGTGTCCGAATCGTCTAAGACCGATTTTGATGACATCCATTGCGACGATTGCTGGTGCTATTCCTGCGGCCTTGAGCTTAGGACCTGGGGCTGAAGCTCGTCAGCCGATGGCGATTGCCGTGATCGGTGGGGTTTTAGTATCAACGCTATTAACTTTGTATGTGGTTCCGAGCGTGTACAGCGTGTTCTCGCGCTTTGATAAACGCACGAATCCAGATGAAGAAGAAGTGGTAGAAAGAGCGGCGGAAGCTCTAGAAACTAATTAGATTTCACCGCTTGCATAATCAGATCAAAAGATTTCAAGCGGGCTTCTTGGTCGTAGACATCCGACACGACGATGAGTTCGTCGGCGTTGGTTTCTGCGACTAAGTCCGCAATTCCTTTTTTAACTGTTTCAACAGAGCCCACAATTGAACGTGCGAGCATACGTTGTACCTGCGCTTTTTCTAAAGGGGACCAATAGGTATCAATATTGTCGATCGGAGCAAGGCTATAACCGCGGGCTCCGCGGAAGATATTGGTAAATGACATTTGTTGTGTCGTCGCCAATCGTCTTGCTTCTTCATCGGTGTCAGCGGCGATGATATTGACTCCGACCATGGCATAAGACTTTTGCAGTTGCTTAGAAGGTCTGAAGTTACGGCGGTAGATTTCCAAAGCTGATAACAATTGATCCGGAGCAAAGTGCGAAGCAAAAGAATAAGGAAGACCTAATTCTGCTGCCAGCATAGCCCCAAAGTGACTGGAACCTAAAATCCACAAAGGAATATGTGTGCCTGCAGCCGGAACAGCAACAGTGCGCTGTTCGCTGGCTTCATCAGTGAAATAAGATTGTAACTCGACCACATCCTGAGGAAAAGTATCCGAAGCCTGCGGTGACCGGCGCAAAGCGCGCAAGGTCAATTGATCTGTTCCTGGGGCTCGTCCCAGTCCCAGATCAATTCGATTTGGATACAGGTGGGCTAACGTTCCGAATTGCTCCGCGATAATGTAAGGAGCATGATTCGGTAACATGATTCCACCTGCACCGACACGAATCGTATGTGTGGCCTGAGCCAAATGAGAAATCACAAGGGAAGTGGCGGCACTGGCGATACTTGGAAAATTGTGGTGTTCCGCAATCCAAATACGCTGATAGCCAAGTTTTTCGGCGTGTACAGCAAGATCACGAGCTTGATCTAAAGCTATTCGAGGTGTTGTCACATCGCTGACGCGGACGAGTTCTAAAATAGAAAGAGGAATCACTCGGCCTCCTTTAGTGTTCAGAAAATAAAAAAGGGAGTCAAAAGACTCCCTTTTTTGCAGAGCTATGTCAAAGAGCTTAGCGTAAAGAAGCGCTTACGCCACTTGCAGGGCAACCAACCAACTTAGCTAAGTTTAAGCCGTTTACATACGTGTAAGCTAAGTCGATACCTTTTTCGTTAACAGTCACTTCAGAATAGTTTTGGTAACCAGTTTTTTTCATACCTAAAGATTCAACACGAACAGTTTGTGCGCGAGTTTCACCACAAGGCTCACATAGTGTTTGCACTTTAGAAGCATCAACTAAAGCCTTCAAAGCCTTACCAGCTTGAGCTTTAGAGATATAAGCACATTGGTCAGCAGAGGCGATTGAACCAACTAAGATTAAAGAAGCTACGATTAATTTTTTCATAGGATATACCCTTTCATTTCTGTTTAATTAAAAACCATTGTTTATTTAAAGAATTAGAAAGAGGTATAAAGTAAAAGCAGAGGGCTGTAAAAGTGCAAAAAACGGCAGGCTAGAAAGTACAGGACTGTCAATGCAGTAGACAGTCCTGTGTGTGCGACTAAGGAACTAACTTACGTAAAACAGAATGCAAGATTCCGCCGTGTTTGAAATAATCCAATTCAACCGCGGTGTCGATACGGGATTTCACTTTCGTCGTCACTTGTTTTCCGTCAGCGTAAGTGATCACCAGATCAAATTCCTGTCCGACTTTTAGACCTGAGCTGATTCCTAAAATATCGAAACTTTCATTTCCTGTTAAACCCAGAGTTTTACGGTTTGTGCCCGCAAGAAATTGTAAAGGCAAAACACCCATACCAATTAAATTAGAGCGGTGGATACGTTCAAAGCTTTCTGTGATCACGGCTTTAACCCCTAAAAGTAAAGTCCCTTTAGCGGCCCAGTCACGTGAAGAACCTGTTCCGTATTCCTGTCCTCCGATCACGATAAGCGGAGTTTTGCTTTCACGATACTTCATAGCCGCATCGTAAATCGACATCGTTTCACCTGTTGGCAAATAGCGAGTGATTCCGCCCTCGGTGTTGGGTACCATTTCATTTTTTAAACGGATATTCGCGAAAGTTCCACGCACCATAATGTCGTCATTACCACGGCGTGTACCATAAGAGTTGAAGTTAAAAACATCGACTCCGGCATCTGTTAAGAACTTTCCAGCAGGCGAGTCTTTTTTGATATTCCCAGCAGGGGAGATATGGTCTGTGGTGATCGAGTCACCTAAAAGTGCCAGTAGTTTCGCACCCTTAATATCACTTAACGCCGCTGGAGTTTTGGTCATACCTTCGAAATAAGGCGGGTTTTTGATGTAGGTACTTTCAGCCCAATCATAGGTTTGCGAAGATGTGGTTTCGATTTTCTGCCAATCCTCGGTGCCGATAAAGACATCATTATAACGGCCACTGAACATCTGCGTATTCAAAACAGAGTTCACTACATCTTGAATTTCCTGATTGCTTGGCCAGATATCTTTTAGATAAACCGGTTGACCATTTTTATCATGGGCTAGAGGTTCTGTTGTGATATCTGTCAGCAAGCTGCCGCCGATAGCATAAGCCACAACTAGCGGAGGCGAAGCTAAGTAATTGGCTTTAGACAGTGGATTGATGCGCCCTTCAAAGTTACGATTTCCTGAAAGGACAGAGGCCACCACTAAATTACCTTTTTCAATCGCATTTGAAATCGGCAAAGAAAGTGGACCCGAGTTTCCAATACAGGTCGTACAACCATAACCCACCAAATTAAAACCGAGTTGATCAAGATATTTTTGTAAACCTGATTTTTCTAAATAGTCTGTTACGACCTGAGATCCGGGAGCTAAAGAAGTTTTGACCCAAGGTCTGACTTGCAATCCGCGCTCAATGGCTTTCTTAGCAACGAGGCCGGCGCCAATCATCACTGAGGGGTTGGATGTGTTGGTACAACTGGTGATCGCCGCGATAACCACATCTCCATTACCTAAATCGTAATCCGTACCTTCAACAGGAATCGTCGAAGTGTTTTTCGATGTTTTCGATTCAGGAACTTGGAAGCCCGAAATCAATTGATTACGGAAATCTACGGATGTCTGAGCTAAGGCCACACGATCTTGCGGACGTTTCGGACCAGCAAGGGAAGGCTCTACTGTGGAAAGATCTAATGTCAGAACGTCGCTGAATTGTATGTTGTCGCCATTGCCGTTTCTCCATAGGCCGGTTTCTTTGGCATAGGCTTCAACTAAGTTAATTGTCTGTTGATCACGACCAGAAAGCTTTAGGTATTTCAGTGTTTCGTCATCCACAGGGAAGAAACCACATGTGGCCCCATATTCCGGAGCCATATTGGCGATCGTCGCTCGATCTGCTAATGGCAAGTGAGCTAAACCTTCACCGAAGAATTCGACGAACTTTCCAACCACGCCACGTTTTCTTAAGATATTCGTCACCGTTAAAACCAGATCTGTGGCGGTTGTGCCTTCGCGCAATTTGCCGACTAATTTAAAACCAATCACTTCTGGAATCAGCATACTGAGTGCTTGTCCCAGCATAGCGGCTTCGGCTTCGATCCCGCCGACGCCCCAACCTAAAACGGATAGGCCATTCACCATGGTGGTATGGCTGTCGGTTCCGACTAATGTGTCAGGGTAGGCCCAGAGAGTTCCTCCGGCTTCATTACTCCATACTGTTTTGGCCAAGTATTCTAGATTCACTTGGTGACAGATACCTGTTCCCGGTGGCACCACGCGGAAGTTGTTGAAGGCTCCCTGTCCCCATTTCAAGAAAACATAGCGTTCACTATTTCTTTGGAATTCAATTTTTACGTTTTCTTCGAAAGATTTATTGTCTCCGTAGTGATCTACAGTGACCGAGTGATCGATAACCAGATCGACGGGAGTTAAAGGGTTGATCAAAGCGGGATCTCCACCTAGTTTTTTTACGGCATCACGCATAGCTGCCAAATCCACCACCGCAGGAACGCCCGTAAAATCTTGCATTAAAACGCGTGCAGGAAAAAAAGCGATCTCTTTTGTCTGCGACTCTTTGCTAAGACTTAAAAGACTTTCAATATCAGCCGGAGTCACATTAATGCCATCCTCATGGCGTAAAAGATTTTCTAATAAAACCTTAAGAGAAAGAGGTAACTTGTCCAAATTAGGATGTTGCAATTTATTAGGATTAAAAATCGTATAGGTTTTTCCACCAACTGTAAGTTCTGTTTTTGTTTTGAGGCTGTTGCGTGATTGTATCAACATGAGGAATCCTTTCGTTCAGAAAATGAATTAAGATCGGCTTGATTTTAGCAGGTTAATAGGGTGCAGAGAACTGTTATTGGCTCAAGGTAGATTTTGGTCTACTTATGAGAATCCACCCTCAGTGCGTCGACCATGCGAGTTCACTAAAAACAGTCTTTTGGCTGAAGGGACCTCTTCAGAAAATTTTTGCGCAGCGGCCAAAGTCATGCGAAATGAATCTGAAATCGTGATCAGACCGACATTCGTCATAATTTGATGGTGAGGAAAAAAATCAGTCTGGGAAATTTCATAGCGTTTGTTAATAAAATTTAACGGGCAGGGATCATTTGCCCCGAAACGAGTCTCTTTGATGTTACGAACACCATCTGTTTTTTCGCTACTAATGGGCTCGGCTGAAATAGCTCCTTCATGGGGTTGCAATGCTTCGCTGATACCTAAGAGTGAATGTCCAGTACCCACTGCGCCGATGACGGCATCCAAAGTCGGCTGAATTTTATGAAGAAGATGTTCTTGGGCCCACGTTTTGTAGTGCGAACGTAAGGAAGCTCTTTGCATCTGTTGAAAGGCAAAGAGCTTATTCGCTTTCAAAAAATCTTCATACTCTTGGTAAGCTGTTTGAGGATCACATAGAGTCAACGTCGCTTTCAGCGAAGTGAGTTTTTCTTTTAAGGGTTCTGCAATACTATTAGGAACAAACAGATGGCATTTTAAATTCAAATGCTGACAGTAATGTGCTAACGAAAGAGCTGTACTACCCGCACTGATTTCGCTAACACAGTCCCCAACTCGTAGAGAGCCTGACTTTAGCGCTTGTAATAACTCGGGCAGTACCATGCGATCTTTAATAGAACCACTGGGATTTTCACCTTCTAATGTCGTCCACAGTTGTCTTGATTTCAAAGACTCAGATAGACGCTCATCCTGAATGCGTACCAGTAGCGTTCGAATCACAAGTTAAGCTGCTTTCTTGAAAGGCTGATACTTATGGGTTTCTAATGTGCGTTCGAGGTAAGAGGCTTTAAATATGCAGGTTTCCACCTTTATAGGATCAGTGAAGATTCCGTAAGGAGCAAGAACCTCTTTACCTATTCCTAAAATATGTTTTGAAATTTCACTGACAGTTACTGCGGCAGCGATTTCAACTCCGGGCACGACAAAGGGAATGTGAGAGTTACGACCAAAAGCTTTATAAAGCTGCTCTTCCATATAGTCAGGAACTTCGGGGCAAAGGAACTGAATAAAGTTTTTGATATTTGTTTCATAGGGAAGCTCAGGCTTCATACCTGTTAGCTCAGCAAATGTAGGAGTTGTTTTATTAAAGACAACGACGGCTCCGGCGAACCCGAATGATCCGCAGGAAGCTACAGGAAGTCCACGTCGAGCAGCTTCTTCGTTCAGAGCTAATTTTTCATTCAAAGCGAAGACATCCACGACATCCACAACCCAATCCACACCTTCTAGAAAAGCGTGAATATTATTTTTATGAAGTCCTTCAGGAAAGCAGGTGATTTCAAGATCAGGATTAATATCAAGGGCTTCGCGCACCAAGGATTCATCTTTACGTACACCAACTGTGGATTCTTTTGCCATACGTTGGCGATTGATATTTGTTCGCTCGTAGACATCAGGGTCAGAGATATGAAATTTTTCGAAACCCATACGGACCAGATTTAGAAAGATAGATCCACCTAGACCTAAGCCTCCAATGGCAATTCGAGTCGAGCGAATTTTCTTCATGTGGGGTTCATCGACAATACCTTGGCTTCTTAAGAATCTCTCTTTATATAGTGAACTCATTTTGACCTCCGTCTAGGTAAACAAACAAAAAAAATTTAATTATCTTATCTGACTTTCCGTAAAGTAACTTGAATGAAAAATGAAACTAATAATGAAAAATTAAAAATAGTAGTGGTCGAATCGCCTTACGACACGTGGGAAGACCCACGAGTAGGGGGGTTCTTAAAAGATTTCATCGGAGTCAAACTTCGCGGGTATGGGCATGAGTATCCCTATGGAGTTATGCCTGTAGATGGGTCTGATATGATCTCAACTCACATAGCGCTTTGTCGTGTAGAAGCGGATGAGTCGTTGGTACCGATCATGGCCATGCGCTGGACCTCATTAAAGAAAGCGCGACAGCACTTTATGAATTTTCCAGGAATGAGTTTGCTTCAACAAGCTGGGGCACCACTGCATCAAAAAGCTCTAGCTGAAATTATTGAAGAAGTAGATCGACAGAACAAAGACATCGTCTACACGGCCTCACTCAGTATTGAACCCTCTGAACGAACTTCGAAAGAGCGCTCGCTATTCTTGCGCGAAATTTTAACGATGATGTTTGTCAGCCAGCAAAAAGCAATGGGGTTTCCTGAGCTTTTTGCCGGAGGCACGTGTCGTTTTAAAATTGAAAAGTGGTTGGATAACTGTGGTTGGAAACCTTTGCAAACGGAAAACGAGGAAAATCTAGGCCCGATACACATACATCATTTAGCCGGAGAACTGGTTCAGGTGATGCATTTGCAGGAATTCAGTTTTTGGGCTTTAGAGATTTCTCGTAAATGGCAACATTTGTGGAATGAAAGATTACTTATTAAAGTTAAACCTCTTTCGACTACAGAAGTTCAACCTGCTGCCTAAAAAATTATTAGTTACACACGGGCATGCATACGAACTTTAGGAAATGTAATCTCTAAAGTGCAGACGGCATCGCCTTGATGGACACAAGACGTCTTTTCGATTTGTGAAGGCGGTAATCCGATATAACGAGTTACGTTGGCAATAGAGCCAACTTTCAAATGACATACATGTGTATTACCTAAGTGAGGCACGCCAGATTCCGCTGCGACATGAGGGTTCGTTACATACTCGACAGTCATTCCTAGGGCCGTTGAGTGTGTGATCGTGTAGATACAGTTTTGTTCAAAAAGTTTCATACAATCATTGAAGAAAAACTCATAGGCATCTAGAGGGCACGATAAATTGGCAAACAACTGTGCTATCACTGAATTTTTATTGCCTTCGTATGTAAAAGCACCCATTGCGAAAAAGTCTTGTTCGCTAAATTGGCGATCATGTAAATAAGCACAAAGATCAGTGATGAATCTCATACTGATGGGCGAGAAAGGATCCTGTAGATCTTTTTCACCGATGCCCAAACTTTTCATGGCGTCTAGGCGGAGTCTCCAACCGACATATTTTTCTAGAAAGTTAACAGAAGTGATTGAAGTTCGTTTTCTTCCGAAAGCGGCTTTGGAATAACTTTCAGGAATTTCTTGATCTGTATTTTGGTGGCGTAAAGCCAGATCTTTAAAATCAATACGTCCTTTTAGCAAAGATAGAGGATCAACATGAAAATGTTCCGAGACATTTTCGACAAGTTTATCTGTGATTTCGGCTTTTCCTAAACGTAGATTTTGATAGTCTTTCGCTGGCATTTTCAAAACTTCATGCCATGTTTCATTGTCAGTATCTGTCGTAAGGCGAATACGCTCTAATGTGTCTAAAAACTTAGAGCTACAGAAAAGGCCATCAAGAGTGAAACCTGCAGTCTGAGACATAGATAGGTTCTCTCATGCTTTAGTAAGAGGGTCAAATTTGAACGCGAATAATATGAGTAGTCCCCCCTGTTAGGGGACATCTTCGTAGATATTTATAAAGAAGTGGATATGATGACAGAGATATTTTCCTTATAAGGAAAATATCTCTGAGTGTTAACTAGTTTCCGTGTTCGTCGACGATGTCGCCGACTAGTTCTTCCAGAATATCTTCTAATGTCACAATTCCTAATGTGGTGTGATCTTCTGTATTACGAACAATCGCCAAGTGGAAACGGCGCTCTTTAAACTGCTTCATCAATTTATCTTCTGGCATGTGTGCTGGAATGAAAAACGGAGGACGCATTTTTTCTTCAAAAGTGGCATTGGCTTCCACATCATGAAAGCGAATATCTTTCATATTCAGAATACCGATCACATCGTTCATGTCCGTGCGACAAACAGGAAAACGAGTGTGGTTTCGACTGAGGATAACTTGTTTGTTTTCTTCAAAACTGCGCGACAAAGAAATATATTGAACCTTTTCAACAGGAATCAAAATATCTTTAGCGAGCTTATCCGAAAAGCTGAAAGCCTGTTGGATGATTTGTGCTTCGCTATCTGAAATCACACCGCCAGTTGTCGAATGTGAAATCACCATGCGTAGCTCATCTTCACTCATCAGATCTTCTTTGCTTTGGCGAAAACCAATGGATTTCAGAATCAGATTGGCTAACGCGGTGAAAGCATCAATCAAAGGTTTAGAAATCAGATAGAAGTAACGAAGTGGTTTAGCTAAAGCCAAAGTGACTTTTTCAGCCCTTTGGATCGCCATGCTTTTAGGGACAAGCTCACCCAGTACAACGTGCAACATCGAAATGATGAAGAACGAAATACCAGTTGCGATAATATGGAATAGCTCCACGCGGAAAGGTGGATTTGGGAACATGATTTTTAGAAGAGTGTAGAACGACTGTTCACCGATCCATCCAAGCCCCAGACTGACTAAGGTGATCCCTAATTGGCAGACAGAGAGGTATTCATCTAATTTGTTAACGACGGATAAGGCAAGGCTAGCGGTTTTGTTGCCGTTATTGGCTAATTCTTCTAGGCGTGTTTTGCGTACTTTAACGATGGCGAATTCTGCGGCGACAAAGAAAGCGTTCAAAAAGACAAGAACGATGGCGAAAAAGATAAAAATAAAGGTCACTAATAAACTTTGAGAACTGGGGTCTGGGTCCATATACATCCTGGGTTGAGTTAAGGCTTGATCTAGTGCCGAGCCGAAGTTCGTGAGTTTAGTGAAGATGGGAAAGGCTGTCATAACGCAGATTGTAAAGGTCTTCATGTTTCGTATAGGGGCGATTGTGGTGCTATCTGCCAATCTTTCCACCAAGCGTGGGGGCTTTTTTTCTCGGCTAGTTTTTAAAAAAATCCCATAAACGAATAGAAAGTATCTCAACTCAGAATTTGGATTTCTGCTATTTGGTCTCGTGATTGCTTCAGTAAAAAGCAAGGGCGCGGCGGTAAGTCCTAAAAGATCGGGACGAACTCTGAAGCCACAAAAAATTAATTAAAGGAGAACGTCCATGGCACAAAATCAACAACAACCGCAGCGTCAGCAGCAGCAACCGCAACAACAAAAGCAACAGCAAGCCCAGCAGGGTAAGCAGAACAATCAAGACAACCAAAAAAATGTTCAGAAACCACAATCCCAACAGGTTTCGGGACAGCACAACAACCAAAATCAGAGAAGTCAGCAACAGAACAAAGGTTCTCAGCAGACATTCTCTTCAACCAAAACTAAGTCATTTAATAAGTTACCTACTCAAGGCAACGCTTAGTTTCGGTTTTCGGAAACCGGCTTTATGAGGGCCGGTTTCTTTTTTTATTTTTTCTAATAACTTTGCGCTTGCAGGTGATTTCTTTTACCATGTGCGGATGAAAAAAATTCTATCTGTTTGTTCTGCAAAGCTATTCCTATTTTTTCTATTTCTTTCTACACAGTCTTTCGCCTCAGATTGCCTTGTAACTCAAGGAGCTTTGGATATTGGTTCTGGCTCTACGAAATCAGTTGTAGCTATCGTTGATACATGTCAGAAAAAAATTCATAAAGTTTTATTCGAAGAAAATATGGCGGTTCCTTTCAGTGAAGCCCATGAAACTTCTGCTGATCAAAAGATTCCAGAGGCCTTTGTTAAAGCACAGTTGCCACGAATGAAAGAGTTAAGTCAGAAAATGCGTCAACATGGGGCTGTGTCGATCCACGCTTTAGCGACATCTGTTTTTCGTCGTGCGAAGAATGGCGAGGATGTGATGAAGAAAATCTCGGAAGCGATTTCGGGTCCAGTGCAAATGATCTCGCAAGAAGATGAAGCCCGCTTAGGATACTGGTCAGCCTTAGCACAGCGCCCACCACGTCAGGGCGAACAAGTCGTCGTCTGGGATATTGGTGGTGGTTCTATGCAGATGATCACTCAACCTAAAGCTGCTGAAACAGGTTTGACGATTTATCAAGGTGAACTGGCGGCGGTAAATTTCAAGAATCGTGTTATCAACGAACTTCAAAAAAAAGATGCTAAAACACAAAATTCGCCGAATCCTCTAGGTGCGCAGTGGACCGATGCGGTGAAACTTTCAGAAACTTATGCAAGCGCCCATGTGCCCTCAGAGTTTCAAAAGCTATCACGTCAGGTAACATGGATTGGGATCGGGGGTGTTTTGTACAACTCGGTTCGCGAGCAGACAAAAGTAAAAAACACCTACCAAGTTAAAGATTTACAAAAAGCTTTGAAGAAACGTGCGAAGCTCAACGATCAACAACTAGGTGGCGATTATGCTGCAACAGATGTGACGAACTTGGCTCTGGTTGCAGGCTTCATGCAAGCCCTGAAGATAAAAAAAGTTGAAACAGTAAAAGCCTCGTTAGCTCAAGGCTGGTTGCTGTTTCAACTGGATGAACAAGATGATAAACAAAGTAATGAAAATACCGAAAAGAAAAACTAAGTCCAGCAATGAACTATTGAATCGAGACAGGTTCCCATTCCGCTGAGTAGACTTGCCAGCCATCATCATCTGTCTTTTCCATTTGTAACGAGAAATCGTAATAAGACGCACTTTCAGGAATAAGATCTAAGGCACCCGCATTGCGGGCCCCTTGGGCCAAAGCGGCTTGAAAAGTCAGATGGGCTTTCGGTGGATCTGTTGTTATATCCAAACTTTTCACCTGTGGTTTTAAGGTATAAACAGAGATCGCACCGCCACGTAACATATAGGCGGTGATGATTCCACCCACATCTTGAAAGGTTCTGTTTTTCGAATCGGAATAGTTTTTAGAAATGAATTTTTTAATTTCTCCACCCTGTTGTTTTTCAGCTAAGGCTGCAATATGGGCGGGAAGTGCTAACAAAAAGGCGCGTTCATCTGGTTTCGGGCGAGTCGCACGATAGATAGCGAAGCCTAAAACAAAGATAACGATCAATACAGCTATGTTTTTGAGGGTTTTGTTTTGCATTGGGTCCTCCGATTTAGTATCAGTGTAAGCGATGTCGACATCGTTTTACCAATACTCTTTTCAAGAACTCCAAGAGCTCTGCCAAAGTCGGCAAATACCTGTGGCCAGTGCGAGGCTGTTATTTAATTGGTATTACAAAAAAAATCGTCGTGACGAATATGGACGGCAAGAGTTGTCGCAAAAAGCCCGTGCATTTGTTTACGAGAATTTTAATTTTGACCTGCCTCAAATTGATTTTATTCAACAATCACAGGATCTGACAGTTAAGTTTCTTTTTGAATTGCACGATGGGATGAAAGTTGAAAGTGTTTTAATTCCTTTTCAAAAAAAATACACTCTGTGTCTGTCTTCGCAGGTCGGGTGTGGGATGAACTGCGCTTTTTGTTTTACAGGGAAACAGGGGTTTACTCGTCACTTGAAAACAGAAGAGATCATAGGCCAGTTCTTACAAGCCAAGAAGTGGTTAACTGAAAATCGTCCCGAGGATGATAAGATTTTAAATATCGTTTTCATGGGGCAGGGTGAACCATTACACAATTTCGATTCTGTTAAAAAAGCCACCGAGATTTTTCTTTCACAGCATGGACTGAGTTTAGCTCCGCATAAAATCACTATCTCGACCTCTGGTTACTTGCCAGGTTTAAAGCGTTGGAAAGAGGAAATGCCGAATGTGAACATTGCGCTGTCTTTGCATTCTCCGTTTGAGGCCAAACGGAATGAACTCATTCCGATCAATCGTAAGTTTCCATTAGAAGAAGTTTTGCCCATCGTGGCGGCCATTCCGCAGGGGGAAAAGCGATTTGCCACATTTGAGTATCTTCTGATTAAAAACTTCAATGACAGTGATGAGGATGCTCACGCCACAGGAAAATTATTGCAGGATAAAAAGGCCTTCATTAACTTAATTCCTTTTAATCCATTTCCGGAATCCCCTTTTGAACGTCCCGAAAAAGCCACTGTCGAGCGCTTCCGTGATATCCTCAAAACCTACGATGTTCCGGTTACTATCCGTACGACCAAAGGGGACGAGATCCTTGCGGCCTGTGGACAGCTCAATACGAAATCTAAATCGTCGGCTTCGAGCCTTGAAGTTTAGAGAGCCATGTCACTCTTGAAAAAAGTACAAAATCTGTCTTTTTCAGCAGCATTCCCCCGTTTTCTGAGTTGCCAGAGTCGCTGAAAGTTTCTACAGCTACGTCTATGAAAAAAATAAGCACGCGAGGGATATTGGCACTGGTTTTAGTGTGGGTTTGGTCGTTCTTGGGGGCCGTGGTGGCCTCGGCACAGGTGTCAACGGCGCCAGCCCAGATTTCTATGCCCGCACTGGATATGCGATTTACGAATCCTCAGTGTAAAGCTTATGGTGATAAACCCAAAAATTCATTCTGCACTCGCGATGATCTTCCACGCAATCAAGCGAATCCTGAAGGACCCTTTCAGCAAGTGGTGTCTCTGATTCGTGATCGCCAGAATGTGAAGATCACGCTGGGAACCATGACCTTTTCCCATAAAGAAATTGCAGCTGAACTTTGCAAAGTTATTCGTCGTGGTGTGCGTGTTGAGGTTCTTATTGATTCCGGAGCTGAAGCGGCAACAGCCGAACAGGTGCGTGCCTGTGGCGGAGAATTATTTTCTATCGGTGTAGCTGAAGCCGAAGATGAACCACGCGGAGACCTACATCATAACAAATTTTTATTAGTTGAAAGACGTAATGATAGTGTTTTGGTTTTTGCTACAGCCAACTTTTCCAATCCGGGCTTAACCATCAATCACGAAACGTGGGGTTTTGTTACCGACAAGAAAGAGTCGCCGCTGATGCGCCATCATCAATGCCTTATCGAGTCTTTGAAGCGCTATACAGACAACTTACGTCGCTTCGGACGTGATATGTCGAATTGTGGCATCAACTATCCACGGAACTCAAAAATGGAAGCCCTATTTGTGCCTGCGGATTCTCCGAAATTATTAAAATTGATTGAAGATGAAATGCGCCGTTCATCGCGAGTTTTGATGACATCGAATCGCTACTCGTTTGCTCGTATCACAAAGGCATTCGGTTCATCGAAAGCGACAGATCGTCGTGCGGTATTCGATGACGATTTGTATTGGGGTGGACTGCAACCAATTGAAGGGTACGAGCGTGAAGCCGTAGATGCCCGCAGTGTCAGTGGTTTAGAGCGAACAGGGGTCAGTGTTCGGTTTACACAGACATCTTTTGGTGCAGCTCAAAAGATGCACAACAAATTCATCGTCTTAGATAATATGGTGATTGTAGGTGCCGGTAACTACACAGGTGGTGGTTTGCTGAAAAATTTTGAAAACTTCTACATCATTCGTGATCGGGACACCATCGCGGCTTTTGCAAGTCAATTCGATTACTTATGGTCGATCTCGTCGTCGCGCCGTCAAATGCCAGCAACCTACTGGGACCCTGGAGTGAGACCCTAAGCTACGGCATGGATTCTGACATTGGATTCAAGTGCGGGATCAATAGTGCGTTACTTGACGGAATCTTAACGAGCTTTTTGAAAAGCACAGCGGTATACCTCCTGTAAATTTTTACAAGGAGAAACCGATGAAGACTTTATTCACTATCGTTTTTTTAACCCTTTCGCAGGCTCTAGCTTCTGGCTGGATGGATGTTCGTGTACTCCCTCACTCGGTCTTCACCGAAGATGCACAAAGAAATGAAGTTTTCGCACTATTTAAAGAAAAAAGTGGAGTTTCTTCGGCAGAACGCTACGAATGCCGTTTGAGTTTAAAAGCAGATTCGCGTCAATTAGAAGAGCTAGGACAATACAGACAAGAAGGCTCGTGGATTCGTTGGGTTTTACAACAGGAAATCTATTTACAAGATCGTGAAATCACAAACGAGATGGTTCTAACTCCAGACCTCAGCAGCCGCTGTCTTGCATGGGGCGAAGAGTATTATGACGATGGATACATGCATCGCGATTGTCTACAGTATGAAGGACATATTCAAACCATGAAAAACACATTGCGTATGATAGACACGAAGAAAGGTGTTGAGGCCTATTTGACATGTGAAAAGTGGAGATCGGCAAAAGCCTTCGATAACTTGGATCAGTTTTTTCATTTAGTGCGAAAAGCTGAAGGCAACTTCCCGCTATTTTTGAAAGCAGAGCTGGATTAATTCCAGCTCTGAGAGCTTTTTGATTATTTCTTTTTCTTAGCTTCTTGGTCGTACTTAGCTACTTGTTTCCAGTTAATAATTTCCCAGAAGTTTTTCAAGTATTCAGCACGCTTATTTTGATATTTTAAATAGTAAGCGTGTTCCCAAACATCAATTCCTAAGATAGGAGTTCCACGTTTAGATGCAACATCCATAAGTGGATTATCTTGGTTAGGTGTTGCGGTGACTTCTAATTTTCCTTCAGCATTGCGGATCAGCCATGCCCAGCCAGAACCAAACTGTGAAAGGCCATTTTTTTCAAACTCAGCTTTGAAAGCATCAAATGAACCAAATGTCTGAACGATTTCAGCTTCTAAGTCCTTAGGAATTTTTTGATCTTCTTTATTCGGAGTCAGAATTGTCCAAAAGAAACTGTGGTTCCAGTGCCCACCAGCATTGTTTCGAATAGCGGCGCTACGAGTAGAAACATTCGCTAATAGCTGTTGAAGGTTCGCTTTTTCATTTTTCTCTAGAGCTTTATTTAAGTTGTCTACATACGCTTGGTGATGGCGTGTGTGATGGATCTTCATCGTTTCAGCATCAATGATGGGCTCTAATGCATTCTCAGCATAAGGCAGCTTAGGTAGTTTATATGGAGACTTAAGAGTGTTCAGATTTTGTAACGAAGCGCACGCTTGCAAAGAAAGAAGTAGAATCGCGAGGCCGGGAATAAAAGCGGAAAAGATTTTTTTCATTAGAGTCCTCCTGTAAGGTTAAAGAGGACTCTATTTCATCACGAGTTAACTAAATGAGTCTACCAAGTTGAGTAGCAGTACTCTTTTTGCCACTGCGAACGTCCTGCGTTGTAGTGGTATTCACATGAGTATTCATTGTAATGCAATGTGATGACTGTGTGAGTTTCATATTGGCCGCTGTCTTGGTAAAAAAAGCGACGTGGCTCATCTTGAATGTCCAAAATACGTTCGTGGTTGCAAAGCTGTTCCATTGAGTAAGAAAGTTTCTTTGCTAAGATTTGAACTACAGTTTGAACCGCTGGACGAGATTCAAATTTAGTGCAAAGTCTGCCAGAAGCCAACGCGGCATCCGCAAACAAAGTTGTAAATACAGATAGGGCTACAATTGCTAATGTTTGACGCATAAAATATCCTTTTTTGTTAATACAGGCCTTTTACTGAGAGGCCGAGTTGAAGTAAAGTGAATGGATAAAAACGAAAGAAGCTGAAAGCTAAATGAAAGAAATCAAGTTTGGACTCTGTACAGGCTGTTTAGAGCGAGCAGAAATTGATCGCGACGAGTTTTTACAGCGCTTAAATGATCAGCTTCTGGCAGATGAAGACCTTAAAGATATACCACCAGAGGGAATCTCTTGGAGTATTGAAACTTATAGCTGTTTGCGTTTTTGCCCCGAGGGACGAATCAGCGTGGTCGCGCCGCGGGCGGAAGACCCTCAGCAAGGTCGACTAGGCATGTCTCGTTCGATTCAATTTGCAGATGTCTACGATTGTCTGGTCAGAGATATAAAAAGTCATACAAAAACTTTGAATGACAGTAAAACGAAAGCAGAGAAGTAAATATGAAAAAAGTCGGTTGGTTGATTGGACTTGGACTTATCATCATTACAGTTTGTATGGGGTATTTAATAAAGCAGGGAATTAGTTTGCGAAGTGCTCCCTTGATTCAGCCCTCAGTGATGGATGCCGACAGAGCGAATGTGGCGACCAGTGTGATCCAGCGTATGCACCAAAACTTTGAAGACGTCGATTATGCAATCTTTGGTGTGGCTGAAAAAGCGGAAGATCAGCAGTTGATTCGAATGATGGCTGAAGAGTACGAAAAAGTATTTAAAGCTCCGGTTCAGTTCTTAGTACAAAACGATTCGGTCACGGCGGATGTCGTGGCGGCTTGTACCCGACCTTGTTGGATTTTAACAGGTTTTGAAAAAGCTCACACTTTGGCGGGAGTGAATACTTGGATGCAGGATAATTTGATCTCTCAGCAGAAACCCTTTTTAAGTTTAACGATTGTGGACTTTCAAGTTGGTGAGCCAGGTGACGACGTGGTGTCTGACGAATGTCATCAGCAAAAAAGGTTGAGTTTTGACTGCCTTGTGCCGGTTTCTGTTCGCGAGATCAAACGCCGCATGAAAAAGCCAGACCAGAAGTACTTTTTCTTACGCCAGTACAATGGCGAGGACTTCTTCCTTTTTCTACAGAAATAGCCTACAGTATTTTCATTCAAACTAGAATCAACTATAGGATTCAATTAAAGTGAGGAACCCATGAACTGTCCTTGTCAATCTCAGCAGAGTTTTGAAACATGCTGCCAACCTTTTTTAACAGGAAGCGCTTTGCCTGAAACGGCTGAAAAATTAATGCGCTCTCGTTACACCGCTTTCACGCAAGCTGATGTAGCTTATTTGAAAAAGACTTTAGCTCCAGAATCACGCCATGATTTCGACGAAGCGGCGACTCGCAAATGGGCGGAAACAGCTAAGTGGAAGGGTCTACAAATCTTAGCTACTGTAAAAGGCACGGCTCAGGATAAAAAAGGCACAGTCGAATTTATCGCGACATACGAAGCCGATGGCGAGGGTTTAGATCACCATGAAGTGTCTGAGTTCCGTAAAGCTGAAAATGGACAATGGCTATTTGTAGAAGGTGATGGACATACTCACGCCGAAGGTGAAGGTCATCATCATCACCATGAAAAACCACAGACAGTACAAAGAGAAGCTCCAAAGATAGGTCGTAACGATCCTTGTACTTGCGGCAGCGGTAAAAAATATAAAAAATGCTGCGGCACCGACGCCGCCTAATAAACGCTTAATAAAAAAGAAGTTCCAAAAAAATCCAGCTAACTTATTTGTAAAAGAAATTACTTGTAGGTTAGCTGAGGATTCCATTTTTCATAGCCTTTAGGGGCATCATTTAAAAGTTCAAAGCGGGTACCGGCCTTAGCCAGCGGACCGGCTTCATCTGGAGTGAATAGCTCCACTCCACCACGCATCAGCGTGTCTAAAGAACCAATTTTCACTTCAGAATTAAAAAGTCCTAAATTCGCTTGAATCCCTGATTTCCTCCAAAAGTTAGTATTGGTGCGGATCAGTTTGGTGTAGCGATTTTGGATATTGATTTGGATGTTCACCACACGTGAATCCTGAGACAGACTCACGCGCGTGACAGAGCCTACCACGAGCCCTCTGAATGTGATGCTGTCACCAGCGTTGACGGACTGGGCATCGGCGGTTTGCAAAATGTAGCTGCTGGTATTTTCAAGAGCATCGTTGGTAACTGCGGTTTCCTGCGCGATAAAATCAAACTTACTTTTCTCTTTTGAGTCTCCGGGGTGAACGGCGATGTAAGTTCCTTCAATCAGGGTTTCTAGGCCACTGATGCCCTGAAAATTGACTTGCGGTGAAACCACCCAAAAACGTGAACCTTCCACAGCGAAATGCGCAGATTCTTTTTGTAGATCGACAGTGGCAATGGCTTTTCGGTAGTCGTCTGAAATTGCAATGTCACTGACGACTCCGATTGTGACTCCGCGAAAGCGCACTTGTGTTCGACCGACTTGTAAGCTGGCCGCATCGTCAAAAAGAATACGAATTTGCGGTCCACGTTTGTCATAGTGGTCATAGGCGAGCCATGCACAGATGCAGATTGCAAAGACAGGGAATAGCCAAATGTACCAACTGTTACTAAGGCGATGGGTGAAGTTTTTAAATTTACTCATGTGAGCCCTCTTTCTTTTGCGGTAAAGGGGGTGAAGTGTTTTGTAGCCAATCTGGTTTAAAACAAGCCGATGACATCATGGTAAAAATCACAACCAAGGCGAACATCACGGCACCGGCTTCAGGCCGTACTTGTGCCCAATTTCCTAATTTAACTAACGCGACAAGCACCGCCAGCAAAAAAATATCTAACATCGACCAGCGACCGATCACTTCAACAAAATCATAAAGCCTTTTCTTCGACTGGTAACTTTGGGGATTATTTCCGGTATGGCTTGCAGTGAACGACAGATAAAATAAAATCAAAAGCTTTAATAGGGGAATCAGTAAGCTCGCTAAAAAAACAACAAGGGCGATAAACCATGCCCCATCATCTGCTAAAGTTACAATTCCTTCCCAAATGGTTGAGCTGTTGCGACGGCCGTACATTTCGATAGTCATAAAAGGCAAAACATTCGCCGGTATGTAAAAAATCAAAGCAGTTAAAGAAAGTGCCGTGCTGGCCTTAACAGAAGAGTTCATCGTCAGTCAGCTCACAGTGAAGCGGTGGGGTTAGGGGTGGATGGTTCATTGTCTTTTGAGTCCTCTGGCGCGGGTGGATTCGATATTTTTTTAAGCCCGTCTGTGCTGGGACCTTCTAGAGTTTCGCCATAGCAGTTAAAGCGTGATCCATGACAAGGGCAATCCCAAGATTTTTCAACTGAGTTCCACTGCACAATCCCGCCCAAATGTGGGCAGACCGCTGACATATAAGAGATCTGACCAGAGGTGTTTTTGTAAGCGGCCACGAGCTTGAAACCCTCGCGATAGACAACGCCTGTTTCGTTAGGAATTTTGGAAAGAAGAGGTTTTGGTTTTGATAAAAACCAATGACTGTATTGAGCCATGGCATTTGAGTTTGTGCGAATGAACTCTTCAAAACGGCGCAGTGTTATACGTGAGGGATCGTAAATTTTTTCGTAAGGGTTATCCCGCTGCATGATTTGATCGGTGATGAGTTTCGCTCCAATCGTACAGTTTGTAATCCCATTTCCAGAGTCACCCGTGATGACATAGATGTGTCGAGGCTCATACGGACTACGCCCTAGAAGTGCCAAGCCATCAAGTGAAGTCAAAATTTGTCCTGACCAGCGGTGGATAACTTTTTTCGACATCGGAAAGCGCAGGCGTGCCCAAGCCTCTACGCGAGCAAAGCACAGCTCAGGATGATCTTCCTGTCCTGTTTTATGGTCTTCTCCGCCGACGATCAACATGTCGTGTGAAGGAGTGTGTTCGCTGATGCGGAAATAGTGGTAAGGGGAAGACGTGTCCCATGCAAGGATGTGGGGGACAGTTCCTTTGGGAACCTCTAAGCCTAAGACATAAGTTCGAAATGGAGCCTGTTTCGTATGAAGACCAAAAAGGTCATTAATCGGGGAATGGGTTGCCATCACAACAGAATCCGCAGTGACACGAAATCCCTGTCGTGTAAAAACCAAAGCCGGTTCTTCTGAACGAACATGAGTGACTTCTGTTTCAGAAAATATTTTTCCACCTTTTTTGAAGATGGCTTCAGCTAAACCTCGTAAGTATAAAAGAGGATTCATTTCATATTGCTCGGTGAAAGCCAATGCGGGTCCTGATCGGAAAGATTTGACAGGAACACTTTCCATCAATTTGACATCTAAACCGATTCTGCGTGCAGCATGGTATTCGTCATGTAAAATTTTAAGATCCTCATCGTAGGCGGCAAACAAGTAGCCAGTGACCGGATGAAAGTCACATTCGATTTTTTCATCCGTAATAATTTTTTTAATTAAAGCTAAAGATTCAAGATGGCTTTGCGCCACTAATCGAGCTGTGTTTGGTCCATGCAGTTCTTCGATGTCGCTGTAGCGCTCATCTAAAGCCACTGTCAGGTGGGCCGTACTACGACCGCTTTGACCTTTGCAAAATGTCGATTTTTCGACGACGACAACATTAAAACCTTCTTGTAGTAATAGATAGGCTGTTGTCAGTCCGGCAATTCCTCCGCCGATGATACAAATGTCGGCGTTGATATCGCGATCTAAAGGAGGAAGATAGACAGACTCTTTCTGGCGATGCCAAAGTGAATTGGTTTCGTTCGAGTGAATTGATTCCATAAAATCGTCCTTGTGCTTTTATACTGAGGACATAACCCCAGCATTTAATGAGCGCAGATTTAGCACAAACTATAAAGAGCAAATCCGCTGCCATATCTGGACGAGGTCCTAATCTATAAAAGAATCAACCAAAGGAATAGGACGTGATAAATGCGCATCAGCACGTCCCACTTTGTCCCGTATGTTCCGTATTTCCCGTTGCTGGTTCATAACGACGTATTCGGTAGCTCTTATCAAGGAATAGAAATTGCTTTTCTAATAGGGTTAAGGAGTGGCCTATGTTGTCCTATCAAAATGTGCGCTTCGTGATGTCTTGGATGTATGCCTTAGCTTTTGTAGCTATGGCCAGTTGTGCCTCTACAGATTCCAATTCTTGTCCCAGCCTAGAGGAAGAATCTGTTTCTATCTGTCGCGCACAAGACATGTGTCGCCAGCAGAAGACCACGTATGGTCTGGGCTTAGGAGTCGGAGCCGCCACAGATAGCAGCATCATTGGAACACGCACAATGGCGACAACAGATAACTACACCAATTGCATTGATCGCGATTTAGATATGCAAAGACAAAATGCAGTCTTAAAGGAACAAAGCAAGTCAATGCAATAACTCAGAGTAATAACCAGAGCAATAACAAGGAGGGATAATGAAAAATAGACTTAAGGATACAGAGCGTGACGAGTTTCACAGTATCGCCGAAGCTATCGAAATGACTGAGGTGGCGATGATCACGACAGTAACTCCAACAGGGAATATGTGCAGTCGTCCGATGATGGTGCAAGAGATCGACGCGGATGGAAACTTATTGTTTTTTACACTCAGCAACTCACAGTTAATGAAAGATATTCGAAGAGTTCCTTTAGTGAATATTACATTTTCATGTCCCGAGAAAAACACATTTATCTCGGCAGCGGCCGTGGCGTATGAGTCTTTTGACCAAACGAAAATGAAAGAGCTTTGGAATCCAACTCTTGAAAAGTGGTTTCCACGTGGGGTGGAAACACCTGACCTGACATTGTTAAAGCTAGACCTACAAGAAGTTGAAATGTGGGATTCTCCGAGTACTTCTATTGTGCGTGTAATGGACTTTGTTAAAGCGATTGTGGGGGAAACGACGATCAGTCAAGCCCACTATGAAAAATTCGATTTACGTCAATAGGCAAGTCAACAGGTCACAGCCACTCAAAACCTGTTTAAAAGAACATCGCCAAAATTGAAAATAGAAAAAGGGAGGTTGTTACCTCCCTTTTTCTATGTGGTTTCTAAGCGTTGCCTTGTGAGTAACCTTAGCGATCGACAGAATGAGTTTCCGAGCCAGAAGAGAATCCGGTTTGGCGGCGTTCATGATTTAATTGTAATTGATTATGAATAGTGCCGATACCACTCACCATACGGCAGCAGGTTTCTGCTTGACGACGCATCTGATCGGAAGTGACCCAGCCTGTTAAGGTACAGATGCCATCCTGTACTTCGACATGGATGTGACGATCTTCTACTTCAGGATGTTGTGCAAGGGCTTCACAGACCTCGTCACAGAGGGTGTCATCGGTACGACGATCCGAATCTTCATTTTGAGTCGAGCTACCCATTCTATCTTGGTGGTAGCCATCATCTTCTTGTCGTGCGAGGTAATCTTGACTGTAGCGCCCTGTTAAATCCATAGGTGTGCGCTCGGCAAAAGATCTTTTATCCTGAATGCGATCATTTTGAAGACGGCTTGATCGGCGCTCTTGCTCTTCTTGATTTTGGGGAGGCGTTTTTTTGTTTTTCATGAGGACTCCTTTCATTCATGTTTAAAACTGACTGAGTTTTGTGGTGATTATCTGTATATTTAATAAAGCAAATTTGGGGCCTAAGAACTTAACAAGAGGTCTTAACAGCATCGAGGTGAAGTCGAATTGTATGCAGGACATGCAGATATGCCATCTAGACGTCTAAAATAAAGACGCGATAAAAAGTCTGATTTTCAGAAAGAATTCCATACTTTTTAGCTAGGGTTATCGTGTAGTATGAAAGAGGGGATGAGGCCGTATGAAACTAAAAGTGTTATCATACAATATCCATAAGGGATATGATTGGAAGATGCAGAACTATTTTCTGCAGGATATGAAGACGTTAATTCAGTCCTCATCAGCTGATATTGTCTTTTTACAAGAAGTCGTCGGAGAAAATCTAAACTACCGCCGCAAAGGCCTGGTGGATTCACAATTCGAATTTTTTGCAGATTCGATTTGGCAGCACTATTCCTACGCAAGAAATGCTCTGTACGATCACGGCCACCATGGAAACTTAATTTTAAGTAAATATCCAATTGAAAGTTGGGAAAATATAAATCTGAGCACTAACACTCTTGAACGCAGAGGCTTATTGGTCTGTAAAATCCGATTAAGCGAGCAGCAATATGTCTACGCTGCGTGTGTACATCTAAATTTACTTCATTCGGGGCGAATGCGCCAATATCAGATGATCAAAGAAAAAATGTTGTCTTTGAATTTGTCAGACCAGCCT
The DNA here is from genome assembly GCF_000348725.1 of Pseudobdellovibrio exovorus JSS. Lineage (NCBI taxonomy): Bacteria > Pseudomonadati > Bdellovibrionota > Bdellovibrionia > Bdellovibrionales > Pseudobdellovibrionaceae > Pseudobdellovibrio > Pseudobdellovibrio exovorus. The sequence goes on from NC_020813.1 coordinate 339,995, forward strand.
CCGGTTATTATTGCCGGTGATTTTAATGACTGGAATAAAAAGGCTCATCACGTTTTTGAACAGGAACTGGGAATGTCAGAAACTCATAAAGTTCATCATGGCATGTTGGCAAAAACGTTTCCTGCACACTATCCTATGCTCAGCCTAGATCGTATCTATGTTAAAAATCTGCAGGTGACCAATGCTGAGGTGATTAAGTCTCAAGGAATGCAGCATCTTTCTGACCATTTGCCACTCTTTTGTGATTTGGAAACTCTATGAATCTGAGTTTTTTTAAGAAGACTGACGGAAATCATATTGAATTTTTCCAAGAGGGCGACGACTACTACACACGCTATCTTCAAATGATAGATGAGGCTCAAAGCAGTATTCATTTGCAGACTTACATCTTTAAAGAAGATGCCTTTGGTCAGCAGGTCATTCGCGCTTTGATTCGTAGCGCTGAACGTGGAGTTAAAGTCTATGTACTCATAGACAGTGTGGGTTCGTTTGATTTTAGTCGTCAGGCAGAAGAGCGCTTGAAAGAGGCGGGAATATACTTTTGTCGCTTTAATGGTATCCGCATCCGCTGGTTAGGACAGTGGGGGCGCCGCCTTCACCATAAAGTTTTACTGACAGATCATGAGCGTGCGATTATTGGTGGAATCAACGTAATTTCAGAATCCTATCTGGACAGTCAGAAGGTGCCACATCAGTTGGACTTTGCTGTTTATTTAGAGGGCCCCGTGGCCACGGATCTGACTCGTTATTGCCAATTGATTTTCAGTAAGGCTTGTAAACTCAAACTTAAGTTTCCAGATCCTCGTTTAGAACCCCGTACTGAGTTCCCCGATGGGGTCGCTTTACAGATTTCGATTAACGACTGGATTTACAGACGTTGGCAGATCACACGCTTATATTCCCAACTGACAAAAGTGGCTAACCGCGAAATTATCATTGTGAATTCTTATTTTTTCCCTAGGAAAAAATTTATGAAACAGCTGAAGGCGGCCGCTGAGCGTGGTGTAAGAGTGCGCCTGATCTTGCCTCGATTTTCGGATTGGCCTAGCTATGTGAAAGCGACACAGTACTTGTACGCCTATTTCTTAAAGAACAAGATTGAAGTTTATGAGTGGAAAAGCTCGATTCTACATGGAAAGTTGGCTTTAATTGATGGAACCTGGAGCACGATTGGCTCGTTTAATCTTAATTATACAAGTTACCAGCAAAATCTAGAAATGAATGTAAACGTATTCGATCCTGCTTTTAATCAGAAGCTAAATCAACAGCTACAAAAATATATGGATGAAGGCTGTGAAAAGATCAATTCGAGCACTTTTTTAGAAAAAGCAGATTGGATGACCAAGGCCTCGCGTTTCTTTTTCTATATTATTTTATCTTTAGTAGCGAACTTTTCGATCGGAATCGCTTTTCAGATCGAAGAGGGGCGTGGCATGACTCGTAAATTCATTACTGTCGGTGTTTCGATAATATTCTTCATTATCGGTGTCATGGGACTGATGCTTCCGTTGATACCAGGCACACCTTTTTTAATTGTGAGTTTGCTCTTAATTTGTCGTCAGATTGCCAAGAACAATGTTCAAGTTTAGATATTGAGTTGGGTAGAAAAGAAAAAAGTCCTTCGCTAGACATCTCGCGAGGACTTATCATATCTTCCAGTAAACTAGAAGGAATGATGGGCCTTTGTGGTGCGATTCAGAAATTCCTCGTATTAACGAGTTCTTAAAGCCTCTGCACTTCATGTCACATTGACCACTCAGTAGCGCATCAAGGAGCAACTCCCGACCGCGCATTCTTAACTTAGTACTAATGCAGGGGCGATGCCAATGCGTAAGCCACTTATTGTCATCTTCAGAAAAAATGGGACATATTTGTGGTGGTAGAAGTTCAATCAAGAGATTTTTTTGCACGTAAATGTCGAAGTCTTTCAACTTCTTATAAGGTCTAATAATTGCATTTATATGTAGATAACGAGTCGGAATAAACTCGAAGATATTTTTTTACGTTGGAATGTAGACGTAAATGGGATTTGTCAGGAGGCTTTTATGGTGGAAATACTAGGATCTCCGAAAGACGTGGTCGCACTTAGAGTGACGCAGACTTTGGATGCAGATGACTATCAAGAGATTATCGAAGAGATCGAATTTCGTTTGGTGACACATCAAAAGGTTTCCATATATGCGGATTTGTTAGATCTGAATCACGTTACTGCTCAAGCGGTGGCTAAACGTATAGCTTATAGCATAGCTAAAATCGGTGAATGGCATCGATTCCCGCGCGTCGCTTTACTGACAGAGAAAAGCTGGATGTCTGCCATGTCTAAAATATCAAGCGCGTTGATTCCAAGAGTTCAGATTAAAACTTTTGATCGTGCTTCTAAAGATGAAGCTTTAAGATGGGCCTACGGAGTGACGTCACCAAGTGTCGAAATGCCCTCTCACTCGGTGACGAGTTAAATCTTATTCAGTCTTAAACTTTTTCAGTTACAATTCGTCCGGTCTTCCCAATAGCAGCTCCGGTGATCACACGTCTATTGGTCCGTGAAGTTCTGCGGATTTGCTCGGCACGACTCATGTATTGGTTGGCGGACTCTTGTGTATGAGTCTTAGCACCACTTCTTTCTTGAAAGTTATCTTTAAGATTTAAGGTGCGATGTCCAGGCTTCTTTGAAGGATCTGGTGGCGTCTGTGGTAAAAACTCTGACGGAGCAATAAGAGGTATTTTCTTTTGACCTCGTTTCGGTGATCCCGATTTTTTCGCTGTGGATTTAATCTTTTTTGCCGATTTAATTTTCGTCTTTGCTGCCGACTTTGGCTTAGCTTTTGACTTGGTCTTTGTTTTAGATTTGCTGGCCTTTGCTACAGCTTTCTTTTTCGCCACCTTTTTGGTTGTCTTCGTCTTTTTTGCCTGAGCTCTTTTTTTCATTCGACCTCCTAATTGTCGTTATTGGTTTTTTAAGTATTCGTCCATTTCACTTTCTGAAAGAACTACGATTTGGGCGTTATCTAAATAGCCATTAACAGAAGAAATAAGTGGTTCGAGTTCTTCTGCTTTTTGCTGTTCTGCTAAAAGCTCTATCTGAGCCCCTAGATCACTTAGGTAGCGAAAGCCATAGCTGGAGCAGACACCTTTCCAGTTGTGACCAATCTTTTTGATAAAGGCAAAGTCTTGACGTTTTAAAGCTTCAAGCAACTTTTGCTGTTCTTCTTTTTTACTGGCGATGAACTTAGGAATATGCTCAGCTAAAAAGTCTTCCACAAAAACCTTTTCATTAAATTTTGAGTTAGCTGACACTTGCATAAGCCCCCTTAAACAGGAACAGCGGCGTGTAAAAACCGAACAAAATCTGCACCTCTCATTTACGCAGCAATAGGGGTGCCATCTAAGAATAAATCAGAGTCATGGAAATTCAAAATACGTGTAAAAAAGTCTCTGAAAAGCATTCCGCTTTGGGACTCTGGACTTACAAATAAATCTCATAATAAGCAAAATGACGGACATTACTGGCACTTGGCTTGCTTTATTTAGTTTGAGCAACTTTCGGTTGAATCTCACCTTGATCTTAGAGTGAAGGAGTCAGAATGAATTTGATCAGCTATCTTAAGGAAGACCACGAGCGTATTCGTAAATTAATATCCAAACTAGAGCAAAGTGAAGACATCAAAAAGAAGAAACTAGCTTTTACTGAGCTTCTTATTGTGGTGCGTATACACATGAGGGCTGAAGAAAGTGCTGTCTATGCAAAATGTTTGAAATTAAAAGAACCAGAAACCAGTGAAATGGCTCTGGAAGGCTATGATGATCACCAGTTGTTAGAAGACTACATCTATAAAATCAGAGCTTCTGCTTCAGACGATATCTGGCTATCACGAGTTACTACGTACTGCCAGATCTTACAGCTTCATATAGCCGTGGAAGAGAGTGATTTCTTTGCCGAGATCAAATCTTTCTTTTCTGATTTTGATATGCAGCAGGCGGCCATTCTGTATTTACAAGCCAAGAAATCCCATGAACTCGAACTTAGAAGCGCCGAAGCTTTTGGTTTTTCTAAAAGATTCTTTCTGAATTAGTCCTTCACAAAAAAACAAAAAGAGCCATAAGGCTCTTTTTGGGCATTCACCGTATCTGATAAGAAAGGGTTAAACTCGGTTTAACTTACTCTCTAACAAACTCAGTTTTGCCTGAAGCATTTTTGTAATAGGAAGGGCGATGTCGACAGCTTTTTCAGAAAGAATGGATTGAATTCTTCTGACCTGTACAGGTAATTCATCTTGAGCTGCTTTGATTGAAGAGGCTACTTTTTTTGATTTCAAAGATTTTTTCTTTACGCTTTTCTTTCTCATTTTTTTTACCTGTCCTTTTTAGCTGTTGAGTGTATTAAAAATTAAATACATATTTCTTACGCACAACTATACACAGCAATTTCTTCGCCAGAGCTGAAAATCTTCTTGGTTGAGTTTGGACTGTAATCTGTTTGGAACTGGGAAATTTTTGAACGTGCAAAGGCGTCGGTTGGGGGAAAAATCTTCATAGAGGGTTCTGGATGGTATCAAAACCAACTCAGCGCTGATGCCCTAGGTACGCCATTTGCTCTGCTTATTAAGATGTTTAGGTTTTCAGAAGTCAAAGCTCGAATACGAAAGGAAATAGTGTGACAGCAGCGATTAAGTATTTAGATATCAAGGATTTGATCCAAGCCCAGCATGGAACATTACGTTTTTTATTAAAAGAGATAGAAAATTTAATTGAGCAAGAACAGGACTATCAGGGCCTCTTGTCGCAATTAATTGCTGAATTTGATTGTCTTTTACAAGCCGAGCGCAGAACTTTGATCAGAGCTTGTTACCACTTGAATCGTCTAGTTCCTGAAGTTGAAGATGTCGTAGAAGACTCTGCAATTATCCAAATCTTAGTGGCCGATATGAAGTCGCATGCTGAAAATACAGAAAATCGAACGAGCTCGGATATGAGGTCAGCTCAAAAGCTCAGAGTGTTGTTACAATTAATTGAAAAGCTTTTGTCTCAGAAAGAAGAAAAAATATTAAATCTGGTCCGTGAGACTTTTTCTTACAAGCAGATGTTTGATATGGGAGTGATCTTTAGACGGGAACTCCTTTTAAGAAGGAGCCCGTCGGTTTTACATCAGTAGCTGGCGACAGAGTCTTGTCGCCTATGGTTTTACTGAATGTTCTTTTTCTCTAATGGATTAAAATTTGAATTCAAAGATTTCCATGCACGTGAAAGATAAGCCCCAAGACGTTGGCTGAAGGGTTTGTCGTCATAGAATTCTGGATCATCTTCCGTTATCGGCACACAACCACCTTCGTCTTCCCATCGTTGTAACTGCTTATCCGTGGGACTTTTTGTTTTTCGTTGCAGGAAACGATTAAAAAGAGTTTCTGGGGTCGTCTTGATGGGGATAACTTTGTTGGTTTCTTGATTTGTATCCATGTTCACCTCCTTATAAATAAGAAAGCAAATCGAATGCCTTGTTTAAGTTGGCCTTTGTGTTGCTGTTATGAGTTGAAGAGGAATATAGATGCGTAAGAGCACTATAAAATCGAGTTTATTAGGACCACATGTGAATTTATGCCCCTTGATGAGCATAAAGACTCGTATCAGCCTAATAGAGTGAAAAGTAAGATCTAAAAACAAGTAGAAAGGAAATCTCAGATGAAATCTATTTTAAAGCCGGAAATCATTAATAACACCCGTGGCAAGATTGGTTGGATTTTACTTTGGCTGATCGGTGTTCCTGTGCCAATATTATTAATCTTATTTTTAATCAGAGGTTGTACTTAGAATCTAGACGGAGAGCTCGTGTTATTTACAGGAAAGAAAATCAGCAATCAAAAACTAAAAAAGATTTCCGTCCTTCAAATAACACTGGCACTTTGTGCGTCTACATTAGCATGGACTCCATCCGTTTTAGCTCAAGATGGGCGTGCTATTACTTTATATGTTGAAAATGATTCACGCTTTCTAGGTGGGCCGGGATCAGATAATGCGTATACGAATGGTCTTAAGCTTTCCTATACATCCGCGAATGATCATATTCCCGAGTGGGCACGTCCTTTCCTTGCCAACTCCCGTGTTCTACGTCGTTTGAAGGACGATTCCCAAAGTAACTTTTCGATTTCTTTAGGACATCAAATTTATACTCCTAATAATACCGGAGCCACCGAGCTTTTGCCCGATGACCGCCCGTATGCGGGCTGGCTCTACGTGGGCTTAGGGGCACACTTTAAGGATCGCTTACGCAGTCATGCTTTTGAACTGGATATAGGAATTGTGGGGCCTCAGGCTCTAGGGCGTGAAGTGCAAAATGGCTATCATCAATTTATTGGAATTCGAAAAGCCTATGGTTGGGAACACCAAATTGCTTTTGAGCCCACATTGCAATTATCCTATCAAGAGCGTCAGCGCTTTATCGAAAAAACCAGTGAAGAGTATGGAAACTATTTTGATCTGATTCCTTTTTACGGAGCGAGTTTAGGTAACGTAGCTATAAATGGTTATGGCGGAGCCATGGTCCGTTTGGGTGCGCAGTTGCCCAATGATTTCGGACCGAGCCGTGCCTCTTCATTTGAAGGAGACCTTTTTGTTGAACCGAAGCAAGCCCGCGTAGAGGAGTCCTCAAGAGCAAGCTTGTATGGATTTGCCGGTGCACGTGGCATAGTCGTTCTTCGAAATATCTTTCTTGATGGAAATACATTTCGGGACAGTCATCGCGTGCATAAAAATAATTTTGTCGTCGAGACAGAATTCGGTGCCGCTTTACAGGTAAGACCATGGAATCTGGCATGGAGATTTGTCAGTCGCACAGCCGAGTTCCGAAAAAATCGCGGGGTCAATAGTTTCGCCTCGATCTCTGTTTCCTATGCCTTTCATTAGTTCCTATCATAAGGTGGAAAACAGCCCCATCTTCGCACCAAAACTTCATCGCCTTGATCTGTATTCAAATAGACGATGATTTCAGCGTAAATTTTTTTGGAGACTCTTTTGCAATGACCTTAAGGGGTACAAAGCAAACTACAGTAAAGGAGTCTGTATGGATAGGAACTCACACAATAACAACGAAATCATCAATGTAGACGAGATCAGAAAGCAGGCGGGGCGCTCGATCAACGAAGGGGCTGTGACTGCAGATTATCCTCTGGATCGCGAAATGGCTTGTCAGCTACTGAATGAAGCTTTAGCCAGCGAAATTCTTTGTGTGCTGAGATATCGTCATCATCAGGTTATTGCCAAAGGGATCAACTATCCTCAGGTAGCCGCTGAATTTAAAGAACACGCCATCGAGGAAGAAGAGCACATGATGCAGTTGGCAGAGCGTATCGATCAATTAGGTGGTGATCCCGATATGAATCCTGCGAATATCACTCGTCTTTCTGCTACAGAATATGGAAGCTCTTCTAATGATCTAGTCACACTTATTCGTGAAGACCTTGTTGCAGAACGCGTAGCGATTGATGTCTACCGCCGCTTGATTGAGTGGTTCGGTCAAGGTGACCCAACGACTCGTCGTCTATTAGAACAAATTTTAGCAGATGAAGAAGAACATGCGACGGATCTAGCAGACTTGCTGGTCACAGTCGAAAGAAAACAATTGTCTTAAGCCATTTCGAGTCTAAAGCCGACGAGCTTAAGACCGAGCCTAAGACAATTTCTATAAATCAAAAAACATTTCAACAACAACATATCATAAGGAGATGAATATGAAGTTTAAACTACCAATCAGTGTTTTTATTATGGCTCTAGGTTTGAGTCTAACGGTTTTAGCCCAGTCCAAAAATACCAGCGGCGCTTCGACTCTACCGAAGCCTCGTCCCGTCGAAAGTACTCAGGAATGGAAACCCCACGTGGGGCTTTTAGGTGGGATTTCCACGCCAGATGGCAGCGGGAACAGCTCTGGAGCTTTCGGTATTGATGTGGGTTATCAGTACTATATTCCCTTTTCATTAGGAGCCGAATACATTCACTCCGATGTAGATAATGGTGCGACCACAGACAGCCGTGACTCGTTGATGGTGAAGGGCAGTTATAATTTCGGAGGCGAAAACGCCTTCTTAAGTAAAACCTATGCCGCTGTGGCTCTAGGTGTTGTTTTCACTCCAGATGGAACGGCCGTCGCGGCAGCACCGATTTTAGGATTTGATTATCCTTTAAAAGATGGTGAAAAATCGAAAGATTATTTCTCTGTCGGTGCCAGCACACGCTACACCTTTGTTGGTAACAATGAAACAGACACATTCTCGTTGTTAGGAGCCGTTAAGTACTGGTACTAACGAAAGGCAGGTTGGTCGAATGACAAATCGGATGCCCAAAAGGTTTAATTCTTTAAACGATGCACACGACTACATTCTAGATCAATACGATGGCGACCTGCGGGTCGCCATTCCTTTAGGTTTAGGAAAGCCAAATCAATTGATCAATATGATCTACGATAGCTTTGTTTCGAATCCGCAGAAAAAACTAGAAATTTACACCGCATTATCGCTGGATATTCCTCAGCCAAAAACTGAAATTGAAGCCAAGCTTTTAGAAAAATTTATCGAGCGCCATTTCGGAGGTCAGTATCCACGCCTTAATTACCTGAAGGATTTATTAGATCGTCGCCCTCCGGAAAATATTAAAGTCTATGAGTTTTATTTTTTAGCGGGACAATACAGTCAGGTTAAACCAGCTCAACAGAATTATATCAGCTTAAATTACACCCATGTAGCTCGTGGTATAGCCGGACGTGGTCTTCAGATGGCTATCCAATACATCAGTCCTGCACGAAAAAATACAGCAGGGCAAAGGATGTACAGCTTAAGTTGTAATCCAGATGTGACGTTAGATCTTGTAGATCATTATCAAAAAGAAAATAAAAGAATTTTCACCATTGGGGTAGTACATCCTGATTTGCCTTACTTGGGTGGTGATGCGGAAGTCTCAGAAGATTTTTTTGATGTCATTATTGAAAGCCCCGAAGTTCAGCATCCTTTGTTTGCTTTGCCTCGCAACTCTGTGGATGATGTGGACCATATGATTGGATTTCACGCCAGTCAGCTTTTGCCCGATGGGGGCACTTTGCAAATAGGCATAGGTTCTTTATCTGATGCCTTGGTTTATTCTTTGATTCTTCGTCACGAAAAAAACGCTGAATACAAAACATTGGTGGAAAGCTTTTGGAACTTTAAACAGCGGCCATTGGGACTCGAGTACTGTGAAGAGCCATTTGAATCAGGTATCTATGGTACCAGCGAAATGTTGATGGACGGATTTATGTATCTTCGCCAAGCGAATATCCTAAAACGAGAAATTTTTGATCACGACGAGCATAAAAAGACTTATCTACATGGAGCCTTCTTTCTTGGAAGTCGAGCTCTTTACGACTGGCTTAAAAACTTAAATGAAGCCGACTACAGTGGTCTTTCTATGACCCGTGTGTCCAAAGTAAATGATTTGTACGATTCTAATGAGCATGCATTACGCCGGCAGCGCCGAAAAGCGCGGTTTTACAATACCACCATGAACGTCAATTTATTAGGCGGAGTCTCTTCTGATACACTTCCGAATGGGACTGTGATCAGTGGAGTCGGCGGGCAGTATAACTTTGTTTCGATGGCGCAAGAGCTACACGATGCCCACTCGGTGTTATTGGTGCGCAGTACACGGACAAGTAAAGGTAAACGCATCTCTAACATCACCATTCTAGGTGAACAGATGACGATTCCCCGTCATTTAAGGGACATCGTGATCACTGAGTACGGCATTGCAAATTTAAAAGGTAAGACAGATGCTGAGGTTGTAGCCGCGCTTATTGAAATTGCCGACAGCGAGTTTCAACCCGAGCTGATCCGCTGGGCGAAAGAGCAAGGAAAACTTCCCCAGTCCTACGAGCTTCCGAAAAGTGCACAGAATAATACACCTCAAAAAATACAAGAGTTCCTTGGTCGCTCTCAAGAAAAAGGACTGTTTTCAAACTATCCATTTGGTTCAGACTTCACAGAAGTCGAACAAAAACTGATTGCATCCCTGTCTGCACTGAAAGAAAAATCCAAGTTAGAGGTGGCTCTGCTGTTACTGCGAGGAGTATTCACTTCCGCTTCGCCATTTCGTGAAGAGCTTCAGCATCTGCACTTAGATTCGCCGCGCACTTTGAAACAGTGGATAGGACGCTTCCTAGTCTTAGGATCTCTACAAAAATCTTAAAAAAGAAGAAGGAGTCACCTGTGCTGAGGTCTACTGCGCAGGTGACTCCTTCTTGTAGGTCGGAAGACTGTCGAGTGACTTCAACAGTCGGGCTAGATTTTAATTACAGCTCTAGCGGGAACGACACGCTGACTAACCATGATTTGTTTTCAAGTTTCACGTCGTCAAATGTAGTTCCAGGTGGGAATAAAATACCGCCGCCATCTTCAACTGTGGCTTTGCCGTATTTGAGTTCCTGATATTCTGCATTGATGCTGACCATGGCAACGCGGAAGCCTGCGCCCACACGGTATCCTGTGGCGTCGGTGTACTTCACGTCGACATTGTTGCCGTTGGCTTCAGGATTAAGTTCACCTGTGGCAACATAGGCACCCCAAATGCGAACTCCGATTCCAGGCATTTGCACGCCCAACACAGGTGCTAAATTGTACTGTGTCGCACGAGCTTTATAGTCGATCGAGGAGTCTTTAAAGTTAGGCATTGAGTAGCGTCCATCGGCAGCGATGAAAAACGACTCTAAGATATGAACTCCTAAACGAGCTCCAATCCCGAAGCCTTCAACTTTTCCTGTTGAGTTTGAAAAGGGAGCTGGAAAGTTAGTTTCCGTATCACCATTTTCATAGGTGATCATGGGCTCGACAAAAAGCCCTCCGGAACTAACGGCTAAAGCGGTAGAGCTAAGCCAGGTAGAGCAAGCAATAGCTAATAATAGGCTACGAGATAATTTCATGTGATATCCTTTGTTAAGTTGTTGGTATTAAATGTGTTCTTCAGGGCAATTGTTTTGGGTTCTTGCCAGTTAAAATCCCATATAAGAACGACAGACCTGCTAGTATTAAGAAGACGATCAACAAGATCTTACCGATTTCCATAGAAAGACCGGCGATGTTGTTGGCTCCTAACAGGAAAGCCACAATGGCGATTATAAAAAACGTGATGGCTGCGCGTATCATGCAATACCTCCTTCTGATTTAGCGTGAAATTGCAACGCGGGTGCCATCGATTTTGCGAGCTTAAACTCGTTTTTAACGACTTCAGTAGAAATTAAAAGACTAAATGGACTTTTAATGAACTTGATGTCCGTTCCAAAAAATCACATGGCCTGCTCAGAATCAATTAATGCGGTCGAGTTGTTGGAACAGTGATTGCTGAACCATCAATCAAGATGAACCAATCACAAGGAGAAACGTCATGATGAATACTCAGATCGCAAAAGGTAAGTGGACCCAAATCAAAGGTGAAATTATGAAAGCTTGGGGAAAGCTAACTGACGACGAGTTAGAACAAACCAAGGGTGACATGGTAAAGGTCGCTGGCTTGGTGCAACAGAAGTATGGTGAGACGCAAGAATCAGTACGAGACCGTATTAATGACTTCTTAAAAAGCGTTAAAACGGATACAGATTCTAAAAACGAACAGCCTCGTAATAGAATGTAAGTTGTTGAAATAACATACAAAAACAATAACTTTTAAAAGCGCAGGGCCGCTTACTTCAAGCGGCCCACTCTTTAAGCAGTTTTATGAAGAAATCTTCAAATCAATCCCGCACGTCCATGAAATCTCGCAGGTACTTTTCTAGTACGAACACAAACAAGTTTTGGTCATGCCGTACTAGAGAGACCAAAAAACACAAGGAGATGGGTGCTATATGAACGAAAAGCTGAATGCAAGATTAGTTGTGGTGGATGATGATGAAACAATTCAAGATCTTTTAACAGCTTACTTCAAACCACGCGGGTACGAAGTGATCACATATTCAGACGCTGAATCAGCGTTGGCTGAAAGTAAAAACAAAAATACAAAATGGGATATTCTGATCTCGGACTTAGAGTTACCTCAAATGTCAGGTTTGAAGTTTATCGAAGAGCTGAAAAAAATCAGACCAGAGCTTCCTATTATATTTGTAACAGCAACCAATACTGTCGAAACCGCTGTTGAAGCGATTCATAATGGAGCTTATGACTTTATCGTAAAGCCTATCCATTTGCCTCAATTGCAGATTTCAGTAGAGCGTGCTCGTCACTTTGCAACTTTGAACGAAAATATTTCTGAATTACGCCAACACATTAAAACTAAGGATACAAAGCACAGCGATCTGATTATCGGTCGTAGTCCGAAGTTATTGGCGGCACTCGACGTTGCTAAAAAAGTGGCTCCAAGTAATACGAATATTTTTATTTCTGGTGAAAGTGGAACAGGTAAAGAAATCTTTGCCCGTTACATTCACTCTCAAAGTAGCCGTGCGAAAGGTCCTTTTGTTGCGATCAACTGTTCTGCGATTCCAGAAAACTTATTGGAATCGGAGTTATTTGGTCATGCTAAAGGTGCCTTTACAGGTGCGGTTGATAAGAAAATCGGTCTTTTTGAAGAGGCTGAAAACGGAACCTTATTCTTAGACGAGATCGGTGATCTGAGCCTCTCCCTTCAGGCAAAATTATTACGTGTATTGCAAGAGCGTAAAATCAAACGCGTGGGTGAAAATGAATTCCGCCCTATCAATGCACGTATTATCTCGGCAACGCATAAAAACCTTTCGCAAGAGGTGATTGAAGGGCGTTTCCGTGAGGACTTGTTCTTCCGTTTGAATGTTATTCCTATACACATTCCGAACTTACGTTCACGTCCAGAAGATATCATGCCATTAGCAGAGCACTTCTTGAAAAAGTACACTCTTATCAATGGCTCTCCGGCTCGCGAGTTTTCACGTGAAGCTAAAAAATTCTTATTAGAGAACACATGGAAAGGTAATGTGCGTGAGCTTGAAAACTCAATTGAACGTGCGGTGGTGATGTGTACAGAGCCGACGATCCAATGTTCAGATTTCTTAGTGGCCAATGCCGAAGGCGAAGCTACATCTATTGATCTGAGTTCAATGACACAGAATACGTCTATGGACATGAGCAATAGCACTGAAGTTTTCGTGTTGCGAGTGAATCAATCTTTACCCGAGTTGCAAGAGGTAGTTCAGAAATACATTGAATTTGCCGTGCATCGTAATGGTGGAGCTAAAGATAAAACCGCAAAAGAAATCGGAATCGATCGTAAGACACTTTATAGAAAAATGAAAATGGCAGAAGGATTTGTCCAGTAATTAGTAGATAGGGAAGAAAACTAACAAACCAAAACGGATATAAGAAGGAGACTTTATGACAAAATATCTAACAGGCTTAACTCTGGCACTGCTGGTAGCTGGATGCGCCCAAACACAGTACAAGGTGGAATTGCCGGCCGATACCGATGTACGGACTGCGATCAGCGAAGGAGACGCTAGAATTGCCCACGCCTATAATGAGCAATGGGATATCTTGGCAAAAGATGAACTCATGAAAAGTTCCGATGCCTTAGCCTCAGCTAAAAAAGCGAGTGCTGATGGCAAATCACAAGAAAAAATTGTCGAGCAACTATCAAAATTTGAAATGCACTACACGCAGGCTCAAAACCAAAGTTCGAATCGTCGCGAACGAGTTCAGGGACTATTGGAAGCACGTGAGGCCGCATTACAAAGTGGTATCCGTGAATACTCGAAAGATGACCAAAGAAAATTCTATAAGCTCGATGAAGACTTTCGAGATATGGCAGAAAGCCGTCGTATTGACACTGAAGATTACGCTGAATTACAGCAAGGTTACCTAAAAATGGCGACAGATATGAAAAAGAATGTGGCTTTAGGTAAAGCCCGCGAAAATATCAAATTCGCTATTGATAACAAAGGTAAACGTTACGCTCCGCAAGCGTTAAACGCAGCTGAGTTAGACATGAAGAGTGCAGAAAACATGATTGATGCTAACTTAGAAAATCCACAGGCTTATCAACAGTCTGTAGAAAGAGCGAAACACTCAGCAGGTTTAGTAGCCGCGATTGTATCTGAACAGAAAAAAGTGGGTTACAACTTGGACGAGCGTGCAGCTATGCGCCTAGTTGAACAAAATGGTACTTTAGCACAGTTGAATCGTGAACTTTCGATTTCAAGTACAATGTTACTTGGTACTCAAGCCGAGGTAGATGCACAAGCGGAAGCTTTAAGAAAAGCAGATTCAGAGCGTCGCTTTCAACAGGCTTTAGCTGATGCACAAGCACAGTTCTCTCCGAACGAAGCGGATGTATATCGCCAAGGTGACAAAATTCTAATCCGTATCAAAAGTATGGATTTCCCAACAGGTAATGCACAAGTTCCATCGGGATCAAGATCCGTGCTGGATCGCGTAGCTTCGGTAGCGCAAGGCCTACAAGCTAAAGAAGTGGTAGTGGAAGGCCATACAGACTCAACCGGTAGTGCGCAAATCAATGACAGGCTGTCACAAGAGCGTGCTGAAAACGTAGTGGATTACTTAGCAACAACGGGTGTGAACAGAACAGCTATGCAGTCTGTAGGTTATGGTTTCCAAAAACCAATCAGCACAAATAAATCTAAAGAGGGTCGTGCACAAAATCGCCGTGTCGATGTGTGGATTACACCTCAGTAGTGAAGAGTTAAAAATAAAGAATCAAAATAATAAAATATAATAATAAAATAGTAATTGGGTTTAACTCAAGAGCGAGAAGAGGGGCTTTGGAAACTAAAGCCCTTTTCCCTTTGAAACTGGCCCCCGAAACTGCTGCAAAAATTATTTTCAAGCCCGGCTCAGTATCTGCAAAAGATACATCCCATGAAGATAATATGCCCAAAATGCAAAAACCCCTACCGAACCTCGGACAATAGCTCCAGATCTATCCGTAAATTCGGATTTTTCTATAGAATATCTGATCGAAAAAAAGTGCAGCGCTTTTACTGCAAACTCTGTAGTTTACACTTCTCAGTAGCGACATTGTCTTTTTGTTATCGTCAGAAGAAACGTCAAATCAACCATCGTGTGGCCAGACAATTGGTTTCAGGAACTTCTCAACGAGAGTGTGCACGATTAATGAAGATTAATCGTAAAACAGTAGTTAGAAAGTTTATCTTCATGGCCGAGCGAGCGAAGTTAACACTTGAAAAGCTTAATAAAAAACGACCAAGTATAGCGCAATTAGAATTTGATGATCTCGAGACCTTCGAGCATACCAAATGCAAACCGATCTCTGTGACTCTTGCCGTAGAGTCGAAGAGCCGGTGGATTGTTGGTTATGAGGTCGCTTCAATGCCTGCTAAAGGCTTAATCGCTAAATTATCCGTAAAGAAATATGGAAAACGACATGATGGAAGAAGTACTGCAAGAAAGAAACTATTTGGTCGAATACAAAAATATATAGCCAGTGAAGCTGATATAAAATCAGATCAGAATCCTCATTACGTCACAGATGTGCAGAGATTTTTTCCAAGAAGTAGACATTATAGGTATAAGGGAAGAAGAGGCTGTGTTGTGGGCCAAGGAGAGTTAAAAGCCGGAGGTTCTGACCCTTTATTTAGCTTAAATCATACGTGTGCTATGGCACGGTATCGTATAAGTCGATTAATTCGAAGGACATGGAATACGACGAAAAAAATGGAGATGCTGGATCTTCATTTTGCCTTGATGAGTTTACATCATAATTTAAGTTTAAAGGAAACTTCACTTTTGAGAGGAAGAACTGCAACAGGCTGAGGGGGCAGTTTAAAAAAAGTTACTTTGGGTTGAAATCGCCTTCCCCTCACCTTCCTGTTTCCCCTCAAACCCCAGAACCCTATTCACCTTATTAATCGACTCTTCCACCAGCTTCATTCGCTCCATTATATTTCGGTGAATCATATCACTGATCATGTAGGCCCCTTGCTGGCTGCCATCTTCAGACATAAGTTCATCCACCATCATAGATCGCAATTTGACGTTCATAACGCTGTTCTGCTCCAGTTGTTTACCGATATCGACGCGAATATCATAAAGGGCACTTTTTTGCTCTTCCGAGAGCTGTCCTTTGATGATCAGTTCATCTAAAGCATAGCGAAGTTCTGCATCGGAAGAGATAATGATCTCTTGATCTGTGTGTTGAGGCACAGGTGCAGGCTCTAACGAAAAACCAGATGTGGCTCCTGATGTTGATTCAGAAGTTGATTCTGAAGTTGATTCTGAATCGATTTGGCGCTGTGAGTGGATAGAGGAATGGGTACAAGTCGTGAATAGGGCCACAGCCAGTAGGCTGACAAGATATTTTTTCATAGGCCACCTCCATCTTACATTCTAGAAGTGGCATGTGTGATTAGATTGTCACGGATGTGAAGAAAACCACAAACAGACAATATCTAAGTCTAACGTGCTGATTGAAGTGTCACGCGTGTTTCGTTATCAGAGCTATCTTTGACCAGAATGGTGATCGGTCCGTCATAAGTCGCGGGTAATTTTAGTCGGAATAGAAACTCTGTGTTGCGATAATCCCCTTGGGTAGTGAATAGACGTCCATCTGAAAGACGTAGATTGCGTGCATAGACTTCACGAATATCAGGGAAGCCACCCAATTGATTCACGAGTTTCTGTGTAAAATCCCACGCTACAGTAAATACAGAAGGTAGAGTCGGCTCGCTAGAGGCCTGAACCAGCACAGGAGGCAGGGGATAGATATTATCCCCTTTCATATCATAAGCTGAAATCACAAGTTCCTGAGGGCGTCCCACAAGTGTTTGATCACGCACCTCAACTTTTTTGTCGGGATAGATCGCGAAGATATTTTTAATCACCGGAGCTTTATCGTCATGTAGAGCTTTTGAAAAATATTCGGGATTGACCTTCACTCCTTGTGGCGAAACTAAGTTGTAGTGGATATGGTCATAGCGATCTCCGTAGCGCAGAACCGGCCAACTGACAGTGTAGCCAACTAAGTCGCCTTTTTTCACTTGTCCACCACCGCGCACGATCATGTTGTAGATGTCCTGTGGTAAGTTGCGAGGACTCACATGATGTAGTTCTAACTGATAGCCATTTTCCATACGGATGTTAATTTCGAAGTAAAGCTCTTGCCCGCCAGAGGTGATGGGTTTGGTAAATTTTTGATCTTCGCCAGTTTGTGGATCGGTCACATAGCTGTAGTAAAAACCTGTTAAGTATCCATCTACGGGTGTGTACACAGCTTGTGAGCGCGCTACGCGCAGATCAGAACCACCATGAAAGTAAGCTTCTGTTCCATAGTTTTGATATTGAGGCATACTGTTGCCAATCGTGTGGCGTGAGTCGATAAACTCAACAGGCCAATCCAGCTCATGTCGCTCTAACTCAGCGGAAGGGCTTTCTGTTCCCGCACCTATGGTTGTGGCTGCGAGCTGCGGACGTGATTGGAAGCCCTGTTTGAGGGCCTGTTCGCGGCTCAGCTTTAATTCACCGGCAAAGGCGCTAGTGAATATAAAAAATGAAAGAAGAAATAGAGGGGTTGATTTTGATGATTGCATTCATCAAGTGTGCGCCTTTTTAGAACAAACGGGAAAGGCAGAATGTTTGACTCGCTGGCGCTCTAGACTTTAGGCGTGTTGCTGTGAAAGTCTAAAAAGGGCTCCCATGACAGAGGCCTCACTGATTACTTTTTGAAAAGAGCTAAGTATTGGCCGTATCCCGTTTTTTCTAAATCTTCTTTCGGAATGAAACGTAAGGCCGCTGAGTTAATACAATAGCGAAGACCACCATCGTCTAATGGCCCATCTTCAAAAACGTGTCCTAAGTGGGAGTCCGCTTGTAATGAGCGCACTTCCACTCGTCGCATAAAATCAGTTTCTTGATGGTAAGTGATATTTTCTTTTTCAATAGGACGGGTAAAGCTCGGCCAACCAGTTCCAGAGTCAAACTTATCAACTGAGCTAAAAAGAGGCTCGCCCGAAACCACATCTACATAGATGCCTTCACTCTTATTATCCCAGTAGGCATTGCGGAAAGGAGGTTCTGTCCCACAAAGCTGAGTGATCTTGTACTGCTCAGGAGTTAAAGACTCTTTCAAAACTTGATCTTCGGGTTTTTTATATTGGCTCATAGGACCTCTTATTTAACTACAACTAGGTTACCAGTTTTTTACGTATTTGGTAATAGGACCAAACACATAGAATAAGACTTTGTACAATTAAGATACTGCCACTGTACAAAAAAGCTCCTATGATGTCGCGTTCCCAAAAAATAGCCTGTGCCAGTCGAACCCCGTGAATCAGAGGGAAGAATTCAGCCAGTACACGCACAGCCGTATGCATTTGATCGATCGGAAAGAAAATTCCAGAAAGAAAATACAGCGGAGCAATAATAAATGAATACACCGTTTGAAACTGATTGATGTTGTTCACCAGAGCTGTTGCCAGTAATCCCATAGCGCCACATGGAAGAGCCACAAGGCCACCAACGATACCGATTAAAGGAATCAGCCAAGGATTTACCATTAAACCAAAAAGAGCTAAAACCACAGCCACGCCAATAGCCATGATCCCGCCTTTTAAGCCAATCCAAAGCATCTCACCCATGACGACTTCTTTCACACCGATAGGTGTGGTCAGCATGGCTTTATAGACATTTTCGTAGCTCATGCGGACATAGAATCCATAGCTGCTTTCAAAGAAAGATGTGAATAGGGCGGTGGCCACAGTTAAACCCGGAGCCAAAAACTGCATGTATCCCATGCCTTCCACATCAGTAAGAAAGGAACCCAGTCCTAACCCGAGAGAAACTAAAATCAAGGCAGGGTCGGCGACAGTTGGGGAAATATTCGCAATCAGATCTTTTTTATAGACCACCCAATTGCGAATGGTGATATTCCAACAAAGTACAAGTGATTGAAGTGCAGAGTTAAGCATCGGAAGAAAGCTCCTGTCCAGTCAGTTTTAAAAAGACATCTTCAAGATTTGACGGACGAATTTGTAAAGGAATCAGACCGTGTTCTGCATGAAGGTTTGTGAGGTCCGCTAAAGCGGGTGTACGTAAGTAGATTCCAGAAGAATCTTCGTGGAAGTGACGATCGGCACGATCGCGGAAAAGAGATTGAATTTTTTCCCGATCTTTCGCATCGAAGATGCCCACATATCCGGGGGTGTGCTCTTGAATCATTTTCTGCGGAGACCCTTCTGCTACCACATGACCTTGATTCATAATCACCAGACGATCACATAGAACTTCGGCTTCATGCATGTAATGAGTCGTCAAAATAATCGTCGTTCCCGCTTGGTGAAGCTCTTTCACTTTTCCCCAAAGCAAGTGACGTACTGCTGGATCTAATCCAGTGGTGGGTTCATCGAGTATCAGCACTTCTGGCTTATTCAGTAGTGCGCGTACGAAAACCAAACGGCGTTTCATACCACCAGATAAAGACTGAATGCGAGCCGTGCGTTTGTGTGACAGATTCATATACTCGAGCAATTCATTGATGCGATTTTGTCTTTCATTTTTAGGGATACCCACGAAAGAACAATAGAGGTGCATATTTTCTTCAACGGTTAAGCTTTCATCTAAGGCATTATCTTGTGTTACCACACCAAGACGTTTTTTTATCTCACGAGCGTTGGTTTTGGGGTCATAACCAAAAACTTTAAGTTCTCCGCCAGAGCGAACCACGCTTCCGTAGGTCATACCGATAAAGGTGGACTTGCCTGCACCGTTGGGTCCAAGTAAGCCGAAGCATTCGCCTTTACGGATTTGCAGGTCCATTTTCTTTACAGCATGGAAATCGCCAAAAGATTTAGTCAGAGCTTGAGCGACGATCATAATTCACTTCCTAGTTTCATCAGTCGGCCAAGATAACAGACTTTTCTTCTACAGAGTAGTGCCGTATATTCTAGTTATGAAAAAATACTTTGATGTGAAAATAATAGTGATTATAGGGATTATGGTTGGCATTGGCGCCATGATGCTTTTTGGCTATAACGTGCAGAACACATTAGATGCGAAACTGTACTATACATTTGATTTTGTAAAAGAATTTTTCAACACCCTAAGTCTGGAAGATCGTCAGGCCTATTTAAAACACGAGTACCTAGATATGGGATTCATGCTAGCTTATACAGCTTTCTTTTTTCTGAGTCTTAAAAGATTCTACGAGGGTTGGAACTGGGTTCCCTCTATCGCATTAGCTGCCTTGGTTTTTGATGTGGCCGAGACAGGATTAATTATTCTGTGCTTACAGGGCCATGTTTTACCAGAGCAGCTCTTTTTTCTAGGATGGTTAACAGCATGTAAATGGTTAGGGGTGGCTGTCACCTTCTGCTTTTTTGTAGTAGGAGCCCTTAAAAGGCTCTCAGTGAAAACTACTTAGTTTCGATAACTTTCACGCCGGTGGCGATCATTTGGTAGTCGGTACGAGGCTCAGTTACTTTTGAAGGGTCGCCGCCTTCGTCTTCAACGTAGTGTTTTGTTTGACCTAATGTCAGTTCTTTTTTCAACATAACACCTTCAGCAAGAACAGTTTTGCCTACTAAACTAATCGGTACAAAGAACCCGTAGTCTTTGAATTTAACACGCACGTCAGATGTTTTACTTTTTAAACTCATCCAGCAGCCTTTTTTCACACAAACTTTATCCACTTGTGCTTCTACTAAAACTGTTTTGCTTTCAGAATTTTCTTTTTGGTTATTTAGATTCGCAAGAGCTTGATCAATCGTGATGGATTTTTTTAAAGTTAATGCCGCTCCGAATTCAGTTGTAGATACGGCTGCGGCTGGAGCCGTAGTTGTTGGCGTCGCCGTTTCACTATTTGCGAAAGAATTGAAAGATACGGCTAAAACTAAAACAGATAAAAGTGTTTTCATTATGCTCTCCTGTGCAGATTGGTTATACCGAGAGCCCGCTTCAAGAACAAGTCCGAATCGGGCACTCTTATTCACCGATAGCCAATAGAAAGCTAACTGAGAGCTAAATGAAAATAAACCCGTCAATAAAGAGCCTAGGAAAAGAGCCTAGGATGACTAGGCCGCTTTATCAAAAGAGTTTATATAGCCGATTTTGCTATTTTCTAAGGCCTGTTCGTAGCGTAATTGCTCGTGGCGGTAGTAAAACTCGTTGGAAACCTTTGTTGTGAACAACCGTGTCAGAGCCGCTTTTAAGTAACTGGTAAGATTTTGTAGTCTTGCACTGTTCATGCGTCCTCCTTTTGCTTCGTTCTTGGTTTCATTTTATCGGCTTTCCAATAGCACCGAAAGGGATGGTTTTTAAGTATCGTTATATGGTAATATAAGTATTATAATTTAATACTATTGATAGTCTCGAATAGACCTCGAAATAGGAATCAATAGGAAGTATTAGAGCTTTGAAAAAGGGGATTTATGTCTCAAGAGAGTAGTGCCAAGCTTGTTCTTGAAAGTTTAAAAGCGCATTTAAAATTACGGGGATTGTCTTATCGTGATTTAGCAAAGGCGTGGGATCTTTCAGAGTCCAGTGTAAAGCGGGTGATGGCTTCGGATGAACTTTCGCTATCCAAAATTGAAAAAGCCTGCGAGCTGATGGATTTACCTCTAGGTGATTTTTTTAAACAGATTAATTTCGAAAAAAATTCTGAGCTGTTCTTTCTTTCGCACGATCAAGAGTTAAAGCTTTCAAAAGACCCAGAGGCCCTGCACTATTTTCTTTTGATCAGCGAGGGACGAAACCCCACAGATATTGTACGTGAATACTCGGTGAGTTCAGAAAAGAATATCCGTATTTTAAATCAGCTAGAGCGCTGGGGGCTCATTGAGTTACTTCCTCAGAATAAAATCAAAAGAAAATTTATGGGCAACTTGCGCTTTCGAAAAAAAGGTCCTTTAGGAAAAAACTTAGAAGGCATTGTGCGCAGTGAGTTTTTGCAAGCGAACTTTGAAAGGGAAGATGAGTATTTTACATTTTTAAATCTGAATTTTTTAGCTCAGGATTTTGTGCGCTTTAAAAGCCGCTTTTTAGAGTTAGCCAAAGAGCTCATCGCCGAGTCGGATGAGCATCGGGATCATCCGAATGTGCAGATGTATGGAATGATAATGGCGGTGCGCCCATGGACTTCTCCGCTCACGCAGGCCTTTCCAAAGCGCAAGCGCCAAGGTCAAAACTAACTTTTTGTCACAATGCGATTCACGACAACCAGTACGACGGCTCCAGCAATGCCAATGCCGATCCCAGGTAAACTGAAGGGGTTGTAGGTCGGCCAGTCAAAAAGTTTAGGAGCAAGGAAGTTCCCTAGGAAGGAACCCAGAAGACCCACACCAATGGTGCGAATCCAACCCATTTGTTCATTTCCAGGAATAATAATTTTAGCCACGATGCCCACACCTAAACCCAATGCTAGCCATAGTAGGATTTGACGGACGATGGGGTGATTCAAAATTTCGTTGATGTCGATATCCATGTTGTACCTGCCCTGTTGTGTGACCTTAGAACTAGTATCTGTCGTTCAGAAAATCGGGTCAAGCTCAGGGCAAATCAAGATTTTTTGTAAAAGAGATCGTCTTTTTCATGGAAATTCTTTTTATGAAACAGCTCTTTGTTATGAGCCGTCTGAATATGAGTCAGAGCTTAAGTTTACTGGATGAAGGTCGATAAGAATTACATGAAACTGAACCTATGGTCTCGTATTATGTTGGTGATGATTTTAGGGGGAGCGTTGGCGTCGTGTGATCGCGCGACTTCTAACTCTTCAACAGTTTCTTTGCAGTTACCACAATACAGCCAGCAGGGTTCGTCTTCTCATTCTCAGAAAAGCAATGCGATAGCGGTTTTATGTAACCCGTGTTTAAAGTCAGTGGCGATCAGTATTGAAGGCAGTGATTTTGCGACACTGAGCCATCAGGCTTACCATCCTAATTTTGAACAAAATTTTGCGTCGATCGAGACCAGCATTAGCTTTGAAGTTCCCGGAGGCACGGGACGTGTAATTAAAGTGTTAGCGCTCTATCGGCACAACTCAGACGATGAAAATGAGGCCGAGTATTTTGTTCACTACGGAACTGTGAAAGTAGACTTACTTTCACCAGAGCCTCCTCCGATTGTTTTGAATCTTTCTAAAGTTGGACAATTTCGCCAAGGCTCAATACAAGGTCGCTATATGTCTAATGCCAATGGAGGACTTACTGGAAGCGTCTATGGGGATCTTCTGCATGCGCCTTCAGGGTTAACTTTGAACTTAGGCGTTGTCGGTGAAATGGTAAATGGATGGTTCAGTTTTAATGCCTCTGAAAATTTTCCTATTACTTATAGACTCGCACAGGCACGAAGCCCATTTTTTCAGAATGTAACGACAGAAACATTTAAGGCAGAAATCGAAAATCAGATTATAGCAACTGGGTCTAATGGCTCGCCAAGAATAGCCCATGTTCATCGCCCAGTTAATTATTATCGTAAGATCTATGATACAAATGAAAATGCTTACGTATTTAAACTAGTCAAAGAAAGTCGCAATCTTGTTTTCGGCTACTTCGGGCCTGCGGCTGAAACGAGTGGCGGTGTGATCTGTAAGCAAAAAGTTGCAGGAGCGATAAGTGTGGGCAACCTTGTGACCCAGCCAGCGCAAGTAGCGCCGAATGTCGATTACAGTGATACAGCTAACAGTCAAAAAATATATGTGACAGGGGGCATGTCGCAGAATTCAGGCTGTTATTTCTCGAACCCAATGAAATTAATAAATCCCAACCAAATCAATATCACAGTAGATCAGTTTAATGCTCACGGCGAAGAAGTGGCGCGCGGCTTAGGCGGTCCTTTCTCAATGTTATATGACAATGGCGTAGTTACTAAGTTTCAACGCAGTGGCAATCAGGTTTATCTACAAACTGTAACTGATCTGTTTGGCTTTGGTTTAACATCTTCTTACGACAGTGTTCGCGTGTACATAAAAGAAGATGATGATTCGAGCCAAAATGTTAAAGCCGCAGTTAATTGTCATGAAAAGCTTTTAGATCGTGATGGTTATACAGAGCTATTGCTTCTTGATAGTCCACAGCTTTTTGCGACTCTTGAAAACAATGTGAAATTCACAGTTCCTACAGGTTATAATTCATCTCAGTTTGCTTTTGCCGTGTGTCCAACGAAATCAGGGAACTTAACAGGTGTTGGCGGCCTTTATTTAGGGAAAGTCTTCCCATAATATCAAAATAGTACATTGGATTGATTAAGATAAAATCGAAAAAAGTCGATAAATAGAAATATGATTCGTTGCACGTGGCATGGTCTTTCTACTCTGATTTTGGCTTTGGGAATGGCATTATGGTCATCCTCGTGTACGCGTGCTGCATCAGATATGTCGACAGTATCTTTGCAACTTCCATCCTATTCACAGTCACAAGGGGTGAATTCTAAGAGCGCAGCCTTTAACAGCAGCTCATCGAGCCTAAGTGGAAGTTGTAATCCGTGTTTGAAGTCGATCACAGTACATGTTGATGGTGACGAATTCAAAACAATTAGCTTCAAACAAAAACACAGCTCTACAAGTCAGATCGGCACAGAACTCGATACGGCTATTTCATTAGAGGTTCCAGGTGGTAATAATCGCCGCATTCAGATATTGGCCTTGTATATTGGTCAGGTGACAGGCAGTGATATGGTGACAGCTTCTATCCAATATGGAAGTACCACTGTTAATTTGCTTTCGGCAGAACCGCCGCCGATTGTTTTAAAACTCGCCAGCATAGGAGCTTTTATTCCTGCCACGATTGCAGGTCGCTATTTAACTCAGGCGAATGCAGGACCCACAGGTATAGTTGATATTTCTTACGAGCATCCGTCCTCTGGTTTGGTGCTGCAAATGCCATCGGGTGAAGTTGTTAATGGTTGGTTTAAGTGGTTGGCCTCTGAAAACATTCCTCTAACATACAAACTCAATTCATCTGGTGCCATCTTGATGAGTAAGATGTCTACAAATACTGTAAAAAACAATGTGACATCAGCGGCACATGTCGTGCATTTTACGCGACCCAAAGTTTATTACTATGATGATGGTTCTTCGGGAGCTAACTTTAAAATGGCTTCTGGAGGTTTTGATATTGTCTACGGTTTTTTCTCGGCGAATAGCAGTTTGCTCAACGGGAAAAAAGTGTGCGTGCAGAATAACTCACCAGCAACGTATGCCACCAGTTACGCTTCACTGTATACAGAAGCTGATCCTAACTCAGTCAGTAACCGAAATATTTTGTACCATCACCAGCCCAGTGCGACGGGTAGTCCTCCGCACATCTATGCAACAGGTGGAGCCACGGCCGCTGCTTGTGGTAGCTTTCTTAATAATAAGTTATACACCAGCGACCAAATTTCTATTTTTAAAGATCAGTTTGCGGGGAAAGGAAATGATATGGCGATTGCTATATCAGGAGTCTTCACCGCCTTCGCAGAAGAGGGAATTGTTCAGAAGTACAAATTTATAGGGACTTATAACAATCCGACATACACAATTAAAGCGATGGCGGGTCTTTTCTCTCCGACAGGGACGGGAATATCTGGATCAAATCTTTTTGATGGAATCCGCTTATTCAAAACAGCGACGCCATTTGCTGATGACATTCGCTGCAGCGAAAAGTGGTTACAGGAAAATGCATTTATAGAAAATCCAGTGACTTCGTCGAATATACAAACTGGCGGAGAGATTGAATTTTCGACCACTCTAGGATCAGAACAAAGCGAATCCACTTTGCGCTACATTGTGTGCCCAACTCGGTCTGGCGAACTTCAAGATATTGGGGGCATGCGCCTAGGCCCATTACTACGACCACCGGCGGGGCCATTATTACAGGCATTGGATATCAGCACACCAATAGGGAGCTCTTTGTTCCTACCGAACATTATGGTGAGTCATTCCATAGACAAAATAATCACATTGAAAAATATAGGCTCTAGCGCAGCAGAAAATATTACGCTCACTTCAACCGCTGCAGAGCTAGTAGTTAATAATATAAATTGTCCTGCAGGTGCAAATTTTCTTGCTGTCGATGACAGTTGCACTGTGCGATTGACGATAACTCCTATTGGTGTGGGCCCTTTGATTAATACAGCTCTTGTTGTGAGCTACAATCAAGCGGGAGCCGGCCATGTCGAGACTCGACTGGATATAACAGCAACGGCTATACCTGAACAAGCCAACTTGATAGCGTCATCAGCGACCATTGTATTGAGTATCCCAAATCTTGCTGCAACACCTTCGACGGCACAGCCGATTACTTTGACAAATGTGACAGGGACTGGGCGTGCGGAAAATATTATATTTTCTCTTACTGGTGCAGATCCAACTGCATTCACGGTGCTTTCGCAGACCTGTGGAAATATAAACATTCCGATAATAATGGAGCCGTTGTTTACTTGTGATATTCAAGTTGTGTATCAGCCCAGTGTGGCCGCTGTTCACAATGCGACATTAGCCATCAGCTATGAAAGTAATGGGCAGATCATGCCACAAAAGCTCATTACTTTAACAGGAGAAGCTGGACCATGATGTATGGCCCTTACACACCTCAAGAATGTGAAAACGTTGTTTCGTGGTTAAAAGATCAAAATATAAAATTTGAAGTTTTAAAAGATGAAGATAAAGAAAAAGAGTTCCGTAGAAGTGATGGACAGAATCTTGTGAATCAAGCTCACTGGCGAACGGAAGTTTTTTTAGCTCAGGTTTTTTATATTCAAATTTTGCAGTGGTCGTCAGAACAAGAGTCAGCCTTTTCACAAAAGTTTATTCAAAAACAGGAAGTCCCACCAGAATTTCTGCGTGACCGACAAAATGAAGCTGAAAGTGACAACAAACAGTTGCATCTTGATGCTGAGCGCTCAGCTAAAATCAAAAGGTATTGTGCGCGGGCCATCGTCATTGTGTGGGTTGGCTATATGCTTTATTGGATAGTTAAAAGCATTGCCGCGCCAGAGTGAATGGGTTAGTCTTGCGGCATGTCCGCGTCTAAGACTTTAAAAGCAGCAACAGGATTAAAAAAGTACTTATATCTAAGTGTGGGAACATTGTCCTTAGCGCTCGGAATAATAGGTGCCTTTTTACCTCTTTTGCCGACGACAGTTTTCTTATTGATTACAGCTTATTGTTACGAGCGGGGCTCGGATCGTTTCCATGATTGGTTGATTCAACATCGTTACTTAGGACCTCCGATAGTGGACTGGCGCAAACATCAAGTTATCCGTGTTCGTCATAAAATGCTGGCAACATCGATGATGCTTATTGGAGCCTACTTTGTTTACTCTAAGCCAACGATTCCATTGTGGGTGCAAATCATGTACGGATTTTTAATGGTGGGTGTGTTGTCATTCATTTGGACACGAAAAAGTCAGCGGGATACACAAGCTTAAATTCCATGCTGAACAAATCACAACTTCTAAAATTATTAAAAGACAAAACTCGTCAAGATCTAGAGTCGGCATTAACAGCGGCTCGCAATACGTATGATGTGGCCACACATGAAGACAACAAAGCTGAAAATAAATACGACACGCGGGGGTTGGAAGCGTCGTACTTGGCAGGTGCTCAAGCGAAACGAGCTGCCGATATTAAGCTGACATTGGACATGTTCGAAAATCTTCAACTGCGAGAATTCAAAGAAGATTCTAAAATTGCTTTAACAGCACTGATTGAAATTCAACACCAAGATAAATCGCAACTGGTATTTCTTCTCCCTCGTGGGGGCGGGTTGTCCGTTCAAATTGAAGGGCAAGGGGTGCAGGTTATTACTCCAGAAAGTCCCTTAGGAAAAGCTCTTATCGGCCGCGAATGTGGTGATGTGGTCGAAGTTCCAACTGGTGCGATTTTAAAAGAATATGAAATCAACCAATTAAGCTAATACTTTCTAGGTAAAAGTCGGGTCAGGAGCCCAAGAATTAAGCGACTAGACTAGCCGCCACAAAACTTCAATACACAAAAAAACCTCTTTCTGTAAATATAAAAAAGTCTATTTAAGTGCATAGAAATACGTGATTTAAGATCAAAGGAAGTTTATGAAAACGATTTTTGGTGTGATGTTGGCATTGGCTTTAACAGGGGCTTTTACAACGGCGAAGGCTCAGTCATTAAGTAACAAAATTCATAACCCATATTCGTCCTTACGTGCACTGGGAATGGGAAATGCCTTTACTGCGGTTGCAGATGATTATTCTTTGATTATGTACAACCCTGCTGGTTTCGCTCGTAAGAAACACAACGAAGTACAGATCACTTTAGCTGGTGGCGGTGTTTCTTCTAAAACGATGACAGTAGTTGATGATATTAAAAAAGCTTCAGATACTCCGGGTACGGATGCAGATAAGGCGCAAGCGGTATCGGATGTATTGGAAAAATATTATGGTGAGTCTTTAGGTGGAAAACTACAGGCTTTAGAAATGTTTTGGATCCGTCGTAACTGGGGTGTCGCTATTTTACCTGCGGACTTAACCGTTGATATGTACATCAATAGACAAGTTGGACCGGCATTAGATTTAAACGTTAAAGGGGATAGCATCTTAGCGTTTGGTTATGGTCACAATTTAACAAGCACATTGGATGTGGGTATTACGGCAAAATACATTCATCGCGTTTCTGTAGAAGAAATTCTGCCTGCATTTGAATTAGCTACAGACCCTAACATGCTCAGCTCAAAGCGTTTCCGCGAAGGAAATAAAATTGATTTTGACTTAGGCTTCATGTGGACACCAGATTGGTTCACCAAACGTGTGGCTCGCCAAAAAGTAGAATCGCCAGCCACAACAACATCTACGTCAGTAGCTCCACCAGCAGAAGCCACTGCAGTTGACACGGCACCTGTGGCAGAAACAGCTCCAGAGACTCCAACTGAAGACACGGCACCAGCAGAGACGACGCCAACAGAGGCAACAGCCGATGAAACGCGTACGCCACAGTCTGAACAACCTGAACAATCTGAAACTGTAGTGGCGCAGCAAGGACCAGAAAATACAGTTCCAGAGCCAGTTGGTGCTATTACTAATTCTGCCCCAGGGACAACTCCGGTTCCTGTGCCTCAAGATATTCAACCGAATTTATCAGAGCCAGCACAAGCAGAAGAACCAGTTTCTGCTCCGGCGGAACAAAAACCCGCTGTGGCCCAAGATGGATATGACGTGGTGCCATCTTATCCGCTGTCATTTGGTGTCGTCGTTCATAACGTTATCGGCGGAGACTTTTCACAGTCGAAAATGATAAACAAAGATGCTGTAGACAAGCCAAGTAAATTGGAAAGAACAGTGGACGTTGGTGCTCAGTACAAAATCGTAGACTGGGATGATTTTGCGATTCGTTACATGATCGATTTCCGTAATTTAGGTTACCCTGGTGCCACAACATTTAATCGCGTGTTTCACACAGGTATCGAATTCGATTACTCGCCAAACACATGGTTTAAAACACAGTTGCGCGCGGGCCTAAATCAGATGTATTTCACAGCCGGAGCAAGTTTCCTTTTCGGCGTTCTTAATTTAGATATCGTGACTTATGGTGAAGAGGCTGGAACATTAGATCAAAAACGCGAAAGCCGCGTAACCGCCGCTAAAGTGGGATTTAATTTCTAACTCAGTCCAGTCCAGATCGCGGCTACATCCCTATCGGCTAGGATGAGGATGTGTTTCGTTCCCGAAGTTGGGTGTCGGTTCGATGCAGCATTACAGCTAACATGCCATACCAACACAGAACTTCGGGCATAAGACACAAAGTCTATGAATCGTGCGCGAAAGTAAGGCTTTCGCTAAAAGACCCATCGAGCAATAACAATTAAGTGCAGATATAATCAGGATCTTTTAGTTTCTCTTTTAAACAATCCCCAATACCTTGCGGAGTCGCATTTGGATTTTCAACAGCTGACTTCAGTTCGGCACAGTACTTCTTAGTGGCATCGGAAGCTTTTTCGATATCTTGGCAAGCGGTATTGTAAGTTGTCGTAACCACAGTTCCTAACTGCACGCTGTCCATATTTCCAATTTGAGCTTTGATTTCATCTTCTGATGGAGTCGCACCACCAGGGCCACCATTCTTATAAACCAGCATCGAAACTTCAGTTCCGATTTTAAAAAGGGAACTAATCTGAGTGTAAAACTTCACACCGGAAAGACTGCAAACATTGAACGCTTCTGTAGCTGTGGCGTTGTTAGTCGCTCGACCCGTTGGATCCGTGGGATCTGCACTTTTGAAATTCAAAGCATTTAAGGCGTTAATCGTTGAAGAGCAACCACCAGTACAACTACCTGAGTTATTATTGATACTTTCAATGGCATTTACAAAGGAAGCCGCATCGCCATAGCCCTCTGAAATAAAGATCGCGGCACATTTTAAACTGTTGGCCTGAGGGCTGTTATCGCCACTGATCTTAGAAACACAACCACGCGCTTCTGCTGCAGAGGCACGGTTTAGGCAACTTTGCGCTTCTTGTAAATCATTTAAATTACTTTTTTGGCAAGATGCCAAAACTAATAAGCTGGATAGAAGGTAAACGTGTGGTTTTAAGAAGCTCATTTCGATTGTCCTTGATGTAAAGTTAACTCGCTTTAATTTTTCGGATATTCTCAGGGGCAACTTGAGTCGAGACTTGCCTTGTTTTGAGAAAATGGTTCAATGAAGTCTATGCTAAAGCTCACTCAAACACAGGCGCGTAATATATGGATTCAAGCTCAGAAGCTAGATCAATTGCAGCCGTTTGGTAAAGGGGTTAAGGCAGTAGAAAAGGCCGTCGAGCAATTGGGATATGTTCAAATTGATACAATTCATGTGATTGAGCGTTCTCATCATCATATTCTTTTCAGTCGAATTCCGAACTATAAGAAAAGTGATTTGCAACGAGCACAGTCAGAAGAGAAAACTGTTTTTGAGTATTGGACACATGCCTTATCTTATGTGCCCACATCCCACTATCGTTATTTTCGGCCACGAATGTCGCGCTATAAAAAGAATGCCGGTTCGTGGTTTGGTTCAGTCACTTCGTCCGAGATGCAAAAAGTTTTGCGTTTGATCAAATCGGAAGGTGCGCTATCAATTCGTGATATTCAAGACGATGTTTTAGTCGAAAAATCACATCTGTGGGCAAGCAAGAAACCTTCGAAAAAAGCGCTGCAATTGGGATTTCACCGCGGAGACTTCACCATCAGTAAACGTCAAGGCATGCTCAAAAGTTACGAACTAACAGATCGTCACTTTGATTGGGAAGAGCGACCTAAAGCCGCAAGCCCAAAAGAGTACATCCAGTTTATTGTTCAACGAGCGTTGAAGGCACAGGGTTTTGTCAGTGTCGATTCTATTTGCTATTTAGAGTCTCATATTAAAAAAGAAGTTCTGTCTCATCTAAAGGATTTAGAAAATAAAAAGATCTTGCAGCCAGTTAAAATTTCAAATTGTGAAAAAGTGGCTTTTTGGATGTTACTCGAGGTGTATGACGACACATGGAACGATGTCAGTGAGCAGCTTCATATTCTTTCACCCTTTGATCCACTGATTATTCAACGCAAACGTCTGAACATGATTTTTGATTATGAACATATCTTTGAAGCTTATGTGCCGCCAGCGAAGCGTCGTTACGGCTATTTTACTTTGCCGGTATTGCACGGAAATAACATTATCGCGATGTTAGATTTAAAAACGGACCGCGAGCAGCAGAAGTTGCGGGTGCAAAGTTGGCATTGGCGTCCCCGCCATAAGTCTAGTTCCAATCGTCAATATATTGAAGAATCTCTGCATCGTTTTGAAAAATTCCAGTTAGAAAAATAAATCGATCAGAATCGTGCAACTGTCTGCGATATTTTTTGGCTTTTTGTTTGACTGGTTTTTCAGCTGCTTTCTAGAATTATATCTTATCGAGGGGAAAACATGAAAAACACGATCGTGATGTTGGCGATTCTAGCTTTAGCTCCACAGTTATTAGCCTATACTCCAATCAGCGATGAACGCCGCGCTGAACTTCTAGTGCAATTCCAATACACTCCACAAGTACAAGTGCATAAGTTCCCTCAGCAGGTGGGTTGTAAAGCTCAAGATGTACATTACGATACGACTTATCCTCAGCGCGAAACACCTTATCGTGTGCAAGCTCAGGCCTATGTTCCCAACAAAGCGAATGTGCCAGTTGTCTTTATGCTGCCGCCATTGGGGGGAAGTAATCAGCTGGATCGTGCGATGGCTATGGCCTTTTGCCGTAATAACATTGCTGCATTTGTTATTCTGAATGATTTTACGGGATTAGATAGCAATACTCTGATGCCGGTTACAGATCATGATCATACACCTCGCCGTGTGGTGTCTGCGGTTAAGGGCGGAATTTTAGTAGCCCAAGCTTTCCCGAATATTAATACACGCAAAGTAGGATTGTTTGGTGCGAGCCTTGGGGGAATCTTAGGGTCCATCGCTTACGGAGTTATGCCTGAGGTGTCAGCGGCAACATTCATTGTGAATGGTGGCGATGTTCCCAACACATTGGCCTATAGCGATCAACAGCCGATTATTCGCATTAAACGTGGACGTATGGCTGCCGAAAATTTAAAAAATGAGGCGGAGTATGAACATTACCTCAATCAACATATCACTCTAGATCCGTTGCACTTTGCTCCGCTGATTGTGCCTGAAAGTATTAAGCTTTACTTATCCCGCAATGACAAAGCTGTGCCATCAGCAAATCAAATGGCTTTCTATCGTGCGGTGGGCTCACCGAAAGAAACCGGATTTTACGCTGTAGATCATGGTTTAACGATCTTCGCTGTTTTGGGTATTGGTGATCAGAAGCAGGCGATTGCAAATTGGTTTCATGGACGATTCGCACAACCGAATCCACGAGACCTCTACACGGATAGTGTCTACAGTTTAGACAACCCGTAAAAAATTACAGTCCCCTTATCAGGTGAAGGCCGAGGTGATAAACTCGGCCCCATGCGTTTTGGGATTCTTTCTTTTATTCTACTTTTAAGTTTAAGCACTCAAGCGGCTATATATAATTATGACTATTGGTGGCCACTAGAACTCACTCGCTATTTTCAGCAGGTCAATCGTAAAACGCAGATGTCTCCACCGGCTTCTACAGGTGTAGCTGAAAAATGCGGTGGCATTTACACTCAAGCCATAGCTAAGGGCGAAATGGATGTTCGTTACGCTCTAGGATATTTCGATGATACACAGGGGAAAGAAGTTCATTTTGATGGACGCAACTATGGTCTGTCGCCAAGTTTAGACATCGCGGTTTTCCATGTGATTCGTGGTTTTATGAAACGCCCATGCGTGAATCAAGGCCAGCAGATTTGTGAGTTCGCCGAGTCCGGAAATCCAGAGCAAGGATTAGTGGTGCTATCTAAGACGATTTTTTTAGATCAGCGCCCAGTCAATGTGAAAATGACACTGACTCATGCTTCGGCCTCTGAAAGTTTCACGGCGAATAAAGGAACGTTGGTAACACGTCAGTCTCAATTAACTCGTCAATCCGAGCAAAATTTCTTCGGAGCTTTAGGGCGGGCGGATATCGTATTTTATAATGGTCACTCGCGCAATGGAGGTGGACCTGATTTCAACCCACCGATCTTAAATCGCCAAAATAAAACCAATTACACAGGCCACTATGAAGTCAGACGTGATGGCATCAAACGCTTTTTAGATCTGATGGGGCAGTCTCGTAATCCTGATCAAGTTGTGGGTTTCTTTTCGTGTTATTCCCGTCGTCACTTTCACCGCGATATCATGCGTGTGAATCCGAATCAGAAGGTGATCCTTTCTGCGGATGAAATCGATTACTTGGATTCGTTATTGGCTTCGATGGGATATCTAGAGGGCTTTATGCAAGGTCGCTGCGGACAAGATCTCGCTGACTTTGCAAAACAAGGCGCTAAAATTCAAAATGGATTTCAAGGTTATAATTTACGCTAGTACGAGTAGATGATTAGGCCGCGACATCTTCTTCGCTATTGCTCGAGAAGATGCGATTAACGTCAATCAAAGAGGGAAAAACTAAAGCTTGCACACGAGGAATTTTCTGAGAAGCCTTGCGGACACCATTATTGTGCTCAGAAATTTTTGAGTTAATTTTTTCACTTAGATCGTACATGTCTTTAATCAGGCGTGCGATATCCAGCTCTGTTTTAAAATCCGAGCACATGAAATCGTTCTGAACATCGGGCATGTCTTCAGGCTCAGTGCCATTATCCATTTGTAAGTATTGAATAACCCTACGGCTCAAGTCGAAATAACTTTGGAAGTCAGCCCCTCTTTCAAAAGGATTATTGCACATGTCGTGTAAGGCCACATCGACAAGGTCACCTTGCGGAGGCGGCACGCGAAATGTCGCGCGTAAGATATTGGCTTTTTTCTTCACTTTAGACTTTAAAGATAGACGATACTGCGAAAGAAGCGCTTGCAAGTTTAAGATCTCTTGCTTGGCATTATTATGTTTATGCGCCCGTAGTGTTGAAACTACGAAAAAGACTGCTCCACCGATAAAGCTGAGCTTTAATATAGCGCTAAAGACATCAATCATGGCATCCATATATAAGTCCTATCGGATACTCAATAGCAGTTCTTGAATGAATTTGGCCGCTCAAAATGAAACGAATTTTGGTCACTGTTTAAAAGTTTAACAGCAAAAAATCCATGTACGAAAATAAGACGACATTTGAGGTCGGCGTATTTGCTGCAAATGCATTTTAATGCAGAGGAGCTTATATGAAGCATAAGTTAGTCACACAAGCTGTTTTAATGTTGAGTTTAGGTTTTTTGACGGCCTGTCCGCCAAACAACAGAAACGACAATAACAACTCGGCCGTTCAGCAAGGGCGAATCATGTCTCAAGATGCGAATTCGTTTTGTGACCTTAATAATGGAACGCTGACCTGTTACGGAGTCAATCAGATGACAGGTAATCGCTGCTCGACTTTATCTAAGAGTTATAATCCCAATGATCGCATCAATCTATGCAGTCAGATTTATCAGTTGCGCTCTGAAAATTCATCTATGTCATTTGGTAATACAGGTTGTGTTGTCGATGGTGCTATCAATTCGACAATTGCACAATATTGTGAAGGTGTTACAGATCAATGGGGTCAAAACTTACCCGGTTCCAATAATCCCATGGACCCTAACAATCCACAAAATCCAACAAACCCGATGAATCCAAACCAACCGGGGATGGATATGGGATATGTTTCCCTTCAATGTGACTTTGAAGCGCAAAGAACTTCCAGCCGCCGTTGGTTCAATAGTAATGTGAGTATTCCAAAAACAACGGCTTTGATCACGATGAGTTCTACTTCACAACAACGTGTAGATTTAAGAAGAAAGTTCTTAGGTTTAGATGTGGGTAAGTTTGGTAATTTATCAATGACATATAAACCGGCTCGCGGTCAGTCGACAGATGCACAAATTGAATTGCGCAGCGAAGGCATGAAAGTCAGTGATGAAAGTGTACGTATCGTTAAGACGGGATCTGCAAGTCGTGGAGTGCAATTGGAAGCTTTAGCTGAAGGTTTATACATGAAGATTTCATGCCGTAACAGCAACCAAGCGCAGCCTCGTCAAGGTGGTTCGGCTCCTATCAATGGTCGCAATCTTGTATGCGTCGGAGAATCAAAAATTATTGGAACTCCTCGTGAAGAAATCGAATTCATCACACCATTGAATTCAATTGCCAATGGTCAAGAGTTCCAAATTTCACAGGCAGTATCAGCTAAGTTAAATGGCAGTGATATCACTTACACAGCTGTTTTGGATCGCGATTTCGGTCCAACGCTTGTAACAACATCGTCTTTAAGATCAGCTGCAGTCTTGAAAGCCAATGACCGAGTGGCTCGTATCGACGTGACTTGTACTGTGCAATAGTCAGCGCAGCAACACCCTAGAATAAAATTTAACTGAACAAAGAAAAAGGCAGCTTAAAGCTGCCTTTTTCTTTTGATCGACTTTAGTCTGGCTGAAGCCTCTTTCGGAGGAGGAACAAAGGTAGAGGTAACCTAAATATGATGGTGTTTTGAAATGAGCTTATCTAAGATAGATCAAATTTCGATATGGCCGAGAGGCCTATCGATTCCAGAAGGAGTAGAAAATGAAAAAGGCATTCGCCATTACAATGTTGATATCTTTAGTGACAATGAATCCAGTGGCTCACGCTGAAGAAGCTGCTGTAGAAGATGTAACGGCCGCAGAAGACGTCACAGCGGACGAGGTGGCGATCAGTGAAGAGCCACAGGAGAACTGGGTTGAGTGCGGTCCTTCCTATTTGAATTATGTGCGTGGTTTAGCTAAGCCCAAACAAAAGGCAGAACTAGAAAATTGGTGGATGATCTCAGATTCCGATTACCAGTCTATTCGTAATGATGAGTTTCAATATGCAGAAGAAAAAACTAAAAAAGAAAAAGAATTTGCAGCGGCATTGGCCCAACCAGCAGGGCGTCAGTCGATTTTGGCTAAAGTAAAATTTGGTACTTACGATATGAAGAAAAAGGGATTCCCTCTGGATATCCGTCTTGAAAATGGAACGCTTGAGGACCATTTCTCTGGCGGGATGGGTTTCGGTGGAGGTCTAGGTGGTCCTCCAAGTGCCTATGTCACAGGTTGCGCTATGAGAGTGGACTACAAGAAAAAAGATAGTATTCCAAATACAATCAAAATTAAGCCGACGAATTCAGCTAAATTAAAATTCCTAGCCGTTCCAGAGGAGTTTGCCCGTCAAATCACTACTGATTTGGGAAGTTCACGAGTGAAAACAGTTTTACTTAGATTTGATCCGAAGCAAACTCAGCTTGTGAAAAAAAGTCTAGGTACAATTAAGTTGAGCGAACTTGTTGTCAGTGCAGAGATTAAAGAAATCGAAGTTCAACAAAATGACGAAAAGAAGGTCTTCACTTTTTAAGCTGGGCAGGTCGAGGCGCCGACTCTGAGGTTGTCCAGAAGTCGGCTTGCGTTAAATATCTGCATTGACTCTGCTTTTCATAGTTTTTAGACTTTTTATACATCATGAGTTTTTTTGACAAATTTGCAGACTATTTTTCTAATGACATCGCTATCGACCTCGGTACCGCTAACACATTGGTTTATGTAAAAGGGCGTGGAATTATTTTGGACGAACCATCAGTGGTTGCTGTTCAAAAAAATTATCGCGGCATGCAGAATCGCGTTTTAGCTGTCGGAAAAGAAGCGAAAGAAATGTTGGGTCGTACACCGGGAAGTATCGTGGCGATCCGTCCAATCAAAGATGGAGTTATTGCGGACTTCGAAGTGACCTCTTCGATGCTGAAATACTTCATTCAAAAAGCTATGGGCGAAAAGAAAGCCCTAGTTAGACCACGCATTATCATCTGCGTTCCTTTTGGGATCACACAGGTTGAAAAACGCGCGGTAAAAGAAGCGGCCCAATCTGCGGGCGCACGTGAAGTTTATTTGATCGAAGAGCCAATGGCAGCAGCTATCGGCGCGGGCCTTCCTATCACAGAGCCATCTGGAAATATGGTGGTTGATATGGGCGGTGGTACCACAGGTGTGGCTGTTATCTCTCTTGGTGGTATTGTTTACTGTAAATCAATCAAAGTTGCTGGTGATAAATTTGACGAAGCGATTGTGAACTATGTTCGCCGTCAGTTCAATTTATTGATCGGTGAAAGAACTGCGGAATCTATCAAATTACAAATTGGAAATGCGTATCCATTTGATCAAGAGCGTACAATGGAAGTTAAAGGTCGCGATTTAGTGGCTGGAGCTCCAAAGACCATCGAGATCACAAGCACACAAATTAACGACGCCTTGATGGACCCATTGGCTGAGGTTGTGGATGCTGTTAGAACGGCTCTAGAAAAGACGCCTCCTGAATTGGCATCGGATATCGTAGACAACGGAATCGTGTTGACTGGCGGTGGAGCCTTGTTAGCAAATTTAGACGTTCTTTTACGCGAAAGAACAGGATTACCTGTCTCGATTGCAGAAGACCCTCTAACATGTGTCGTAATGGGATCTGGCAAGGTTTTGGATCAATTAGATCTTCTCAGCCAGTTAACAATAGACTAGTATTTGAATATGTTTACTTCGACGGATAGTCGACTCTGGTTGGCAGTTCATTTATTGTACCCTCATGCGTCTCAGGCATTTGATATTTATCAGGGTATCGTTCAGCAATCAGAGAGTCTGATCAACCAAAACAAAAAAGAGGCTATTTTTGCCAAACTGGTTCAGGTGATGGAGCGCATCCCACCTGTCAGTTCAAATTTGGCTTTTCAAGAGTTTGAGTTTGATCAGATCGATCAATGGAAAGTTATTTATAAAAACTCTCAAAAAAAACAACTGGTGATTTTTGTTGGTGTGTTGATCTTCGAAATGAAGATGCTCGAGATCGCTCCGCTGTTGAAGTTATCTCCGGATAAAGCTCAGTTTTTATTCCATCAGGTTTTTAAGAAATTAGCGCAAAACAGTTCTAAGCTGAAGTACAACGAACAGTTAAACTTCAAAAAACAAAACGATTTAAAAATTTCTTATCTGTATACCTACGAAAATTTAATTGAATACTGTTTGGGACTTCTTTCTGAAGAAGACCATGAAAAAGTACGGGCTGGTCTTGAGCTTTACCCAATCCTACAAGTTACAAAAGAAGAGTACAGTCGCATTATCAATCAAATACAGAATTTGAAAGTGCAACGTACAGGCGAAGCGAAGGCGCGTAAAGGAAACGGAACTGATGCTTTAGCAAATGAAGCGGCAACGCGTGACTCGCGTCTTTTTTATAAAAAGAAAAGAACTTGGGTGGCACTTGCGGCTATTTTATGTGGCGTTACAGTTGTTGGCATTCTTCAATACACCGGTGTACTTCCTTACTTGCAAAATCGCGAGCAGACCCTAGTTATCGGTGCATTAGATAAACGATCTGAAACTCCGGTTCCAGATCATCCTGAGATTGCTCAGGGGTCTGTGCCTGAAGAAGCTCCGCCTTCGGAAATTCCTTCCGAAGAGGCCAATCTAAGCGAATTACCACCAGAAACTGTGGCGGAAGTAACGCCGAATGAAGTCCCTCCAGTTATCGCGGCAACACCGAAACCCAGTGAGCCTGTTGTCAGCACACCTCCAGTTTCGACTCCAGCCGCATCAACGCCAGTAGCGTCTGTGGCGGCAGAAGAGAGTCTTCCTAGCGAAGCGGGTGGATTATTTAGAGGTCACCTGATTGTTGATGATGTGGACACAGCCAACTCGCAGTTGATGCAGCAGTTGCAAAAATTGGGTGCGACAAAAGCCGGTGAAGTGGCTCTGGGTTGGAAAAAATCTGAAAAAGTGGCGTATTATCACTACGTCATTCCTGAAAAAAGCATCGCCGAAGCCAATAGCAGCTTTCGCCGACTGGGTAAGTTAGTTTTAAAATTTGAAAAACATCCGCGCTCTATTCCGGCGGGCAGCAGACGCTTTATTATCGAAGTCGAGCAAAAATAGTGAAGATTAAGAATCCATTTCGGTTTTCATCTTTAAGATCAGTATTGATCACATGGTTTTTTGTATTTTCTATTCTGCCGTTGGTTTTAATTTCATGGTATTCGTTACGGCAATTTCAGCAGGCTATTGAAAGTGAACAATTGCAGCGACTTCAATCCAACGGACGAGAAGTGGCTGTCATTGTTTCGGATTACTATCAACAACTTAAAAACAATCAAGAAGCCTTGGCCAGTTCAAGTCAATTTGTTGAAGCTTTAGTGCAATCCAATCGTAGATTTTTAAAAGACTTTTCTTATGCAGGGCTCAGCTTAAGTTTTCTAAATTCAGCTTCTTTGTATTCACCAAGCGGGCAAAAGTTACTCATTTTAAATCGTGATCGTCAGAACAACCTGCAATCACAATTTATCTTTTCAGAAGACCAAGTCCTACGTGAAGATGAAGTAAAACACTTAGCAAATCAAGACGAACTCGGCACCGTTGTCGAAAGCAATACGGACGGATTAACGCTGGTGTTACTTAGTAAGTTTAAAAACACAGAAGGTGAAATCCAAGGCTATATAGAACAGCGAATAGATTTGAAATCACTGTTTCTTATGCGAGTTAAAAATAAAATCAAGTCTGAGCTTTTCTTATTAGATAATTCGCAGAATAAAATTTTGGCATCGACATTCTATTTGCCGAATGCAGATATTCGCTCTTTGGTGCAACAGGGGCAATCGTTGCATGACGAAGACCAAATTTTAAATATCAAAAGCCAAGACACGCCCTACGGATTTATTATACAGCCACTGCTGTGGGATAAGTCGGTCTTTTTTCTGGGTATTGGTATGAGCAAAAAAGGCTCCTTAGAAGTTCTACAAAATATTAATGTGGCCTTCATCGGTGTCATCAGTTTAGTGGCGCTGTTCCTGATTATCACAATCGTGATTAGCACCACCGTGTTATTGCGGCCGATTAATGAATTGATTGATGGTTTGCAGGCATTTGATAAGACAGAAAAACCAATTCAATTGGCAGTTAAAAACAAAACAGAAATCGGCAGATTGACCCGCACGTTTAATCAGATGAGCTATAAAATTTATCGAGCGAAACATGACTTGCGAAAGAAAATCAAAGAGCTCGAAAAAGCGAACCTGAACTTGAAAGCGGCTCAGGCGAAGTTAGTGCATTCGGCTAAGATGACCAGCCTAGGGCAACTGGTAGCAGGGGTGGCGCACGAATTGAATAATCCGATTGGTTTTATCTACAGTAACACAGGACATTTAAAAGATTATTCCCAGAAATTATTTAAGATCATTGATGAGATCGAACAGAATCCAGAAAAGATTAACGAGATCAAGCAGGCTTACGATTATGAGTATATTAAAAAAGATTTGCCCTTACTGATCCGTTCGTGTGAAGACGGAGCCCAGCGCACACGAGACATCGTTGTGGGACTACGGAACTTCTCTAGATTGGATGAATCGCAATTAAAAGAGGTTGATTTACGTGAAGCCCTCGATACCACTTTAGAAATTCTCGGTGGAGAAATTAAGAACCGAATCAAAATTATCAAGAACTACGAAACAGTTCCACCGATATGGTGTTATGCTTCGCAGATCAATCAAGTTCTAGTGAATATATTAGCCAATGCGGCTCAGGCCATAGAGGGAAATGGACGCATTTGGATTCACCTGAGCGCCCAGAAAGCGACTCCGGAAAAACCTCGTCATATACGCCTATCGATTCAAGACAGTGGGGCTGGAATTCCTCGTGAAGTCGTAGAGAAAATTTTCGAGCCGTTTTTTACGACAAAAGATGTGGGGCAGGGAACAGGATTAGGGCTGAGTATTTCCTATGGAATCGTACAAAATCATGGTGGCGACATCCAAGTGAAGTCCCAGCAAGGTAAAGGGACTGAGTTCATTGTGACTCTTCCTTTAAGGCCACCTCAAACGAAACCGCCTTCGGCGCGTCTCAAAATGGGAAAAGACGACAAAACTAAGTTTTAGGTCAAATTCTTCCGATAAGTTCACAGTGAAACAGATCAGTGAGTTTTTAAACTATATTATTGCACTGATGGTGGTCGTGATGGCCGGCGCTTTTTATCATTTTCACACAAGCTCAAAGGCCCCATCCGAAGTCAACGATCTATCCAGCCATCAAGCAAGCAAGAAGCCAGCTTCACAGAACTTGAGTTCTGCGGAAGAGGATAAAATTGTAAATAAATACCTACAAGAAGCCTCTAAAGAATTAGAGCGTCAAAAAATGATTTCGGACCGAAATTTACGTGAGGCTCAACGTAAATTAGCAGAGCTAGAGCGAGCTAAAAAATTAAAAGAGCAAAAAGAAATCGAAAGTATTCCACTGGAACGTCAAATCTGGAAAGAGCCGCAACGTGAAACCGCGGTCGAGATTCTAGATGGCGAAATAAGTC
The DNA here is from genome assembly GCF_000348725.1 of Pseudobdellovibrio exovorus JSS. Lineage (NCBI taxonomy): Bacteria > Pseudomonadati > Bdellovibrionota > Bdellovibrionia > Bdellovibrionales > Pseudobdellovibrionaceae > Pseudobdellovibrio > Pseudobdellovibrio exovorus. The sequence goes on from NC_020813.1 coordinate 381,807, forward strand.
AGTTACAACAGCAAATTCGCACGATTGATCGTCAGCAAAAAAAAGCTGCGGATGATTTTGTTGAAAATGCGCGACAAGAGGGATACCACGTCGAGGTTTCTGACGATATGGAAGTGACGAATGCCACACCTATCCGTAATCGAAAACCTTCACAAGAAGATGACGAAGATTCAATCGAAGTGTATCCGTCAGATTAAGTTATTCTCTTTGAAACTGAAGTAATTCTTATCTGTAAAAATAATATGATCTAAAATGGGCAGCTGTAGAAGGTGCCCTTTTTTTATCAACTGTTGAGTCATGCGGATATCTGCAGGTGTTGGTTGCACGTTTAAGCTGGGGTGATTGTGCGCTAAAACCAGAGCCTGTGCGTCGAGTAATAGGGCACTTTTGAAAATCTTCTGCGGCTTAACAAGACAAAAGTTTGGCTGTCCTGTGGCCATCCGCTGAATAGCGATAAACTCCAATGCCGAGTCTAGGTAAATGACCCAAAAACTTTCGTTACTTTTTTGAAACAGGTGGCGCAATAAAAGAAAATAAAAAGAGGCACAGGGTGAAATCGACATCATGTAGCTGCTGTGCAATATCTGGTTAAATCGTATCTGTGGAAATTGGTGTGGGGATTTACATTGTGCTCCATAAACCGGATAAAAGGCCGCTTCTCGTTTCAGTATAAATCGAATACAGTGGAGTATATTAAAGGAGATCGAAATGAATCATTTTCTGAAATTATCCTCTGTTGTTGTGTTGGGTTTAGCTCTGGCCTCCTGCGGTCCTAAAGCATTTGTGAAAGGTGAATACGATGAAGATATCAATCGTGAAAACCTGATGAATGATCAATGGTCTGAAACAGATATGCAAGTGGCAGTACGTGCGATGGTGAACTCTATGGTAAGTCATTCGACAATTGCTAATGCGAAGCGTGTACCAGTTGTTATTGTCACAAATTTGCAAAACAAAACCAGCGAACATATTGATACTCAAAACATTATGGATATGGTGCGCGTGGATTTAACTCGTTCAGGAAAAGTAGCCTTCGTTGATAAAGAAGCTCGTCAAGATATCGCAGAAGAATATGCATATCAGGGTTCCGGCACGACATCTGAAGAGACAAAAAAATCTACAGGTGGTCAAACAGGTGCAGATTTCATTATTAACGGACGCTTAGACTCGATTGTTCAAGAAGTGGGTAAAGAAAAAACGGTGTACTACAAGTTAACTCTTAACTTAACAAATTTGAAAACGGGTGTGATCGCTTGGACTGATTACAAGCAAATCCGCAAAATGTACAAAAAGAAAAGCGTTGGTCTTTAACAGTCTTTAGTATTTTTTAAAGATGACCAAATTCATTCCGGTTGCACTCTGCTGTTTAGGTTTTTTGCTGACAGGGTGTGCGACCCATCAAGGCAAAATAGAAACAGCTCGTGCCGGTCTGATGAGTGGCAACTGCGAAACGGCCTTACCTCAACTTGAAAAACTCAGTGCAGAAGAAGGCGATAACCAGCTCCTTTATTTAATGGAGTATGGATCGGCTTTACAAATCTGTAAGGAATACCAAAAAAGTAATGAAGTTTTTTTGAAGGCGGATCGGCTGAGTGAGCAAATCGACTATCATTCAGTGTCACGAATCGTGGGAGCAACGTTACTAAATGAAGAGATGATCCAATATAAAGGTGATATCTTTGAACGCTTATTTATTAACGTATCGGCGGCCTTAAACTTTTTAGAGTTAGGTCAGTTAGATGATGCGATGGTGGAAGTTCGCCGTATTCATGAAAAATACAATCGTTTTACAGCCGAAGAAAAAAACAGTTTTGAACTGAATTCTTTTGCACAGTATTTAGCTGGAATGATTTATGAGGTTAATGGCCAGTTCGATGATGCCTGTATCGCCTATCAAAGTTCATACAAACTGGATAACACCTATCGAAATGTGGGATTAGATATGCTTTCGGCTTGTTGGCGTGCTCGTCGTTATCAAGAGTACGAACGCTTAGCCAAAGAGATGTTACTAATTGAATCTGAAGTGGATTACGTCAAAAGAAAAAATAAAAACGAAGTGATAATCGTTTATCTTCAGGGACTTGGGCCACGAAAAACCATGCGTGGTGCAGAGGGTTCTTTGCCTCATCTGAGTCCCACATACAATGTGACCCAGCAAATAGTTGCGAACTATGAAGATCAGAAAAAAAAGCCCCAAAGTCAGACGAGTCGATCTGTGTACAGTGTGCAAAATGCAGCGATTGCAACGTTAGAGGCCGACTACAATGCTTTGGCTTTACGACGTATCGGAGCGCGCGTGGCCAAAGAAGTTGTAGCCGATCAGATACGTCAAAAAGATGAAGCGTTGGGAAATGTGGCTTTGCTTGTGATGCTCTTGGCAGAACGTGCGGACTTACGCAACTGGAGTCTATTGCCCGAGGGTGTGCAGGTCTTGCGACTGAATCCTAAGGCGGGCAGTACGATTGAAGTTACAGGTCTCAGCCGTGATCACACACGGACGGAGGATATGGGAACCATTGATCTGTCATTAAATCCAAAGAAAAGAATTTATCTATTAAGAAGTGTCCGTTAGGTGCCAGGCCGTGTTTACGGACACAGTGCGTCCGTAAACACGGCCTGGCACCAAAAAAAAGGCCAGCAAAAGCTGACCTTTTTTATTATTCACTGAATGTGAAGTTAGAAACTACGGATTGAAACCTTGATTGTTGCTTGGCAACGGAAGGTTCGGAGTTTCATCTTCTTGGTTCAAACCAGGAAGAACAGTCGCTTTTTCAGCAACCGCTTTCGAAGTTGAATCTGTGTTCAAGCGAGCTGCAGTAGCAACGCGGTTGTCAGCAGTTTGTTTTAAATCATCAGTCGATACGCGATCGATATTCACGCTAACAGTAGCTTGCTTCGTCATGTAGTCGATTGGGAAAGCACCAAGTTTAGCTAAGTAGCTAGAGATGCTACCATTGCCGTTTTGGATGATTTCGCGAAGAGTGAAAAGCGGAGCGTACTGAGAAGCTTTTTTCTCTGATTCAAAGATGATTTGCGTCAAAGTAGCTGCCGTGATGTCATTTTTTGATTTATTGTCGATCACCATAACTTCTTCGTTAGAGCGAATCATTTTTGCAATATCATCCAGAGTCACGTAGCAGCTTTGTTGAGTGTCATATAACTTACGATTTTGGTAGCGTTTGATAATTTTAACTTTTGCGCTTGGTTTTACGCTTAAGTTTTCCATTTGGTTCATCACAATGGCCTCCCCTTATGTGGCTTTTGTTTAGTCTAGCTAAGAGCTTAAAACTAAAGCTTTTTGCCTACTTATTACCCGCGCAAATTAGCCCTGCCGCCACCCCTTGTCAAGCAACACCAAGCGAATAATTCGCAAATATTTCACTCAGCTCTTTTATATAAGATCTGAGGTCTAGTTCGTCGAAGAAAGTCCAGTTTTTTGAATCTGAGTTCTGAAAATATAAAGTTATTTCATATAGTTATATTAAACAAAAAATAAGATAGAAAATCTCTATGGCCCTCGGAACAGAATGGGTAGGCCTAAGTCTAGATATACATAAAATGAACATTTTTTGATCATTTCACTCTCACCCTAAAGGCGAATTTGTCCGAAAAGCTTTTAAAGGAAGCTTTCATGTTTACAATAAACAAGACACTCTTACAGGCCATTGTTCTTCTTTCGATCACAGGCTGCGCTGGTTCAGGTCACTACTTTTACGACTCGGCACTCAATGATAAAAATCGCGCACCATCTTCATTGGCTCTTCCAGAAGCATTTGAACCTACGATCACGACAATTGATTCGATGAGGAATCAAGCACAGGCAGACTTCTTATTTTTAAAATCCGAGATGCAGTCGAATGCAGGTCACGGAGCTGCGGCCATTGAAACCCTTAAAGCGGCTTTGGTATTTGATCCCGAGTCAGCAACGTTCATGCAAAAAATAGCAATCGAACACTATCGTGAAGGTAAAGTGATGCAGGCGATTGTTTGGGCACGCAAAGCTTATGAGCAATCTCCAGAAAGACGTGATCTCACTTTGCTGTATGCTGGTTTGTTAACCACAACTAAAGAGTTCGCCTCTGCGGAAGTATTATACCAAAAATTGATTAGTGCGGATAAGACAGATGCAGAAGCTCATCTTTACTTGGGTGCTGTGTACACAGAACAGAAAAAATTCGCGAAGGCTTTGAAGGCGTTCACAGCGCTTGAAAAATTACCAACGAATTCATCTACTCACTTGGCGCATTATTACAAGGCCCGTATCCATGCTGAAAACAATCAAGCTCAGCAAAGCAAAGAAGAGCTAAGAAAAACAGTCGCTGTAAAACCTGATTTTATAGAAGCGGTATTGTTATTAGGACAGATCATTCAACAGACAGAATCTGCGCCAAAGGCTTTTGCCTTCTATGAAAAGCATCAACAGCAGCATGGACCAAATGCTAAATTAGCAGAAGTTCTGTCGCAGCATTATATCACTGTAGGAAATTACGATAAAGCTTATGAACAGCTTGAGATTGTAGACAAAGCGGCTGAAGGACAAATTCAAGTAAAATTGAAAATGGCTTTGATCTTGATTGAAAAGAAAATGTTTGATCCAGCTATTGCGAAATTAAATGAAATTTTAGAAGTAGCACCAGATTCAGATAAAGTGCGCTTTTATCTTTCTGCTGTGTATGAAGAAAAGAAAGATTTTGCAAAAGCTTACGAAGAATATATGAAAATCGAGCCAGACAGTGGTTTCTTTGCTGATGCACGCTTGCATGCGGCTTACTTATCAAAAGTTATGGATAAACCACAACAAGGTATTGGGGTGCTAAAAGCGGTATTAGAGCAAAAGGTAGAAAATCCACAGGTTTTCTTTTTGCTGTCACAGCTTTTTGAAGAAACGAAAGATTTTGAAAATGCTCTCTATACATTGAAAAAAGCCCAAGAAGAATTTCCTTCTCATATACAAGTGTACTACTTCATGGGTGCTATTCAGGATCAGATGGATTTAAAAGAAGACATGTTAGTGAACATGAAAAAGGTCGTTGAGTTAGACTCTAATCATGCACAGGCTTTGAACTACTTGGCCTACACATGGGCTGAGCGTGGCGAAAATCTAGAGCAGGCAGAAGAGTACGCTCGTCGTGCCGTGAAAAAAGCTCAGAAAGACATCTACATATTAGATACTTTAGGTTGGGTTCTTTTCAAAAAAGGTCAGTATAAGCAAGCCGTTGAAATTTTAGAAAAAGCACATGCTTTGAATCCAAGTGTGAGTATCGTGTCAGAGCACTTAGGGGATGTGTACAGTAAATTGAATATGAATGCGAAAGCAAAACAGCAATTCCTACGTGCCGTTGAAAACGAAGAGAACGTGGCGAAACAACAAGAGATTCGCAATAAATTGGCTCAGGTGGAAGACAGAATTAAAGGTGTGCGAGTGCCGTCTTCAGTCGAGTTCGGTTTAAATACAGATGTGTCGCCGTAATAGCGAATACAATTTTCCAATCCGCAGAAAGTAGCGGAATAAAAGAAAAAATGAACAGGATCAGCGTGATTTGTAGAAACTCACGCTGATTTTTTTTAAGATGACTAAACGCCATTTGCCATGCCGGTAAAACTTTAAAATCTGCAGTTTGCAAAAAGTAGTAGCTAAAAACCAACTGCAAATTTGTGATTGCACTGAGGCAAATCACCACGCTTCCAGCCATCAGAACTAGGAAGATGTGTTTTTCTTTTAGATAAATCAGAAGCAATGAATGTATAGCGCCCCAGAATAAAATGAGTGGTAGTGACATCGCAAATAGGCGTAAAGCGCCCCATTGAGCTTTTTTTGTTAAAGTGATTCCATGAATCAGCAATGACAGTTGCAGCGCAACTGCCAGTCCAATCAAGGCTCCTCCGCTGAAGTTGGCAAGAATCAACACAGCGCAAGCCACGACAAACAGTAGTAAGTGGCGTAATTTTAATTGCATTTAACGAGTATAGTATCTTTAATTAAAAGGGTGAACAAAGAAAAATTAAGACATCTTTTTCTTTTTATGATTCTTGGATTGATATGGTCAGGATGCTCTAAGAAGTCCGTTGAAATCAGCGACACCAGCTCGGCCTATCTTATCGAGACAAAAGCGCAAATCAAAAATGATGGCGACACGAATAGTGTGACGATCGAAATCGCGCTCTTGCCACAACAGGCAATACGTATGGAAATTTCAGCTACGTTAGGAGTTTCTGTTGCGACTGTGGTGATGACACCGACACAGATCAGTTATCTTTTGCACTCGAACAAACAGTTTTACACTGGGCCCTTCCATGAAAAAACCTTATACCCAGTATTCAAGAAAAATATAGATCCCACTATTCTGTGGAGAGTGGTTCACGATCAAGTCCCACAATCAGCACAATTAAAATGTGAAGTGGATGCGGATAAAAGACCTCTTGTCTGTCGTGATTCCGAAGGAACTTTGGTGAAATGGCAGTATTTAGCAGATCATCGTCGCAGAATTGATATTACAAGCAATAGGTTTGAGATGAGATGGCTTTTCACCCATCAAAGTGTGATGAGCAATTATCAAAACGAGACCTTCGTCTTGAAAAAGCCAAGCGACTATAAAGAAATTATCATACGTTAGATAGAAGTCGCTAACCGAAAGAACTCAGTGCATAATCATAGTTAACTAAGAATCACCACGATTCTCATCTTGAATCTATAAATTCAAGCGAAAGGAGTATCGATGTCATCTGTGAACTTTCGAAGTCTTGTTGAAAAATGGCAATCTCAAAATCCCTCGTCGACGGCGCACTGGAGCGGTACTTTTCTTGAGTACTTAGACTTAGTGAAGTCTAATCCGAAGGTGACACGTAATGCCTATCAGCGCATGTACGATATGATTTTGGAATCTGGTACCGAAGAGTACATTGATTTCAAAAAACACGTTATTCGCTACAAATTTTTCGACGACACTCCTAACAACGGCAAAGATGCTGTCTTTGGGTTAGATGTTCAACTGATGAAGTTGGTGAATGTTTTAAAAGCGGCCTCTCTCGGCTACGGGACTGAAAAGCGTGTGATCTTACTTCACGGGCCAGTGGGTTCTGCTAAGTCGACTATCTGTCGTCGTTTGAAAAAAGGACTAGAAGATTATTCACATTCAGATACAGGTGCGATGTACACCTTTGAATGGATTGACGAGCACGGCAAGTTAGAGGGTCTATTAGGTAAAGATGTGAAGTCTTTCCAATCGCCGATGAATGAAGAACCTTTATTATTAATTCCTGAAGATATGCGCCAATCTATCTGTGACGAAATCAATCGCGGACAGGATGGTCATTATCGTATGAAAATTGTCGGTGAGCTTTGTCCGCCATCGCGCTTTATCTTTAAACATCTGATGGAGCGGTACAACGGCGACTTAATGAAAGTACTCACGCATGTTCGTGTGAAAAGACTTTTCATTTCTGAAGCGGATCGTATCGGTATCGGAACTTTCCAACCTAAAGATGAAAAGAATCAGGACTCAACAGAGCTAACAGGTGATATCAATTACCGCAAGATTGCCGAGTATGGTTCTGACTCTGATCCACGTGCATTTAACTTTGATGGTGAGTTCAATGTGGCCAATCGCGGTATGATTGAATTCGTCGAGGTTCTGAAGTTAGATGTGGCGTTCTTGTATGACCTCTTAGGCGCTTCGCAAGAGCATCGTATTAAGCCGAAGAAATTTGCTCAGACTTATATTGATGAAGTGATTATCGGGCATACGAATGAGCCCGAGTATCGTAAATTACAAGATAATGAGTTCATGGAAGCTCTTCGCGATCGTACGGTGAAAATCGATATCCCCTACATCACACGTTTAAAAGAAGAAATTAATATCTATAAGAAAGATTTCAATTCGCAGCGCTTGCGTGGAATTTCCATTGCTCCGCACACCATTGAAATCGCGGCTATGTGGGCGATTCTCACTCGCTTAGAAAAACCGAAAAAAGCGAACCTAACACGTCTTCAAAAACTGAAACTTTATAATGGTAAGACTTTGCCAAATTTCACAGAAGACAATGTGAAAGAACTTCGTAAAGAGACCATGCGTGAAGGTTTAGATGGTATTTCCCCGCGTTACATACAAGATAAATTATCGAATGCTCTTGTGATGGCTCAGCAAATGAATAAGGGGTCGGTAAATCCCTTTATGGTGATGAACGAGCTTGAAAGCGGTTTGAAACATCACTCTCTTTTATCAAATGACGAATTGAAGCAGGAATACAAAGAGCTTCTTTCTGTTGTGAAGCAAGAGTACGAAGAGATCATCAAATCAGAAGTGCAACGCGCGATCAGTGCGGATGATGGCGCCTTACAGCGTCTATGTGCGAATTACATTGATAATGTGAAAGCCTATACTCAGAAAGAAAAAGTACGCAACCAATTCACAGGCGCTGACGAGGAACCAGATGAAAGATTAATGCGCGCGATCGAAGAAAAAATCGAGATCCCTGAGTCTCGAAAAGAAGACTTCCGTCGCGAGATCATGAACTACATCGGTGCTTTGGCTATTGATGGTAAGAAATTTAATTACAAAATGAATGAAAGGCTGCATAAGGCCCTTGAGTTAAAGCTATTTGAAGATCAAAAAGACAGTATTAAGTTAACGTCATTGGTGAGCTCGGTAGCGGACAAGGACACACAAGAAAAAATTGATATTGTGAAGTCGCGTCTTATTAAAGATTTCGGCTATGACGAAATTTCAGCGACGGACGTATTACACTATGTAGCTAGCATTTTTGCGCGCGGAGATGTGAAGAACAAACAGTAGAAATAAAGAGTAAGAAGAGACAGGGCAAACATGGCTATACGCGAAGATCAAAATCGGTTTAGAAATATTATTAAGGGCCGTGTGCGCGACGATTTTAAACGCTATGTGACCAACGGGGAGCTGATCGGTAAACGCGAAGATGAGTTCGTGAAGATTCCGATTCCCCGTGTAGATATTCCTACTTTTCGCTATGGTCCTAAACAAAATGAACAGGGTGTCGGACAAGGTGACGGTGATCCGTCTTCAGGTGATGCTTCTGGGCAATCGGGTAATGGACAAGGCGAAGCGGGCAGTGAATCGGGTCAGCACATGCTCGAAGTGGAGATCTCTTTAGATGAGCTGGCTGATATCCTTGGTGAAAAGTTAGAACTTCCTAACATTCAACCGAAGGGCGCTAAAAATATCGTGACGGAACGTCATAAATACTCGGGCCTAGCTCCTGTCGGGCCTGAAGGTTTACGTAAATTCAAACAAACCTATAAAAAAGCACTGACACGTTATATCTCTTCAGGAACTTACAATCCGACAGATCCTGTTATTGTGCCTATTCGCCGCGACTATCAGTATCGCACTATCAAAAAGACGCAGATGCCTCACACCAAAGCGGTGGTCATTTATATGATGGACGTTTCAGGTTCAATGGGGGACGAGCAAAAAGAAATCGTCAGATTAGAATCTTTTTGGATTAACACGTGGTTAAAGAAACACTACAAAGGCTTAGAGACTCGTTTTATTATCCACGATGCTTCTGCAAAAGAAGTAGATGAAAACACGTTTTTCCGTACCAGTGAGTCCGGCGGAACTTTGATCAGCTCGGCGTATAAACTGTGTCAGCAAATGATTTTAAGCGATTACGCCACAAGCGAATGGAATATCTATCCCTTTCATTTCAGCGATGGTGACAACTGGAGTGGTGAAGACACGCGCCTTTGCTTAAACCTTTTGAAAGAGTTTTTCCTGCCGAATGTAAATGTGTTTTCCTATGGGCAGGTAGAAAGTAAATACGGCAGTGGTCAATTCTTAAAAGATCTACAGAAAGAGTTCGCTGAGGACGAGCGTTTGACTCTGAGCCAAATTGAAGATCGCGATAAAATTTTAAACTCGATCAAAGATTTCTTGGGCAAAGGTAAATAAGAAGTGGGTAGCACATGGCAAATTTAACTGTTGAGCTAGAAACAGAACGCAAACGAATTTGTAAGATCGCAAAAGATTGTGGTTTGGATTTCTTTGAAACTATTTTTGAATTGATTACCTATGATCAAATCAGCCAAATTGCAGCCTATGGCGGCTTTCCAGTGCGCTATCCCCATTGGAAATTCGGGATGGAGTATGAACAGCTTTCTAAATCCTATGAATATGGTCTATCGAAAATTTACGAAATGGTGATCAACACGGACCCTTGTTATGCCTACCTGATGGAAGGCAACTCGATGATGGATCAGAAGTTGGTTATGTCCCATGTGTATGGTCACTGTGATTTTTTTAAGAACAATGTGTGGTTTTCAAAAACTAATCGCAAAATGATGGATCAAATGGCCAATCACGCCACGCGCATTCGTCGCTACATTGATCGCCATGGCTATGATACTGTCGAACAATTTATTGATACGTGTTTAAGTTTAGAAAACCTCATTGATCGTCATAGTATTTTAAATGGTCCACCGAAAATGACGGATGATGCTCCGGTGACCAGCGGCCGTGAAGATTACATGTTTCGGGTAGAAAAACCCTACATGAGAAATTATATTAATCCTCCAGATTACATTGCAGATCAGAAACAAAAACAAAGTCAGCGCGAGCAAATGAAAGTTCGTTTTCCTGCTCAGCCTGTACGCGATGTGCTTTCTTTTTTGATGTATTATGCGCCACTTGAAGATTGGCAGCAGGATATTCTGACTATCGTGCGTGATGAAGCGTATTATTTTGCTCCACAGGGAATGACAAAGACCCTAAACGAGGGGTGGGCATCCTACTGGCATTCTTATATGATGACTCGACATATTTTGAATGACTCCGAAATCATTGATTTTGCTGACCATCATTCAGGAACAATGTTTATGCAGATGGGGGGCTATAATCCGTATAAAGTGGGTATTGAACTCTTTCGTGATATTGAAGAGCGTTGGAATAAAGGGCGCTTTGGTCGCGAGTGGGATGAGTGTGATGATATTCGCGAACGTAAAAGCTGGGATAAGAAAACTGGCTTAGGTCGTGAAAAAATATTTGAAGTTCGCAAAATCTACAATGATGTCACTTTTATCGATGAGTTTCTTACAGAAGATTTCTGTGTTCGTAATCGCATGTTTGTCTACAAGATGAATAAAGAGACCGGACGCTTCGAAGTCGACACAAGAGACTTTAAAGCCATCAAAGCTCAGTTACTGTTTCAAATGACGAACTTCGGTCAGCCCATTATTAAAATCGAGGATGCCAATTTCGAAAATCGTGGAGAACTCTTAATGACTCATGTTCACGAAGGATTGGATCTACAACCGGATTATATGGATGCAACCATGAGAAACCTGTTTAAACTGTGGAAACGGCCTGTTAACATTGTAACTTTGATGGATAACGAAGCGCAGCTTTTCAGATTTGACGGGAACAGCTATACAAAACACAGTTTAGATGGTGATAATAAGAAAGAAACCGCTGAACAACAGGAACTCACTAAGACATAAAGTCTTACCTGCGTAGTCGTTAAATTTATGTAGTAAGTTTAGGCATAAACTGGTGTAAGAAGAGGAGAACCACCTTGTCTACCAAAGATCGCGTATTAGTCTATTCGACTGATCCCAAGGATCAGGCTTTGCTATCAGGTGAGCTAGAAAAGAATAAGAACTTAGCGGCTCAGCAGACTCTTGTGGATCAAAACAAGTATGTGGTGGTGTTCCGCCTTGAAACTCAAAGTCGTGGCGGTAAGACCGTGACTGTGATGGATAAACTTCCTGCCTTCGAGCCCTTCTTAAAAGAGCTGACAAAAGAATTAAAAGTAAAATGTGGCGTGGGTGGCTCGCATCGTATAGCTGGAGACTTTGGAATTATTGAAATCCAAGGTGATAAGCGGGATGCAATTAAGAAAATTTTAGACAAAAAACAAATCAAGTACAAAGGCATGTAAGAAGGATTAGCTGTGAAAGATTCTGGAACAAAAAAGAAGATAATGATCGTCGATGATTTTGAAGAAAGCTGTCAGTTGATGGTAGAGATTCTTTCGTCAGAATTTGAGTGTCACTATGTGTGTCAGGCTGAAAAAGCGTTAGAGCTGATTCATGCTTTGAAGCCACACTTGATTATCATGGATTATAAAATGCCATACGTGACGGGTGTTGAGCTTTGTAAAATCATTAAAGATGCTCCGAGCTTACGACACATACCGATTATTTTTATCTCGGGTGCTGTGAGTTCAGATGAAAGAATTGAAACATTAGAATCGGGTGGCGATGATTTTCTTTCAAAGCCATTCCATCCTAAAGAGCTTATGTTGCGAGTTAAAAAAAGACTGCAAAGTTATGCGCTAGAGAGCATAAGTCAGTTAAAAGTGGGCAACCTTAAGATGAATCTGAATTCACGACAGTGCTTTTTAGATAATCAAGAGGTGGTGTTGACTCCAAAGCAATTTGAAACTTTAAAACTCCTAATTGAAAATCGTAATCAAGCTGTATCACGTCAGTTGTTTATGACGGAGATCTGGGGACATGCAGATGTCACGCAACGAAATGTCGATTCACAGATCAACTATCTAAAAAAGAAAATCAATGGATTCATAGGGCAGATATCTTCTGTTCCAGGTTTTGGTTATCGTTTAGATGGCGAGTGATTCGGATTCAGCTAAAAAATCCAATGACATAAACTGGTGGGAAGCGATTGATCTGCATAAGATCTACTTAAGCGACTATCGGCGCAACGAAGCTTATCAATCGGCATTACAGAGGTATATAACACCTGAAAGTGTTGTCGTGGATATTGGTTGCGGTACAGGAATTTTGGGCTTTATGGCCTTAAAAGCAGGGGCCCGTAAGCTTTACGCCATTGAGCAATCCAACATGATTCATGTGGCCCGCGAGGTTGCCGAACGGAACCAGCTTTCTGATCGGATTGAATTCATCCAAGGTGATTTGTTTGAGCTGTCTTTACCTGAAAATGCCGACATTATTTTGCACGATCAAATCGGCGATTTTTTTTGGGATGAGGGAATGGTTGAAAAGTTAGCTTATGCACGGGCTCACTTTTTAAAACCGCAAGGAAAGATTTTACCACAAGAGCTTGGTCTGCATTTAGTCCCAGCATTCCATCCCGCATTTCATATGGATGCGGCTTTTTGGAAAGAACCTTTTTACGGGATAGATTTTTCAACGCTACATCGTGAAGAAATCAAACAAAGTGCGGCTAGAAATAATAAGCCGCTGAAGATTGTTTTGAAGACAGAAGATATCTTTTTATCTTCGCCTCAAGAGGTGGCACATGTTGATTTTCTTTCTGATGCCAAGCCTTTGTCAGAGGTGAAGCTTACCTATCCCATTTCAAAAACAGGATGGTGCACGGGGCTTGTTGGTTTTTTTCAAATTATCTTCGATCAAGAAAATATTTTGTCGACATCACCGCTCATGCCTCCGACCAATTGGGCACAGTTTTTAATTCCTGTGCGTGAACAGATTTGGGTGGAAGCAGGACAAGTTCTAAATGTAGAAATTCAGCTCGATATAAAGAAGAACACATGGGATTGCCGTGTTTCGATGGGAAGCTAGCGAATAGATTTACTTTGTTTTTTAAGATCGCGCTTTGTTTTGAAAAAACTTTTTAATAACAGACTGCTTTCGTTTTCTAAAATACCTGCGGTCACATCGAAGCGGTGGTTCAGGCGAGTGTCCTGACCTAATTGCGCCAAGCTCTGTAAAGCTCCGGCCTTGGGGTCATGGGCGGCATAGACCACACGACCGATGCGGGACTGCACTAAGGCTCCGGCGCACATGAAACAGGGCTCAAGGGTCACGTACAGCGTGCAATCCAGTAGGCGCCATGAGTTCAGCTTTTTGCAGGCGCGATGGATGGCGACCAGTTCTGCGTGGCCTAGGGTGGTGGCATGTTTTTCCCGTAGATTGGTGCTTTTGGCGATGATTTTGCCATTTTTATCAACAATTAAGGCTCCGATAGGCACTTCCCCGAGGGATTCGCTTCTTTCTGCTAATTTAAGTGCTAAACGCATAAAGCGCTCATCCTGCTGGGATTGCAGATGAAGGTCCATTTTTGATTGACCTAGCGTGTCATTTGATGGTTTCTTGGGTGTCATCAGAGGTGCCCTTTGTTATACCTCTTTAGTTGATTTTCATTCTGGGATCAAGGCTGTTGCCGTTTTATTTTATAAACGACGACCTTTGATCGACAGCAAGTCCACTTATGGAAGGCGGGTGAGGACCTGTGGCATTAGTTAGAATTAAAGACGGAGAAAGCTTCGAAGGAGCATTCCGTAAATTCAAAAAGTCTTGTGAAAAGGCTGGTATTCTTTCTGAAGTAAAAAAGCGTGAACATTTTGAAAAACCAAGTGTTTCTGCTAAGAAAAAATCCATCGCTGCACGCAAGCGCGCACATAAAAAAGTTCGTCGTAGCTGGGGAGATTAATCTCTCTTAGCTCCGTTAGGAGAGCACCATCGTGGAAATTCGCGAAAAAATAATGGCCGACATCAAGTCGGCCATGGTGTCTAAAGACACTGTTAAATTAAATACTCTTAGATTCTTAAACGCACAGATCAAAAACAAAGAAATCGATTCTCGCCCGAATCCAATCACGGCAGACGATGTAATGGCTGTGATCAAAAAACTTGTTAAGCAACGTAAAGAATCTATTGAACAATTCTCTGCTGGCGGTCGTACTGACTTGGCTGAAGCGGAGACCGCTGAATTAAAAGTTTTAGAAGCTTATTTGCCGGCTCAGATGACACGTGAACAAGTGGAAGCTCTTGTGGCTGAAGTGATCACGGCTGTCGGTGCTGCTGGTATTAAAGATATGGGGAAAGTGATCAAAGAAACCCAAGCTCGTTCCGGTGGAACAGCGGATGGTAAAACGATCAGTGAAGTTGTTAAAGCGAAGCTCAGCTAGTTAGTTCGGAGGAATTTTTTGCGCTATTCACCCGAATTTGTAGATCGAGTGCAGGAAGCCAACAACTTAGTCGATATCATCTCTCAGTACACTCAATTAAAACAAAGTGGCGGTGGCTATATGGGCCGCTGTCCGTTTCCAGATCACGCTGAAAAAACGGCGAGTTTTTCTGTGTCTGAATCGAAGCAGGTCTTTCACTGTTTTGGCTGTAAGAAAAGCGGAAATCTTTTTAGTTTCTTACGTGATTATAATGGGATGAGTTTTCCTGAAGCGGTAGAGTATCTTGCTGAACGCGCTTCGATCCCTTTACCTGAACCTGTGCACGAAGCTCACAACGATCACTATCACGAGCAGCAAGATAAAAAAAAGCTGATGTTGAAAGCGAACAAGACAGCGATGGAATTCTTTCGCGAGATGCTGAAGCGTGCTCCGAATGATCATCCCATCAAAGCCTATGTGCAAAAACGTAAACTTCAACCTGAAACTTTAGAAGAGTTCCACATCGGTTTTGCACCGGACGAGTGGGAAGCTCTATCGAATCACCTGCATCGTCAAAAAGTCCCTGCGGCTTTGGCTGAAGAGGCCAAACTGGTGAAAGCCCGTAAAGAGGGTAATGGTCATTTTGATCTTTTCCGTGATCGTTTGATGTTTCCGATTTTGTCTCCGACTCAGGAAGTATTGGCCTTTGGTGGACGGATTCATGCTCAGGGTGAACCGAAATATCTGAATAGTCCCGAAACTCCGGTTTTCAATAAAAGCCGCGTGTTGTATGGGTTAGCTCATACAGCGAAATATATTCGTTCTGAAGATGCAGTGATTATTGTTGAAGGCTACATGGACCTAGTTTCCTTATTCCAAGCGGGTTTGAAGAACGTGGCGGCCACCATGGGAACGGCATTAACCGCTGAACACGCAAAACTCATCAAAAGATTAACCACCAATGTGGTCGTGTTGTTTGATGGTGATGAGGCCGGACAAAGAGCGGCTGAACGCAGTCTTCCGCTTTTACTGGCGGCAGGGCTCTATCCGAAAGGACTTGTTTTGACTGAGGCGAAGGACCCCGATGAGTACGTCAGTCAATTCGGGATGGAGTCTCTGAAAGCTAAAATCGACACAAGCCCAGAGCTATTTAATATGGTTTTACAAATGTGGATGCGAGATTACAGAGGCGAAGCGGCTCAAAAAGTAAAGCTGATGGACCTTGTTCGTCCTGTTTTTGAGGCTATTCCTGACCCAAGACTGAAAAGTTTATATGCGCAGGAATTGTCCCACCGCATGAATGTGGGTTTAGACTGGGTGCGCTCAGCACTGAGTTCAGCCTCTTCGAATCGCGAGACCTCTCGTAATTGGAGTGCGGACTCTAGGGCTGATGTTCGACCGGATGCGAATTCAGAGGTAAAAAAGCCTGCGACAACAGCGGCGAATGAGCCTAAGAAGCCTGTATTTTCGATTTCAGGATCCTCGCAGGCAGAAGTGCTGTTAATGCAACTTGCGCTCAAGAGTCGTGCCAATTTTCAGACGATTTTAGATCAGCAAATCTTAAGCCAAATCAGTCACTTAGGTGTTAAAAAACTCCTCGAAAATGCAGAGCAAGTTTATAGACAAGACGTTGCTAAGTTTGATAGATTGACCAGTCTGCTGATAGAGCAAGTTGATCGTCCGGAACTCTTGTTTTCGACAGTCGCGAATTCTGTGGATTTCGATACTGAAAAAGAAAACAAAATGATCGCGGATTGTTGTAAGCGAATTCAACAGACGTTTTTGAAAGAACAGGCGAAACGAATCGCTCTGGGAATTAACAAAAATGATATCGACAAGTTAAAAGAAATCGACGATTTGCAACGCAACAGAATTTCTTTAAACAAAACCGATAAAAATTAATTTGTATTTTTTTAAATTAAAGATGGTCCAATAGATTTAGGTGGAGTGCTAATGTCCGAAAAAAATTCCAAAGAAAATACAAAAGTTCTTTCGATTGCCGAGCAGGAAGCTTTAGCCAAAGAAGAAGTACAAAAGCTAATTAAGCTACAAAAAGAAAAAGGCCGTGTGACGATCGAAGAGATCAACGAAAGCCTTCCACCAGAAGTAGTGGCTATGGGCGTATTGGATGCGTTCATGCAATCTCTGGAAGCGAATGGTGTTGTGATCACAGAACACACTGAAACTACACGTTCAGAAGAGAAAGAAGAATTCTTATCTGAAGTTGATAAAGAAGAAGATGAAGACGATGAAGACGTAGCGACGGGTGAAGATGTTAAGGGAAGTGACCCTGTTCGTCTTTACTTACGCAAAATGGGATCTGTGTCTTTATTGACTCGTGATGGTGAAGTTGAAATCGCAAAACGTATCGAACGCGGTGAGCGCGAGATCGTAAAATCGATGTTGTTATCTCCGTTGGGAACGTACGAGATCATCAATTTAGGTAAACGCTTAGATGAAGGGCGTATTAAAGTAAAATCAATCTTCCGTGGTTTGGAAGATGAGGACACCCAATACGACGAAAAAGAGTATATCGAAAAAATTCATCAGTTGATGAACATCGTAACTGAGTACCAAACAGCAACCGAGAAATACTTTATTCAATTGCGCGATGAAGGCTTAAACCTGAATACGCGTAATAAAGTAATGGAAGAGTTGAAAGTTCTGAATCAGCAATTGATGTCGAACTTTGAATCGATCAACTTCAATCGTAAAACAATCAATCGCGTGGTGATTAAGTTTAAAAACTTAGTGAGCCGTATGGGAACTTTACGTCGCCGTATTAAAGATGGTGTTGAAAAAACATTCTCGAAAGATGTGCCTTCGATGGTTGAGCGTTTGAAACTGATCGAATCGAACGAAAAAGAGTTGGCGAAAATGACTCGCGACACAGGTTTGTCGTTTGGTCGTTTCCGTTCATACGTGATTCAAGCTCAAGAAGCGGAAGTGCGCTTAAAACGCCTTCACGAAGACACAGCGATGAATTTCAAATGGATCCAAGAAACTTACACGGCTATCTGGAAAGGTGAACGTGAAGCGGATCTTGCGAAATCTGAACTAGTTGAAGCGAATTTACGTCTAGTTGTTTCTATTGCAAAAAAATACACGAATCGTGGCTTACAATTCTTGGATTTGATTCAAGAAGGTAATATCGGTTTGATGAAAGCCGTTGATAAGTTCGAATATCGTCGTGGTTTCAAATTTTCGACTTATGCGACATGGTGGATTCGTCAGGCGATCACTCGTGCGATTGCCGATCAGGCGCGTACGATCCGTATTCCAGTTCACATGATCGAAACGATTAACAAATTGGTGCGTACACAGCGTCTGTTGATTCAGGAATTAGGCCGCGAGGCGACTCCTGAAGAGATCGCAGACAAAATGGACATGCCGGTTGATAAGGTACGCAAGGTCCTTAAAATCGCAAAAGAGCCGATCAGCTTAGAGACTCCGGTAGGTGAAGAAGAAGATTCTCACTTAGGGGACTTTATCGAAGATAAAAAGGTAATCAATCCTGCAGAAGCGATTGTGAATCTGAACTTGGCTGAACAAACTCGTCGTGTGTTGTCGACATTGACTCCACGTGAAGAGAAAGTTCTGCGTATGCGTTTCGGTATCGGTGAAGAGTCTGACCACACTTTGGAAGAAGTGGGACAAGATTTCAACGTAACTCGTGAGCGTATTCGTCAGATCGAGGCTAAGGCGCTACGCAAGTTGCGTCATCCGAGCCGCTCGAACAAGTTGAAGACTTTTGTTGATAGCTAGGTTCTTTTGATGGGCTTTGAAAATACTTAAAGCCTCGGACATGCGTTTTGGCACTCACTTGCGTTCGCAAGTTCGCGCCAAAGCCGAACTCGTTTTAAGCATTTTCAAAGCCCATCAAAAAAATAACCATCAGTAAAGCAAGTAAAACGAAGAGAGATCATTTGATCTCTCTTTTTCGTTTTGATAATCTTATTGAACTTCAAATAGGATACCAACGTGGGGGTGTAGCTTAGTTGGTTAAAGCATCCGGCTCATAACCGGAGGATCCGGGGTTCAAGTCCCTGCGCCCCTACCATTTTCGGATGGTACTTTTCAAAAGCACACGGAAATCCAAAAACAGATAAAGAAAACAGGTTCTCTTCACTTCACGTTAGATAGATTCAAAAAGTCTTAAATAAACAAGACCTAGCGTTCTTAGTCCCCGCTTCAACTCTAAGATATTGATGGTCGTACTTAAAGGTACACAAATATTTTATCTATTATTTTAGAATCTGATAATGTGTCCGAATTCTGGAGGTTTCGCTGTCATTGAGGACTTTGTTGCAGAAATTAAACATCAAATTCGTTGGCTACGATTTTGCCTTATCTCTTTTTGAGTAAGTGGGTAGGGACGATCTTGCTATTATAAGCAATAGGCGTAGCGCTCAGCAAAGTGATGGCTCAGGGGGTAGGAAGACATGGACACCATGATGATCTATATACGCAAGTCTGGGGCAGAGATCACGAGCAAAACATGATCCCATTGACAATGGGTAACATATATGATACATATTAAATCAAGGCCTTATATCATCAAGATTTTTCACCAAGAGAGTGGCAAGGCTCCTTATTCGGAATGGATTAGGACTCTGGATGACTCAGTTCGCGCCCGAGTAGCGGCAAGAATTGCTCGCTTTGAAGATGGTCACTTCGGTGATTACAAGGCTGTTGGTGATGGTGTTCTGGAAGCAAGATTCTTTTTTGGTTCAGGACACAGGGTTTATTTCTCTGTTCATGGTGACGAGATAATCTTGCTACTGAATGGTGGAGATAAATCTACGCAGGCAGATGACATTGAAAAGGCGAAAGAGTTGTTAAAGACTTATTTGGAGGATCAAGATGCCAACAAGAAGCAGTAATTGGAGCGAAGATGTTTCGCAAGAGCTTCGAGACACCAACTATGCGCAAAGCTTTTTATTGGCTCTGTTGGACGAGGGTGACGACTTACAGACGGCATTGGGAAGGCTGATTCGCCTGTATGGAGTTAAAGAGTATGCACAGTTGGTTGAAATGGAAGATTCTGCGATTCAAAGAGCAATCAATCCGGCTCATAATCCAACAAAAGGCACGCTCGAAAAACTTTTGGCTCCATTAAAGCTCAGTCTCGGGGTAAAGCCAGCAGCTTGAAGGCATTTGTAGCGTCTTGTAATGCTTCTTAAAAACGAGTGTTGAAATCATTAAAGAAAACAAAACTACGCGCTCCCACAATTATATTATTTAAATTATCCTTTGGATGTTTCTAAAGGATGTCTCTTCGGAAATGAGCCTCTGGAGAGACACTAAGCCCACTGAAAAGTGGGCTTTTTTATTGAAGATATTTTCTTTAAGCTTCGTCTGTAGCTGTTATTTTTTTTACATATCTCATTAAAACATCAGCATGCTTATTTAATTCAATAATTTCTACGTGGCTTCCATTGCGATCAGGGTGAAATACCAGCGATAGTTTTTTCTTGGCGGCGCTGACGAGCTCTTGGGTTAATTCAGTTCTTAATTCAAAGCCATTTTGCGAAAAATACACCAAAGAGTTTTCAACGTCTTTTGGGAAAGAGGGTTCATTCGGAATACTTTTTTTGGAATGCTTCATTTCTTTAAGGCGCAGCTTTTGCTTTTGATATTGGATTTTGCGAAGTAAGCTTTGTTTTTCTTTGAGTGCTGCTTTTTTTTCTTCCCATGCTTGGGACTGGGCTGTTGGCTTTGCTTTCACATGAGACGCTGAGGTCATTTTTTCTATTTCTAATTTAGATTCGAAGAAATCAGGATTTTTACCTTCTGTAGCTAATAGTGTGGCCCAGATATGTTTGCAGAAAAGATCCTTCTTTCCAGCTGGGCAGTTGCAATCTACAAACAGAGTGGGGCTTGAAACTGCATTTGATTTTAAACTGACTTTAAACGGCGGAGTTGTTCGCATAAACGCAACAACTTCGGTATCAGACGGTTGTGATAGAGATGTTTTGCCTTGCGTAAACAGTGCGCGGCCGCTTGAGCGGACTTCAGGTTTAAAGAAATGTTCCCAGTTTTCAGTCGACATGTGTCAATCCTAATAATGTTTCGCCTTGCGGGTAAAGTAAAAACATTGCGTAGACCAAGGTGAGTAATTGTTTTAGTATCAAGCATCACATTTGGGGGTTGTATGTCAGAAGATTTAAAAGCCGAACTTGATCGCCTGCGTGCAGAAAATGAAGCGTTAAAAAATAAAAAATCTGGAACCCTCAGCATGAAGGTCAGCGAAAAAGGAGCCTTGTCTGTGTACGGAATGGGTCGTTTTCCGATAACGCTTTACAAAGAGCAATGGCTAAAATTATTAACTATCGCCGATGAGATTAAACAGTTTATTAAAGATAACGACAGCAAACTTAAAACAAAAGAATAATCGCAGATAGAAAAGGCCTACTTAGTCTTTTCCGCGGAACTTAATTTTCAAACCTTTTAAGAAATAGCGCAAAACCTGATCGCCGCATTCGCGGTAGTTGCTGTGGTCCTTTTTTCTTAGAAAGGCGCTCATCTCAGCGCGGCCCAAGGGATAATCGGCTAGTTCAAGCAATTCGTGCAAATCCGGTTCTTTCAGTTGAAAGGCCACGCGCAGTTTTTTTAAAACTAAATTATTTGATATTGGAAACTCAAATGGCATCGGCGGTTTTGACTCATCCTTGCCCCGTTTGTAATAAATAAGGCCATCTAAGAAATGGGCCATGATCACATCACTACAGATTGAATATTGCGGATCTTCCTCGTTTTTTAAGAAGCTCTGTATATCGGCTAAAGGAACTTTAAGACCTGCCAGTTCGATAATTTCGATAAGCTTTTGATCATTTACATTAATAATGTAGCGAAGACTGCGAAGAACATCGTTATTAAGCATGAATAAGACTTAACTGATTTTGAGCAGATAGTAAATGGCAGTCGCACGGCACGCTCATTTTGCTTAAACAAAGTTCTAGTTTTTACAGCCTATGTAGCGTCTTGAGTTCGACCATGGTCTTTGTCGCTATATTGTCATATGCAAGGACGTATGATAGCTTAAATGTTAGAAATACGAGCTAATATAAGTTCAGAATTTGGCTGAACGTCTCTACCAACTGCCGCTAAGAGTTGACTATTGGAACGTCTATAAAGTGCTTCTTACTTAAGGGGCCGATAGGGTTTTAAAATGATAGTTCACTCGAACACTGAAGAAATGAAATCTGGAAGTACGACTCAAGGAGTTTTATTCGTTGCACTGGGCGCCTCAAGTTACGGCATGCTATCCACCATTGTGAAGCTGGCATATCAACACGGGTTTACGACGGCCGAAGTGGTGATAGCTCAGTTTGTCTGGGGCCTTTTGTTTTTAACAGTCTTCGATTACCTCTTTAATAAAAAAGGCAAAGCTCCCACATCTCAGGATACGCTTCAGTTACTTATTGCGGGGATACCATTAGGACTTACGAGTCTACTTTACTACACATCAGTGAAGTATATTAACGCCTCTATTGCCGTGGTGTTATTAATGCAGTCGGTATGGATTGGCGTCGTTGTCGAGTCTATTCACAGTCGTCGGTGGCCCAGTATGGCGAAAGCTTTAGGCGTCGTGCTGGTTCTATTTGGAACAGTCCTTGCGACCAATGCTTTAAATGCATCTTCTGGATCTTTAGATATTCGTGGAGTCATCTTTGGGTTCTTATCAGCCCTATCTTTTAGTTGGACACTTTTTTCAAACAGCGCTGTGGCTTCACACTTGCCTGTTATTAAACGCAGTCAGTTGATGGTCAGTGGCGGGATGATGGTAGCTCTGGTGTTTTCATTTCTGACACAGATTGCTCCGTACTATTTAAATTTTGAATTGCTGAATCAAGACATGATTCAAAGTCAGGCGTTTAATTTTTCGATTTTTTCTGGCTATGGTTTGTTAGTCGCACTTTTTGGTACGGTGATGCCGCCGTTATTGCTCAATAAAGGCTTTCCAATAATCGGCGTGGGGCTTGGCAGTATTGTGGCTTCAGCAGAGCTTCCCTGTGCTGTTCTAATTGCCTTTGCTCTGCTACATGAAACAGTAAATGCCAGCCAGTGGCTCGGAGTGGTGATTATCCTTGCTGCCATTGTCGTTTTAAATTACCGCATTGTTGGGACAGCTAAAGAGACTTTGGGTGAACCTCATCAAAATCACTAATCCTCTTCAAGGATTTCTTTTAGTGTTTTTCGATCTTCTGCATTCAGTACTAACCATTCCGGTGGTAATTCTTTAACGACGGCAGCCCATGAAGCTTTGACCATATCACGAGCGCGGGGTTTGTCGTGTAGATCACGCAGTAAGTTCAAATGGCGCAATATAATGGTGCGAACGGGTTTATAGAAGCCATTTTCATCTTTGCCAGCATTACTGATGGTATCAGAGGACTCAACCTTTTGAATCAATTCAGAGAAGTAATTTTTTAGGCTCAAAACTCAATCTTTCTTTCGAAGTGGCAGGTGTAGCCATTCGGTACTTTTTGTAGATAACTTTGATGATAGTCTTCAGCGCGCCAAAAGTCGCTGAGTTGCTGTAGTTGCGTCACGATAGGCTTTTTCCATGCCTTGGATTTTTCTATACGCTGTTTGACTTTTTCAAATGTGGCTTTCTGTTCTGGTGATGAATAAAAAACGACCGAGCGATATTGTGTCCCCACATCATTGCCTTGGCGATTCATGGTTGTCGGGTCGTGGATTTTGAAAAAATAAGTCAGGAGTTTTTCGTAAGATGTTTTTTTAGGGTCAAAAAGAATTTGTACCGCCTCAGCATGACCTGTTTTTCCGAGTTTAACGATTTCATAGGTGGCATTTTTTAGATCTCCACCAGTATAGCCGACCTGTGTTTCAAGGACTCCGCTTTGTTTACGTAGTAAATCTTCAACGCCCCAGAAACAGCCACCAGCAAACGTGGCGACCTCCCACGATTTCTTTTTTGCAAAATCAAATAGGTAGGCTCCATAGCCGAGCTTTTGCATATCAGCTAAAGGTATGAATTTTAGGGAAGCTGAATTGATACAGTAGCGTAATCCTCCTGCTTCTTTTGGGCCATCGTCGAATACATGACCTAGATGAGATCCGGCGCTACTAGAAAGGACCTCTTTTCTTTCATAGCCTATTTTGAAGTCAGATTTGAACTTTAGATGTCTGGTGTCGATAGGTTTAGTGAAGCTGGGCCAGCCAGAACCAGAATCGTATTTGTCTAAGGAACTGAATAAAGGTTCTCCTGAAACAATGTCGACATAAATGCCATCTTCCTTGTGATCCCAATAGGCATTTTTAAATGGAGGTTCTGTTCCGGCTTCCTGTGTACAACTGTACTGCTGTGGTGTCAGACGTTTTTTCAGTTCTTGTTCGGAAGGCTTTTTATAATCCCGTTTTTCAGATTGAGGTATTGATGTAGATGACGTTGCCGTTTGCTCTGCTGGTTGTCGTATAGACGAGGGACTAAATTGATGAGTCCATTTAAGACCGAGGTATAATCCTGCACAAAAGAACGCTAGAAGGACGAACTTTTTCATAAAACTATTCTAAGCTGTTTTTATTGGAAGATGTTATCTTAAATTTTGATTCGTCTTGAAAGATTTCATTTTGCCAGTGCTTTTCTGCTTCTGCTTTAAGTTTCATTTTGAGTCAAATAAGAATTCTTAAGATCCTTATTTGACTTAAGACTACTCCACATTCACATAAAGTATACTTACCGAGTACCCGTTCGCTTTACGTGCAATGGCTGCTTTCGCTTCCACTTGTACAGCTGAAACATTCACAACGCACACACCGATTTGCATTTCAGGATTCATCTCGGAAGCATCAGCTTGTAAGCATTTAAATGACTTTGGACTCCAGTCCACTTTAAAGTTCTGAAGTTGAAACCCATCTAAACCAGCTTCACTCAGTTCTTGTTGGATAGAAGCTTGAATACTGCTTTCGATTTGATCCGTATCTTTCATCGGAATACCGAAATATTGAGCTGAAGCACTGATGCCAAGTCCTAAAGTTAAAATCGCGGACAATATAGTCTTCATAAAAGCTTCTTACATTTCACAAGTTAAATTAACTGAATAAGCTTTAAGACCGCCGGAAATGGCGATATCCATAATAGCGTTAGTTGTGCCATCGTCATTAGTCTTCTTAAGAACGATATCCACCGTAGAGGAACCAGAATCAGCTGACAGCAATGTCTCATTCGCCATCACTAATGACTTTACATCTGAAGATGAAAATATAAGATCATCTTTAGCGGTAACATCAATCAAGACAGCGCCTTGCCCATGATAATTGTAACCAATTAAAACATTCAGTTCTAACTTTCCGCCCACAGTCCCTTTACATCCGATATCACCAGGAGTGGCCAATGCCGATTGGGAAGCTAAGATCATCAGTGTGGCTAAAGTTGCAGTAAGTACTTTTGTCATGGAAGTCTCCTTATGTGTATAAGATGTGTATAAGCGTATATATAAATCCATATTTAAAAACTTGATGGCGAGTCTATCAAAAGCCATTTGTTTTCTCTACCGAGGGATGCCGCAGGTAAAAACAATACAGAGATGTCAAAAGATTAGACGATGCGAAAAAGACTGTGCCCTCATCTTAGCGAAATCTAAAGTTTTTGATTCGCTGAACTTTGTGGCGGTAGGCTTCTTTCCATTTAGAGGAGTCTCCGTCACTTACTTTTTCTACCTGTGCCAATTGAAAGATATCTTCTAATTGATTGTCGCTTAGGCTTTCTGCCATGCTGACAAACAAATCCCGTCCCGCCTGCGAAATGGTATAGCCTCCTGCACCTGAGTTACCACTAGCGCCCCATGCTGTGATACGACCAGAGCCAGACATCAAAGTATCGCGCGAGAAATCAGAAAGCTTTAAAGGTCTGTCGGCTTTACTGTATCCAAAAGCATTACCATAGTCGTTGATGACACCGATAGACTGATCACATTTGGGGTTGGAACCTTCCACCACTGTAGATTTTAAACAGTAAAGTTTATTATTATGATGATCGGCATCTTGGCTGCGAACGAAGTTCATCCAGATAGCTAAGGCTTCGCGCTCGGTTAAAAGCTGTGCCTGTAAGGCGCGATCACGGGGAGCATAACGAGCCATCTCATTTCGGAAACTAAATCCCTGTGGCTTGTCCGTATTGGTATTACGGCTGTCTGTGACTTGAAATCCCTTTTGTTTAATTTCAACAACTACATTTTCAAATAGAACACGATTTCCAATGGCAGCCGGAGCTTGCGACTTTTGCTCCCAAGGATTTTCACTCGGGCAGTCATTACAGACAACATCAACAGGGCAATAGGTACTGCTATAGAAGCCCATCATTCGAGCCATCAGTGTTCCCATTACGGCCTGTGGAATTTCTTTATGTCCGCCGCCAGCATAGCGCTTCGGCTCATACTTCACTTTTAAAACACGTTTCTTCCCACCATCTTGTTTGGCATCAAAAGAGCAATCAAACTTTGCGGTCATACCATTAAAAGGATTGCTGGCCGATTTTGGAGTATAAGTGCATTGTACTTGGGGACGCTGAATACCTGCCGCAGTTCTTTGGTAGTTGAAACCACATTTTTCTGTCAGGTACTGAGCGATATCAATTTTATCTGTTTGATTGTCTTTGTCGTCTTCTTCAATATTACGGATTTCAGATAAAGGTTTAAAACTTCTTTTGACCCGCATATTGGCAATCAGTTCAAGACGCGCACGAGGGTCCATTGTTCTAAAGTAATCTTTTTCACTACGGGCTTGTGCCTGAGACACAGTTGGTGTGCTCAGTAGAGCGAAAAGGGTCGTGTAAATAGCTAGGTGAGTTGCCTTCATCGGAGCCTCTTTTGTTATGGGCAAGATGCCTGACGGACTTCATTAACTTTATTAAGTAATGCCTGTACCCAACGATTTTCACGTTGCTCGAGTTCTTGGGCATTTCCACGGAATTTAATTCGAGCAATACGACTTGCTGAAATAATTTGTTTCAGCGTAGCTGCATTCAAGTTCTGTGCACGGGCTAAGAACATATCCTGAGCTTGGCGCGAGATATTGCGAGGCAGCTTTCCATCTGAAGATGAGTAAGTGAACTCGCATGTATTGTTTTTGAAAATACGAGACTCTTCATAAGCTTCGATGTCTCCGCGCGGGCGTGTGTGATTGAAGATCGTTCTTTTCTGCGCACGATTTCCGAAGGAAGCCCCAATGTCGTGTACAAAGGCTAAGCTTTTTAAGCAGATGCTATTGTTAGTTGAATCACGCTCAGTACAAACCAAGGCATTTTGAAATCCAGCATCAGAGGTGAATCCTAAAAAGTGGTTAGCTAAGGCAAATACTTCGCTTTCTAAGCGTTTATTGTGATCCCAGATTCCTCGATCTAATAGTGTATTCACTTCAGACCATGACCATGGGTTTTGTGTTGGAGCATACATACGTTTACCTTCGTACTTGAACTCAATTGAGGCATCCGGAAAAGCCTGTAGAACATAGTTTCCACGGCGGTCGGCTAAAGGAGCCTGTTGTTTGCGGAAAGGACTTTTCTCGCAACCGAAACACATCACTCGATTTGTCATAATGTTATTGTGGGCAGGAACACCCATCGCCCAAAGAATACGAGAGGCCGCAACACTCACATAGTTTTCAACATTTCGTGAGTTTCCATCGCTGTAGCGAACTTTAAAGATTTGAGCTTTGCGGTTTTCAATTTTCTTTTTTTGTCTGTCGGCTAAGTAGACATCGTCATTTTCATCAATAAGGTTTACGGCTTCAGGTACTAATTCACCTTTAGAGTCATAAAGTTGATTTTGCTCATTTGTTCTAGCACAGCGAAACTTAGTTGAATTCCCGTTTTGTGATTGATAGTGGAACCGACAATAAACATCTTGTCCATTTTGTAGGTCTAATTTCCCTTTCAAGCGTGGACTTACAATCTGGCGTTGGAAATCGGCAGAATCTAAAGCGGGAAGTTCATTTAAGAAGCGCGACTCGGCTAAGCAGTTCAGTCTATTCTGTTCGCGCGCGGAAGAGCTTTCATTCCCTGTGGGAATTTGGCAAGCGGCCCATGCGCTGGCAACGCCTACGGCTTGAGTTAAAAAAACAGATAAAATAAGCTTTTTGGCAAAGCTCGTTTTAAGACAAGTGTCTTTTTTCATAAAAGCTCCTAATATGACTATCAGGAGCTTTGCTTCGAAAATTATGCCGATACGATATGCTTTATATGCGTTTTAAAGTCGCCAAACTGTTTAAGGTTTTTCAGGTCCTCTTAAAGGTGCCTATTTTTGCTAGGTTTTTTACTGCTCGATCTGATGTTTTTTTAGTTCCTTATTCAGGCCACCCGTAACCCATAGAAACCACATTTTCCAATCAGAGGCGAAAGACCAAAGTGGGTATTTAAATGTAGCCGGTCTATTTTTTTCAATAGTGAAGTGACTGAACCACGCGCAGGCATAACCTGCGATTAATCCCAGAAGGATAAAGCGGGCTTGGAATGTAACAAAAAATAAAATCAGACAAATAAAGCCAATCGTGCTGCCGACATAATGCCAGTTACGAGTAGCTTTTTTACTATGTTCTTTTAGATAGAAGGGCCAGAACTCTTGGTAGGTTTGAATGCGATCTGTAGTGGTTTTTAAATTTGTCATAGGCTCAAAATAAACACAAATTTAGATTTATTCAAGAGCCTAACGCATGACCATTTGGTCTTGCGTTAGAGTCTGCTGGATAAGATTACAGGGCAGAGTCTTCACCAATCGCAACTTGAAATCGTGTCTTGCCTTTTAATCCGTTTGAAACTTTCCCTAAACTCACAAGATCACTGAGGATATTCTGAGTTTTTTTAGGCGTCGACTCTTGAATTAAAATACTAGCGGCGACACCCGTAACATAAGCTGTCGCCTGAGAGGTTCCACTCATAAAGCCATGGCGGTTATTGGGTAAGGTCGAATAAACAGCTGTACCGGGTGCGGCCAAATCGACGGATTTATTCCCATAGTTACTAAAAGCTCCTAGATTTCCATTCTTATCTGTTGCGGCCACAGAGATAATATTTTTAAGACCATAGTTTGCGGGATAGTATTTAGCCAAGTTCGTATTCTTGCGATTATTACCAGCAGCCGCAATAAATAAAATGTTCTGTTCCTGTGCTTTTTTAATAGCCTCGAATTCCTGAGCAAAAAACTCTTCTCCGCCCGCAGAGTAATTAATAATTTTCACATTCATCTTGGTGGCATATTCAATAGCCCGAACGGTGTTCTTGGCATTTTCATTGGGGTCGATGTTCGGGCTATAGTACTTTAAAATCATTAAGCGAGCTTCTGCTGCTGGCACGGGTATATGGCGTTGAAACTCATTTTTAATAATTCCGGCGATATGAGTTCCATGTCCATTTTCATCAATAACATTGTTATTGTTTTCAACGAAATTCCATCCGTGTACATCATCAACGAAGCCATTTTTATCATCGTCGATACCATTGGAGTCTTTTTGCTTGCCGAATTTATCCAAGCCAGTTTCACCTGGGTTGGTCCATATGAACTCTTTAAGGTCTTTATGGTTTACATCTGCACCTGTATCGATAACAGCAATAACCAGTGCGGACTCATGTTGGTACTGAACCGCTTTTTCTGGCTTCGCCGCGTATGCAGGTGTCATTAAAAGGACTGTCAGAGTCAAAGTAGCTAGCTGTGCTGCTAGAGGTGTTTTCAGTGATGCAGTCATAGGAACTCCTTTCTTCTTATTCTGAAGAAGATTTTCTTAAGCTAGTTAAGAGCAATTTGTAAGCCGTGATGGTTTTGATTTAAAGTTCACATCCTCTGTGAACTTTTTGACAGCGAGGTTTTATGCCACGCTATATACGGGAGCTTCTTCTGTTGCCAATGTGTAGCGATTGCGCCCGCCGTTTTTAGATTTATACAAAGCTGTATCTGTACGTTTCAACCATGACGAGACATCTTCGTTATTCAGCAATTGCGCGATTCCCATAGATGCGGTGTAGGTGATCGTCGTATCGCCACAGTTTAAAATTTGCAGACGAATTCGCTGCAGAGCCTCTTCTGCACGCAAGGACGCGGCGGCTAAGTCATGCTGAGGTAAGACAATCGCAAACTCTTCGCCACCAATACGCGCAACCATTTCATCGTCAGCAGTAAAAACTTCTTTTAATGTACGGACGCACTCTTTTAGTACAAAGTCTCCGGTGTCGTGTCCGTAAGAATCATTAATCTTCTTAAAGAAGTCGATATCCAGAATAATCAAGCTGGCTTGTCCACCAATATCACGACACTGTTGATTAATTTTTTGCAGATACTCGTCAAAGCTTTTTCTATTATGAGCTAAAGTCAAATGGTCGATATTCAAGTTGTACGTTGCTTCTAATAGCTGAGTCTTGACGACGTCCAAACTTTTCTTAGTGCTTTCGATGCGTTTGTCGCGCAGTTCGTTTTTTTGTGTTTGGTATTCAATATAAGCATTGATGAACTCACGAGACTTTGAACGCAAGCTTTCTATTGAATTAGCTTCCACAGCTTCGCGCAGTTCATGTAAGTAGATAGCTAGGCGTTTCTCTTTGGTATTGTCAAAACGCAAGTCTTCACTTAAATGGTCTGCGAAGTCCCAAATGATTCTTTTGAAATCGTCAAAAGTATTTTGAATATACGAGTGCTCGTCGATGCGGTAACTCGAAAAAAACTGACGAATATCAAAAAGAGTTCTTTCTGTTTTCTCTGGGCATGGATCTAAAAGATCTTTTGCCATCGTATCTAGTTTTTCACGCACTTTACGTACAGAGTGTTTTTCAACTTCAAAGAGGTGTTTGTTGTAATTATCTATAATAAATAACAACGTGGCTTTCTCTTCGCTAATATGTTGGATCTCTGCTGGTACTTGCGTGTCTGATGCAGTTTGTGATGTTACGACATCTAATTGTTTCATTAAGTTGATGACCCACTTCTTCATACCAACCTCCGTTCCTGTTGATATGTTCGGAAATCATCTATTGGGATAAGTCTAATTTATTTGAAGAAATCTTCACTTATCATCTTGAGACATTAAGATGGAAATTAAACGATTATGAGCTTAACAAAAAAATAGAAGTGTTTAACTTTGAGAGGCTCAGTTACTGAATCATCGCCATTTGAAACTTTGTTTTACCTTTTAAAGATTTTTTATAGGTACTCATGGCTAACAATTCTTTTAACAAGTTTGGCACATGAGCCGGGCGGCGACTGCGTGTTAAAAGAGCTGCGCTGACACCTGTAACATAGGCGGTTGCCTGTGATGTCCCACTCATACGTCCATATTTATTATTTGGTAGTGTCGATAGAACTTGCTGGCCGATAGCGGCTATATCAATAGAGTTAGAGCCATAGTTACTAAATGAAACCAGTTCTCCGTCCTTATCAGTAGCGGCCACCGAGATGATATTCTGTAAAGGGTAGTTGGCAGGATAGAAACGACGCAGATCTGTATTCGAGTTGTTATTACCTGCGGCGGCAACTAATAGAATACCCTGTTGGTTGGCTTGTTGTAGGGCCTTAAATTCTAAAGAGAATGGACTTTCACCACCACCCGAATAGTTAATAATACGCGCATTCATCTTCGTCGCATATTCAATAGCTTTAACAGTATTCATTACATTCTGCTCATCTTCAGCATTAGCATCGTAGTACTTTAAAATCATAAGACGTACAGACTGTGGCGACGTGCTGCTGGTGCGTTGTTTTTCAAATTCCTGTTGAATGATTCCGCTAATATGCGTTCCGTGTCCTTCTTGGTCACTGACATCATTATTATTTTTAACAAAATTCCATCCATGGACGTCATCGACAAATCCATTGCCATCATCATCTAAGCCATTGGTAGCTTTATTGCGTCCTAAGCGATCTAACCCAGATTCCCCCTCGTTAATCCAGATATAATCTTTTAGGTCTTTATGATTAATATCAGCGCCAGTATCAATAACAGCGACAACGATGTCCTGACGCAATTCCTTTTGAATGTCGGCTTTTGGCTTGTGATCAGGCGTTGTATTAGGAATAGCTGCCTGAGTATTTAGTGAAAAAGACAATACAAGACCTAAAATGAATTGAGCTTTCATTTTTCCCCCGAACCTTCTTTGTTTGATTGAGCACTTCCCCAAGTGCTAGCTGGACGCTACTTAGAAACAAAGCAATGCGGGGGCCATCCCAAAAGCGTTTTATTTTGAGATAAAGTGTAAATATGCAGATAGATGTAAAGAAATTACTAACAGTGTAAACTTTTAAACAGCCTCAAACACTTATCAGAGGCTGTTTACAGGTTTATTAGTCAGCTATTCAATAAGCTATAGGTCGGCTAATTAGGTAGCTAATTAGGAAGCTTTAGGCTGTTTGAGCAGTTTTCCAGCGGTGGTGTAGCGATTACGCCCGCTGTTTTTAGATTGATATAAAGCCAGATCAGCTCGTTTTAACCAGTCTGACGTATTTTCATCTTTTAAAAGCTGTGCGATCCCCATCGAAACGGTGAATCGGATATCAATATCACCTTGGATAAAGACCTCATTGCGAATGCGCTTTTGCAATTCTTCTGCACGGATAACCGCGTGTTCAGCAGAGTGATTAGGTAAGACCACAACGAATTCTTCCCCGCCGATGCGGGCCACCATTTCGTCCTCTTTAGTGAAAACCTCTTTCATGGTTTTAACACACTCTTTCAGCACGAAGTCCCCGATATCATGGCCATAGGAATCGTTAATTTTCTTAAAGTAATCAATATCCAACATAATCAAGCTCAAAGGAGTTTGATTTAATGCCTGCATTTGCATGAGCTTTTTTAAATACTCATCAAAGCTCTTGCGATTGTTGGCTGAGGTTAAATGATCGATATTCAAATTACTATGGGCTTCCATCAATTGCTTTTTAACCGTATCCAGATTCTTCTTGGTGCTTTGGATACGCTTATTACGAAGCTCATTCTTTTGGTGTTGGTATTCCACATACGAGTTAATAAAGTCGCGGGATTTAGAACGTAAAAGCTCAATCGAATTGGCATCGACCGCTTCTTTTAAGTCTTTTAGGTTTGTTGCGAGCTGTTTTTCCTTAGTGCTTTCAAATTGCAGGTCTTCACTGAGCTGATCGGCAAAGTCCCAAACAATGCGTTTAAAATCATCGAAGGTATTTTGAATATAAGAGTACTCATCGATACGATAGCTGGAAAAGAACTGACGAATTTCAAACAGAGTTCTTTCTGTCTTTTCAGGATCTGGATCGACAAGGGCTTTCGCCATGTTGTCGAGTTTTTCACGTACCTTGCGGATGGAATGTTTTTCGATTTCAAAAAGATGCTTGTTATAAGTATCTATAATGTAAAGCAAGGTGGCTTTATCTTCACTTAATAGAGGCGGAGCCTTTTCTGTTGAGGTGTTCGCGTCGCTATCGTGATGAAACGAAATATCCAGTTGCTGTAATAATTTTTCAACCCACTGTTTCA
This sequence comes from Pseudobdellovibrio exovorus JSS, assembly GCF_000348725.1. Taxonomy (NCBI): domain Bacteria; kingdom Pseudomonadati; phylum Bdellovibrionota; class Bdellovibrionia; order Bdellovibrionales; family Pseudobdellovibrionaceae; genus Pseudobdellovibrio; species Pseudobdellovibrio exovorus. The sequence goes on from NC_020813.1 coordinate 415,122, forward strand.
AGTCAGCCTCCGTGATCTTAACTCTTTTCGGTTTTTTGAAGCCGAAATTGTAGCTCTTTTTAAAGAGGTCCTTGTCTCGATATAAAACGTTTTAATGAGGATTGGGGTTTAATGGGACGAAATATTGATTTGAGACTATGCGACATTTGGACGATTTGACAGTTGGTTTTTCTGGGTAAACAGATAAAAATAATCACTGCATGACTTCCTTATTAACACGATTTTTTCGTCATTATAAAAATAAGCCCTATAAATACTTAGGAGTCGCTCGTCATTCTGAAACTTTAGAAGAGTTAGCTCTTTATGAAAGTTTATACGACAATCAGTTAGGGCGTATTTGGGTCAGACCGAAAGATATGTTTTTTGAGTCGATTGAGTTGGACGGAAAAAGTCGCCCTCGCTTTGAACAGGTGCGCTTTGATTTGGTTGAAAAAACACAAATCGATGACGGTGACTGGGATGGTTTAGCCGAGGTTTATCAGGAAGGTTTTCAAAACGAGCTGTCGCGATCTAAAGTGTCAGGCCGTTTAACAGAGGCGAAGAACCCTTCGGTTTTGTTCTTATATGACCAAGGTAAGTTAGTGGCTTTTAAAGTCGGTTATGCAAAAGATACGACCACCTACTATTCATGGATCGGTGCTGTTCGCAAAGACTATCGTGGGCTTGGCTTAGCTACAGAGCTGATGAAAGCTCAACATGACTGGTGTAAAAAACAGGGCTACACCAAAATTCAGACCAAATCGCGCAATCAATTTGCTGAAATGCTCAGATTAAATATTAAGTTCGGGTTCGAGATCACAGACGTAGTTCACGAAGCCAATGGTAAAAGTAAAATTATAATGGAAAAGACATTAACAACCTAAATCAAGGAGAGAAAATGAAAGCAGCACTTATGTTAGTCGTTATGTTATTAGGAACAGCTATCGCTCAGGCTAATCCAGCAGTAGGCCGTTGGAAAACGATTGATGATGAAACAAAAGAACCAAAATCAATTGTGGAAATCACTGAAGTTGATGGAAAGCTTGTGGGAAAGATTGAAAAATTATTCCGTAAAGCTGACGAAGATCAAAATCCTAAATGTGAAAAATGTACGGGCGACAAAAAAGATCAACCGATCATTGGCATGCAAATCTTAGAAGGTTTGAAAAAAGATGCCGACACACGTTGGTCAGGTGGACAGATTTTAGACCCGAAAAATGGTAAGACTTACTCTTGCAAATTAGAAGTTATCGAAGATGGTAAAAAAATTAAATTAAGAGGCTTTATTGGCGTCTCTTTATTAGGTCGCACTCAGGTTTGGGAACGCGAAGCGGCTCCTGAAGTACAACCCTAATAGCTTGAATTTAAAACAGGCGCGCCACATCTAAATGAGATGGAACCGGCGTGCCTGATGCGGAATCAACAAGGGTTTTGGCCGAAACAAAGCTAAGACCCATGCCGTGACCTGAACATCCCGCCATAACATGAACCCTTTGGCGAAGTGGATGTTGACCGATCAGCATCTGTCCATCCGGTGTGAATCCCATGACACCACTCCAGCGATAATTGATTTTCACTTGCTGCGTATTTTGAAAATAACTCTGCGTAAACTCTGTCAGCGCTTTTTGAATTAAATCTGTAGCTTCATCCAAAGCTGTATTTTCAGCCTCTAAATCATGATTGCGAAAGCCGCCAACGAGCAGTTCCCCAGTCGGAAGTTGTCGGAAATAACAAAGATGTTTCGTTAAATAACAAGGACCTTTGACAAAAGCTGGCAGAGGTTCAGTGACGACCACTTGCCCACGCTGAGGTTTGACCTTGGATTTGAACTCCGGAAGTAACTGCGAGATATATCCGTTTAAGCACACGAACATTTTTTCTGCGGAAAAGTTTTGTAAGTTAGTTTTGACTAAAACAGCCGAGCTGTTTTCTTCTATGTGGAAGACTTCTTGCCCTTCAAAAAAGTCTACTCCGGATAACTTTGAGCGAATTAAATTCAAAAGCTTAATCGGGTGAATGATTCCATCGTGTTTGTATTGAATAGCGCCTTGGAAGTTACGTACTCCATAGTGTTGAGCCAGATATTTTTCATCAATCAGTTCCACATCAATACCGGCATCCAGCATGGTCTGTGCTAAGGTTTGATAACGACTCCAATCTTCAACAGAGGGAGCCACTGTGCATGATCCTGTCTGATAAAAATCCACGGCTTCGGGATGCCCTTGAATAATTTCCTGCTGTAAGAGCTCGCGGTTTCTTTCCGAGAATCGCCAAATTTCAGTAGCTTTCGCTAAACCGAATTGCTCATGTAGTTTATTGAAGTGTTCTGCTGAGCCACAGGTGACAAAGCCAGCATTGCGGCCAGAGGCGCCAGCACCTAAATACTGCCGATCTAGAATGGCCACTTTAAGGTTTGGATTTTCTTTTTTTAACCAGTAGGCAGTGGACAACCCTGCAATTCCGGCTCCGATAATAAGAGCGTCATAGTGTGCGGTTGATGTTTTGCTAGATTGATCAAGCCAGTAAGAAATGGTCATGTGAAGTCTCTTTCATCGAGGATCTTTTCTAAGATCTAAATGCATTTCGATAGCTGTACATCGACAGGGACGACCATCACGAGGGCAGGTGTAGTCAACATCGATCCAGTAATTAGGATGTTCTGTAATAATTTGAAATCCGAGTTTATTCAGGTAGCGATAAGACGAGTTATTCGGAGACTCTTTCCACGAATGAGTGACGATACCTTCTGTACCTAACTGTTTTAAAGCGGCTAACGAACGTGCAGAGAGCTGGGGACCCCAACCTTGTCCTTGCAAATCCGGAGCAACAAATAAACTTTGAAAATAAGCGGTTTTATCTAAAGATGTGGGCCATAAATCTGAGCGCAGCTGCTGACCTTTTCCATGCTGCCAATTACCTGCGGGGTAAGCGAGTCTTAGTCCTTTGATTTGGCCGTTATCTTCTAAAACGAAAGAGCAAATTTGCCCGTTAGAGGCGATTGATTTTTGCTGATTATCGCGAAGCTCGTCTTCGGAGTAATAGCCCAGACCGACACATTGGTCGGTGAAGGCTTTTACTTGTGGAATATCAGAGAGCAAGAATTCGCGAATTAGCATAAAATCTCAAAGGACTAGTCTTCGTCCTCGTCGTAGTCATCATCTTCTTCGTCATCATCTTCTTCGTCATCATCAAGATCATCATCGTCTTCATCTTCGTCGTCGTAATCGTCATCCTCATCGTCGTCATCAACTTCTTCAGTGGCTTCAATACGTAAAAGCCAGCCTTCTTCATAAGGATCTTCCTGAATGATACTTGGATCTTCTAAAACGTTACTGTTGATCTCGATAACAGTACCTTCTACAGGAACATAAATATCCAATGGGCCGTCGTCCGTTTCAATTGTACCGATAGCAACATCTTCTTCTACTTTTTCTTGTTCTGTAGGTAGATCAATTGAAGTGATTTCGCTGATATCTGCTAAACCTTCTTCGTTGATTCCGATAGTGATAATTCCGTCGTCTTCTGTGTACCACATATGGTGGTTGAAGTTTTTGATGTTGTCGCTCATGCGGCGGTCTCCTTAAATTTTCGTTCTGTTGCTAACCTATTCAGATAACTCGTTAAGCTCTCTTATGCCCAGCCATAGCGGTTTTCAGAGAAATGGTGCTTAAAAATTAGGTAACGAATTTTCGTCAAGCCAGATTTTTAAAGTGCTTAATTAACAAGTATTCTAACGAAAAAATTATACCCGTCAAAGGCTCAGATACTAACGCAATCGTTAAAAATTGCGATTTCAGAAAGTCTTTGATACAAGACCTGAACTTTCGAACTGAAAACCAATTTGCTGTCACAAATCAGAGGGGGATTAATGACGACAATGCGTTTTTTTGTCATCGGTTCATGGACCGAAGGCATGTTACATTTTCAAAAACTGCGTCCATTTATAGTTTCTTACGAGTCTGCTACAGTTCAGGCGCAAGCTTATCGCTTGCCTGTGGGATTTCCCGTATTAGTGGCTCAAAATAGTGGCAGCGAGTCGGCTCATGACCTGATTTCAGGTCAATTGGTTGAATTGCAATATGATCAGACACTATTGGCTTTAATGGATACATTGCACGGAGTTCATGCAACAGATCCGTCAAAAGGGTTGCACCAACGTATGACGGCTAAAGTGACTAAAAGCTCAGGCGACGTCGACGAAGCTCAGGTGTATTTCTTTAATCCAAAGAAGTTGACGGCGAAGGCGCAAAGAATCCACGGCGGAGTTTGGCAGGAGTCTTTAGCTTTGAATCCACCTTTAACGGAACAATTAAGCGACAAGCAAAGAACCTATGTGTTGAAATTAGGTGCAGCTAAGGGACGTGATATTGTGCCGATCAATGACCTGAGTCTTTATCGTGAATTGATGAAGATGGAACTTATTGTGGATAAAGGTCGTCGCCTTGCTTTGAGTCCACTGGGTAAAGAAGTCTATAATCATTTAGTTTAAAAAATATCGACCTCAAAGAGTGTTTGACCGAGGGAACGTAAGACCTTTATGTTCCTTCGGGTTATGTCTGATGTGCAAAAAACCAAAAGTCTGTTCCGCGTTGTTCTGATTGAGCCTGAGATTCCTCAAAATACAGGTAATATTGGGCGTACCTGCGTTGGAACTAATTGTGAATTGCATATCGTGGGCCCAACTGGGTTTGAAATTACCGATGCCAATTTAAAACGTGCGGGCTTAGATTATTGGCAGCATTTAACATGGCAGCAATATGCTTCCTATGAAGAGTGGTTTGCCCGTGTCGAAGACCCCAGTCGAGTTTTCTATTTCACAACAAAAGTACAACAGACCTATTTCGATGTTGAATATAAGCAGGGAGACTGGCTAGTTTTTGGTAAAGAAACCAAAGGTCTGCCACCTGAAATTATCCAAAATAACATTCAACAGGCGGTAACAATTCCGCAACCAGGTCAGGTTCGCAGTTTAAATCTGGCCACGGCGGTGGCGATTTCGGTCTATGAAGGCTATCGTCAGTTGCGCCAGCAACTATAGAGGTATCCAGTAACCAATCTGCTGTTTTTATTTATGGTGCGGCTGGACTTATAACCAGACTTGTTATGCACTTGTCTATAGACTTGGTCAGTCTTGCCCGTGGTGTCGATAAGTTCTATCCTAGTTCCCTATGATGCAACAAATCTTATCTAAAATATTCGGGACCAGCCACGAGCGCGAAATGAAACGCATTCAGCCTACGGTCAATAAAATCAACTCACTTGAAGCTGATATGCAAAAGTTATCTGACGAGCAACTCAAGGCTAAGACCGCAGAATTCAGGCAAAGATTGCAAAGCGGTGAAACAGTCGACAGCTTATTGCCAGAGGCATTTGCTGTTTGTCGTGAGGCTTCTCGTCGTGTTTTAGGAATGCGCCATTATGATGTTCAGTTAATTGGTGGTTATGTTCTGCACCAAGGTTCCATCGCCGAGATGAGAACAGGTGAAGGTAAAACTCTTGTTGCGACTCTTCCTGTTTATTTAAATGCTCTTACAAGCAAAGGTGTTCACGTAGTCAGTGTGAATGATTACCTTGTAACTCGTGACTGTGAATGGATGAGCCGTTTGTACAACTGGTTGGGATTAACAACTGGTGTGATCAAACATGGTTTGACCGATGAACAGCGCCGTGCCGCTTATGCTGCTGATATCACGTATGCGACTAACAATGAATTAGGCTTCGATTATCTGCGTGATAATATGAAATTTGATTTAGGTGATTACGTTCAGCGCGCTCCGCACTTCGCTATCGTGGATGAGTGTGACTCGATCTTAATTGACGAAGCCAGAACGCCGTTGATCATTTCAGGCCCTGCCGAAGCGTCTACGGATAAGTACTACGTGATTGATAAGATCATTCCTTATTTGAAAAAAGAAATTCATTTCAAAGTTGAAGAAAAATCAAAGTCAGCAACATTGACAGATGAAGGTAACTTAGAAGTCGAAAAACTTTTGAAATTAGATAATCTTTACGATCCGGCAAATATTGAAATTCTACATCACGTTAACCAAGCTTTACGTGCGCATCATTTGTATCGCCTAGATGTGGAATACATGATTCGTGATGGAGAAATCGTGATCGTAGATGAATTCACTGGTCGTTTAATGCCAGGACGTCGCTGGAGCGATGGTCTTCACCAAGCGATTGAAGCCAAAGAAAAAGTGGACGTGAAAAACGAAAACCAAACGTTGGCAACAATCACTTTCCAGAATTACTTTAAAATGTATGACAAGTTGTCAGGCATGACAGGTACTGCGGATACAGAAGCTGTTGAGTTCAGAAAAATCTACAACTTAGGTGTCTTCGTAATTCCGACGAACAAACCAATCCGCCGTCGCGATGTGGAAGATATCGTTTACAAAACTGAAAATGCTAAATTCAAAGCGATCGCTTCGGACATCAAAGAACGCCATGCTAAAGGACAACCGGTGCTTGTCGGTACGGCTTCAATCGAAAGATCGGAAGCACTGTCAAGATGGTTAAAACAAGAAGGCGTTCGTCACGATGTCTTGAATGCAAAACATCACGAACGTGAAGCCGAGATCGTAGCTTTGGCGGGTCGTAAAGGCGCCGTGACTATCGCAACGAATATGGCAGGCCGTGGTACCGACATCGTTCTGGGCGGTAATCCGGAGGTCTTAGCTCGTAAAGAAGTTCCTTCTGAAGAGGGACCAGAGTACTTAGCCGCTTTGGAAAAATTCAAAAAGCAATGTGAAGTTGAAAAACAGCAGGTTCTTGAAGCGGGTGGTTTGTACATTATCGGTACAGAACGCCATGAATCCCGTCGTATTGATAATCAACTGCGCGGTCGTTCTGGTCGTCAAGGTGACCCAGGTGAGTCTAGATTTTATCTGTCATTAGAAGACAATTTAATGCGTATCTTCAATGGTGAACGTATTCAAAAAATCATGAATATGTTGAATATCCCTGAAGAGGAACCAATCACTCATAAAATGGTGACGAACGCGATCGAAGGAGCTCAAAGAAAAGTAGAAGGCCACCACTTTGATGTGCGTAAAAACTTACTAGATTACGACAACGTCATGAATTTACAGCGTAATGCGATTTATAAAATGCGCCGTAAGATCCTAGAGGGTGAACAGATTGAAAGATCTCTTCTAGATATGTTGGGAGATGTAGTCTCTGTTATTCTAGATACTCATTTACCACAGGATTCTCGTCCGCAGGATTGGAATTTAGAAGAGCTGCAAACGGCATTGATGGCTCAATTTGGTTTAAGAATCCAATTAGATCGCTCAATGTCACAAGATAAAATACAAGAGCTTATCGTTGCTAATGTGAAGAAGGCTTTTGAATTCCAAAAACAATCAATGGGGCCATTCTTTGAACAGATTTCAAAAATGATCATGTTGAATGCGATCGATCAACGCTGGAAAGAGCATCTTTATACTATCGATAAAGTAAAAGAGGGCATTAACCTACGCGCTTATGGTCAAAAAGATCCATTGATCGAATACAAAAAAGAAGCGTTTAAAGCTTTCGAGTATTTGAATAATGTTATCAAAACGGAAACGATTGAAAAAATCATGCGCGTGCAGTTAGTCGCTGAAGGCGCTGATGGCTTAGAAGATACAATGCAGAAAATGCGTCATCAAGATGATGGTATCGAGATGAGCTATTCGGCTCCATCTGACTCGGGCGATGCCTTTGCCGACATGGGCGCTGGCGCCGGAGCTGTGGCACCGGAAGCCGAGTCCTCTTCGAAAAGAAGAATGGTTGCTGGTCCAAGACAAGATGACCGCCCATTGAATCGCGCGGAAAGACGCCGTCAAAAAGGACGCTGATGATTTGTCCAAGCTGTCAGAGTGATGTAAGTGTAACTGACGCGAATTATGGGGCACTTTACACCTGTGAAAAGTGCCAAGCGGTGTACTTTGTTAACTTTGACGGACAGCCTGAGTTTGGTGAAGTGCCAGACGAGGCCCCTTTAGATCTGAATAGTTTGCCTGTAGCGGATGACTCTGCTGATTTTTCCTCCGAATTTTCGACAGAGTTTTCAACAGACGAGTTTGCCTCTATCCAAGGTACGTCAGACACTCAAGATAGCTTACAACCCGAAGGTGAAGGTGGGCTTGAGCCATCATTTGACTCTTCCTTTGAACCACTGGTGGACTCGATTAATGTGGTCACAGTAGATCCTGCAGTCGATCCAGCAATAGGCGCTGAGCTACTACAAAGTCAAAGCCCCGAGTTTGAAAGTTTAAATGATGTCGAAGCAGGGATGAATCCATTTGAAAATTTGATCTCCGCAGATGAAAGTGCTGACGTCGGAGTAACTCCTGATGCGGCGATAGGTTTTGCCGGTGTGGCTAAAGAGATTTCAGACTTTGGAAATACCGAAGTGCAGTTGGCTGGTCTGAACTACGATCTGAAAATCACAGGCCTTGATACACAAGAAACTATGCGCCTTTTTAAAGAAGCTATTGAAGACTCGAAATTTGGTTGGGACGCGGCGGACATTTTAAAAAATGTTCGTAATGGTCAGGTAGAATTTAAACGCCTCAGTCCTGTTAAGGCTTATATTCTAGCAAAACGACTACAGTTTTTAGATATTGAGAAGCAATGGAGACAGCATGTTCTTTCGTAGAATCTGTTTAACAGTAAGTCCTTTACTGATGTTGGCTGTCATATCGCAGGCGAATGAGGCTCCCAAAGCGGGGGCTCCAGATGCTCAAGTCGAGCAGTACTCAGGAAGTCAAAATCAGGAATGGGAAAAAGTACAAGGACGACTTTCTGCTTTAAAAACGAAAGTAGATGCTCAAGAAGCTTTGGTTAAAAGTTTAGCGGCTGATAAAGTCCAACTTCAAGGACAAGCTCTTGTCAGTAAAGTGGAAGAGCTAAAAAAAGAATATGCAACCTTGCGTGATTTGACAGCCGAGTACAACAAACTGAATGAAGAGTATCTGACGAAGTACCCAGAGCGTGGTCTTAAAGAAAAACGTGTGTACCCACGGGTAGAAGCGAAACCACTAAGTGCCTATGAAAACGACACTTCTTTGAATGGACAGGTGAATCGTGTTCATAAAAAGATTTTGCAAAAGTACTCGCGCAGTAAGCAACAGAAGGATGCGGCTACCTCTGACTCTAAGAAAACAGAAACTGAGTCTAAAAACACACAGTCCGAAGAGCCTTCAAGTTCGGTAACAGATCCGATCATCTATAAAAAGTAAAATCAAATCACAAGGCGGCGCTACGCTTTGTTGCAGTCCTGTCTTAAAGGTTACAACAAAAGAAAGTTAGAGTATTTGTATCTAATTGGATTTAAAAAGATTTTTTAAATCCATAAAAAAGGACTTTAAACAGGTATCTGGGATCACATCCTCAACAGCCCGAATCTTAACGAGTTTGTTTCTGTGTCTGTAAAATAAGCAATTGAGATAGGTCGACCTGAGGAAGTATGAGTTTAGCAAAATACTTTTCTGTGTTTTGATGGTGAGTTTCTTGTTTTTTGTGCACCGCAATTGTGCACAAAATCCACTAAGGATTTTAACTAGTTAGATTGATCCCATAGATGAATTAGGCTATAAATGAAAACTATATGAAACCTGAAGTATCTTTTGGGCCTTTTGAAAATTAAGGGAGATTTCTCATGTCTGAAAATCATGACTATCACAACCAAGGCGGATTGATCGCATTTATTGGTTCAATGGTATTTGTGTTCTGTTTTTTCTTTTACATCGTATTTATTAATAAAGGTGTAACTCTGGATGAGAATGTTTCTGATCCTGCTCCAGCTGGTGCTGTGAAGTTTGACTTAGCAAGCGTGAAAGAGCCATGGCTTGAAAACCCAGAGGTCGCTCTTGCTGGACAAAAAATTTACAAACAAAACTGTGCTCTTTGCCATGGTGGTAATGGTGACTTAGTTGGTGGTTTGCCAAACGCTCGTAACCTTGTTGAAGGTGCATGGAAATCTGGTGGTGGCTTGATTAACCATTACAAAGTTTTACAAAATGGTATGCCAGGAACACAGATGGCATCATTCAAACAAACTCTTCAGCCACACGAGCGCTGGGCTGTATTAAATTACATCGAAACAATCACCAACAATAAATCTAAAGACACTCCAGAAGACGTAGCCGCATTTGCAGCTACTGCGGACTAACTGCTGATTAGGACTTTTTTTGAATAAAACCGCAGCCATCCTTTTGTTAATAGGTTTTTCTTTCTCGGCCCTTGCCGAGCAGGGTGGCTTTTCTTCGTCTGCAAAACGTGAAACTTACACAGGTAAAGCGTTAACGAAATCTTCGACGGATGTTCCTGATGAATTACAAAATGTAGGTATCGAAGAAAAAGTCGGCCAAACATTAGATTTGAATCTAATGGTGACGACTGAAAAAGGTGAAAAAGTTCCTCTTTCTAGTTTCTTCCATCCGAAAAAACCTGTGGTTTTAAGCCCGGTTTATTTTAATTGTCCGGGACTGTGCAATTTCCACTTAAATGGTTTCACAGAGACGCTACAGACAATTGATTGGTCTCCGTCGAAACAATTCGATGTGATTGCATTCAGTTTCGATTCAAAAGAAACACCGGAAATTGCAGCGAAGAAAAAAGAAAATTATTTAAAGCTCTATGGTCGTGAAGGCACTGACGATGGTTGGCACTTTGTAACAGCAGATGAAGAGACTGTTAAAAAGGTCACAGAAGCGGTGGGCTTCCAATACAAGTGGAATGAAAATGCGGGGGAATGGTCGCACGCATCTGCCGCGATTATTCTGTCTCCGGAAGGTAAGATTTCTCGTTATTTACATGGAATTCAATTTGATGCTCGCGATGTGAAGTTAGCATTGAATGAGGCAGCAGACGGAAAGGTCGGCAACATCGTCGACTCAGTCATGCTGTATTGTTTTACATATGATAGTCATCAGTCTAAATACGGACTGCAAGTTTTTAACTTAATGAAACTAGCGGGAGCGGTGACAGTTGCAGTGATGGCGCTGTGGCTGGTGATATCGATGATTCAAGCGAAAAGGGAGAACACATAAAATGGCCATTTGGATGTTATTGATGAATAAAGCGATGGCAGGCTCATTTATGCCGGAACAAGGCACGCAGATTGCGAAGCAAGTAGATAACCTTTATGGTTTCTTGCTTGTTGTTAGCTTTATTTCATGCGCGATTCTGATCGGCGGAATGATTTACTTTGTTCTAAAGTACAAACGTAAATCAGCTCATGATAAAACAGCCTATATCACCCATGACACTCGTTTAGAGGTTTTATGGTCGGCGATTCCACTAATTATTTTCTTAGTGGTTTTTGCATGGGGTTGGGTTCTTTACCATGACATGAGAAAAATGCCAGAGAACGCTCTTGAGATTATGGTTATGGGCCGTCAATGGAGCTGGACTGCTGAATACAAAAACGGTGTTAAATCGAGTGAAATCGTTGTGCCTGTGGGTAAAGACGTGAAATTGATCTTAGGATCAGAAGACGTTATCCACTCGTTCTTCGTGCCAAGTTTCCGTATCAAGCAAGATGCTGTTCCCGGACGTTATACATCTTTATGGTTTAATGCGACGAAATTAGGTGAGTTCCACGTATTCTGTACTGAGTATTGCGGTACCTCACATGCGGCGATGATCACGCGTCTTAAAGTTGTGACTCAAGAAGAATTTGATAAATGGTTAATTGAAGAGTCAGAAGTAGGTCTTCTTCCTATCGCAGAAAGAGGAGCTAAATACTTCCAAACTCGCGCTTGTGCTTCTTGCCATAACGTAGATAATCCTGCAGCGAAGATCGGTCCTTCTTTATACCAACGCTGGGGTAAAGAAGCGCATTTATCAAATGGAACAACAGTTCCATTTGACGAAAACTATGTTCGTGAATCCATGATGTTGCCTCAAGCACAATTGGCAGCTGGGTTTTCTGCTCCGTCTCCGATGCCTTCATATCAAGGTCAGCTTTCAGAGTCTGAGCTAGCAGCCATCATCGAATACATTAAAGGTTTAAATTAATTAAGGGATAGGTGTTGAAATGGGACATGCATCTGGAAAAAACTATATAAATGAGGAGCCAGGGTTACTTTCTTGGTTTACTTCTTTAGATCACAAACGCATCGCTATATTGTACTTTGTTTCAATTATGTTCTTCTTCTTGGTTGGCGGTATCATGGCGCTTTTACTGCGTCTTGAGCTATTCGCAGTCAACTCAGCTCCAAACGTTGGAAACATCTTGAAGAATGGCGACGTCTACAATCAGGTACTGACGTATCACGGTGCCGTGATGGTCTTTATGGTGATCGTTCCGGGGATTCCGGCAATCTTGGGTAACTTCTTCTTACCGCTGCAAATCGGTGCTAAAGACGTGGCTTTCCCTCGCTTGAACTTAGCGAGCTGGTACATCTTTATGTTAGGTGCGGCCTTAGCGGTTATCACGTTCTTCGTAGCTAAAGTAGATACCGGATGGACGTTCTATACACCTTATTCAATTCGTACTGGTGGTGCGGTTGTGATGATGGTGGTGGCAGCCTTCATTATGGGGATGAGCTCAATCGTAACAGGTTTGAACTTCATCGTAACGGTTCATAAATTAAGAGCTCCGGGTATGTCGATGTTCCGTATCCCACTTTTCACATGGGCCATTTACTCAACAGCGATCATTCAGGTTCTAGCAACTCCGGTTCTGGGTATCACGTTGTTACTTTTGGCTATGGAAAGAACTTTCGGCGTCGGTATCTTCGATCCGAAATTAGGTGGTGACCCAGTATTGTTCCAACATTTTTTCTGGTTCTATTCGCATCCTGCTGTTTACATCATGATCTTACCAGCGATGGGTGTGATCTCTGAATTGATCACGACTTACTCTAAGAAAACAATCTTCGGTTACACGGCGATTGCCTTTTCGTCTATCGGTATCGCGGCGGTATCGTTCTTCGTGTGGGGTCACCACATGTTCGTATCGGGTCAGTCTGAAATCGCGGGTATCGTGTTCTCGTTCTTAACAATGCTTGTTGGGGTTCCAACAGCGATTAAAATGTTCAACTGGTTGGCAACTCTTTACAAAGGTTCAATCGAGTTTACGGCTCCAATGTTATACGCTTTAGGATTCCTATTCTTGTTTGCTATCGGTGGTGTGACAGGGATTATGTTAGCCGTAACAGCTATCGACGTTCACTTCCATGACACTTACTTCGTGGTAGCTCACTTCCACTACGTGATGGTAGGTGGAACATTAATGGCGATCATGGGTGGATTCTTCCACTGGTTCCCGAAAATGTTCGGTAAGATGTACAGTGAAGTTGGTGCGCGCTGGTCATGGGTTTTCATCTTCATCGGCTTCAACGTGACATTCTTCCCTCAGTTCATCTTAGGAGCGAAAGGGATGCCTCGTCGTTACTTCGACTATGTTCCTGAGTACGAGACTCTAAATAGAGTTTCAACTGTAGGTTCATGGTTAATCACAATCGGTTTCTTAATTGGCTTGTATGTTATCGTTCAAGGATTAAGAAAAGGTAAACAAGCGCCAGATAATCCATGGGGATCTAAAACATTAGAGTGGCAGACATCGTCTCCACCGATTATGCATAACTTTGATCACGACCCAGTCGTGACTGCGGGGCCATATGAGTACAAGTAGAGTTGTAAACGGGGTTAACGTTGCGTCTCACTACCGAGACGAAAAACACCAGTACGCTTCGAACAAAGAGGGTATCTGGTTATTCATGGTGACTGAGATCTTGATGTTTGGTGGCCTTTTTGTTGGCTACATCATCTATCACTCAATGTACCCTGAATTATTTGCTGAAGGCGCTAGCTTCTTGGATTGGAGATTGGGCTTCATCAATACTCTAGTTCTGATTTTTTCATCGTTAACAATGGCTTTGGGTATTTACTACAACCAAATCAGTCAGCCGAAAAAGGCGACATGGGCATTAGCTATTACATTAATTTGTGCGGCTACCTTCATGGTGATCAAATACTTCGAGTACACACATAAATTCCATATCGGTATCTTCCCAGGAGCGATGTTGAACCTAGAGACTCTGAAAGAGCATGGTTACAATATTCAACATCCTAACTTAGGTTTATACTTTGGTTTTTACTTCTGTATGTCAGGCCTACACGGTATCCACGTGTTAATCGGTATGGGCTTGATCGCATGGGTAATGATCAAAAATATGAAACGTGAGTTCAATGCGAATTACTACACTCCGGTAGAGGGTGTTGGTATCTTCTGGCACATTGTCGATTTGATCTGGATCTTTTTATTCCCTTTACTATATTTAGTTGGTTAAGGAAGGACTGAGTTATGGCACAACATCATGACGAAAATCATATAACACCGTTAAACACGTACTTAAAAGTCGCTGGCGGGTTATTCTTACTGACTTTTTTAACTATCGGGGCACATGCTATCCGTGAACATTTACAGCCTTTCTCGGCATTGATCGCATTCGCGATTGCCGGTGTAAAAGCTTATTTGGTTATGGCTTGGTTCATGCACTTGAAGTATGACACAGTTTCAAATCGTATTATCTTTGCTACAGGTTTTTTCTTCTTAGCATTGCTTTTCGCGATTTCATCTTTAGATATCTTCACGCGCATCTATCAAGGAAGTGTTCTTTAGGTCGTGTTTAAAACCTATTCTAGCCTGACGAAGTTCGGGATCGTAATATTTGTTCTTTTAGCCGGTGCTGCGGGATACGCCACCGGTTTTCAAATTGAAAATTCATTTTCGATAAAACACTTTTTGTGGTTCTTAGGTGGGCTTTACTTTCTAAGCTCAGGCAGTCTGGCGTTGAATCAAGTACAAGAGTATAAACTTGATCAAAAGATGCCGCGTACATCTAAGCGCCCTATTGCTTCTGGTAAAATCACTCCAACTGCAGGTTTGATTCTTTCATTTACGTTTCTATTTGTTGGGATCAATATGCTGTTCGAGTTATCCTCGGTAGCGGCTTATGTGGGAATAGCTTCCGTCGCGTTGTACAACGGTGTCTACACGATGTATTGGAAACCTAAATGGAGATTCGCCGCTGTACCCGGAGCCATTCCTGGGGCTTTTCCCGTCACGATTGGCTACGCCGTCAATAATCCGGATATTTTCAATTCGGAATCTATCTATTTATTTTTGATCATGTTCTTGTGGCAGATGCCACACTTCTGGACGTTGGCGATCAAGCTGGCCGATGATTATCGCCTAGGTGGAGTTCCGACTTTGCCTGTGTCATTAGGGGTGCCAAAAACACTATTTCACATCGGTCTTTATACTTTTACTTATTGTGGTGTTGCGATTGCGTCGCCATTCTTTTTACACACAAGCTGGGTCTATGCCGCTTTAGTTTTTCCATTTGCCTTCATGCTTTTAAAAGAGTTCTTCCGCTTCTATCGCTCGGAAGGCAAAGAGCGCTGGCTCGCTTTCTTCATGTGGACGAACATCAGCATGCTCGTCTTCCTCTTCATCCCCGTAATCGACAAGTGGAGCTTCTTGTTCATAGAACGCGTCTAGCGTTTGTTTTTTCCTCTTAGCCCTTTCAAAAGCTCAAACAACTGCAATTTGAAGAAGTTTTGCTGATGAATACTAAGTTATTCAGAATCACTTCAAATTGCAGAACTCGTTTTAAAAGGGCTAAGAGGAAAAAACAAACAGTTAGATAGTTGAATAAACCCAATGCTTGTTGTTGTATTTGTTGATAGATTTTGTTTCTGTTCAAAGCCGACACAGAGTATTTATTTTTATTTCTACCCTTCAAAACGAGTTCTGCCGAAGGCAGCTGTCTGAGCTTTTGAAGGGTAGAAATAAAAATAAATAGTTAAGGTGTGCGTAGCTCTTCCGGGGTGTCGGGTTGTCTGTGCGGGTGTGCTTTTTTGAAGGCTTCTAACTGATTACAGTTTTCATAGATTTTTGACAGTAATTGGAAGTGTGAAATATCGATTTGAAAACGCTGCGATGAAAATAGTTGTGGGACTAGGAATAGATCCGCAGCTGTTACAGTATCACCAAAGCAGTATTTTCCGGCATAGGGTTCCAGTGTTTTTTCAGCCGCTGTCAGACCTTTTACAATCCACTTATTCAACCATGTGCTTTTTTGATCGGCGTTAAAGTGAGCTTGTTTTTCCAGATATTGCATCACACGCAGATTTTGCAAAGGATGGATGTCGGCATTGATGATCTCGCAAAATTGACGGACTTTTCCTTTTAAGAAAACATCTTGGGGAAAAAGACGTGTGGTTTGAGGAAAAGCATCTTCAAGATATTCGATAATAGCAAAGGATTGGGACAAAGCCTGACCATTGTGTACCAATGTGGGTACGCCTGAAAGGGGATTTAAACTTTTATAAGCCTCTGAGAATTGTTCCCCGCCATCATGTAACAGGTGAACAGGGGTGTAGGCGTAGTCCAAGCCCTTAAGCTCAAGGGCTATGCGAACGCGGTAAGACGTAGAGCTTCTAAAGTAATTATACAAATTAAGATCAGACATAAAATAAGCTTAACATAAATTACTTCTAGAGGTCATTTGCTGCGCAGGGTCTACTAGTTTTTGCTCTGAAAGATTGATAAAGTAGCCTGACTTTTAAGGAGATTTTATGAACCTATCAAGACTGATTTTATCGTTGATGTTTTTAGCGCCGTTAAGTGCATTTGCCCAAAAAGGATTTTCGTATTCTATGCCTGCGGTTGAGGTGGGATTCAAGTGGAGTTCTGCCAATCAAACGGGAGCTGAATCTAACAAACAGTCGTTAGCTATGCAGTTGGGTGGTTCAGGAGTTCTGAATCTATCGGATAGTTTTGGTATCAGAAGCGGTCTATTCTATTCTGAACGTGCTTTTAAATCAGAATTTATTGCGGGTATTACAGGTGAAGGTAAAATCACTTACTTCGAAGTGCCATTACACTTGATGTTTAAATTTGAAGATTATGCCGGAGTTTATTTAGGACCTTCTGCTGCTATTAAGCTAGGTGACGAATACAAACCGGGAAGTTTGCGTGATGTAAAAGATTTTGTTGTGCCGTTAACGTTCGGTGCTCAATTTAAATTTCATCCAATGATGGGTGTAAATGTTTTCTTTGAAACAGTCACTGGTGAGTTAGCCCGTGGAGTTGAAAACTCAAGAGCTGTTGGTGTTAACTTAATGATCGTTTTAGATTAAGCGGAGTGTTGGAATGAAACTGGGTTCTTTAAAATCGACAAAATCATTGGATGGCAAACTGATTGTATTTTCAAAAGACTTAAAGTCTTATGCAAAAGCTTCGCATATTTGCCCTTCTTTGCGTGAGGCCGTCGAAAATTGGACTCAAGTTCAACCTCAGTTAGAATCTTTATATTCGCAGTTGAATACAGCAGGCTTTTCTGCTGCTATTCCTGCAACGGATGAAAATGTATTTCATTCGGCATTGCCTCGCACATGGCTGTTTGCAGATGGCTCGGCCTTCATTCATCACATCAAGCTCGTACGTCAGGCGCGTAATGCGCCATTGCCTGAAACACTGTTGACCGTGCCTTTGATGTATCAAGCTGAATCTGGACGCTTCTTATCGCCAACAGAAAATATTCCACAGGTGGATTTCACTCATGGCACTGATTTCGAAGCTGAAGTCGGTGTGATCGTAGATCATGTTCCTATGGGTGTGACGCCAGATCAGGCTTTAAAGCATATCAAGTTAGTTGTTTTGATTAACGATGTGTCTTTGCGTGGTTTAATCCCAGCAGAACTCGCACAGGGATTTGGATTCTTCCAAAGCAAGCCGAATAAAGCGTTGTCTCCGGTTGCGGTGACAGTGGACGAATTGGCAGGCGATTGGAAAGATGGCCGTGTTCATTTGCCATTATTAGTGAAGCACAATTCTGAATTCTTCGGTAAAGCCAACGCCGGAGAAATGCATTTCCACTTTGGACAGTTAATAGCCCATGCAGCGAAGACACGTGACTTGGCTGCTGGTAGCTTGATCGGCAGTGGTACTGTAGCGAACGAAGATCCAACAGTGGGTTCTAGTTGCTTAGCTGAAAAAAGAATGATTGAGCAAATCAAAAACGGATCACCGACAACACCATTTATGAAAGATGGTGATACGAT
The DNA here is from genome assembly GCF_000348725.1 of Pseudobdellovibrio exovorus JSS. Taxonomy (NCBI): domain Bacteria; kingdom Pseudomonadati; phylum Bdellovibrionota; class Bdellovibrionia; order Bdellovibrionales; family Pseudobdellovibrionaceae; genus Pseudobdellovibrio; species Pseudobdellovibrio exovorus. Next base: position 433,173 of record NC_020813.1, read on the forward strand.
CGAGATCCAAATGAACAACACCAAAGGTGAAAACATTTTTGGCCGTATTTATCAAAAAGTAATAAAAGCCTAGGCGATGAAAAACATTCTTGTTCAAAAGAATTTTTATCCTTCTGCAAGTCGCTTACGCTCTGAGTTTGAACAAAACTTTGCAGATTCTAAGTCGACCCATCAGAAACGTTTTGTTTGGGATTTCTGGTATGATGAAGATCAGTACCATTTGATTCGGACTCCGGCCTATCACTACTTTACACCGACAGAGTATCAAAACTTCCATTCGTATTTAGTGCAGTGGGGGCGGGAGTATTTGGGTTGCCATGATATTTCTCCGCCGTGGTTAAGTTATTATGTGGATGGCTGTTATCAGAAGCTGCATTCCGATGTGCCCCATGGTCCGTGGGCTTTTGTTTACTCGTTAACTCCGAATAAAAAAGAATTTAAAGGTGGCGAAACGTTAATTCTAAAAAACAGCACCTTAGATTTTTGGAGTCACTACGGACGTGAAAGAGATCACGAGCAAAATAGCTTTGTCGATATTATCCCATCGCTGATGAATCAATTGGTAGTATTTGATCCTCGTTTCCCGCATGGGGTGACAGAGGTTAAAGGCACTCGTGATCCTTTAAAAAGTCGCCTTGTGATGCATGGTTGGTTTGTTAATCCTCGTCCTTATGTGGTGGGTGGTTTAAGTACAGCAGCCGTGCAGAAGGCTTTGAACACTGTCTTTGAAGGTTTAAATCCCGTGCTTTCAAATATTGGTTTATTAGACGGAGCTTTATCTGTTCGTCTACATGTGGGAGCTGATGGTTTGGTTAAACAGTATCAAGTGCTGACAGACACATTGGTTTCGTTACAACATCAGGAAGCCGATATTCGCTATCTAAAAAAGGAACTTAAGTCGTTATTTAGTCATGTTCGCTTTGTTAAAACAAAAAAAGCATCAAAAATTACGATGCCGCTGATTTTCAAGTAGAGGTAATTGATATGACATTAACTCAGTTGTCGTATGTGGTCGCTGTAGATAAGCACAAAAATTTCGGAGTTGCAGCTCAACACTGTAAAGTGACTCAGCCTACGCTTAGCATGCAAATTCAAAAGTTAGAAGACGAGCTTGGTGTTATCTTATTTGATCGTACAGAGCAGCCGATCAAAACCACGAAGGTGGGTGAGGCGTTACTGAAGCAGGCAAAAGTGATCTTGCGTGAAGCGCAGAAGTTTGACGAGATGGTTTTAGAAGAAAAAGATGAGTCTCGTGGCGAAATCCGTATTGGGGTTATTCCGACATTGGCTCCTTATTTGATGCCGCTATTTCTAAAAGACTTCACTAAAAATAACGAAAACATTAAAGTGATTGTTGAGGAATTACAGACTCAGCAAATCATTCAAAAATTAGATGATGCTGAACTCGATTTAGGATTACTCGTTACACCAATTGATCATGCGGGACTACAGGCCGACCCTATTTTTTACGAGCCGTTCATGGCCTACGTTTCGGATAAGTCTCCGCTAGCTAAGCTCAGTAAGGTTGACCAAAAAGATCTGAACTCAGGTGATCTGTGGCTTCTTAATGATGGACATTGTTTCCGCGAACAGTCTTTATTGATTTGTAAAAACCGCAAAAAAAATTCGGATCAAAATAAGAGTTTGATGTTTGAAAGCGGCAGTCTGGAAACGATTAAAAAAATGATCGATCAGGATTATGGTTTTACACTGTTGCCATATCTAGCGACATTAGATCTGAAAAACTCAAAACGCCTAAAAGAATTTTCACACCCAGTTCCGACCCGTGAAGTGAGTGTGATTTACAGTAAGTATTTTAGAAAAAATAAAATCAAAGATAACTTGATTGAAAGTATTCGTCGTCATTTGCCGGAAGGCCTAGACATCGTGGCGAATAAGAAAATCCAAGTTGTAGACCTACCGATCGGGCAACTGAGCTAGTCATAGCCCGATCTCAAAAAAGTTAGACCGTATAACGATACTCGATATCCGCTTGCACTTCGGGGTGAAGTGAGCGTTTTACAGGGCAATTGTTGCCAGAGGCCTCAAGTTTTTCGCGATAGTCTGTTGGGATAGAGGTTGGTAACTCAATGATCGTCTTTAAGCTAGCGATTTTGCGTGGAGCTGCTGACATCACCTTTTCCACACTCATGCGCGAACCGATTAAGCTCACGCCGTCTTTTTCGGCCATGATCGCCATAGTGGTTAAAACACAAGTCCCTAAAGCTGTCGCCACTAAATCCGTCGGAGAGAAGCTCTCTCCGCGGCCTTGATTATCTTTCGGTGCATCTGTATCTAAAAGAGTTTTAGATGGCTCATGTTCAACTTTACAGTGCTTTTCTCCCAAATACGTGGCTGTCATTCTGACCATAGATTAAATCCTCATTCCAGTTTGATAAGTCCAAGTTCAGGGCTTTGTTCAGAACCTCATTAATGTGTTCGACAAAGCTGAACTCTATTTGGGATCGTACATCTTCTGGAACATCTTTCAAATCTTTTTCATTACGTTTCGACATGATGATCTTATTCACGCCGGCACGATGGGCTGCAATGACCTTTTCTTTAATACCACCGACAGGTAAGACTTTACCCCTTAAACTAATTTCCCCTGTCATAGCCAGTCTTGGGTTAACAGGTATACGGGAAACTAATGAGGTCAAAGATGTCAGCAAAGTCACACCCGCCGATGGTCCATCTTTAGGAATAGCTCCTGCAGGTAAGTGGATATGAATATCATACTTACTGAAATCAAATGTCGGAGCGATAAAGTTTAATCGCGCTTTGATAAGCGATTTTGCAATCTGTGCAGACTCTTTCATCACATCACCTAATTGTCCGGTCAGGATTAAGTCTCCTTTTCCTGGGACCAGAGCTGATTCGATAAAGAGGATGTCTCCGCCTACTGGGGTCCATGCTAGTCCTGTCACAACACCGGGTTGAGTCAGTTGATCGGTGACTTCGTAAGTGAATCGTTCGGCTCCGAAAATTTCTTCCACATCGTGAGCTTCGACTTTAATCTTCACTTCGGTATTTTTTAGAATGTCCTGACATTTGGCGCGGCAGACTTCGCCTAACTTTCTTTGTAAGTCACGAACGCCGGCTTCGCGAGTGTAATGCGAAATCACTTTTAAAATAGCTTCATCGCTGATGTCGATTTGTTCTAAAGTCAAACCATGCTCGGTGACCTGTTTAGGCCAAAGATGGTTTTTGGCAATATGTAGTTTTTCAGCCGTAGTGTAACCACTTAGATCAATGACTTCCATACGATCTAGCAGCGGCAAAGGAATTGACTCTAGCGAATTCGCCGTGGCGATGAACATAATATTCGACAGGTCAAATGGCGCTTCAAGGTAATGATCCGTGAACGAGTTATTTTGTTCAGGATCAAGTACCTCAAGTAGGGCCGCAGCAGGATCTCCAGAGTATCCGCGAGCGAGTTTATCAATCTCGTCCAGAACTAAGACGCTATCGTTTTCGCCAGCTTTTTTCAGAGCTGATAAAATACGACCGGGAAGGGCTCCTATATAGGTGCGTCTGTGTCCTCGGATTTCTGACTCGTCGCGGACTCCTCCTAAGCTGATTCGCTGATATTTCTTACCAAGGGCTTTAGCGATACTTTGTCCCAATGAGGTTTTACCAACCCCAGGCGGGCCAATGAAAAGCAAGATAGATCCGCGTTTATCCTTTTTCAATTTTAAGACCGCCAAATGTTGTAAGATTCTTTTCTTAATTTTATCTAAGCCATAGTGATCTTCGTTCAGAACATCTTCTGCATGATCTAAATTAATTTCTGTATTGGCTGAGGATTTATTCCATGGCAATGCGAACATAAAATCTAAATGGGTACGTAAGATTTGATACTCAGGCGATTGTGAGTTCATGTTTTCGAGTCGACTGAGTTGTTGCTCGGCTAAATCAAGAGCTTCATCCTTAAGGTTCAATTCGGCTAGTTTTTGTCGATAGGTTTCAATGAGGCTCTGTTCGCCTTTTTCACCGAGTTCTTCTTTAATTGTTTTCAATTGCTCGCGCAAAATCATATCCCGCTGTGTTTGCCCCAGCTTAGAATTGATTTTTTGATTGATGTCCTGACGGATAATAAGGTTGTCTTTGAATTTTTGCAGAATAGACAACAAGATCATCACTCGGTCTTTGATGTTCTGAGTTTCTAAGATCTGCTGTTTTTCTTCCAAAGGAATTTCCGTATTGGCTGCTGCCATATGCGATAAAAGAGAAATATCATCAAGGGCTTCAACCATTTCTTGAATGGCATCCGTATTCCCCGGAATGACTTCTAAGATTTGTTTAGAAATAGTTTTCAGACTATTAAGAAGCGCCTCTTCTGTGGTTTTATCGATGTCATAGATGTCATCTAATCTTTCCACATAGGCTTCAAAGATATCAGATTCTGGTTTGAATGAACTCACGCGTACGCGGTAATAACCTCGCACCACGATAAAATAACCGGAATCAGCGGTCCCTTTGATAGATTCAACTTTTGATAGAGTTCCTATTTCATGTAGATCATCTATATTGTCGATAGGTTTACTGGGATCTTTTTGTGTTAAAGTGACGATCCAATTATTTTTCGTTTTAGAAATATCAACTGCTTTAACGCTTTTATCACGTCCAACTTTAAGAGCTTGAGTAACACCCGGAAAGATCACGGTATTCTTTAAAGGTAAAACTGAAAACGATCCTGTAGGTATTGACATGTGTTGCCCCCTTTAATGATACAAGAATGACGCAAGTATTATACTGGTGCCATAGGATCAATGTGAGGGCTCATCTGTAACTGTCAAGGTGACAATTTGGACGTACATAAAAAAACATGGAGTCTAGTTGTAACTTATTGTTGCACGTCCAAATAGGGGGCGTTATAGCTTTACATGTCGAATTTGAGGTTGAAACCAATGCCACGATTAAAAATTAAAAATTTACTTTTTGCTTTTCTGACACTTTCTTTAGTGGCCTGTACTCAAAACAAATCTGAACTGGGAAGTAAAAAAAATCCCATCAAATTTTATTTAGTGCCAGCGCAAGATATCATGACATTAACAGAGCAGGGCAAAGTACTAAAAGAATACTTGGCAAAAGATCTGGGATTAGAAGTCGAGTTGGAGCTACCCACGAACTACGTGGCTGTTGTTGAGGCCTTTGGTTCAAAACGCGCTGACGTCGCGATCCTAAATACATTGGGCTATGTTTTAGCCCATGAAAAGTACGGAGCTGAAGCGAAGTTGAAATTAATCAATCGCGGACGTGATCAATACTATGGGCAAATTATTGTTCGCCATGATGGTCCGAAAACCTTGAAAGAACTCAACGGAAAGAAATTCGCGTTTGTCGATCCAACCTCAGTATCGGGTTACCTCTTGCCACAACGTCTTTTTAAACAAGAGGGGATTACCATTAAAGAAAGTGTCTTTGCAGGAAAGCAAGACACAGTGGTGACGGCTGTCTATCAAAAACAAGTAGATGGTGGTGCTACTTTTTATACTCCTCCAGATGACGATGGCACACCGAAAGACGCCCGTTGGTTATTGCGTACACAATATCCGGATATTTACGAAAAAGTTAAAATTTTACAGCTTACAGATCCAATTCCCAATAATCCGGTGGTCTTCCGAAAAGATATACCTGAGGAATTGAAAACTAAAATTATCGAATCTTTAAAAAAGTACATCAAAACTCCTGAAGGGGCTAAAGTCATGATGGACTTGTATCACATCACCGAATTCCGTGAAGTTGCGGATAAAGATTATGATATGGTCAGGCAGTATCTAAAAGACGTGGGCATGAAGTCCCACGATTTCGTACAATAATTATTTAGATTAAGATCAGATTTTTAATAACTGCGCAAAAGGGCTTTCACAAGTCCTTTGATTTGCACTTGCTGTGGTTGATACCACATAGATGTCAGGCGCTTATTCGCTGGACGAAGTTCGATCAATTTGCCCATTTCAGGTGTCTGTGGATTCGCTTTGTGAAAGAAGCGTTTTACAGTGGCTTCCTGTTCCACGCTGGCGACAATTAAGTCTCCGTCACGCGCTGTTGCCTGTGACTGAATAACTAAAGTATCACCATCAAAGATGCCTTCTTCGATCATGGAATCGCCTTCTACTTTTAAAGCAAAAAGATCTTTGTGGTTTTTAACAAGATTCAAAGGAATATCAATGAACTCATTATCAGTGAGTCGTTCAATCGGAGCACCGGCAGCTACACGGCCAAGAAAAGGTATTGGCAGAACCTTCATATGATCGTCAAATGCAGAGTTTTTTGGGGAAGACTGATTTGATAGAGAGCCACGTGAAGGTTCTGCCGGAATTTGTAGTCTTTCAATAAGATCTTTTTGAAAAGCCTCAGCCGAGTGAAGCAATTGAATAGCGCGCTTCTGATTCTGAGCGATGCTGACGTAACCCTTCTGTGAGAGCTGTTTCAGATAGTTCTGTACGGAGTTAAATGAAGCGAAACCGAAGTGGTCACAGATTTCTTGATATGAAGGCGAAATCCCTTTGTGTAGGAGTTCGGCCTCAATAAATTGAAGAACTGATTTTTCTTTAGCGGTCAGGGAAGGGAGGGGCTGTTGTTGGTTTCTTTTCATACACATAAATTACAGTGTAATTTATGTGTAAGTCAACCCCCTAGACCTTATTTTTTAAGGAAGGATTATTTAATACGTAAATGAGGGTTCACACGATAGCTCACTTCCGTCTTAAGATCTTCTTTCGTGATCTCACTGGAGCTCGCAACCTTACGCTGGTGAGGACTCGGTGAGCAGTTCTGAAAAAACAGAAGCATAAAAGGGTTTGCGATTAATAGTACTGCCAAAAAATAACTGCTCTTAGTTGCCATTCGAGGCCCTCCCGACCTAAGGTCTAGTAAGCTTTTCGGCGGTTCTCTAAAAAACATGAGGACTTTTTTCAGGACTTATGGTCAACTTCCCAAAATGCGGCATTTTTTGTGGCTTTTTCTATTCTTGCATGGCGGTATCAGTTCTGCCGAATCAATCAGTTTGAAACAAAAGTGTATTCAGGCTTTACAGAACTATAAAAGCTATTATAAAGACCCCTCAGTTTTGGAACGCGTGTGCGCACAAGCCGAGCAAAAAGAAGGCTGTACAAGCAATGAAGGCGTGCCGATTTTTCACGTCGACAGCAACAGCAAGTCTACCTCTGCAAAAAAAATATTGGTGATCAGTTTAATTCATGGTGACGAAACAGAAGCGGGAACTCTTGGACGTTTCTGGATGGAGCGTCTGCAACAGTTAGAATCGTCTCGCAATAGCTGGCGTGTAATTCCTGTGGCCAATCCAGATGGTGTTAAACGCCTGACTCGCACCAACGCCAATGGCGTGGATTTAAATCGCAATTTCCCTACAAAAGATTGGAATGCAGAAGCCCTTAAGAATTGGGAGCGCCAAGGTAAAAAATCCCCTCGCCGTTTCCCAGGTAATGCAGGTGGTGATGAAGTTGAAACCAAGTGTCTTATGGGACATGCCGAAGATTATTCTCCTGATTTTGTAGTTTCGATTCACACGCCTTTAAAAGTTTTGGATTTCGATGGGCCGAAACTTAATCGTCGTATTCGCTACGACTATTTGCCATGGAGAAGTTTAGGAAATTTCCCTGGAAGTTTAGGGCGCTATCTTTGGGTGGAACGTCACACTCCGGTTCTAACAACAGAGCTAAAAAGCACACTGCCCGAAAGCGAAGGCGTTTTCGAGCAGTTGCAAGATTTAATCGGTTCTTTAATTCAGTCAGATTTAAGTCGACCAAAAGTCACAACAGCCAACGACCACCATTGATATGATAGTGTTGGCGCTGCAGACTCCCTAGTGGATCTGTGTATTGTCGCTGGCTTCTTTAATCGCGTTGATACGATCAACAGGATTTTCTATTTCCTCTTGAATCTCAATCAGCTTTTCAATAAGTCCCTCTTTAGCCATACGAACGGCTTCGAAGATGTCATTGTGGAAAGCTTCGGCTTCAATCGAGGATTCACCATCTTTTAAAACAATGGCCAGACGATAACGATAGCTTTCAGCGATAGAGCTGGCTTCTAAGTCAGCATATTCTTCAACTTCTTCGGTTTCGCCCGTGCGCTCGGAAAGATAAGAAACTTGAGGGTCGCGAGCCACCACCATGACCACTGTCTCGGGAGTGACGAACGGATTAAATTCAAGAATTTGCTGGTAGATATAGGCCTTAACCTCGGGATCTGTTTCCAGCAAATCAAGGGTGTTTTTCAGAAAGTTTGAATTTTGAGACATACTGCACCTGCCTTTCTGAGCATTAGAATTACTTATATTTTAACATTGAGGCCGATTTTTAAAAAGTCTAATAAATGAGTTTTTAAAAAATTGTCTTAGACTCAACCTATAATGAGATGTGTCTCAACCTAGGTCAGTATATTATATTAACCTATGTCACAGATAAAATTGTCTAATAGTTGGCTTGAGTACTTAAAAGGTGAATTCGAGAAAGAGCATATGAAAAAGCTCAAACTTTTTCTGACTCAACAATATCAAAATAAAAAAATCATCTTTCCTGCTACACAAAATTATTTTCGCGCTCTGGATCTTGTAGATGTGAAAAAAGTCAGAGTGGTTATTCTAGGGCAAGATCCCTATCATGGAGTGGGACAAGCCCATGGCTTGAGTTTTTCAGTTCCTGAAGGTGTGCCTTTCCCACCCTCTTTACAAAATATTTTCAAAGAATTAAAAGAAGATTTGAAAATTGATTTGCCGAAATCTGGGGACCTGACTCGTTGGGCAGAACAAGGCGTGCTGTTGCTGAACAGTGTACTTACTGTAGAAAAAGACAAAGCGGCGTCTCATCAAAATCAAGGATGGGAACTTTTCACAGACAAAATCATTTCTGTCATCAATGAAGAGTGTGACCATGTGGTCTTTGTTTTATGGGGAGCCTACGCTCAGAAAAAAGCGGCTTTTGTCGATAAGAAAAAGCATCTGGTCCTTGCGAGTCCGCATCCGTCGCCTCTTTCAGCCCATCGGGGCTTCTTTGGCACACGACCTTTTTCGAAGGCGAATGCATGGCTTAAGTCTAAAGGTAAAGAGCCGATTCAATGGTAGGGCATTCCTAGACTACTCAGTGCTGACGTAAATGATTAAGATGAGCCCATGAAAAAGAAGATAAGTTTTTTATTGGTGTTCTTGGTGGCCGGAGCAGCGCAAGCTGATCTTTCAAAATCAACAGTCTTTTCCCTTAACACGATCTACATGGATCGCGACTACGATGACAATGGTGTGAAATCGAAACTGAAAATGACAGATACGGATTTTCGCTTGATGCGTGTAGAAAAAGGTTGGGCTTATGGTGCTATTTACTCGCTGTCCTCAAACGACTCTTCGGATGCTCAACGTAACAGTGCTGGATTGTCTTTAGGTTATTATTCTCAGAAAGATTTCTTTATCAATTTGCATTACTACTTAACCAGTAAATATAAAGCAGGTGCTTTAGAGTACACTAAAGGTAATGGGTATGAAGTGGATGTGGGCATGTTGTCCAAAGTGACCTCCAGTGTTTACATCGGTCTTTTGATGGCACTCAAAAACTTTTCGTACTCAGAGCAAACAGTTAGCGGTGTTACGAGTTCGGCCAGTGCAACTCATAGGGAAGTGATTCCGATGTTCACTTTCGCCATCGCCTTTATGTAATTGCGTCTTTAAATTAATAGTGAATACCTAGCGATTATTGAGGCTGAGTTCTTGTAACTCGGCCTCTTTTTTTTCTAGGTTTTCCATATGCTCTAATAGGATTTCTTCCGTTTGATTGATCTGCTGAGAGACTCCTGAAGATTCGATAGCAATCTGTTGGGCCTGCGCCCCTTGTGCGGTTAAGAGCTGATTGTTCAGCTCTTCGAGCTTCTTATTTAAATTGAATAAAATCTCTTCTGTTTTCAAAATCTTTCGCTGAAGTTCTTTGGCCTCTGAAGAGAGTTTCTTCTGCTGTTCTTTATAGTTAAACTTGGCTTCAGGCTTACTTGTGGTTGGGGACGTGGCTTTCGCAGCTTCTGCGGCATTGGCGGCAAAGCGCTCTTTGAGGGCGCCTTTTTCCAAACTCCACAAATAGTCTTCATAGCTTCCAGGGTAGATTTCAACAAAGCCATCACGAATTTCGATAATACGTGTGGCGACTTTATTGATAAAGCTGCGATCATGGCTGACGACAACCAGCGTGCCTTTGAATTCCGTCAGAGCAACGGCTAAAGCTTGAACTGTATCGAAATCTAAATGATTTGTCGGTTCATCCATCAGCAGAAATGGTTTTCTTTGCAGCAGAATTTGCCCTAGGGCCACGCGGGTTTTTTCTCCGCCTGAGAGCACTTTGATTTTTTTGTGAATATCATCACCTGAAAATAATAAAGAGCCGGCGATATTCAAGATCTCTTGTGCTGTGGTGTCGTGATAGGCCTTTCTTTGCAAAGAATCCAAGATGGTGTCTTCAGCAAGAAGCTCTTCGGTCAAGTGCTGAGCAAAGTAAGACAACGAGACATTGTGTCCGAGTTTGTGTTCACCACTTAATAGCGGCAGGCGTTCCGCAATGGATTTTAAAAGAGTGGATTTTCCGGCCCCGTTATAACCTACGACTCCGAAACGATTTCCCCGTTCAAACGAGAGATTGACGTTTCTTAGAACACAGTGATCACCATAACCTAAGTTGGCTTCACGTAAAGAAGCGACCTCTTTACCTGTGGCAATAGGCTCTGGCATGTGAATACGCGTGCGCACAGGCAGAGCTTTGATTTCAATCGGCTGCATTTTTTCTAATTGTTTCAAACGGCTTTGTGCCTGCTTTGCCTTAGTGGCCTTTGCGCGGAAGCGATCGACGAATGACTGCAAATGCTTACGTTTCACTTCTTGGTTTGCCGCTTGCTGGGCTTCCAATTGGCGCCACTCTTCTTTTTGCTCAAAGTAGTCATCAATATGGCCGGGGAATTTGACGATGTTACCGCTTTCGACCTCGAGTGTGTGTTCTGTGGTTCTTCTGAGGAACTCACGGTCGTGGGAAATCAGTAAGAAAGCGCCTTTGTAGTCTTGTAGAAATTGCTCTAGGGCCAAGATGCTTTCAAGGTCCAAGAAGTTCGTGGGCTCATCCAGTAACATCAGGTCAGGCTCAAGACCGATCAGATAGACGAGCTTCATGCGCATGCGATACCCGCCACTGAGCTCAGTTAAAGGGCGCTGGAAGTGCTGTTCTGTGAGGCCGATACTTTTACCGATCTGTTTGAGGTCCCAGATAGGCTTAATGCACTTTTCCGCGAGGTACTCTTCCGCCACTTGATTAAGCGTCCAATCGGACTCTTGTTCCAAGTAGCCAATTCTGAGGTTATGGGCTTTTGTGACCTCGCCTGAATCTAGGGTTTCTTCGCCGGCAAGGACCTTAAAAAGTGTGGTTTTTCCTGCACCATTTGGGCCAATAACGCCAATGTGTTCATTCTCGTTCACCGAGAACTGAGCCTGATCAAAAAGCAGCTTTGACCCGTATTGTTTAGATGCATTGTAAAGTTGAAGAAGATTCATTCCTGTGCCATTCTACCGCAGAAACTAAATACAACAAAGGATCTGATATGAAAACATTATTAATATCATTGGTAGCTTTAGCTTCCGTTAAGGCTTTTGCTGCACAAAATTTTGTCTTTTGTATGGAAGGCTCGCCTTCATCATTCAACCCGCAATTGGTTACAGACGGGGTGAGTATGAATTCTAGCGCCCAAACCGTATTCAATCGCTTGGTTGAATTCAAGTACGGCTCTACAGAAATCGAACCAGGTTTAGCTGAGTCATGGACCGTGTCTAAGGATAAAAAGACCTACACGTTCAAATTAAGAAAAAATGTACCATTCCACTCAAACGCTTTCTTTAAGCCTACGCGTACATTCAATGCGGATGACGTGCTTTACACGTTCAAATCGCAGTTGGACAAAAAGCATCCATTAACAGTGCCTGCAGCCAATTATGAGTACTTCCACTCAATGGAATTAGATCAGTTGATTACTGATGTTAAAAAAGTAGATGACCATACTGTGGTTTTCACTTTGAGTCGTCCAGAAGCTCCATTCTTGGCTAACTTAGCGATGGATTTTGCCAGCATTATGTCTGAAGAGTACGCGCAGTCATTGGTTAAATCAGGCCGTGGTTTGAAAACTTTAGAAACAGCTCCGGTTGGAACGGGTCCATTTGTTTTCAGATCTTACCAAAAAGACTCAGTGGTTCGCTACCGTGGGTTTGATGAGTACTACAAAGGTAAACCAAAAATTGAAAACTTAATATACGTGATCGTAACAGACTCAACAGTTCGTCTACAAAAGATGAAATCAGGTGAGTGTCACGTTATGAGCGAACCACAACCACAAGATATTGACCAAATCAATGCAGCTAAAAATATCAAATTAGTTTCGACTGAAGGGTTGAATGTTTCTTATCTTGCTTTCAATACTCAAAAGAAACCTTTTGATAATTTGAAAGTACGTGAAGCGATCTCATTAGCGTTTAATCAAAAATCATACATTGATATTATCTACAGATCACAAGGTGTGGCGGCGAAGAACCCAATTCCTCCAACAATCTGGTCTTACAATAAATCAATTCCTTCACACGAGTACAATGTTGAAAAAGCTAAAAAGCTTTTAGCAGAGGCTGGTTATGCTAAAGGTTTTGACACTGAGTTGTGGACATTGCCAGTGTCTCGCGCCTATTTGCCAAATGGTAAAAAGTTAGGTGAGTTGATGCAGGCCGATTTAGCGAAAATCGGTATCAAAGCAAAACTAGTCACTTACGACTGGCCAATCTACTTAGAAAAATCTCGTCGTGGTGAACACCAGATGTTGCAATTGGGTTGGAACGGTGACAACGGCGATCCAGATAACTTTATGAACGTTCTATTGGGTTGTGCTGCTGTAAAAACGGGAAGTAACAATGCTCGTTGGTGTGATAAAGAATTTGATTCTTTGATGATCAAAGCCAAAGAAGACTCAAATCAAAAAGTGCGTACAGGCTTTTATGAAAAAGCACAGGTCATTTTTAACAAACAAAAACCATGGTACACAATCGCTCATTCAAGATTGAATCGTGTTATCTCAGATAAAGTTGTGGGTTATAAAATCGATCCATTCGGCCACGAGAACTTCTACAGTGTCGATCTTAAATAAGTTTTTAAAATTACTTTTTTCATTTCTATTTTTAAGTCTGATGAGTTTTTCGATCATCAGACTTATTCCGGGTGATCCAGTACAGAATCTGATTGGCGAGCGTGGAGCTTCTGAAGAGCGCATAGCCGAAATGAAAAAGAACCTAGGTTTAGACAAATCTGTCGTTGAGCAATACCTGATTTTCACTGGTAATGCTTTACGTGGCGAGTTTGGTGAATCGATTGTTTCTAAACAGCCGATCATTAGCGAGTTTAAAGTTCTTTGGCCGGCAACGTTTGAGTTGGCTTTCTTTGCTATTCTTTGGTCAGCAATTGTCGGGATGATTCTAGGGGTTTTAGCGGCGGTGAAGCGTAATTCGATTTGGGATTACGGAGCGGTGAGCTTGTCTACTGTGGGATTTGCCATGCCGATCTTCTGGTGGGCCTTGATCATTATCTTTTTCTTTGCTGTCAGTTTGGGGTGGTTCCCAGTTTCAGGTCGTATCGGTTTTGAATACGATGTGCCTTATCGAACAGGTTTCTTCTTAATTGATTCTTTATTGTCTGACGACAAAATGTCTTTCTTTTCGGCGTTGAAACACTTGGTTTTGCCAGCTTTTGTTTTGGGTACGATTTCTTTGGCCTTGATCGTACGTGTAACGCGTTCGTCGTTTATTGATATTCAAAAAGAAGATTATATCCGTACAGCCCGCGCTAAAGGCTTGAAGCCCTACCAAGTGATTTTCAAACACATTTTTAAGAATGCACTTCCGCAAATTTTAACGGCGTTAGGATTGGCTTTCGGACAGCTTCTAACGGGTGCGATTATGACCGAAACGATCTTTTCTTGGCCGGGCCTAGGGCGCTGGCTTATTAAAAGTATCGAGGCCCGTGACTATCCAGCGGTACAAGCAGGACTTTTTTATTCTATGTTGATCATCATCGTTATTAACTTATTAACAGACGAAGTTATTAAGTTAGTAAATCCAAAACTAAAAGAGAGTCTGTAATGAAAAAACTTTTTAAGAACAGAAGTTTTTTGATTGGCTTCAGTTTATTTTCATTTTTTGTTTTTGTAGCCGTGGTTGCTGTTTTTTGGACTCCTTACAGTTACCAAGAGGTTTTTGACGGAGCCTCTTTATTGCCACCTTCGACTCAGTTTTGGTTGGGTACAGATGATTTAGGGCGTGATTTGCTCAGCCGTCTTTTGGTTGGAGCCCAGTTGTCTTTGGGTATTGGCGTATTGGTCGGTGGAATCTCGATCGTTATCGGGGCTTCTTTAGGTGTGATTTCAGGTTACTTCGGTGGCCGCGTGGATCAGACCATCGTTCAAATCATGAGTGCCATTCAAGCGATGCCAAGTTTACTTTTGGCTTTATTTGTTGTGGCGGTTTTAGGTGGGGGTGTTTTAAATACAATCCTCAGCGTGACCTTGGTGTCGATTCCTTTGATGTACCGATTGGTTCGGAGTGCCGCCCTAGTAGAATCTAGCAAGGACTATGTGGTTTCAGCCCGAGCCTTAGGTGCTTCAAACTTCCGTATTATCAAATCGCATATTTTTCCAAACTGTACGACGCCTATTTTGGTTCAGACCGCGGTCTGTTGTAGTGAGGCTATTTTAAATACAGCAGCGTTAGGATTCTTGGGTTTGGGTATTCCGGCTCCGTATCCTGAGTGGGGCACAATGCTCAGTGATGCGAAGACATTTATTCAAACGGCTCCACAGTTGATGACAATGCCGGGTATCTGCTTATTGTTATTAATTCTTTCGACGCAGTTGATGAGTGATGGATTGCGCGATCAATTAGACCCTAAACTAAGAGGTCGCTCTTAAAGAGCTAAGGACTGAGGGAGCCCATGGGGCTCCTTTTCGTTTAGCTAGCGGATCTTCCTTCGATTCCTACGAACTGTAATCCTGATATATATTTTCCATCTATAAACGAGCTATGGGTCACATAGGCCAACATACGAATGCTTTCATCTTTTTCATTTTTATAAACCAACGAGACATATTTTTTTTGTGGTAAGGCGAAGTCGGTGCTGATGCCAGCTCCCATGCGTGAGAAGTTCAGCATCAGGGATTTAACAGCTTTGCCATTCAACAACAGGACGCACGGAGAGTGTAAATCAACTCGTTTAAATTTTCGCATATCCAGATGTATTGCAATCCGTATTCACAGGTCCACTTAAGTATAGGCGTTATGAGCGTATCAAATCAGGACTGCGATGTAAGGTTAGGCAGAGGGCGGAAAAATCTTATACAGCTAGTAAGGACAGTGGCGGCAGCCATTGTCACAGCAATAACCACGTCTTTTGAGGTAGTCGGCTGTAAAAACGTAAAGACCATTAGTATCTATGTAATAGTCTTTTTCTGGAATCAGGGGAGTTTCAGGAGAGCTGTTATCGGGAGGAGCATTTTTTAAGTCGGTCCGAGGGGTGGAACCGACCTGTTTTTTGAAAATCTGGAAAAGTCGTTTAATCAAGATTAAAGGATTGCCTTAGGCATTACTGGAAGCATGAATTCATTTTGTACAGAGAATACCGCTGTTGCAGATTCAAGTGTTTGGCTAGCAGAAGAAATACCTTCAGCTGTGTAAGTAACAGTTCCGATAGAGTTCAAAACCATTTCACAAGTTGAGTTACTGAAGTCTTCAACAATGATTTCTTCGTTAAGACCTTGAGTCGTTCCGCGTGCGATATATTGTACAGAACATGGAGTTTGTTGGATATCTACGATCGCCAATTTAATTTGCAATGGAGCTGGCATCACTTGGATGCACATCATACCTGGGGCGCAACGAGGCATTGCCTTATTAACAACCAATAAAATTTCTTTTGCGCTCAATTTAACATTGGCACCAGTCACTGATTGAAAGCGAGGGTTGATCTGATTTAATGTTTTATCGATTGAAGAGACATTCAATTGAGCAAAGACATAAGCTTCGCCACTTTCTTGCATGCGGAAATTATTAGCAGCTTTAACATTGATAGCTGCAATGGTAACTAAAATTGAAATAAGAACTGACTTCATAAAACCCCCGACACCTAAGATCATCATTTGTAATGAAGTTTCCTATATCAAAGTCTGTGCCAAATTGAGCTTTGTTTTAAACGCAATAAAGTGCCGGAAAGCATAACCATCACGGATTTGGCGGTTCCAAAGTGAAATTTCAGTTTGAATTTGGGAGTTTCTAAATGGAACTACGCTTATCGGAGTGGAACTGAACTCGTACGATTAACTCATAACAACAAGAGGAGCATCGAATGAATCTTAAAAAATTATTAGCTGAAGTTATAGGAACATCATGGTTGGTTCTAGGTGGATGTGGAGCCGCAGTTCTTGCCGCAGCATTTCCTGAAGTCGGAATTGGACTGCATGGCGTTTCGCTGGCTTTCGGTTTGACCGTTGTCACTATGGCCTATGCGATCGGCTCGGTTTCTGGCTGCCACTTGAATCCGGCAGTGACGATCGGTTTAGCAGCGGCAGGATTTGCACCTTTGGCTATCGGTTTAGGATTAACTTTAATCCACTTAGTTACAATTCCAGTGACGAACACATCGGTAAATCCCGCACGTAGTTTAGGGCCAGCAGTCTTTGTTGGTGGATGGGCATTACAGCAAGTATGGTTATTTTGGGTAGGGCCAATTGTGGGTGCGATTATCGGAGCTTGCGCTTACAAAGTAGTTCACTCAGAAAAATAATTTAAAGACAGCAGATTCAATTTAAAAAAGATTCTATAAAAAATTGAATGACTAGAAATAAAAAAGCCCTCGTAAAGAGGGCTTTTTTATTGGTTCATGATGAACGCAACTTACTTACAGAGCCATGGCCTTTTTCAAGTTGCTGTCGATAGCTTCTAAGAAAGCCTCAGTGTTCAAGTATTGGTCTTGAGTCACTTTGTCGCCGTAAATACATACAGCTAAGTCTTTTGTCATTTTTCCAGACTCAACAGTTTCGATACAAACTTTTTCAAGAGTTGTTACAAACTTATCTAATGCTGGATTGTTGTCTAATTTTGCTCTGTGAGCTAAACCACGAGTCCACGCAAAGATAGAAGCGATTGGATTTGTTGACGTTGGCTTGCCTTGTTGGTGCATACGGTAGTGACGAGTCACTGTTCCGTGAGCGGCTTCAGCTTCGATAGTTTTTCCATCTGGAGTTACTAGAACAGAAGTCATTAAGCCCAATGAACCGAAACCTTGTGCTACTGTATCCGATTGAACGTCTCCGTCGTAGTTTTTACAAGCCCATACGAAGTTACCATTCCATTTCAATGCGCTGGCAACCATGTCATCAATCAAGCGGTGTTCATACGTAATACCAGCTTCATCCATTTTAGCTTTGAACTCAGTTTGGTAGATCTCTTCGAAGATATCTTTGAAGCGACCATCGTATTTTTTCAAGATGGTGTTTTTAGTTGAAAGATACAAAGGCCATTTT
Organism: Pseudobdellovibrio exovorus JSS; assembly: GCF_000348725.1. NCBI lineage: Bacteria > Pseudomonadati > Bdellovibrionota > Bdellovibrionia > Bdellovibrionales > Pseudobdellovibrionaceae > Pseudobdellovibrio > Pseudobdellovibrio exovorus. The sequence goes on from NC_020813.1 coordinate 450,762, forward strand.
TTTGCTAAAGCTGTATTGAAGCAAGAGCGCGCGAAACCTTTGATCGACTCATCTGTGTTGTACATAGCCAAAGCCACGCCATCACCTTTAAAGTTGTAAACTTCGTGTTGAATCTTTTCGCCGTTTTCACCTTCGAAAGTGATCGTCAATTTGCCTTTTCCTTTAGTCACGAAATCAGTCGCGCGGTACTGGTCACCGAACGCATGACGTCCGATACAGATTGGCGCTGTCCAGTTAGGGACTAGGCGAGGTACGTTTTTGCAGATGATCGGCTCACGGAAAACAGTTCCATCCAAGATATTACGGATAGTTCCATTTGGTGATTTCCACATTTGTTTTAAGTTGAATTCTTTTACGCGAGCTTCGTCAGGAGTGATCGTCGCGCATTTGATACCAACATTGTATTTCTTAATGGCTTCAGCGGCATCAACAGTAACTTGGTCGTTAGTTTGATCGCGATATTCCATGCCTAGATCGAAGTATTTAATCTCAAGATCTAAGTAAGGTAAGATCAATTTATCTTTGATGTATTTCCAGATGATGCGGGTCATTTCATCGCCGTCTAGTTCAACAACGGGATTGGCTACTTTAATTTTTTCCATAGGGTTCCTCTCTATAATTTCGCTAGAATTTTGCCTCTCGATATTATAGTGTTCAGCTTATATCGGTAAATAGTAGGCCTCTCTGTTGACGCAGACAGGCGCAGAAGAAAAGAGTGAAGGCTTATATGAGTGCCTATATAAGATCGGCCCCAATTCAAAATACGACGGAATACTTGTCAGTTTTACCAGCACGTAAGCTATTTCCGATTGAAACGGTCTTGGTATTTGACTCTATTTTGTCTCGTTATCCTGCATTTGCGCGCTGGAGCCAAAGCTTTCGCTACCGTGTGCCCTTGAAGTCAGGCGAAAAGCTAAAAACTTTAGATAGTTTAAACGCCACATTGAAAAAACTGAATCAGATGCAAATTCCCCAATCCACAGAGCTGACTTTCGTCGCTGTTGGCGGGGGAAGTGTCGGTGACTTTGTTGGTTTTTTAGCCAGCACCTACTTGCGTGGTCGTCGCTTGATACAAATTCCTTCAACATGGCTTTCCGCTGTAGATTCGGCTCATGGTGGAAAGAATGGCCTCAATTTTCTAAATACTAAAAATCAAATTGGAACTTTCTATCCTGCACAGAAAATTTATCTGTGTGAAAGCTTATTGAAAACACAGCCGCAAGCTCGATTGACGGAAGCCATGGGTGAGGTCATCAAAATTGCTTTGCTATCGGATAAAAAATTATTCGAAGAAATTGAAAACCAACATGGAGTTTTAAGTTCCACACAACTTTTTAAGAAGTTACCAGAAGTTGTGGGGCTGAAATACAAAATCGTACAGCAGGACCCTTTAGAGAAAAAAGGTCATCGTCGTCTTCTCAACTTAGGACACACATTGGGGCATGTGTTTGAAAGTCACTTCCAGTGGCCCCATGGTTTAGCGGTGCTGATGGGGATGCAGTTTGCTGCCCGTTGGAGTCGCCATCGCGGGCTGTTGTCAGAAAAAGATTTTTTCCGAATTGCTTTAGTCATTGAGTCTTTAAATCTCCAGATGGATTTAGATCAGGCGTTATCAAAGATTCCTGACCAAAAGATCAAGGCACTTTTATCTAAAGATAAAAAATTAACATCAGCATCCGAAATGGACTTTATTTTTATTCAAAAAATAGGACGTTGTCTGCGTCAGAAAGTAAAGCTGTCTGACATTTTACAAGAAGTAAAACGGCAAAGGGCAGTAGCCGATGTTTCACTTTAAGGGCGAAATCATCACCTCTAAGTCATGGCTGAATCGCGCTTTGGTGATGCAGCACTTCAATCCCACAACACAGTTAACAGCAACGGCAGATTCAGACGATGTACGCTCTTTACAAGGCGCCCTTCGCGACCTGTCTTTGTCCTTGCACGAATTTGATTTGGGATTAGGTGGTACAAGTTTTCGTTTTTTTTCTTTCCTAGTTTCGCGTTATCAGGGTGAGTTTTTAGTAAAAGCTCACGCACGCTTACTTGCGCGCCCTCAAGGTGAGTTGTTGCTCATATTAAAACAGTTGGGGGTTCAAGCTGAACTGCGGGACGACGGACTTCATCTGAAATCAAATGGCTGGTTATTAGATCCACGCACCTCAGTACAGGTGGCGGCAGAAGATTCGAGTCAGTTTATATCGGGGTTGTTATTAAGTGCATGGAACCTCGATCAAGAACTAAAAGTCGAAGTTAAAAAGCCGCTAACGTCTTTTGCCTATTTGCAAATGACGATTTCACTTTTACAAAAAAGTGGGATGAAGTTGCAAGTGACGGATACAGCAGACTCTTTACAAATCCTTATACCAGCCAAGCAAAAAGCATCTGTACTTGAGATCGAACCAGAACCAGATGTGAGTTCTGCGTTCTCTTTAGTGGCGTCAGCAGTTGTTAATGGTGATGTAGAAATTACGAATTGGAATGCGAACTCCACTCAACCAGATCAGATTTTTTTAAAGCTCTTTACGCAAATGGGAATTTCCTATCAAGAGTCCTTAGGTCAGTTAAAGGTACAAAAACAGCAAACATGGCGGGGAGTCAGTGCAAATCTGAACACATCACCGGACTTGTTTCCGGTTTTGGCGGTGTTGTGTGCTTTAGCTGAAGGCGAATCTATTTTGTCTGGAGCGGCTCATTTACGTCATAAAGAATCAGATCGCATTGCGAAGACTGCGGAGCTGCTGCAGCTTTATGGATTCCGTTATGAAGTTTTACCGGATGGTATGAAAATTTGGGGAAGAAGCTCGACGCAAAGTCCACAACAACCGACAGTGTTCAATCCTGAACATGATCATCGGATGGCCATGGCCGCCGCAGTTTTAAAGCTGGCGGGATATTCTATTCAGATTTCAACACCGGAAGTGGTGAATAAAAGTTATCCTACCTTCTGGCGGGACGTGGAGCTGGTCGTATGAAGCGTGTATTCATTGGTCATCGGGGCACGGGAAAAACAGCTCTGCTTCAACGTCACAGTCAAATTTTTAATCAAATTTTCCCACAAATTCCTCACTTGGATTTAGATTTAGAAATTGAAAATTACGTCGGTGAACCACTCAGTGACTATTTCACACGCGTAGGTGAAGTGAAGTTTCGCCAAGTTGAGCAAGAGGTTTTTCTTCGAATTACAGCCCAACCGAACTTTGTGATTTCTTTGGGTGCGGGCTTTGATGTGAGCATTATCCCGAATGATATTGAGGTTGTTCTTGTGCGCCGCTTAAGTGATTCCGATGGAAGAATCTTTCTAGATCGTCCCCGTTTAAATACAGACGTGTCGTTATTAGAAGAGTATTATCAGCGGTATCATCAAAGGGAAAATCGTTACATCGAAGCGGCGGATTGGGTCTACCACATGCCGGAAGGCATAGAAGATGCTGGCCCCGCAGCTCATGCTATCGAGGGCTCTATTTTACGTCGTGATTTCAATGTCGAAAATGCATATTACACCTTAACGGCACAAGAGCTTCCATTCATCGAACAGCTCTTACGGAATTTTTCTAAGATAGAGTTAAGAACAGATCTGTTAGAGGCCGAGCAAATTGAGTCTTTGCTAGAGCGTTACCCTTGGCATGAATGGCTGGTATCAGTTCGTAGTGGTATGGAACTGAATTGGCAGCGTATTCACATGTTGGATACAGATATTCATTATTATCGTGAAGGCAGTCAGATTATTTCTTGTCACGAAGATCATATTAACTACGCCATTCAGCAGCTAGAGCCTTTTGTCGGTAAAGGGCATTTAAAGTTAAGCTCTTTGGTGGATAGTTTTGACGGACTCATTACGGGTTATCGTTGGCAGCAAGAGGACCCTGAGAATCGCAGCTTTCTACCGCGTTCAAGCATTGGCAGATGGCCATGGTTTCGTCAGCTATCTTCGTATTGGCAGAGTTTAAACTTTATTAAAAGTCGTACCGAGATGTCCGATCAGCCCAGTTGGTTTGAGTGGTTAAGTTTACCGCCTGAGGCACCACAGAAATGGGCGGCTGTTTTAGGACGACCAGTACATGCTTCGCGATCGCCTACGCAGCACCATGAGTTTTTTCATAAGCGGGAAACATTTTTTACGCGTGTGAGTTTGAATGAAGATGAACTGTTGCAGCACCACAGTTTTCTATCTGAATTAAAATTGGGATATGCGGCGGTGACGTCTCCATTGAAAGAAATCGCTTTGCAGATTTCTAAGAATCCGTCGCCAGTGTCTCAGAAGTTACAGGCTGCGAATACGCTCATGTTGAAAAATGATGGTTGGTGGGCACACAATACGGATCTAGAAGGATTTAAAAGTTTAACTCGTCAGTTGTCTAATCACGCCAATGTGGCCATTTGGGGTGGCGGTGGAACTCTGCAAATGATGAAAGAAGTTTTACCACAGGCAATCAGCTACTCGAGTCAGACGGGTAAAGTTCGTGATCCGAATCATTATAAAAACGAACAAGAACCACAGCATCTAGGTGAAGCGACCCAATTTGATGTCTTGATATGGGCAGCACCGCGCTTAGAAAAGACGTTATTTCCAAGCGAAAAGTTACAGTTTAAAGAAGTTCTTGATTTAAACTATGTTGACCATTCAATGGGGTTAGAGTTTGCAGTAAATCAGAAGATTCGTTATACCTCGGGACTTGAAATGTTTCGAGTGCAAGCGCTACATCAGCAAAAATTCTGGGAGCAAGTATGAGTGCAAATAGTTTTGGACAAATATTTAAAATGATCAGTTTCGGAGAAAGCCATGGCGTGGCTTTAGGAGTTGTGATTGAAGGCTGTCCTGCCGGAGTTGTTTTTGATCAAGACCTTTTAGTGCGTAATATGCAACGACGTCGCCCAGGTCAAAGCTCTGTGACAACAGCGCGGAATGAAGCTGATGCTCCAGAGGTTGTCAGTGGAGTTTTTGACGGAAAAACACTCGGTACGCCAATTTGTATTCTGGTTCGCAATGCAGATCAGCGCTCACAAGATTATGAGTCTATTCAGCACAGTCCACGTATTGGTCACGCCGACGACACATGGAAAACTAAGTTTCAACATGTAGATCACCGAGGGGGTGGACGCTCATCAGGGCGTGAAACACTGGCGCGTGTATTGGCGGGCTCAGTGGCGCAGATGTTGTGTCAGCAGTTGCTACCTCAATTGCAGGTGAAATCATTTTCGTCACAGATTGCACATCTTCAATTGACTGAAAATGCAGAGCAGATTTGGAAAGTGAATGTAGATGAATATATAACTCGTTTGCCACATGAAAAATTAAACAATGAGGCTGTGCAGTTACTCGAGTCAGCGAAAGTAGCTGGTGAAAGTTATGGCGGCACAGTTCGGACTTTTGTAAAAAATGTTCCTGCAGGATTAGGTCAGCCTGTTTTTCATAAATTTAAATCGGATTTAGCTTCAGCGATGCTCAGTATAGGGGCCACCACATCTTTTGAGTTTGGAGCCGGCCATGAAGCCGTTCGCAGTAAGGGTACAGAGTTCCATCAAGATCTGCAGTCGGCTGTCTATGGCGGTATCCGCGGTGGTTTAACGACGGGTGAGCCTTTAGATTTCAGTGTGGGATTTAAACCGACATCCTCGATTAAAGATACAGCGAAGAAAGGCCGTCATGATCCCTGCATTGTTCCCCGTGCTGTGCCTGTTGTAGAAGCGATGACATGGTTAGTTTTAGCGGACCATGTGTTGTGGAGTCGTTTAGATCGTATTCGTTAAGTTATTAATTAAGCTGGAAAATCAGTGAATTAAATCGGAGTCTATTTTCTGTATTCAATTCCGGCCTTGCGCATTTCAAAATTTATCGGCATACTCAATTCAAATTGTTAGGGAGTAGCCAACTTCTTAGAAGATAAGAAATCGACAAACTGGGTGATGTACCCCGGTTTCTTAGCAGCCTCAAAACTGTCGGCGAGACTAACTAGAGTCATATTAATATGGCTGTAGTGTCTCGCGTTTCGCAGTACCACAGCCTTAAATTTTTTGGAGGCTGTTTTGGAATCCATAATTCAATCGTTTTTACTCGTGTTAGCCAGTGAGATGGGGGATAAAACCCAACTCATCGCTTTGGTTTTAGTGGCCCGTTTTCGGAAGCCGTGGACCATTATGGCGGGCATTCTGGTGGCGACCTTGGCGAACCATGGTTTAGCCTCATTTGCCGGAGAGATGGTCGCCAGTTGGCTGAGCCCGCAAGTCTTAAAGTGGGGACTGATCGCTCTGTTTGTCGGATTTGGTCTTTGGATTCTGATTCCTGATAAAGAAGAGTGCTTGGATGAAAGAAAAAACTACGGAGCTTTCTTAACCACACTCGTCGTTTTTTTCTTAGCCGAGATGGGGGATAAAACCCAACTGGCTACAGTGGCATTAGGAGCCAAGTTTAATTCGGTAGTGGCCGTGACGATAGGATCTACGCTGGGAATGATGGTGGCCGATGGTTTAGCCGTATTTTTGGGGCCTCGTCTTTTACGTAAAATACCAATGAAAGCTGTGCGTATAACAGCATGTTTCTTATTTATTGCATTTGCGATTTTGATTTATTTTCAGATTTAACTGATGAAGAACAAATGGAGTAGCTAGGACTAGCTACTCCGGTTTCTGTAGAGATTTCTACGACTAATTATCTTCTGGTTCGTAAAAAGAAGCATTAACAGAACGGAAGCTATCGATTTGATCAACAAGGTCCGCGAAGTCGATGAAAGGATTGCGATTTCCTTGTAGCTCTTCAATCTTATTGTTGCGCTCAAACTCTTCTGCATCCACAGGATCTTCTTTGTCCCATGCACGTAATGCTTCTTCTTCGGCTGCATTGATTGAAAGTTTGTAGCGAGTTGCAAAATAGAAAATCGCGCGAGCTGTATTTCCTTTTTGTGTATCAGGAACTTCGAAAACATCTTCGCCACCGCGTTTCCCACGACCAACGCGGTTATGAGGGCATTTAAGAGTTTCACGATCATGGATCACATCACCAAAGCGCAATGAGCTACGCGTTGAGTTCATTTGTGAATCAGTTGGGAATAAGTGATGTAAATCCGCTTTTTGTAGATGTCTGTCGGCGCCACCGAAGCGGCTTTGTGGCCAAGTGTGCTCTGTATTGATGATGTTTCCAGATTTAGGAAGTTTGTCTGGTCCTAGTGTTGGGGCTCCGCCAAAATCGCGATCTGTAAATATTTTTTCACAATAAACGTCTTCAACAGCATATTCGCCGCTATCAAGTTGTTCTAGATGAAGTTCTCCGAAAAGCTTTTTACGGGCGCCATCGTATCCCAATGAGCGGTGTTCGCGGCAAGGTGAATCGTGACCGCCACCAGAATTACAATTTGGTATAAGCACATCTGGGCGTGAGCCTTGCTTAACGTGACCGCTGCTCATAATACGATAAAGCTCTTGTTTTAGTTCTTGATCGCGTAATGATTTTTCATGGTATTGGACTAAGAAGTCTTGTCCGTAATAAAGAGGAAGTTGTTGGGCAGATGCCCATTGGAAGCTGGCAAGGATCACAAACAGAAGCAAAACATTCGCTCTCATAAAACCCCTCTAAAAGCAAATAGATCAGGACGGCTTAACGACCCCGATGTAAATGTAAGCTATACCGAAGCTAACTGGAACGAAACTGTATTCAGAAAACGCCCCTGATTTCTTCATTAAATCTAAAAAATTTTCACGGCAAGGAAAGGCTGCAGAGGACTTCTGCAGATAATCATAGGCCTCTTTTTGGCCTGTGACGATACCCCCAAGGGCTGGCAGTACTTTTTCGGAATAGAGGTTGTACAGATCTTTGATCACCGGAGTGGTCATCTGTCCGAATTCAAGCACCATAACACGTCCTTGAGGGCGGGTTACGCGGGCCATTTCTTGTAGGGCTTTTACTGGATCGCTCACATTGCGAATACCAAATGAAATGCTGGTAATATCAAATTGATTGTCTGGATATTGAAGCTGAGTGACATCTGCTTGTTCAAACTGGATGTCTAATTCTGCCTTTTGAGCTTTAGCCGGAGCACTTTCTAACATATCCACACAGAAATCAGTTCCGATCACTTTTCCTGTTGGACCCACTGTTTTTTTGAAAGCGATAGCCAGATCACCAGTTCCTGTCGCGCAGTCTAAAACACTGTCGCCAGTTTTTGCGCCAGAAAGGCGAACTAGTTTTTTTCTCCAGAGGTGATGGATGCCGACAGATAATACCGAATTGGCCCGATCATAATTCGCAGCAACTTTTGAAAACATCGAGCGAATGATTTCTGGGTTCGGTGATTGACTCATGCCTTATTTAGTCCTCTATCAAAAGCGTTTAATACTTTTTCGAGTTGTTTCATCATTTTGTCAAAGGTTTCGAAGTTAAGTGCCTGATCTGCATCAGATAGAGCTTCTACAGGGTTAGGATGAACCTCAACAATAAGCCCATCGGCGCCAGCCGCCGCAGATGCATAACAAAGTTGCGGCACAAGGTCCGCAATGCCTACAGCGTGGGATGGATCGACAATAACAGGTAAGCCTGTATGTTTTTTTGCATAAACAACGGCATTTAGATCTAATGTGTTGCGTGTCGCCGTTTCAAATGTACGAATTCCGCGTTCACACAGAATAACTTGAGCTTTTGCTCCAGCTAAAACGTAATCAGCGGCTTTTAACCATTCGTCAATAAAAGCTGAAAAGCTGCGCTTTAACAAAACTGGCTTTGGTTGACTGCCCAATTCTTTTAACAGGGCGTAGTTGTGCATATTGCGAGCGCCGACTTGAAAAGCATCGACAAGATGTGACACTTCTTCGATCTGACGAATATCTGTGACTTCAGAGATTAAAGGCAGTCCAACCTGCGCTTTGATTTTTTGAATAAATTCAAAAGAATCACTTCCAAGGCCTTGAAAGGATTTTTGAGACGTACGCATCTTCCAGATGCCGCCTCTAAGAATACTAGCGCCAGAGTCTTTTACTGCATTAGCCGTAGATAAAAACTGGTTTTCAGATTCGATAGAGCAAGGGCCTGCGATCACAGTAAAGCGGGGACCACCTATTTGAATTTCACCGATCTGTACTGTCATACTTCTAATTCCAGCCTACTTTTGAACTCCAGATTAATTCCAGATTTAAATTCCAAAACCCCAGTTTTCGTATCACAATTAAAACTGAAATATGGTAAGAGAAAGTATCATGACCGCTCAGAACTTGAAAGACTTTTTAGCATGCGGTGCCTTCCTGCAAATAGGGCCTGATTTGTTTAAATTACTGGTGGGGCCGTTTACACGGCACACGCTGCTGGATATTAAGTCTTCAAAAGAAGCCTCGTGGCTTTATATGCCGAAATTCTGGGACTTTATGGGCTCAGCTACAATAAATGCACAAAGCGCTCCCATAGAGGATGTCTATCAAGCCCACGCTGCATACATCCTGAGCCGAGAAGAATTTATAGGTTTTCTTTCTTTGTCTAAGGGCGTCTGTCCCGAGATTCAGTGGAAAAATGTCAACGCAGGACAGTTTCAGGCTCAGTTTGATTGGAGCCAACAAATGTTTTCTGAAAATAAACTACAGAAAACTGTTCCGATTATACGCCAACAAGGCGATGTGAACTTTTCTGAAGAAAACCTCTTGTGGTGTATGCAAAAGTTGATTGCGGATCGTATCTTTGGTTGGTCCTACGGCTTTTTCAGCGAGGGACAAGGTTTTGTCGGACATACACCAGAGGTTTTGGTTCAGTGGAACGAAGCGGATTTGCAATTGAAGACAGTGGCTTTAGCTGGAACTTATCCCAAGACACCGAGAGCTTTTGATGAAATCGTCAATGACCAAAAAGTCATACAAGAACATCAAATCGTCATTGATGATATTGAAAGACAGTTGCAAGGGTTAAACTTTCACCCTCAGGTTCTACAGGGGGAAACAGATGTGCTGGAGCTGAAGTACTTGTTGCATTTGATGACGGATTTTGAATTAGAAGTTTCCAAGCGTGATCAAGTCTTTGATGTGATTCGTAGTCTTCATCCGACAGCGGCTATGGGATTGTACCCGCGCTCGGAAGAAGCGTTCACTACATTTAAAAAATTTAGTCTACAACAAGAGCGAGGATACTTTGCTTCGCCTTTTGCCTTAATCGAAGAAGACCAAATTTCATGTGTGGTCAGTATTCGAAATCTGATGTTCACTAAAACGGGTGTTGAGATTTTCTCTGGTTGCGGAGTGACCTCTGAAAGTCATTACCAATCAGAACTGGATGAACTTCAAGGTAAGCGTGATTCAGTGAAGAAAATGTTGGGGTTATTAAATTGACGAATTTTGATCTTTCTTTGCATATTTTTTCTTTTCTGAAGCTGGCCAAAACAGAAACGGTCATCGTGTGTGCGGGGGCTCGTAATGCTCCGATGGTGCTGGCCTTGCAGGGACAAGGGTTTAAGGTCATTAACTTTTTCGAAGAAAGAAGTGCCGCTTTTTTTGCTTTAGGACTGATTAAATCGCAGAAAAAACCCGTGGCGATTATGACTACATCAGGCACTGCTGTTGCGGAGCTATTGCCAGCGGCAGTAGAAGCCACTTATCAGTCTTTACCCCTGATTTTGATCACAGCCGATCGCCCTCGTTTCTATCGTGGTAGTGGCGCCCCGCAGAGTATCGAACAGGTAGGGATATTTTCCCATTACGTTGAATCGACCTATGATCTAGATGTTAAAACACCAGCATTTAACTTTGCTTGGAGTCAGAAAAAACCAATCCACTTAAACGTCTGTTTTGATGAACCACTAATTGATAAAGCTAGTGGTGGCAAAGTGGAAGTGAAATTAGAGCCTTTTACTGAAGATGTAACGGCTGCCGGATCAGAGTCTCCTGGTGATCGCATGAAGCAACCACTATTGTTAATCGGTGAAGTGGATGAGCCTTATCGCGAGCAAGTAAAAAACCTTGTGGCTCGTGTGAAAGCACCTGTTTACGCGGAATCTTTGAGTCATTTAAGAAATGCTGCGGGTATAGAAAGTTATTTGATTACGTCTTCTGAGCAGCTTTTGAAGAAAGTTTTTAGCCAAAAGCTATGTGATTCCGTGATCAGAATCGGTGGGGTTCCGACGACACGCTTTTGGCGTGATCTTGAAAAAGAGTTTAAGCATATTCCTGTAATGAACTACACGCCGTCTTTGTTTTCTGGTTTAGGACGTAGTTCGGCTTTAGCTAATATTCAAAAAATGACAGCGCCAGCAACATTCCCTTTCGTAAATCTGATTCAGATTCGTCAATGGGACATGCAGTTGAATCAGACTAAAGAGGATCTTCTTGTAAAGTATCCGCAAAGTGAACAGGCGATGGTCCACCGGTTGTCGCAGGTAGTAAGACAGAGCCCAGTGTATTTAGGTAACTCGTTGCCGATTCGTCATTGGGATGAATATGCACAAGTTCAATCGACTCAGGTGGCAGCGAATCGTGGAGCCAATGGCATCGATGGCCAAGTTTCAACTTATTTGGGGTGGTCGCAGACGATGACCAAGTCCTTCTGTGTGATCGGTGATCTGACGGCGATGTATGACTTAGCCGCATTGGGGCTATCTCCACACCTAGATCGCGGACAACGCAATATCGTGATTATCAACAACAGCGGTGGCCAAATTTTTAATCGCGTTTTCAAAAGTGATGATTTTATTAATGCGCACAGTGTGCACTTTGATTCATGGGCTAAAATGTGGAACTGGCATTATGAGTTGGTTGCCAACTCTGCAGATATTCGTAAGATTGATCGCCTGACGTCTGCAAAAAACATTATTGAATTAGTTCCAGATGCGTCTCAGACCGCGGCTTTCTGGAATGAGTGGGATCAACAGTGTCGTCAGGTGTAAAGCCTTTCGTCTTTGCTTTGCATGGCTTTTTAGGTCAATCGTCTGATTGGAATCAAATTCAACAAAAGCTAAAGGACTCTGTCGATTTTCACGCACTGGATTTGTTTTCCAAGGATTCGTCTGTGATAACGGATCTGTCGTCGTATACATCAGAACTGGCCGTGCAGATTCAGCAGAGGCAGAGTGAAAGTTTCAGTACCCAAGATATCAAATCAAGAAAGAGAATTTTTGTGGGATACTCTCTTGGAGGCCGATTGGGGCTTCATTTGCTGTTGAATCACTCGGACTTATTTGATGTTTATATTTTCCTTTCGACTAATGTGGGCTTGCCTACAAGTGCCTACGAGGAACGCCAGCAGCGAATTGCGAGTGATCAGCGGTGGGCTCAGCAGATATCCGAGTCGTCATGGGATTTGTTTTTGCAGAAGTGGAATGCGCAAGCGGTCTTTGCAGGCTCTCTGCAAGAGCCGGCACGTCACAAGTCTGACTATGATTTACAGAAACTTCAGCAAAGCCTTGATCTGTGGTCCGTAGGGCGTCAGCAAAGCTTTGCTGAGGTCGTAAAAGAACATCAACACAAAGTTCATTGGATCGTAGGTCATCGCGATACGAAATATCTAAATGCTGCTCAAAACTTGCATGAGCAGGGGTGCCTACAGGAAGTCGTACCAATAGATTCAGGTCATCGCGTGTGGTGCGATAACCCGATAGCTGTGGCGAATTGTATTCGTCAGTCCATTTAGTTACCCAGTCAGATTATTCAGCTAATTTATTCCGATAATTTATTCGGCCAGAGTTGTATCCGGCAGACTGTTTGTCTGTTGGGATTCGGCATAGGCGTTCAGATCTGCGGACTTTTCTTGAATCCAAGGTAGGAAGGCGATGGTATTGGTGTAGATACCTTCACGGATACAGCTTTCATTTGTCGTTCCGCGGCTGTTCAATGCGATCTGGACATAGTTACCTGTGCGAGGCTCGCGATAGAAAGCAGGACCACCAGAGTCACCTGTGCAGGACCCTTTTTCATCTTCTTTTAAGAGCAGTTCAGAGCCGTCGCTAGATTGTCTGAGGATCTCGATGCCGTTGACGTAGCGAAGACGTCCGATGTTGGAGTCGCGAATAGTGCGGTCCTCAATAGTTCTGCCATAGCCAACTTGCATAACACGTTTTTGCCCTGCAACCGTTAACTTTGCAGATGTGGACAATACGGTCGTGCGAGTGCTTTCAGGAGCATCACTTTCTAACAAAAGAAGGGCGATATCCGCTGCGGTAGAGCGAGAGCCGGGTTGCAAGAAGTCACGGTGAACCTCTTTGTAAATCACACGTCGAACAAGATCGCTGTTAATTCCTGCGTCGCGCACTTCGGCTACGTCATGTGTGAATAAAGCGAAAATACGACCTACAGGGGTTGCTCCATCGGCTACACAATGGGCTGCAGTTAAAACAATACGGCGGCTGATCAGTGAGCCTGCACAGATTTCTGTACCACGCGTGGTTTCGATAGAAAGAGCCACGATGCCGAGTTTTTGCTGGAAAGATTTATTAGCTTCAGTTCCACCAATAATATTGGTGGCCATTAAAAGATCATCTACATCCGAAAAATCACGGGACTTCGCACAGCCAAAGGCGGCGATACCAAAAGAAATGGCGCAAATCAGAAGTCGCAGCGTTTTGAATTTTTCTGACTTTTTAAGTTTCATTAAACCAATCTCCTGACCTTATGGTGAGCTTTTTATTAGCTCTGCATAAGGTGATAGAGATTTTTATCATAAAACTCAAAGCAATAGAAAATATGGTAATGATAAGCTGGGCTTATTGTAATTTTTCTAGAACTGTCTAAATTTGTCCGTCATAGCCACTAGACATGAACGAGTGCCAGCTTCCCCAGCGGCATGACCCGAATCAGGGATAATGTGCAGGTCAGCCTCAGGCCATGCGCGGTGTAGGTCCCAAGCACTACGGGCAGGGCAGACCACATCATAGCGTCCCTGTACGATTACAGCCGGTATATGGCGGATTTTTCCCACGTTTTCGATTAGAAAATTATTCGTTTCGAAAAAGGCATTATTAGTAAAGTAATGGCATTCAATACGGGCGAACTGAAGGGCAAAAGTCGGATCGTCAAATTCTTCGACAGCTTTCAGGTCGACGATCAGGCGTGAGGTTGCGGCCTCCCACTTACTCCAGCGTTTAGCGGCCTCTAAGCGAATGGCAGGGTCTTCATGTGTCAGGCGCTTATAATAAGCGCTGACAAAGTCATGACGTTCTTGTTCTGGAATAAACTCGGAATAAGACTCCCAAACATCTGGAAAGATTTCAGAGGCACCAAATTGATAGAACCATTTGATTTCAGAAGGTCTACACAAAAAGATACCACGTAGGATAAGACCTTTTACGCGTTCAGGATGAGTTTCTGCGTAGGCCAAAGCCAACGTTGATCCCCAGCTTCCACCGAAGACAATCCAATCTTGAATCCCAAGATGTTCGCGGATTTTTTCAATGTCTTGCACCAAATCCCATGTGCTATTTTCACGAAGCTCAGCCGCAGGGGTTGATTGACCAGATCCACGTTGATCAAAAAGAACAATGCGATAGTGTTCAGGGTCGAAGAAGCGGCGGTGATCTGAATTGATGCCGCCACCGGGACCGCCGTGAAGAAAGATCACAGGACGGCCTTTGGGGTTTCCGCATTGCTCGACATAAAGGGTGTGAAGATCTGAAACCTTAAGGAACTCAGTTTTGTAAGCTTCAATCTCGGGATAAAAATCTCGTCTGTTATTTTCTAAACTTTCCATACACGTGCCTTTTCTTGTTCCGAGATAAATGAGTGTTTGTATGCCGTTGCATTACACTTTTGAAAATCTTCTAAACTAAAATTTTGATAACGATGAGCCAGATAATAATCGTCAGATAAAGTCGAAGCAAATAGCCCCGGGTCATCTGAATTCAAAGTCACAGGGACTCCGTGATTGAATAAAAGTCTTAAGGGGTGACTTTCGTAAGTTGGGAAGGCTTTCGTTAAATAGTTGCTGTGTGGACAAACTTCAAGTGGGATGTCTTTTTCTTTAAGCAATGTCATCAGTTCAGGGTCATGCACCGCTTGTACGCCATGGCCGATACGCTCTGCACCGAGTATTTCGATAGAGTCTCGTATCCACTGTGTCGCTTGAGGATTTGGTGCTTCCCCTGAGTGTACTGTGACATACAGGCCTGCATTTCTAGCACGGCTGAAAAGATGGGCGAACTTTTTAGGTTCGAAGCCCTCTTCGTTATCGGCCAAATCGAGTCCTAAGAAAGTGTTCTTGTGATCGATGGCAAACTGGGTGACAGCATCCACTTGTTCCAGAGGAAGAATACGTTGCAAGATACAGATTAAGCCCGCCACCATTGGTAACTGAGCTTCGGCTTTTTGCAGTCCACGCACAAAAGCTTGGTGTATCTTGTCGAAGTTTAAATGCGAGTGCCCCGAGGCAATAAATGTAGGGGCATAGCGCAGCTCTAAAATACGAACGCCATCGTTGAAGGCATCTTCGCAAGCTTCATAGGCTAAGCGCTCTAGGATTTCTTCACTGGCTAATACTTTTTGGGCAATAAGAAATTTGTTTAAAACAGCCTCAAGGTTGACCATTGGTTCTGTCACTAAAAAGTGCTCTTGCTGGGCTTTGATATCAGCAGGGAAGTCGAGTTTTAATGTTTTCGCGACT
This sequence comes from Pseudobdellovibrio exovorus JSS, assembly GCF_000348725.1. Taxonomy (NCBI): domain Bacteria; kingdom Pseudomonadati; phylum Bdellovibrionota; class Bdellovibrionia; order Bdellovibrionales; family Pseudobdellovibrionaceae; genus Pseudobdellovibrio; species Pseudobdellovibrio exovorus. The sequence continues at coordinate 466,309 of NC_020813.1, forward strand.
TCCAGTAAAGTGCTCCATCTCATCGAGCAGTCAAGGTGTCGGTGTAAATCAATTTTTGGTAAGAGTCTTATTTGTTGGTGAGTTAAATTTTGCATCAAAAATAAGTTTCGCTCGGTCTGGGAAGGCTCGCAAGTAGAATCTGGTCGGGATGCAGAGTGAGATACGCCAGAGCTAAAGAGCTTTTGCTTGTACCCCCTGTGCTTCTGGCTTAAAAATACAGGTATGACACAGATTAAAGCACTTGATATCAAAGTAAAACTAGCGGGACACGAAAACAAAAAACCACAGTTCGCGAAAGACCTACGTCTGCAAGATGGCAGCGTTGTTGCGGCAGTTGATCCCAAGGCCACGCGTGCATTAGTGGCCTTAATGGATATGTACGCAGTTTTAGGTGGAGCTGCTTGTCACTACGGCGGTCCTGCGGCTTTGGCTGAATTGATGTCAGCATTACATGCCATCGTTTTCCATGAGGCTGAAAAGAAAAATCAACCATGGTTCAATGTGGCTCATATCATCAACGATGCAGGTCACTGTGAAAATGGTCTATATGCTTTGAAGGCTAACTATGGAATCGCCGGCTTAGATTTGAATTCTTTGAAGAAATTCCGTTCGATTGAAAGCGGTTTGACTGGTCATGGTGAAGTTCACTGTTTCCAAGAGGGAGTGTACTTGAGTAACGGCCCATTGGGTTCTGCCTTTCCTCAGTCTCAAGGTTTAGCTTTAGCCGACAAGTTGGCTGGCCGTACAGAGCGCACGACTTTCTGTGTGTTGTCAGATGGAGCGGCGATGGAAGGCGAAGCTAAAGAAGCTTTCGCTGCGATTGCGGGGTTAGCTCAAAAAGGAAAAATGGCTCCGTACGTATTGTTGATCACTGATAATAATACGAAATTGAGTGGCCGTATTGATCAAGACGCATTTTCGATGGCACCAACATTTAACTCGTTGTCAGAATTAGGTTGGAAAGTGATTCGCTTACAAGAGGGCAACGACTTGCAAGCTTGTGCCGCTGCTATTGAAGAGGCCATGGTTTCAGCTCAACAAAATCCACAACAGCCGGTGGCGATCTGGGCAAAAACAATCAAAGGAATTGGCACGAAGAAAACGGCTGATTCTGCAAGTGGTGGACATGGTTTCCCATGTAAATCTCCGACAGAGTTGCCAGAGTTTCTAAAAGAAATTTATGGTGAAGACAGTGTGCCCACGCTTTTCAATCTTTGGATTGAAGAGTTGATGATTATTGAAAAAGAAATCAAAGCTAAAGCGCAGCCGGATACAGGTGAAAAAATCCAAGTGGGTATTTCGAAAGCGATGATTCAAGCTTTTAAAAAAGGTTACCCTGTTATTTCGATCACTTCAGATTTACCTGGCTCTACGGGTGTTGCTGGTTTCCGCAAAGAGTTTCCACAGGCTTCTTTAGATGTGGGTGTGGCAGAAAGTAATATGATTTCAGCGGCAGCGGGTCTTTCTAAAGAAGGTTACATTCCTGTCGTAGATACATTTGCACAGTTTGGTGTGACCAAAGGGGCCTTACCACTGACGATGGCGATGTTATCAGAAGCTCCTATTATTGCGGTGTTTTCTCATACAGGTTTTCAAGATGCTGCTGATGGAGCCTCTCACCAAGCTCTGAGTTATATGTCGATGCTAGCTACTATTCCACATGTGGATTTGTATTCACTATCTTCAAGTGAAGAGGCGGAAGTGTTGATGACAGAGGTTATTGAAAAATTCGCAGCCGATCGCCAAGCGGGCCGTCATGCTCGTTCGTCAATTTTCTTCTTAGGTCGTGAAAATTTCCCGAAGAGTTTCAAAACCGCAGAAAACAACATCCGTTATCAAGCGGGCGTTCCTCAAGTTTTGAAAAATAATCTACAAGATGGCCGTAATGTGGTTTTACTAACAACAGGTTCTTTAGTGGGTGAAGCCCTAAAAGCCAGTGAAATGTTAAGCGACAGACGTATTGGCTCTGTTGTTGTGAATCAAAGCACTTTAAATAAAATTGATTTAGCTACATTAAAACCACTTTTACAGAAATGCGAAGGTCGTTTGGTGACAGTGGAAGATCATCAAGTGCTTTTAGGCCTAGGCGCTTTTGTCACACATCAGTTGGTGCAGTCTGGTGAGTTTGTAAAAGTGAAGTCACTCGGTGTACATGGTGAATTCGGACAAAGCGCTTACAATGCAATCGAACTATATCGCAAGCATGGTGTTGATGCGCAATCTATCGTGCAGGCGGCTGAAGCTCTTTAAGCTGCGAAAAGACTGCGACATGTGCGCACAGGGCCCGGCGACCGCGGTGGTCGGAGCCCGTTGTTGATGAAGTTTTCGAATGTCTGAACTTTCTTATAAAGATTATTTACTGTGCGGTTGTTTTCAAGCCACGTCACAATTCGCTGCGCATTCGCTAGGGCAATAAGACCGATGGCCCCGTGAACCACAAAAGTTATAATCGGAGTATTTCCATAAATCTGTGGCTGAAGAACCATACTGATACTGGCGAGCTGACACAGAATAATTCCACGGACTTCACCAATCCGTTTCATCATCATCTTAGCCACAGGATTGCGTTGAGCTTCGATCGAGCCATAGAGTTCAGACCATGCAAAACCTGTTAGAGTTCCGAGGGCGCCGATCTTGACTGCTGTTGTCCAGAAGTCTCCGGTCATAACAGTGCTGCTGATCGTGCTGAGGTTTAATAGACTCAGACGACTGGCCTGAATCGCTGTGGCTAAGCCCATATTGGCTAAAAACTGAGACGTCAATGTTCCCAGAGGTGATAGACGTGGGCTTGGTAAAAAGCGATCAAAGACTTTGATTAATTGATTTTTTGTGGGGCGCACTGTCCGTGACCATAAATCACGATCTAAACCGAAAGTGGCGGCCATCACTAAGTTCATCATGACCATGCTGGTTTTTTGATGAATATCTAAAGACGACGAGTGTAACCAGATCATGGTATCCACACCGACAGTAATAGTCAGGACTGTTAAACCAATACGATCATGCATCAATGTGGTTCGTGCATTCTGATAGTATTGTTTGAAGCCAGAAGCTACCGTGTCTCCAGCAGCCGCAATTTTTCCAATGGGAATAAAGCGAACTAAGCGTTTATCACCGCGACCTGAAGTGGCTTGGCGGACAGCTTGGATGACTTCATTTTTATCTGTACTGACAAGTAAGTCGGCATTCTTCGTTTGCTGACTGGCGATCAAAGTTTGAATTTTTTCAGGAGTGGTTTCCGGTAGTTCGGCCACACGGATAATGGCCTCTTTACCTTCAGCTAAAGGTGCTTTGATTAAAAGCTGTGAGGTATTGTCCTCTAAGATATCACCGGCAAATGCCTGTGATAGCGATAAGAACAGCAGAATACAGACCAGCTTCCATGAACGCACGTGTACACCTCTAGTAAGTTATTCAGAGCTTGTCTTTGCAGATGCGAGGCCAATCTCAAAAGAAATAGGGAGCTTTAGAAGTGTCTAACTTCGATACAGTGCCTTTTAGGGCAAGACAATAAACAGAGGTATGGTGAGGGCAAAACCAACAAGAACTAACGAGATTCGTTAGAGACCACGAACGCATGTTCTGCTGACATAAACTTTTCGCGCTCATTCAGCCAGAAAAGAATATCAGCCGCACTCAATTGTTGAGTCAATAAACCCAGCTTTAAAGAAAGCAAAAAGCTTTGATGAAAAACTAAAGAGCGCTGCCGACGTTCGCCTTTTTTTAAATAAGCTTCTTTTCTTTGTAGAGGGTAAATGAACTGCATGGCTTGAAAGAAGATGCCCAGTTCCGCTTTGAAAACACCGAATTCTTCCCTTGCGAATTTATCAAAGGTAACATCTTCAAGTAAGTCGGATATTTTAAATCCGACGGGCTGAGTTGTATAAAGGTAAGAGGCTAAAATTGCTGGTATCAATTCGTTTGGATCGGCGAAGTTAATATTGCAATAGTGAAAACGACGAATGTAGCTTAAGAAATTTTCCCGTTGTTCCTCGTCCTGAAAAATTTTATGGAATGAAGGCACAAGCATTTCAAAAACGCCTAGATCGTAAAGCTCCATAAGAGCTAAAGGTGCATTTGAGAGTCTGAAAAACTTAAGCCACTCTTCGCGGCGTCTTGGTAAAACAGTTTTTAAAAGCTCTGTTTTCAAATTGACGATTTCAGCACGTAATTGAGGCTCAATAGTGAAGCCCAATTTCTGAGATAGACGAATGGCGCGCAGAATGCGGACAGGATCTTCCATCAAACGCACTTTTGGGTCGCCGATCATACGCATTGTACGAGTGAAAACGTCCTCTAGCCCATTACAGTAATCTACAATGTTATGATCAATAGGATCATAGAATAAAGCATTCACTGTAAAATCGCGGCGTTTAGAATCCTCTTCGATAGTTCCGAAGAAATTCTCTTCGACTAAGTGGCGATCTTCTTGTTCTGTAGTTTGTAATTCTTCATCTGTGGCGGCTCGTCGGAAAGTGGCGATCTCGTAAATTTGGTCACCGCGTTTTGCGTGCACGAGTTTAAAGCGCCTTCCGATGATGAAGCTGTAAGAAACTTTTTTCTTCACTTCATTGGGACTAGCATTCGTTGCGATATCAAAATCTTTAGGTTTTAAATCGACTAATAGATCACGGACTCCTCCGCCAACTAAATAAGCTTGAAAGTGCAGCTCTTTCAGGCGACGAATGATCTTCACCGCATGAGTATCGATGTAAGGCTGCATCGAGCTGAGTTTTGAGTTGTAGAGCTCCAATAGTGAAGCCGGATCTGTACTAGACATAACTTACTTTTTTAATTGAGCTTCGATTTCAAGTCGAGTACTTAAAGCACATGCACCTCGATAATTTTCATTATTCAGTCCTAGGTACGAATACAGAACAAAGAATCGTCTTTGTTCATGGCTTGATGGCTTTTGCCGCTAACTGGAGAAAAATAGCGGGACGCCTTGAATCTGAATATCAGTGCCTGATCTACGATCAAAGAGGGCATGGTCGATCTTTTAAACCCGAAAGTGGTTATTCTCCGGAAGTTCTTGCTGAAGACTTAGACAAAATCACCACAGAGTTGGGGTGGAATAAGTTCCATCTTGTAGGGCACTCTATGGGGGCACGTGTAGCGATGGTCTTTGCCAATCGTTATCCTGAGCGTTTACAAACCCTGACTTTAGAAGATATGGGGCCTGATATTCAGCCTGAGTCTTACAAGTACTATGAAAATATGCTGAATAGAGTGCCAACTCCGTTTGCTTCAAAAGAGGACCTGAAGTCCTTTTTTGATCATGAATTCCTTAAAGTATTTACTCCTAAAGAGGACCCGAAAGTTTTAGCGGGCTTTCTACAGGCAAATATCGAAGAGAAGCCAAATGGTCAGTATGACTGGAGATTTTCTAAGCAAGCTATCGTAGATATCGTAAAAGAAGGCCACGTTAAAGACCGCTGGCTTGAGGTGAGTTCTTTCAAGATGCCAGTCCTTTTGGTGCGCGGAGAAAAATCGCATATTTTCACTCGCGAAGTGTTTGATAAAATGCTTCAAATCAATCCTATGATTACAGGTGTGGAAGTGCCAGATACGGGGCATTGGGTGCATTATGAAAAATTTGCGGAATTTACCGATGCTTTACGGGATTTTTTAGAGAGTCATAAACAGGGGTAAGCAGCTAACTACGCTGCGCGCCATGTGGGATGCAAAGGGCTTCCGAGCGTGACACTGTGAGCGCTATCTAATATCACAACAAGAGACATGAAATACTCAGAACTTAATCTAGATCCTCGCTTAAATACAGCCATTGAAAAACTGAATTACGTTGAAGCAACAGCAATTCAAGAACAGACAATACCTCATATTTTATCCGGCAAAGATGTTGCGGGATTAGCGCAAACAGGTACGGGTAAAACAGCGGCTTTTTTAATTCCTTTAATTGAGCGCATTTTGCGCACACAAAATGAGCCGACACATGAGCGTGCTTTTAAAGACTGGCATGCACGCAGTTTCATTTTGATTTTGGTTCCTACACGCGAACTAGCTGAACAGATCAATGATAATGTGATCAAATTGACTGATGGTTGTGGGCTAAAAAGCTTTCCGCTTTATGGTGGAACTGGCTACGACAAACAAAAAGAGGCCTTGCAGTCAGGTTTGAGCTTCGTGGTTTCGACTCCGGGTCGTTTAATTGATCTGTATAAAGAAAACCATGTGGACTTAAAACAGGTGAAAGCCGTTGTTTTTGATGAAGCTGATCGTATGTTCGATATGGGCTTCAAAGATGACATGAAATATATTTTGTCTCGTATTCCACGTGAGCGCCAATTCCTCGTTTTCAGCGCGACTTTAAATTTTGACGTTTTAAACACGGCTTATCAGTTTGGTGCAGAGCCTGTTGAAATCAATATCAGTCGTGATCAAGCTAAAGCTGAAAATGTTAAAGACTACATCATGCACATTGGGCATGAAGAAAAACCTCAAAACCTGTTGTCGATTTTGAAAAAAGAAAATCCGAAACAGGCGATGATCTTCACCAACTTCAAACACAATGTGGATCGTATCTCGGCTTTCTTGATGGACAATCAAATTCCAGCAATGGGAATTTCAAGCTTGATGAGCCAAGGCCAGCGCAACAATGTTATTGAAAAATTTAAAGCTGAGAATGATCAGAATATCTTGGTCGCAACAGACGTTGCGGCCCGTGGATTAGACATCAACGGGGTGGATCTTGTTGTGAACTTCGAAATGCCACAGGACGCGGAGTCTTACGTACATCGCATTGGCCGCACAGGCCGTGCAGGTCGTGAAGGTAAGGCGTACTCGTTGATTTGTGATCGCGACATTGATTCATTGTCTCGGGTTGAAGAGTACACAAAAAAGAAAATTGAAACTGTTTTCTTAGAAGACGAAGAGTTAATTAAAGAATTTACTCCATTCCGCAGAGAAGAAGCCTCTTTACGTAACCGCTTTGATCGTGCCCAAAAGGGTGGTCGGGGTGGTCCTCGTCAAGAACGAGATGCTCGTGGTGGCGATCGCCAAGATCGTCGTCCAAAAGGTGGTAAGCGCTTTGAAGGTCCTCGTCAGGATGCTCCTGCTGGAGCTTCGGCTGCACGTGGCCCTGTAGAAGGGGCTCCGCGCGGACATCGTCATAATAATAAAGGCCGCGATCAAAAAGATTTCAGAGGTCGTCAGCATAAAGATCAAGGTGGACCAGCAGCACCTCAACATCAAAATCGTCCACCGAAACCGGCACATGCGACTTCACCAGCCGCTTCTGGAAATACAGCGGCTCAAAATCGTATTAAGTTGCCAAACAAGGGACGCAACTTCCGCAATAATGCACCATCAAAGCGTCAACCAGTGGCACAGACCAGCTTTTCACAAAAAGTAAAATCGTTCTTTCAGAAAATTTTCGGCTAGGAAATTGTCGTAAAAGGCGCAAGACGAGTGGCGTGAAAATAAAAGAAAATAAAAAAGGAGGCTTTCGGCCTCCTTTTTTATTGGTTGTTGTTGTGAATTGCTCTTAAGCTGTGAAAGCTTTTAAGAGGCGTGTGCACAAAGCTCTGTGCACGGGATCTCAAGGCGTGTGTCATTGTTACCACGTCTTCTTAAGAACTCATTGAATTTTTCGTCTTCACGAGGCAGACGATTTTGTTCAAGGGTACTTTTCAGAGTATTAATTCCCATTCTTTCATCGCGGCTTTGGACTACATTTTTTTGATTGTAAGCCCATGATGGAACGATAATGGCAAACGCTGAACCTTTGTTATCTAAATCAGTTGAATCTAGAACGCGTGTTCCACTTGTGCCTTCCCATACGCGCGAGAAGAAACCAAGGTGTGATCTTGGAATATTCGCCATCTGTAAGCTAGCTGTGAAGTTGTTGAACTTTCTAAGCTGATTGATTTGAGCAGCGGCCTCGCGCATGCCAGAGTTATTATCGGTACCATTGCGGTTGATGGATACTAAAGATACTCCTGAGTTAGCTCCCAAGATACGATTAGCTTCTTGAGACGCATACTTACCATCAGCCAAAACTAGAACTACTTTTCCATCACGTAGAACTTCGGCGAAAATTTTATCGCGATACTGACGTGTTTGAGAAATAACAGTATTCCATTCTGTATCTGTGGCACCATCCATTCCAAAAGGAACAGTTTTAATAACAAGATATTGATCGCCAACTCCCATGTCTTGCATCAGACCATGTAAGTACTGACCACGTGTTCCTGTTAAAGCACGAGATGTTAAGATGTCATCTACTCCGTCTGGATCAGCAAGGATAACTACTTTTGGATTGCTGAACGTTCCACGATAGTGACCGAAATCACCTACACAGAAAGGGTGAGTTTTGATGTTGAACTCACTGATTTTTTCAGGAGTACGGCAAGCGGGACTAGCGCTTTTGCCATTTTTCATTTTACCAATTTCTGCGATGTTTAAGTTTTCTTTCATGATACGAGCCATTTTATCGCCCGGTCCTAAATCGAAAACATAACGAGTTTCTGCAGTACGAGGTCTTGCTGAAAACATTTCGTCAGCTGATATTCCAGACGCTGGAGTAGCGCGTGTAGCGGCTTGGATACGAGCTCTGTCGAATGTCGCTTTGTCACGAGTTCCGATGATGACCACATTTGGGTTTCCAGTCATACGAGATGCTGAAGAGACAGAAACCATGCGGTTATTCGGAGTTCCGAAGTCATAGTAAGCTGGTCCGATATCAGCACGGCGGTAGCGGTAAGCTTCACCGGCACTGAATTTATTTGTTTGGCCTTGATCCGGTTGGATTTCCCAGCCATTGCGAACATAAGGTTTTAAAAGAGCTAACGATCTTTCAACTTTAGCTTCTGCCGCCGTTGTACTTCCACTACTCAGTGCTGTTGGATGTGGGAATTCAGCTACTAAGATATCCTGACCAACACTTGATCCATCCGATAAGCGAAGACCTTTTAAAGAGATAGTCTTTTTATCATTCACATAGATTTTAGTTAGATCATATCCACCGATTTGAGCAGGGTGAAGGATACCACTGCCTTGTAATCCACCATTGCTAATCGCTAATTGTGGGTAAACACGATCAATTTGTTCTGCTAACGCTTTTTTAGCTTCTTGTAATTTAGTCTCAGCATTGGCTAAGCGGGTTGCATCACGGCTACCTAAGTCTGAATAAGGAACGTTATGACCGATAGAGCGGAAGATATCTTGTTCGTTACGATCTACGGCTACTGGTAACTCGCGGTTACCACCAGCAGAAACAGATCTTACTAGTGGAACCTTAACTTTTCTTTCTGCTAAAGATTCGACTGTGTATTTAGCTCCAACTTGGCCGCCGCGGCTTTCAATAAAGGTTCCGATTGAGTCTTGAGCTGACCCACCAAAAAGAACAATCAACTTCAAAGAGTCTTTGTTATTACGGATAATCCAATCAATTAAGCTATTGCGCCATTTAACCATTGGGCTGTTCTGGTCTTGGGCCATAAGCCAAACACCATTGTCGACAACAGATTCATAGGAAACTTTTTTAGTTCCATTTACTTCTGTGATAACAGGTGCTCCGTATCCTGAGTACTGTCCACGAATAGTAAAGGCAAAGGTATTGATGAATGCCGCGCTATTTTCAACTCCGAAGTGAGCCGCCATATCTTGGGCGCGACCACCGAAGCCCGCTGTGGCTGTACGACCAGCAGCTTCTGCGATATGAGTTCCATCTTGGCCGATGAAAAGAATTTTAATGCTGTTAGGCTCTTGTAACATTCTCCAGAGCGTTGGACCGAATGCTGGTCTGAATTTTTGGTCTCCAGTTAGCTCTTTAGAAATCCCTGGCATATAAGGTTGTGCAGCAACGATATCAATGAGTTCTTTTCCCATTGGAGTTTGAGGAATAGGTCCTGGGTCATAGGCCCAAGGAGTTGTGGGATCTGGTGCAACACTTGAAATGAAGCGTGATCCACTGTGATTACTTGCTGAATCAGAGTGGCTACATCCTTGCCACACTAATGTCGCTGCTAGCATCATGCAAAATTTGCCAGTGCCTATTAACGATAGTTTTCTCATCAAAGTCTCCTTAACTTAATTCCTTGCTTAATGCCTTTATCCGCCAGTTTCTTGTTTGGGATAAAATCAGATTATGTAGAAAAAAAACTGTTTACAAGGCTGGCCCGACCTTAATTGTGCATTCATTTTTGCAGACACAAACTTAGAGACAAATTTTGACATTTGTTCAATTGAAATCCTGACAAAAACCTGACACAGCTAAGATCTTGTAAAGGTCCAGCCCGACCTAAGTCATTCGTGTTTTTGTCCAGTTTTTTTAGAAGAGACCCCCATATTATAGAGATAGCGTCTAATATAAATATTAAGAATAAAATCTGAAATTATTTTTTGGAGTGAGATTGTGAAAATAAATATAATTTATTTGATGATGGCTTTTACTTTTGCTGGCTGTGCAAGCCATGAAGTGAGTCATAAAGTAAATCCTGAAACATCTCTTCCACAACCTCCTGCTGAGTTAGCTGGAAACAATCGTGGCGACAGTCGTCTGTTTGAACGAGATTCTCGTACAGATTCACGTACAGTGGCTTCGCAGCAAGAGTATTTACAAAGCTCCTATAACAGTTATTATTCGGGACAAAATTTCTATCAACGTATCGGTAAGTTAGAAAATCTAGTGGCACAATTGCATAGCCTGATGCCAGAAAAGGGGCATGCAAAAAAAAGACTTTTGGCAAAGCACTTGATGGACATTCGCCAGCAGAAAAAATATTTAGAAAGTCTATCCTCAACGAGTTCAGAAAGCTCTGTGGGTTGGTTGCCGGCTGCTCGCTCTGGACAGGGAAACTCACAGCATCGAGAACAGTATAGTGAAAAGTTACAGGCTTTAGGAAAAATCGTTGCCTCTTATAAGGTGATGAATCAAATGGGTATCTATTTGTCTCAGGTGGGACTCTTCGATGGCGACACCCGTAATGAGGATTTCTATTTGAGCTTATTAAACAAGTCTATTGGTGATATTGAAGGTCAATTGAGTCAGTTGCCTACCGCATATCGTGTTGAAACTAAAGAAGCGGCTGAAAACACAGCACGTCTTGAGTATTCACATCATTTAGCCAACGGGGTACGCTTCAATCTGCCAAGAGCGCTGCAATCCAACCCGCAAGCTCAGTCTAGAAAGTTGGATGGATTTTTTAAACGAGTCGCGCACGCTGAGAGTTTATCCCGCATCAAGAGTTTATTAAGAAGTGAAGATGGGCGGTTGGCTCAGCAGACATTGAAAAGCCTACATGTTACGAACTCAGGCGATATTCAAGGTTTTGAGGACGAGGTGGATCTAACCTTGTCGACAAAGTTTGGTCTGGAAATGATTCAACAACTGGTTGCTTCTGCAAGATAGGGAAAAGATGAAAAATTTTGTAGCGTTGATAATTCTTTTAAGCGTTGGATTTGCAGAGGCTAAGCCACAAACAGCAAAAGTAAAAAATAGCAAAAGAAAGCCAGCTCAAGAGCAAGCTGTTGCTCCAGATACATTGGTTCTGATTGGTCAGATAGCCGGACGATACTTTGCGGATGCGGACAGTCATAGTTATGTTTTAGGCTACATTGAAATGAAGGATCGTGTGATCCAAAAGATGGCCAAGATACAAGAGTCTGAAATTGAAAATTATATTCAGCAAAACCCTTCTAAGCAGATTTTAAAATTAAAACGTGCTGGCAGCGTACAGTACGATGTGATTTATCCGGGACTTATTAATCTACACAATCATACAAAACAGAATAATCTTCCGGTGTGGGAAGATGCTCAAGGACAGTTTGCTAATCGATTTGAGTGGCGTGAATGGCCTAATTACAAACATGCGGTCAGTGGAAACATGAACCCATGGGTGACCTACGCCAGAGCCATTGAATGCGCCACTTACAGATGGTCAGAGTTGAGCGCTCTGGTATTAGGGACAACGTACTTACAGGGACCAAGTTCTTGTGTTGAAAATTTCGGTGTTCAACGAGTCGAAGATGCATCGGCCTATGTTTCCGCTAAGGCTGCAGTGCAGGCGCCTACGGATTTAGTTATTCCACAGGACATGGAATTCGTATGGGCCGAATTAGGTCCTGTCATTCGCAGTGGTAAGACTTATGAATATGCTTTAGCTGAAGCTATAAAAAAATACTGTCCGACCATTCCAGTGACCGAACAAAATATCAATAGCAGTGAAATGTTGAAAACCTTAAAGGATCAAAAACAATTGGCAGAACTCTGTGTAAAAGAGGGGCTGCCAAATCGCTTTATTCGCTATGTTTATTGGGTTCATCCTACCATTGCAGGTCGGAAAAATTATTTCAACAGCACGTCTAAAAAACCAGCGGCTCTTATTGCTCACTTAGCCGAAGGGCGCCGTGACGATGAATACAATAAAAAAGAGTATGAAATTCTGAAGCTACTAGGTTTAGATTTACCTTTTGTGAATTTGGTCCACGGCGTGGGGATTCCTTCTGAAACTTATCCAGAATTGGCTTCTAAAAATATCGGTCTGATATGGTCGCCATTTTCAAATTTAATTTTATACAGTCAGACATTAGACATCGCTGCAGCTTACAAAGCTGGAGTTAATTTAGCATTGGGATCAGATTGGGTGCCAACGGGAACCAAGAGTGTTTTAGAAGAAGTGAAAATTGCACGTAACTACATCTTAAAAGATGTGGATAAAGAAAACTTAGTCAGCACGTTTACAGGTGGGACTGGTAAAGTTGAAAAGATTGATGAAGAACTCTATAAAATGATGACCGAGAATCCGGCCAAGATGATCAATCACTATGAAATCAAGACAGGCCCTGTAACGAAAACGAATCCATCGGGATATGCAGAAGCGGCTGTCGGTCGGTTGGCAGAAGGAGCGATGGGAAGTGTGATCGTTGTGAGTCACCAGAATGCCAATCCCTACACGAATCTTGTTGTGCATGCGACAGAGAAAGACATCAACCTTGTTGTGATTGATGGTAAACCTTCCTACGGAAATAGATCTTATTTGGATGCTTTAGGTTATCAAGGTCGTTACGAGCCACTTCCTGTGGACTCTGCAGATCACTCAACTGTAGCCTTGAAACATGAAATTGCGCAGCCAGCAGAACCAGATCCAGAGAATCGCTTACAGTTTTTAGCGGCATTGATTAGAAGCTTTAGTGGGACTGAGTTTAAACCGCAGGATAAGTGTGGTTTCTCAGAAGAAAAAGTCCTTGTGACATCGAATTCAGTTGAAGCCAATGCCGACATGAGATCATTTCGCGAGGCTACAGGCATGGACTTGGATAAAGCACATGATTTAACTCGTGTCTTAGCGATCAACATTATGACTCAAAGTCGTAATAAGTTAGATCCCAAAGAAGGTAAACCTGAATATGCTTTAAAATACTTCCCAGCATTGTATTCGTGTAACGATTCCAATCACATGAGACGTATCACGAATTTTATCAAGCTAGAGGGCTCTGATGATTTCGAGGCGAATCGTAAGTACAGATCGCAAGTGATTGAGCGTGATAAGTTGGGACGTATCCCTCAACAACTCGCGGATAAATATAAGTGACCCCTCAGTCTGTTGAAAAACCCAGAAAAGGGTCATCACTTCAAACTTAAGTTATGATGTAGAACCATCAAAGCAAGATGGTAATCAAGTCTCTCCATCTTTTTAGTCGTATTCCACGTTTTTCGGATTAACCTACTTACTCGATATCGAATCATTGCAAATGTATGGTTTATACTAAAGAGTGGATCAAATCCCCCCACCTTAAGTTCGCCTTGACCGATCTCTCGCGCCTGTCTACCTTTATAGCGTAAATGGATACTTTCAGGAAAAAACTTACTTACATCAGCAATATAATGTGGATTCATATCTGATTTAATTAATGCTCCCTTGGCTATATTTTTCTGGATGCGTTCAAATAACTTTTTTCTTGCAGAAGCTCTCTTGTCTTCACGCGGGCCATATTTTTTCATTGAAACTTGCGATAAAAGCCCTTTTGCTGGCATTTGAGCTATTTCATATCCCACAATCCATCTTGAATGACGCTCAACAGCCACCGTTACAGAAAGAGGCTTACACTTAGTGTGTTCAAAGGTTTCAAGTTCATCGAACTGTAAATCCGTTATTAATGATTTTTGTCTATTCAAAACCTCTAGTTTGATTTTAGCCCTGTCCGCCATAAAAAGAAATTTTCGAACGACAGTCTTTCGATTAATTTTCATAAGCCGCGCACATTCTCTTAAAGATGTTCCAGAAACCAGTTGTCTTACGACCTTATGATTAATATGACGTTTCTTCTGGCGATAACAGCGAGATAAGGTGGCAACAGAAAAGTGCAACTTGCAAAGCTTACAGTAGAAGCGCTGCACTTTTTTACGATCAGATGTTCTGTAGAAAGATCCGAACTTTCGGATGGCTTTGGCTGATTGATTCGTATTACGGATAGAAGCTTTACATTTTGGGCATTTGATTGTCATAAAGACAAGATAGTGCAGAAAATGGGCGCAGTTTGTTTTTAGTAGAGCTACAGAATAAGGGGGCAGTTTAGCGCCACGTGAAGGTACCCAAAATCCGATTGCACGTATTCAGCGTCTGATCGAATCTCTGTTGGGTGTCAGCACATGTCGCAATAATTAACTTGTCATCTTTATGAAAGAAAACCTGTCTTGAACGGGAGCTATTATTTTTTTGTCGTAAATCGACAATAACTGATGGTGTGGCACTTTTATTATGAGACTGTAACCCCATCACTTCGAAACCATATTGGTTATAGTCACGCAAATGCTGACGAACATAGGTTTCGAGTTTAGTTTTCGCAGTTACTGTTTCTAGGCGAAAAGATAAAAGTGTTTGATCATTGTTTCCAATTTCAAGGACCGGAGTTGTGCTTTCCGTTGAGCGGGTGTAATTCCAGTTTTCAGGGATGGAATCCAGTGAAAAACCCAACTGAGTGAACGCCATACTGTTCGAGGCTTTATTTATAATAGAAGACCCTGTTAAAGGATGAGGAGCGGCCAAGGCCATCTGCGACATCAAAAAGAACGGGGTTAATAAAGTAGAGAATAGGGCTTTCATCTTTTCTAGATTAACTCAGTTTTGCAGTTTTTTCAAAATTTTCGTCATGAGACTTGAAGGATTGATTTTTTTTATCTGGCTGATCTGGACCCAATTTTGTTTTGAGCCTTTTTTAGAGCTATTAGGAGCTTTTACCTCTTCTAATTGAAGGTAAATACTGTATTTAGTCACAGAGTGCTTCACGTCAAACTTGGTCGGTTTTTGCGGGACTTTTTTTGCCTGTCCGGGGGGGAACATTAGCCCAGGAAGAAATGGGGTTGCGGTATTCTCTTCTAAGTATACCAAATCTTTACGAGTGCAAACTTGTAGCGTCCACAGCCAAATTTCCCCTTCAGCTTTGGGTTTAGATAAAGGCAATTGATCAACCATATTTTTTTTCAGAGCTACACAGCCTTTTTTCCATGGGCAAAGAAGACATAAAGGTTTTTTTGGAGTGCAGACGGTGGCGCCAAGCTCCATCATTCCCTGATTGATTTCAGAGTTGTATTCGCTCTGAGCTAAAGCATCCGCAAGATCTTGAAGTTTTTGACGCTCTTTTGGCAGCCACCACTGAGTTTTTAATCCATAGACACGGGATAAAATACGGATGACGTTGCCATCAAGAACACCCACTTTTTCATTATAGGCTAAGCTGGCGACCGCACGTGAGGTGTAAGGACCAAATCCGGGCAGCTCTAGCAACTCTGCGGCGGTGCGAGGGAATCCGTGCTCAGCGATCCACTTCGCGGCCTTGTGAATATTGCGTGCGCGTGAGTAATAGCCAAGGCCAGCCCACATTTCTAAGACGTCTGCTTCAGGGGCAGAGGCTAACTTGTCCACATTGGGAAAGCGCTTCATAAACTTTTCGTAATAGGGAATAACAGCGGCCACAGTGGTCTGTTGCAGCATGACTTCCGATATCCAAATGCGATAAGCATCGCGATTTTTACGCCAAGGCAGGGGGCGTTGATTTTCGCGGTACCAGTGTAAAAGTTCATTTTGCATGATGTTGCATCTTAGTGGATAAACAGTTTGAAACCAAGGTGAATATTATCAATAATACGACTGAATTGAGGTGTTTATGGCTAATAATTTTAAACCCATCAGCGGACGCGAGTTTCCGCGTTTTTCAGCAATTAAAACTTTCTTTCGATTACCGATAGCTGATATTCAACATGACTTTGATGTGGCGCTTTTTGGCGTTCCCTATGACGGAGGAGTTTCTTATCGCCCTGGGGCACGTTTTGCTCCCACACTGGTGCGCGAGGTTTCAAGCCTTGGTCGCGGTTTTCATATGACTCGTGCTGTTTCTGTTTTCGATCAGATCCGATGTGCTGATGTCGGCGACTGTCCTATCGTTCCTATTGATCAGGTTCAAACCTATGAAAAAATTGAATCCTTTGTTTCACAGATCGCACAAGGCGGTAAGCGTTTTATTTCAGTGGGAGGAGATCATTCCACCACTTTGCCGGTCCTCAGAGCTTTGAAAAAGAAATATCAACAACCGCTTAATTTTATTCATTTCGACGCCCATCTGGATACCTATCCAGCAGCATGGGGCTGTGAATATCATCATGGGGCCTTCGCCCGTCATGCGGTGGAAGAGGGACTCGTTAATCCAAAAACGATGTTACAGATTGGCATTCGTGGTCCACTGGCTAGTGGCGATGATTTGGATTTTGTGCAGAAGCACGGAATCATCGTAAAAACTGTAGACGATGTTCGCGAAGGGTCTTTGACGGATTTTATAAAAACACTGCCAAAGTTTACGGGGCCGACGTATTTGAGTTTTGATATTGATTGTCTTGATCCTGCTTACGCGCCAGGAACGGGAACACCGGTTCCTGGTGGCCTGACAACGTATGAAACACAGCGAATTCTGCGCGCTTTGCAAATTGATCAATTAGTGGGTGCGGACATTGTTGAAGTGTGTCCTCCGTTTGATTCGTCACAAATTACAGGCTTAGCCGCAGTGGATACGATGTTTGAATTGATGTGTTTGATGGCCGGAGGCCGTAAAGCATGAGCGTACAAAAAGCGGTTTTAGCTGGAGGATGTTTTTGGGGAGTCGAAGAACTTCTACGAAGCTATAAAGGCGTCCTCAACACAGAGGTTGGCTACTGTGGTGGTGATGAAGATGAAGCCAATTATAACATGGTAAAGACGGGCACGACAGAGCACGCCGAAGCTATCTTGATTGAGTTTGATGACAGTCAGTTGTCATTTGCAGATCTATTGCGCGCCTTTTTTAAGTTACACGATCCGACTACGCCCAATCAGCAGGGAAATGATATTGGCCGTCAGTATCGCTCTGTGATTTTTTATCAAAATGAAGAGCAACGGCAAATGGCCGAGCAGGTGAAAGCCGAAGTCAATCAATCGGGTAAATGGCGTCGCCCTGTGGCCACTGAAATCGTTCCAGCAGAACCATTTTATCCTGCAGAAGAATACCATCAGGACTATCTACAAAAACATCCCGATGGTTATACTTGTCATTACTGGCGTGATTGATTTGTAGGTGCCAGGCCCTATTTACGGACGCACCGTGTCCGTAAATAGGGCCTGGCACCTAGGCTTTATCAACAGCCGTAGTGACTTGCTGCCAAAGGTTTGGACTTAAAATCTCTGAGCCAATCATATAGACCGGTTCGTGTTCTTTTGCTTTACCACGCTTTGCTTCTGTGGGCATAAAGCCTGTTCCGCCATAGTCGTCGAACCACTCTTTACGAATAGTTAACGAATTAGTCACTAACACGTGTTTGAAATCATCAAGATCTTTTTTGTTGGAGCGGCCATATTCGAAATTAGAAAGTAGGGCGTAGTTCTTGTTAGATTGGATTTTCTCTAAGATCTGGAAGCCCAGCTCATGGAAGTATTTGAACTTTTGTTTCCCAGGGCTTTTTGATGTAAAAATTAAATCCAGATTTCCAGACAGAAAATGAGCTTCTAATTCATTTAAGTCGTAAATTTCAATGAAAATTTTAGTCACACCGATGTGGTCGAAACAGTGTTTACAGGTCTTCATGGCAAAGCTAGAAAGTCCTTCTAAAGTTCCAATATGAATTTCACGAACCATTTGGTTTTGACTAAGGCTTTGAAGCTCTGTTTCGAGTCTTTTAATAGATTTTTCAAACATATGCGCTAAACGAAAGGCTACAGGTGTCCATCCTGATTTTCTTTTAGCCGAGCGATCTAATAGAACAATCTTCAGTTCGTCTTCGATACGTGCGATGATACGTGAAAGCTGAGGCTGACTTAATCCCACATGTAAAGCGGCACCAGAAAGGTTTTTGAAGTTAACCGCTTTGGCAAGTACGCTGAGTTCATAATAAATTTGCTGCATGTAGAGTCTCCTTTATCCTGTCCTGCAATCTTCAGGGCGCTTTTTAAAGCTCACGGTTTTCTAATATAATTAATAAAAGCCACGACACCTAAGCCCGCCGCCATCAGATAACCAATAAGACTGAATGCCGGCATTCCTGCAATCCTCCATGGTGTCGGGTGAGGGTAGATCAATGAGCTTGCTAAAATCAAAGCGGCGATGATGACACCTAAAAACAATAAATTGAAAGAGGCCAAGATACTGCGGCGTAAGTCATCTAAAGATTCGATTTCAATACGTGTTTTATAATTAGGTGAGTTCACTCGGCGAAGCATCATGTGAAGCTGTCGCGGTAGTACATTCAAGAAGCCGCGCGATTCCCGTAGCAATAAGCTTAACTCATCAATCATCTTCGATGGCTGGAATTGATGTTGAGCCACTTCGCCAATCATACTCAGGGTGTATTGTAAAAAGTCGAAATCAGCAGCGATTTTTTGTCCAAGGCCTTCTATAGACACAATGGATTTGAAGAACATCATCAGCTCTGTTGGCAAGGAAAGACCATGCCGTGCGGCCACACTGGATGAGGACATCAAAATTTTACCGACATTCATGTGTTTCATTGTCAGGCCGTAATATGGCGAAATTAGGGACTGGAGTTCTTTAGCAAAGATATCCACATTGACCTGCTCTGAAAATGGAGCGATGTCGACGTATTCATAGGCCAAACGCAAATAGTCCTCTTTGGCTAGAGCGACCAGCATATTGACGATGGACGACTGTGTTTTGGAGTTCAGGCGTCCGACAACACCGAAATCGATCAGACCAATGCGATTGTTTTCAAAAACAAAGAAATTACCTGGGTGAAGATCGCCGTGAAAGAAACCATCCATAAAGACCATTTTCAGATAAGCGCGCAGGCCTGTTTTAATGACCTCTTCAGCCTGTGTATTGACCTGATTTAATGAGTCTTCCTGTGAAAGTCTTTTTCCCAGAAGCTCTTGCATCACCAAAACACGCTCAGTGACTAAAGCGAAGTAAATATCTGGAATGATCACTTGCGGTTCTGATTTGAAATTCTCTTTGAACTTACGAATATTATTGGCTTCGACAACAAAGTTAGTTTCGAGTTCTAAAGTTTTGAAGTATTCGTCCACCATTCCCACAGGATTGAATGGGCGAATCTCTGGGATATACTTTTCTAGTAATTCAGCAATGAAATATAATACATTCAGATCATCATTAATCGTTTGAACAATTCCAGGTCTTTGAACTTTGATAACCACCTGTTGACCGCTCACTAAGACGGCACGATGTACCTGTGCGATACTGGCAGAGCCTAAAGGTTTCTCATCAACAGATAGAAAGTTTTTACGCCAGTCGGCACCTAACTCTTCTACTAAGACCTGTTCGACCACTTTAAAGTCTAGGGGTAAAACTTGGTCTTGTAGCAGAGACATCTCTTCGATGAAGTCAGGAGGAACTAAATCCGGTCTAGAAGCTAGAAGTTGTCCGAACTTTACGAAGGTGGGCCCAAGCTCTTCAAAGCTCAGGCGCAATCGTGTAGCCGTTGAAAGATGTTCATTTTCGTTAGAACTGGAACCTAACGAGCTAGGCAAGAAACTACCGAGATTTATGACCTCGACCAGATTTCTGAGACCGTGCTTTGCGAACACCGCCAGAATCGTTTTCAGACGAGCGGCGTTTTTCAGAGTTCTTCCTATTTTCAGTGGACCTAAAAGCGGGCTTCGATTCTGATTTCGCTTCATCGTTTGGGCCTTTCTTTCTTTGATCTAAATAATCGGATAACGAGGCATAACGGGGTTTTGGTGTGTAGTCGCGGCCCGATTCGCTTCTTTCAGAAGAAGAGGAGTTAGAGCGTTCTGTAAAGTTCTTCACTAAAGAACTGATCGAACGGATCTGGCTTGTAGCACTTTTGTTTTCAGATTCAGGCTTTTGATACGGATCTTTCTGGTAAGACTTCTCTGAATGTTGGTGGCGGGCAGAACGCTGCGGTCTTGATTCATAAGACTCGTCAGAGTATTTCTTTTTCCCTTTTTTGGCTTCTGGTGCGCCAGACTTACGTGCGCCTTTTTCTTTAAAGCTGTATTTGTCTTTTTTACCGCGTCCACCACTAAATTTTTCACCTTTAGATTCTGAACGCTTATCAAAGCCTTTGGATTTTGCTTTGTGTGAACCTTTAGTGGAAGAGTGAGCTTTCGCTGTTGATTCTGAAGCGGATTTCTCACGGACAAAATTAATCTGCCCTTGTTCGATATCGACCATGCTGACAGTGACACGAATCGTGTCGCCCATTTGGTACTTAAAGCCGGAGCGTTTTGCAATTAAGGTCAAAGTCTCTTCGTCGAATTCCCACTTGTCTGATCCCAGATCGTCTAGGCGAATAAGTCCGTCGATATTAAATTCGCGTAATAAAACGAAAACACCAAATTTTGTTACAGAGCTAATAAGGCCTTCGAAAGATTCACCGATAAGGTTTTGCATGAATCGGGCTTTTTTGATGGCTTGGATTTGGCGCTCAGCTTTTGCCGAACGTTGCTCACAGGCAGACAGCCATGTACCTGCTGTTGTTAAATCCTCTTCTGACATTAAGTTGTAAGAACTATTTTTCAGAATACGATTTTTCAATAAGCGGTGAACAATCAAATCTGGATAACGTCTGATCGGCGATGTGAAGTGCGTATAAAAATCAAAACCCAAACCGAAGTGTCCTAGGTTGTTAGGTGTGTACTTGGCTTGGCTCATTGAGCGCAGGGTCAGGATATGAATGATCTGAGATTCCGGTTTACCCGAGAATTCTTGCAAAGCGCGAGTCAGGCGTTTTTGTAGTTTTCCGCCTTCAAGCTGAGCTTTGTAGCCCAAGTTTTCCATATACTTTTGTAGGTTCGAGATTTTTTCTCCATCTGGAACTTCATGGACACGATAAAACGCGGGGATCTCTTGTTTTGCTAGAAATTTGGCTACGGCCACATTGGCTGCCAGCATAAGCTCTTCGATGAGGCGATGGGCAAAGAGTCGCTCTGAACGAATCACATCGACAGGATTGCCGGCGCCATCAATAACCAATTCTGTTTCTGGAACTTCTAAGTCTAAAGAGCCCTCTTTAAAGCGCTTAGCCATTAGAACTTTAGCTAAGTCAGCACAGTGGAAAATGGTCGACTTCACGTGATCGAGTTTCTCGATTTCGGAGCCATCTATAAGTTCCTGAGCTTCCCCATAGGTCACACGCGCTTTACTTTCGATAACACCTTCGTAAAAAGTGGAAGCGGTCATTTCTCCGGTAAAGTCGAAATGCATGTCGGCAACTAAAGCTAGGCGCGGAACGTGTGGATTTAAAGAGCAAAGACCATTACTAAGGCCTTCGGGTAACATCGGGATAACGAAGTTGGGAAAATAAACAGAGGTCCCGCGTTCGTAGGCCTCTTTATCCATAGAGGACCCCACTTTAACGTAGTGACTGACATCGGCAATAGCTACATAGAGGTGAAAGCCTCTGTCGGTCATTTCGACAAAAACAGCATCATCGAAGTCTTTGGCTGTCGCACCATCAATAGTGATAATAGGTAAATCGCGTAGATCTTTACGTCCTTTGAAGTCCTTTTCGCTAGGATTTTTGTCGAAGACAGAGGCCTCAGCTAAAGTTTCTTTTGAAAAATGCTCGGGGATATTGCTACCGATAACGATGCGTTTGATATCATTTAAAGGGTCTGAAGCATCACCGATGATACTGAGGACTTCACCCTCAAAGTTGCCTTCATCTGGGAACTGAGTGATTTGAGCTTCGACCAATTCTCCGTCTTTTGCGTTTTTTGATTTATCTAATGGAATACGCAGATCTTTGCCCCAACCGCGTCCTTCATCCTTAATAATGCCCCAGTTATCAGAAACGCGTGTGAATTTACCAGCAACACGCTTCTGAGCGCGTTCAGTGATACGAATGATTTCTCCGCGCAGGCGACCATCACGCTCTTTTTCGACAGTGATTGTGGCGCGATCATTTGTCATGGCCGATTTCATCGCATGTTGGGGAACATAGACATCGGGAATTTCTTTATCGTCTGGAATGAAAAAACCAAATCCATCGGGATGACGTTTAATCAGACCTTCTAACATTCGGGGCGTTTTTGATTTCATATAGTATTATATTCAGATTATGAATGATAAAAGTCATGTTGAATTCAGGAGTTAGCCTCGACTGGACCCCTGAATAGAGCCCCTATTTACGTAACCCCTTGAAGTCCCTGTGCATAAAACTCGACCAAAGTTCTGATGTTGGATTGCATTAATTAGCAATCGCGTCATTTATTAGAAGCTGAATGAATAAACAAGAGCGAGGAAGAAATCCACATAGACTGCCTCAAGCAGGGCACTTTAAAAGCGGCTGAATCTTTTTAGAAAGAAGTCCTTAGCAGAGGGAGTTTTCAGAGTGAAAAATGCAAAAGTCTTCGTAAGACAATTTTTTTCTTCAAATAGAGTTTTGGTTTTGCTTGCTGAAAATCGTAACAGCACAGGTGATGCCTTTAGTACACACACCTGATGATTTGATGTGAAGCCGAAAACTAGGGGCTTGGGGGCTTTAATTTTTTCGGTTGCGTTTGTGAAAGTCCATTATTACGATTTGCTCATATAGTTTTAGACAATAAAACCATTTGCACTTAACGAAAGGACGCAAAATGAAACAACTACTAGTTATCGCAATCGCTTTAACTGCAATCAACGCTCAAGCTTCACGCGCTCGCGTAAACGCTTTAGGTGGCGCTGCTCACTTAGTGGACACTGCTACTGTACACAACAACCCAGCTGACATCTTCGCTTTACCAAGCGATTACGTAGCTTTTGAAACAGGTGCTACTGGCGCTTTGGCTCAAACGGCTCAAAACGCTAATGCTGAAGGTATGATCGTTCGCTCTATGGGCGATTCTAAATTGGGTCTATCTTTAGGTCACCAATCTGTTAACGCAGCTTCTTGGGGCTTACGTGGTGTTGTAACTAATGCTGCATTACGCGTTAACCAACAAAATCCACTTGAGTTAACTTACGGTGCTAAAGCTGCTGACTTAGCTTGGGCTGGTACTTTAGTTTACTCTAACTACCATGACAAACAAGCTGCTGGTGCAGTAGTTTCTAAAGAAAGCTCTTTAGGCGCTCGTTTTGGTGTTCGCGCTTCTAACTGGGATGCTGCTTTAAGATTAGGTCTTGGAAGCAATGTTGAATTAGCTGACAGTGCTAAATCTGAAGGTAACTTCTCTGCTGGCTTGAACGGTGGATACTGGATGGAAAACATCTACTTACACGGTGCTTTCTCAACTGCATCTGGTAAAGAAAAAGATAACACTGGTGCTGAATTGTTAAAAGTTAACCAACAACAAATCAGCGTTGGTGCTTTAGCAACTCATAAAAAAGATGGTTCTGAGTTATTCTACGGTGTTCAATTGGTTTCAACTGAACAAAAGGATTTCTTTGTTAAAGATCGTAAAACTACTTCTTTAACTTTACCACTTGTTATCGGTGTTGAAGTTGATGCAGCTTCTTGGTTAACTTTCCGTGGATCAGTAACTCAAACTACTTTGATCAACGATGCTAAAACAGAAACTGCTGGTGTTACTAATGCTAACACAGCTCCTGGCATTCAAAATACAGCAGTTAACTTAGGTGCTGGTTTGAAATTCAACAAATTGACTGTTGACGGTACTTTGTCTACTGCAACAACTCAAACAGTTGACACTACAAACTTGTTAGCTCAAGTTGGTGCTACTTACTGGTTCTAATTTTTCTTAACAGAAAAGTTAAACTTGAAAAAGCCTCGGGAAACCGGGGCTTTTTTTATTTCTACTGATCTTATCTAGATTCATGTATAACGAGGGAATGAAACTCGTTGCCGTTTGTATACCTCTTGTCTTTTCTATCTTTTTTTCTGCCACGTCAGAAGCCAGCAGAGCTCGATTACAAAGCTTAAGTCACTCTTATCATGTCAACGATCCCTATCGGATCTATACGGACGTGCTTCAAATTCATTCGGCAGGCTCTTTAGTTCTGATTGAAAGTGGAGCCACTAATGCAGTTTCGGGTACAGATCAGGCTGAGGCCTTGCTGACGTATACCTTGGAAGAAAATAGGCGTTTAGCGTTCGGAATAGGTCACCAACACTCATCGGTCAGTGAAAGCAGACGAATCGCCAATGCTCTTCGAGGAGTAGCTACGTTTGAACTGTCTCAGAACCCCGTGTATTTAGCCTATGGCTGGAAAACACAGGATATCTGGTATGCCCTAGGGATGTATTATTCTCATCGTAGTGACAAGGTGAGTGGGGATGATGAAAGTACGGCTGGCCTCACGTGGGGTGCTGAACTGGGACGTTTTCAATTATACTTTGATTCGACTTTCTTAAATCGCGCACAAGTATCAGGAAGAACTTTTAACAGCGAGGCGTACTTCAAAGGAACTGCTAATTACGTAGCTGACAATACGGTTTTTTATTTCGATTTCAAAATTCAAGATATCGGGATTCAGTTAGGCGCAGTCGAGGAAGAAAAACATCAGTTACAAGAATTCCGCCTAGGGTTAGTGGACTGGCGTAGCCGTCAACGCAATGAAAGCTTTTGGGGCATGGAAGTTATTTCGACAGAGCTAAAGTGCCGCACACGTCTTTCTGCTGAGTGTGATCAGAAGGCGAGCCGTGTAATTCTGCCGGTTTGGTTGGGTTTTGAATTACCAGCAGCTGAATGGTTGATGTTTCGTGGATCAATCAATCAAACTGTATTCGTGAATAAAACAAAAGATAAAGTAGGTTACCCTGTAGGTGTGATTGGAAACTCGAATGGAGTTGTTTCTGAGTATGATAATGGACCTAATTCGACACAAGTGGCTCTAGGGGCGGGTTTGCGCTTCAATCGTCTAACGGTGGATGGAACCTTAGCGACAGCAACCACTCAAGTTTTAGACTCAAGCCAGTTGCTATCGCAGGTTGGGATTACTTACCGATTTTAGAAAGCACGTGTGATTTCGCTAATTGGAAGTCACGAATGATTTCAAGGTGTCGGTTACGAATGTCGTAAAGCTTTTCAGCAGCACCTAAAACATCCGGAGAGTTCTTCACTCCGCGAGCGTACTCAGACTGTGATAACTTATAGTACTTTTCTGCGCGCGAGATATTTTCTTCTGCCGCGTGAACCTGATCATGCAAAAGACGAAGCGAGGCTATTTCATTTGAAATATGATTTTCGACTTCTTTTCTTTGCAGATCAGCTAAAGTACTGGCACTCAGAGCCTCTTGTCGTAAAGAGCGGGCTTCGCGTTGACTGTTAAAAAGATTCTGTAGGCTCAGAGTGAGCTTCACTCCGACAACAGACTCGGTACGGTCTTTGGCATCTGCTGGGTCTTCTTGGCGCTGGTTATACTGGTTGTAAGCAGCATAGGCATCCAATTTGGGTACCCACGAACGCGTTTGGCGTTTGGCCTCAAGACCTTTAACTTCCGAGAGCAATGCATTTTCTTTGTATAGAAACTCATGATCTGCAGCCGAATGTTCTAGGGCTTTTTCAAAATCGTGTTCGTGATCAAGTGCTTGAGGGAAACTCAAGTCCACTTCGTTATCGTATCCCAAAATGATGGCTAAATCGCGCTTATCTGACGTCAGTTGAACTTTTGCTTGGGCAAGGTCTTGCTCTAGCTCAACACCTTTCATTTGAAAGAGCACGCGATCTGAATCAGTGGCTACGCCACTTTGAATACGTCGGTCAGCCGCTCTTAGGTTTTGTGCATTTACCTGTTGTGTCGACTCTAATAACGAAATTCTCTGTTGCGAGTACAGAATGTTCCAGTAAAGACTTCTAGCTTTTTCAAGTTCTTCTGCTTGGACTCTTCTGAACTGATAGCTTTTTTGTTGTATCTGCAGGTCGTATTGATCTGACAAAAGAAGATCGCGTCCGCCATTAAATAGGTTCAATGTGGCCTGAGCACCGTAGGCTGGTTGAGTTTTTTGATCGAGCTGTCCTTTTTTGAAGTTCTCTTGCTGCCCATAAATTTCAACATCTGGTAAAAAAGATCTACCAAATGAGCCTCTATAGGCACGTGCCGCTTCTACTTCTAAAGAAGCTGCACTGATGCGAGCACTTTTGCTTTCCAATAAAGAGCGCAGATTGCTCGCATTAACCTCTACTGCAGAGCCCGTTGAGGCCGCATGTGAGTAGGCTCCAAAAAGGGTCAGACTTGAAATCACTAATGTGATTATTTTCATATCTTGTCCTTTGTTAGATTTATTTACGTGGTTCAATAACAAACTTCAAACTGTCAGCGTGATCTTCTTTCGGATCCTTGATGTCCAGTTCAAGAGTGTAGCGATGTACTTTTTTTGCATCATAGTCAGCCTCAAGAAGATCTTTGCTGGCTTTAAAGGTAATGCTGTCGTGTTGTTTCACACGGGGTTTAACTGCCTTAGCCGTTACTTTATATGTAGTCGCATCTTGTGGTTTTAAATCTTTATCATAGAAGTAAACTTTAAGATTTTGCCCTTTGGCGACAACCTCAACGTAGCTTTGTTCTAAAGATTTAATAAGTCCACCTTTTGGGGCCACGACTCCTTTAGGAGCATCATGGTCGTGTCCTTCGTGGGCAAAAGCTGTGATCGCAAAAAGTGATAAAGTCATAGCGATAAAAATATTTTTAATTGTGTTCATAAATGTCTCCTTAAATAGTTTCTTTTGTTAATTGTTCATTTAATTTTGGGTTTACATAGGCTTCAGCCGATTTACGACCGAAACGATAAAAAAGTGTTGGTGTGACGATGATATCCAAAAGCGTTGAGCTTAAAAGTCCACCGACAATAACGACAGCTACTGGATGTAGAATCTCGCTACCAGGTTGCCCTTTAGCAAAGACGAGGGGAAGAAGCGCTAAAGAGGCCACGAATGCTGTCATCATCACAGGTGATAATCGCTCTTGAGAGCCACGAATGATCATGTCCATGCTGAACTTTTCATTTTCGTATTTCATCAGATGTAAATAGTGGGAAATCATCATAATCCCGTTACGTGAGGCGACACCGCACAGAGTGATAAAACCCACAAGGCTGGCCACTGTAACCGAACGATCTGTAAAGAACAGCAAGACGATACCACCTATAAAAGCTAAAGGAATTGTCGCCATAATCTGGGCGGTAATAGCTTGAGATTTAAAGTGGCTATAAAGTACTAAGGCAATTCCCAAAATCGAAATGATGCCGAAAAGTAAGATATTGCGAGTCGCTTGCTGCTGACTTTCAAACTGTCCACCATAGATAACGTAATAACCTTCAGGAAGTTTTACATCTTGTTGTACACGCTGTTGAATGTCGGAAACAAGACTACCTAAGTCTCGACCGCTGACGTTGGCGCTAATGACAATACGGCGTTGATTATTTTCACGATTGATTTCATTAGGGCCATACGTTTCATAGACATCGGCAACATCTTCTAGAAAAACTTTTCTACCATCGGGCATGATTTTCAGAACAGTTTTCTGCATGGTCTCAATGGATGTTCTAGAGCTTTGATCAAACTGTAAGAAAACATCGTAGATACGTGTTTCTTCCATAATCTGCGCTACAGTTTTACCATTGAAAGCGGATTCCAGAAGGTGAGTGACTTCACCGGCACTTAAGCCGAACTTGGCGGCTTCATCTCGTAGCACTTGGACTTTTACCTGTGGAATGAGTCCTTGTTGCTCAATTCGTAAGTCCACAAGGCCATCAATGTCTTTAATAGCCTCCTGCAATTCGATTGATTTCTCTCGCAAAGTGACAAGATCAGGCCCGAAAATTTTGATCGCTAATGCAGACGTCACACCCGAAAGCATATGATCAATTAAGTGTGAAATGGGCTGGCCGACATTGATGCCAGCTTCTGGCATTGCGGCTTTAAGTTTGTCACGGACATCATTTAAAACAACATCGCGTGAGCGTCCATCGCCTTTGAAATCCACATCCAGCTCGCTGACATTAACGCCCATAGCGTGCTCATCCATCTCAGCACGTCCAGTACGGCGTGAAACAGATTTGATTTCTGGAATTTCTAAAAGAATTTTTTCCGCTTTTAAACCCATGGCATTGGATTCTGTAAGACTAATTCCGGGAGGAGCCACCAGCGAAATCATGGCAGTACCTTCATTAAATTGAGGAAGAAAGTCTCGCCCCATAAACGGAATTAAGGACAAAGCACCGACGAGTAAGACCACGCTGCCACCTAAGATCGCATTTGAACGAGGCAAAGCCCATTGCAAAATTTTACGATCTACATTTTTTAAAAATGTTAGAAAAGCAGTGTCGTGATGTTCTTTTTTTTCATCAATTTTTAAGAAGTACGAACACAGAACAGGAGTCAGTGTCAAAGACACGATAAGTGACGAGATCAATGCGGTTAGGTAAGCAATCCCCAACGGGGCAAACAGACGACCTTCAAGTCCTGTTAAGTTAAATAGCGGTAAAAACACTAAGGCGATAATAACGGTAGCCAAAACAATGGAATTTCTAACTTCACTTGAAGCTTCAAAAATCACTTTGAGCTTTGGTAATGGATTCGCACTTTTTGCATTTTCACGAAGCCGGCGGAAAACATTTTCCACATCGACGATAGAGTCATCGACGAGCTCACCGATAGCGATGGCAAGGCCTCCCAGAGTCATGGTATTAACGCTTAAGCCAAAGTATTTAAAAATAATGGCCGTCGCTAGAAATGAAACAGGAATGGCTGTTAAGGTAATCGCCGACATTCTGAGGTTTGCTAGGAAAATAAATAGAATAACAAAAACCAATACGGTTCCCATTTTCAATTTTCCTTGAATACCTTTAATAGAGTTTTCAATAAAGTTAGCTTGTTTGAAAACATCCGGATTGATTTTTACACCGGCAGGCATAGCGGGTTGTAGCTCTGCAATGGCTTTTTCGACGCTTTCCGTAATTTTAACAGTATCGGCACCGGGTTGTTTTTGAACCGTCATGATAACAGCAGGATGACCATTAAAACTACCATCACCACGTTTCAAACGGGGAGCCTCTTGGACATCGGCAATATCACTGACTAAGACAGGGCGTCCAAAATGCATTCCCACCAGTGTTTGCTTGATATCATCTACATCGTTAACCACACCGATATTACGAACTAGAAACTCTTGTCCTTCTTTTTCAAGGAAGCCACCCGTCGTATTCTGACTGATCACTGTCAGCTCTTTATCGAGATCTTCAATGGTTAATTGATAGCGATTCAGCTTTTCAGCCGAGACTAAAATTTGATACTGCTTTAAACCACCACCAATCGAAATAATTTGTGAAACACCTTGGATCGTCATCAGTCGAGGGCGAATAACCCACTCGGCTAGATTACGTAGCTCCATCGGCGACACTTGCTCGCTTTCAGTGGTGACGGCGATTTGTTGAATTTGTCCCATCAATGACCCGATAGGACCCATGATGGGCTTAACTCCTAAGGGTAGTTGCTCTTGTGCAAGATTCAATTTTTCTTGTACAAGCTGACGATTACGATAGATGTCAGTGCCCCACTCAAACTCAACATAAATGACCGAAAGACCTATACCAGACTGTGAACGCAAGCGCTCAACACCAGGGATTCCATTTAAATAACTTTCAATAGGATAGGTAACGCGTGTTTCGACTTCTTCCGGAGCCATCCCATGACCCTCAGTCATAATGGTGACTGTGGGCTTTGTGATATCGGGGAAGACATCAATTGGCAGATTTAAGACGCTGATACTGCCATAGACAATCAGCAAAGCGGTCAACGAAACGACCAATAGCCGATGGTTCAGCGAAAAACGAATAATAGAATTTAACATAAATTTGTCCTCAATAGATTAAACAAAAACTAAAAATAGAGAGCGTGATTTTGTTTAAGCTCGAGGTGGCTGAAATGGGCCTTCAATAAACGGAGAAGGCGGCACTGACTTATTTGAAAAAGAGTTATCTAAAGGTTGGTGTAAAGACACAACAGTAAAATCAGTTGTTGGGAAAAAGTATTGAAAAGCCGACGTATGGCATTTGTAGTGTGCCGGACAAGCATCTTGCGACGAAGTCTCTGTTGTTGTACTTTTCTGTGAAATTGATTTCGCTGCCGTTTTCGAATCATGGTCCGTATGATCGTGTGACCATTCGCTATGATTTGAACAGTGAACCATCATATCTAAAATAGTGAAATGACTTGTGATAACAAGCGAGAAAACAAGTCCTAGTAGTAAGAGCTTTTGAAGCCTTTGAATGGTAGCCACTGTGGCCCCATCGTAAAGTATCAGGCGAAAAAATTCCAATGGTTTCTTGTAGTTTCTTAAAAAACCACAAAAGAGAACAGTCAGATTAAAACTGTTCTCTCAAGTCTTCTATATTTCCGGATAAGGTACGGCCTACCTTTAGAGATAGTCTGGCTTAATAAAGTCCGGAGTAAACGGATACTGGTAGCTTTTATAGGCCTTTAGATCAGGACTTCCGGCGGACTTGTAAATCTCATCCCAGAAGTGGGCCAGTAGATAACTAGAACGGGCCATTTGTTTGACTAACAGAGGTTCCATTTTTTTGAAAGCTTCTGCTGGTGGGCGGCGCTTCGCTGGAGTTCTTAAGCTCATGCCTTTTTCGATACGTAAATTAGACGGAGTTGTAACTGGATCTAACTTAAGGACATCTTTCACTTCACTAGATGTGACTTCACTTAGAATTCTCATGTTATCAATAACAGTTTTTTGCTGAGTGAATGTCTGAGACTTCCACGAGCGAGCTCTTTTTACTATTTGTCCCACAATATCGGCATCAAATTCACCGACAAGGAGTTCTTCATAGTAAGCATGAATTCCACCATGGCCAGCAGAGTAACCATCGTAATCAGCGGTGCTGTGAAAAGGTTGCCCATTATCACCTACAAAGTGTCCCATAAGGCCCATGTTCACGAACATGTCATAGACTGCTTTATTATAAGCTAAAGAATTATCTTGTTCTTCTTTCGAGCCCTTTGGTTTGTCAGCTGATTTGATGGACTGAGCGCCTTGCAGAGCTAGGCGATAAAACTGATCGGCTCTCCACCAATTTGAACCTAACTCATCGGGTATTGAAAAAAGTGTTTGGGCTTCATTTTGCTTGTTGGGTTTTCCTGTATACGTTTCGATTATTTTTTTGTAGTCAGCGGGAAGATCTTTGAACGAGACACCGATTTTTTCGACATTGATGTAATGGCCTGGGTCACCAAGTTTGCGACTCTCTGATGAAAGTGATTTCCAGTAGATGTCGGGAATGTTGCACAGATGTCCCATGGTGTGCGGGCGGTGTAAAAGAAACTCTTTTAATTGGGGAGACTTCACTAAATGAGTCGCGGCATCACAAATAGCGTGATGACCCCGACCGCCCCAAGCTAAAGATGTTGAGGACATTGTGAGTAACATTAATCCCACTAGAAAACTCAATACTGACTTGTGCATAAAAACTCCTTTAATAATTACAGGACTTATTTAACTTAACACCTTATCTGAGTTCCGCTGGCGGGTGAAAGCGCGATTTCAGTAGCAATAGTGCCAGTAGCGTTGCCAGATAAGGTATCATTTGAATAAATTCAGCAGCGATATATTGCGAGACCGCCGCATTGGATTGAAGCAAGATCTGAAGTGCCTCACAAAAGCCAAAGAAAAGACAGACGATATAGGCACGATTTAAGTGCCAACCCGCAAAAATCACTGCTGCAAGGGCAATGAAACCTCGTCCTGAACTCATCATCGGTGAATAGTTAGACGAAAGCGCGGTGGATAGAACAGCTCCGCCAAGGCCAGTCACAAAAGCTGAAAGTGTTAAAGATTGCCATTGTCTTCGGATAATACTGACTCCCACAGATTCCAGCGCGAGTTTTTTTTCTCCGGCGAACTTCATCTGAAGTCCCCAGATTGTTTTTTCAGAAAGCCAATAAGAAAGACCTATAGTCACAGCCAAAACAAAATAAGGAAGATAGACATTGTAGGTTGGCGCAGCAAGAGATGGCGTCGATCCCGTTGAATTAAAAAGAGTTTTACTGACAATAGGAATAATCCCCATTGCCAGAAGATTCATACCTGTGCCCACAACGATGGAGTTTGCTTTAAATTTTAAAATTAACAGACAGAAGATCTGTGCGAAAACGGCAGTGATGACGGCTGCCGCTAAATAGCCCACAAGGACGGAACCTGAAAAGTAAGCCACACTGGCGGCACTGAAAGCGCCAATCAAAAGATAGGATTCAAGTGCGATTTGGGCCACACCGGCTTTTTCTGAGAAGTAAGCGCCCGTAGCGGCAAAAAACAGAGGAAGGCTCAGGCGTAATGTTGAAAGAAGTAAAAGCAAATAGACCGAATCCATTAAGAACGTCCTTTCTTTTTGAAAGAAGGCCAAGGTCTATTGAAGATATAGTAAGAAGCCGCTACAGAAAAAATAATAATAGCTTGCAGGACTCTTGAAAAATCACGTGTTAAAAAATCTGTCTCGAGATCAAGATCGGAAGCTCCCTTATGTAGACAGGCCATTAAAAAAGCCGAGGCGATAATACCAAGAAAATTTTGACGAGCTAGTAAGGCCACAGCTATTCCAAGGAAGCCATACTGCGGTGAAAATCCAATTTTATATTGAAAGGTATTTCCAAAAACCTCAGTTAGGCCTACACAGGCAGAAAAGGCTCCAGCTAGTCCAAG
The DNA here is from genome assembly GCF_000348725.1 of Pseudobdellovibrio exovorus JSS. NCBI lineage: Bacteria > Pseudomonadati > Bdellovibrionota > Bdellovibrionia > Bdellovibrionales > Pseudobdellovibrionaceae > Pseudobdellovibrio > Pseudobdellovibrio exovorus. The sequence continues at coordinate 499,375 of NC_020813.1, forward strand.
ACTAAGAAATAAAATTTTTCTTTGTGTGATCCCAAGACGTTCCGCCGCGTGGGGATTTTGTCCGAAAGCTAAAACTTGGTAACCCAGAAGAGTTTTCTTTTCTAAAAAAGCCAAAACCAGACACGAAGCTATAGCTAAGAGTAAAAATGAACTGACAGCGGAATGATCAAAGTAATTTTTAATGAAGTCATTTTGTAGAAATTGAAAGGCTGGCTGAATCGTCGCTGTTTCTGGGTTTTGCGAATCGGGATTTTGTAAATGATGAACTGTCATCCACGTGGCTATGGCCGCCAAGATAAAATTTAACATAATCGCCACTACCACTTCATGGGCTTGGCGTAATAATTTAAAGGCGGCAATGATCATCGCAGACAGAGCACCTGAAGCTAGGGTGATCGCAAAGACTAGGAACAGAGAAAAAGTTAAAGATAAAGTGTTGCTGTACGGGACGATCAGTTGACCAAAGTAAGCTGCCGCTAGGGCCGAGATGGTGATTTGACCTTCACTTCCGATATGGAACAGGCCTGCTTTCATGGGAATAGCAAAAGCTAGCCCTGTAAAGATCAAGCATGTAGTATAAAACAGAGTTAGGCCTAAATCGAATTTGGAAACCCAAAAGCTGGTCGATAATACTTTCAATACATGCAGAGGACTTTCATTGAAAAAGACAGCAAGCCCGCAAGAAAGGGCGATGCCGAAGACTAAACCAAACCAAGGGGCTAATCTTTTCATAGGTCACCTGCCATGTACATTCCGATTTCTTGTTCAGTTAGCTGGCCTTTGTTAAAAGGCCCATAGATTTTATTTTTATTCAAGACGATGAAACGATCGGAAAGAAGTAACACCTCATCAAGATCTGCTGAAACTAATAATACGGTATTTCCTTGGCGGGTGTATTCATACAGTGATTGATGAATTTTCTCTTGAGCTCCAAGGTCGACTCCGCGGCTGGGGTGCGCCGCTAATAAAACTTGTGGGTGATCTAAAAGTTCGCGTCCCACGACAAACTTCTGTTGGTTACCGCCAGACAGATCGGCTAATAACTTATCCGCTTCGGGTGGGCGAACGTCCCATTCCTTTAATAGAGCTTCTGTTTCCTGCTTTAGTAATTCGGTCTGTAAAAGGCCTTTTTTCAAAAAGCGGCCTTTATGTCGTAGCAAAACATGCTCCATCAAGTTCATATCCTGAAAGACACTGAGCTTGAGGCGATCTTCAGTGATATCACCGTAGGGGATTTTGTGCTGACGTAAAGATGTTAAGAAATGCGCAATTAGCTCGTCTTGTCCATTTCCTTCAATTCCTGCCACACCGAAGATCTCATTTTTTCTCAGGTGAATATCAGAGTCAGGTAAAGAGATCGGCGTTTTTTGATTTTCTGTGGAGGAATCAAATTGGCTTTGTTGCAGCCGACGGCCGATCATCAGTTCGGCCATTTGCTCAAGAGTCAAATCCTGTTGAGCATGTTGTGACACCAAAGACCCTTGGCGAAGAATACTAATATCATCGGCAACGTATTTAATTTCGTTGAGCTTATGGGAAATGAGGATCACTGTTTTCCCATGGGATTTCAGCTGCAAAATGAACTTCATCAGCTCATGTGATTCTTGTGGAGTTAGAACCGCCGTAGGCTCATCAAAGATGATGATATCAGGGTCTGGCATCAGAGCTTTTAGAATTTCGAGTCGCTGCTGTTCGCCGACGCTGAGGTTTTTTACTTTAGCACGTAAGTTTATTTTCCAGCCAAACTGTTTCAGCAGAGCATCCGCGCGAGCGGCCACATCTGTAGCGGGCTTAGTCTTTAAAGAGAAATTATCTGAACTAAAGCTCAAGATTAAATTATCCAGAGCGCTGAGTTGATCCGCCAGTACGAAATGCTGATGGATAAAGGCGATTTTATTATGAAAAGCATCTTGAGCTGAATGGGGAGAATACAACTGACTATTCAAATAGATTTGTCCACTCGAGGCAGGGAAAAGTCCGCCCAAAAGCTTCATCAGCGTAGATTTGCCGGCGCCATTTTCACCGATGATTGCATGCACTGTGGAACGCTTAATCGACAAAGAAATATCGCGGCAAGAGACGCAGGTTCCGAACGCTTTAGTGATATTTCTAAATTCGATGTACGACATTACTTGGTCACGTAATAATCCGGAACTTTAATTTTTTTAGCGACGATTTGTTTTTTTATATCTTCAAGCTTTTGCTTTTCAGCAGCACTCCAAAGACTTTCATTGTTTTTATCTAAAGCCCAGTCAACGCCAGAGTCTTTTAAGCCGAAGCGCACGATACCGGCTTTGAATTCTTTTGCCTGTGCAGCTTTGATGGTATCGTAGACAGCCACATCCACGCGTTTAAGCATACTTGTTAAGACTGTTTTTGGTTTTAACCAGTTTTGATTTGAGTCCACACCGATCGCAAAAACTTTCTTTTCAGCCGCAGCATCAAATAATCCTGACCCTGAAGCGCCAGCGGCGTGAAAAATCACATCTGCTTTTTGTCCGATTTGAGTTAAGGCGATCTCTTTTGCTTTTGCAGGGTTGTTCCAAGCTTCACCTGTCACACCGATATAGTTGATAAGGATCTTAGCTTTTGGATTTACGTGTTTAACACCAGCCTCATAGGCGCGTTGAAAACGACGGATCAGTGGAATATCCATTCCACCTAAGAAACCGACAACACCTGTTTTCGATTTAATGGCTGCTGCGGCACCCACAAGAAAGGCCCCTTCGTGCTCTTCAAAAAGAAGTGAGCGAACATTCGGAGCATTAACTTCGCCGTCGACGATAGCGAATTGTGTATTAGGAAACAAAGCAGCTACTTTGCGAACGGTATCGGCCTGTGCAAAGCCAACTCCGATAACAAGGTCATATTTTCTTTGAGCAAAGTTGCGATGTAGAATTTCAAGCGAGTTGTTATCAGAGGCTTCGACATATTTCAGATCGATGCCCAGTTCTTTTTGTGCCTTGGTCGCACCTTCGTAAGCTGAGGTATTAAAAGACTTATCGTCTTTGCCACCTTTGTCTAAAACTAAACCCACTTTGATGTTGGCGAAAGCGGAGGTGCTGATCAGAGTAGAGCTAAGAAGGAAAAGGATGAAGGTTAACCAACGACTTTTGAACATGCTTTTACACATGGGGCCCCCTACTAAAAACGCTTAAAAACGTAACAAACAAGTTTTAAGTGTTTGTAAAATCCGGCCCTGTTTTAGTCAAGAGAGAAGTGGCTTTTTTGAAACAGTAAAATCTGTCCTTATCTTAAATGCAGATACCTGCATCACGCGCATCTTGAAGGATGCGTTCTAAGAAGGCGTCATATGCCTCATATACGCTTTGATCACGCACTTCGATTAAAACTTCATCATTTGTGCGCAAAGAAAACAGATCTAAGTTATGTGATCCTGTCAGCACCACAGGAACTTTTTCTGAAGAATTGTCGATTGAGGCGTTAATCAGCACGATTTTCGTATGAATGCTATTTTCCGAGCGATCTTTTTCTTCTTGTCCGCGGTATGGCAGAATAACTAAGTCTTCGCTTCTTAAACTACGAATGACTTTTTTACCTGGAGACTTTTGCACGGGATCCACACGTGTGATGACTTGCAAATCACAGCCTTCAGCTTGTAGGCGCGCCATTTCACGAGCTACTCCTCCACGGGTAAAAGCGGACTGTGAAGCTTTAATGCTTGAGTTGGGAAGTTTGCAGTTCACTTTTTTAAGTAATGAAAGCACGGGGTCTTTTGACACCAGTCGTGGGAAGAAATAAGACTTTAATTTTCCAGATTCATCGCTAATGGTAGGATGGGATTTTTTAAAAAGAGCCGTCTGATCCCCTTTTAGTTTTTGCCAATAATTTAAAAAGTCCTCAAAGAAATCAGGATTGTTTTTGATCAGTAAAAGATCGTTGTACATTTTAAGTTGTCCATCAGCCATATTGGCTGATGTTTGTGCGACAACATGACTGTTCCCATCATTTAGATCCGAGAATAAAAAGAATTTATTGTGATTGGCAATCAGACCGCGACAGGCATTCCCTAAATCATGATTCTTTTTCAATTTTAGAATAGAAAGCGGGGCTGCCAGTGGACCTTTACAGAGCTTCAGACACACTTCATCCTCGGCACATTTAAGTCCTTCGCTGTATCCGGAAAAGCCATAAGCTAAAATATTTAATGGGGAGCCGTTCTCTTCTATTTCGTGCGCGGTTCCGCCGTCCAATACGATTTGCACGTCAACACCGCGATGGGAAGCGATCACAAGTTCCTGTGCTAAGTTGGCACGACTAATATGATAAAGAGCTACACGAATTTTTGAGCCTTCGCGTGCATCACGGATCATCTCGATTAAGCGATCTTCAATCGTTGTGGTGGCATCACCATGAAAGCCAGGGGTGTTAAACAGTGGCTCAACATCAAAGCTGAATGCTGGTAAACTGTTTAGTAAAACCAAAAACGACAACTGGGCTTTTAAAATACGGAAAACTTTATGCATGACCTTTTGTTTAGCAAGGGAAGGGCCACTTTATAGTGCTGTGGGATGCTATTAAATAGAATCCGGCATATAGAGGCTGTCAAACTATTGGTCAGTCTATCAGCTACTTTAAGTTCATGGTACGGATACGGGAATTTAGCGCTAACAGAGTGTTGGGTTCGTCATCTTCGTCATACATTTCACCGACGACTTCTTCAAAAATATCTTCGATGGTTACAATTCCTAAAATGCGATTATTTTCTTTAATAATGGCTAAGTGACTTTTTTCATTTTGAAGCTTTTTAAGCGCATTTAAAATCGGCTCTTTTGGATTGAGTGTGATGATCGAGCGAATTAATTGTTTCCAATCAATTTTTGTGATTTCAGCTTCGGACACAAATTCTTTTGTGTGCAATAGTCCAATGACCTCATCATTGTCGTTCACGACAGGAATACGGGTGTGGCGTGACGAACGTATTTTTTCTAAAACTTCATAGTGGTGTTTGTTCTCGTTGATGATGGTGACTTGCTCCCAAGGAACCATGACATCTTTGACTGTGCGTTTATCGATATTAATCAAATTTAAAACGTATTGTTTGTGAGCTTCGCTTAAACTGTCTAAGTCCACACCATCTTCTGAATTGATAGAGCCTTCTGATTTGATACGCGCAAAAACAAATTTAGTTAGGAAGCGTGTGGAAGACTCTAGTAAAATCACAAAAGGATAGAAGATGCGATCCATGGCCAGTAGTAAGTAGCCACCAGCAAGAACCACTTTTAAGGGAGAACGCAGAGCGATTGATTTCGGAACCAGCTCACCAATGACCACACTGATATAAGTCAGCGGCAGAACAATCAGTGCAATGGCGATAAACTCTGAAGTTTCACGGCTGACATTGAGGTAGGGCAGAATCTTAGGACCCAAATACTCTTCCGCACTAGCTCCGCTGACGGCTGCCGAGATAGCCCCGACTAAAGTAATACCAATTTGCAAAACAGATAAGGTGCGCTCGGGATTCTGTTTGAGTTGCAGGACTCTTTTGGCTGCAATTTGACCGCTTTGTGAAAGTTTTTTGATATGGGCCTTAGAAACTGTAACAAAGGCCATCTCGATACACGACAACATCGCATTCATCAAAAGACATAATGCGATAATAAGAAATTCGCTCATTGAGTAAGTAAAACATAATTATTATATTGAGTACATAGCAATTTTGTTTCGCTATTTCATAACAAGGAAGTTCTATGAACCAAGGATACTTTTCTCAGCCGACTATTTCTGGATCTCAAATTGCGTTTATAACAGACGATGATCTTTGGATCGTTGAGCGTCATCGCAACATGGGCGCAGCAGTCGCGCGTAGAATAACAGCGAATAAAGGGAATATTCTGTCACCATGTTATTCTCCGGATGGACAGTGGTTAGCTTTTATCAGTACTGATACAGCGGCAGAGGGTGATATTTATGTGATGCCAGCTCAAGGCGGCGAAGCAGAACGTATGACATGGTTAGGCGTTCAGCGTATCATCAACTGGAAAGATAATAACACTCTCCGTTTTGTCAACGGAATGGACGGATACCCAAATCGTGAAGCTCATGTGTACGAACTGAATGTGAAGACACGTGATTTTTCTAAGGTCAATCTAGGACCAGCTTCTTATTACTATGCGGGAAAAAACTTTCAAGTGTTAGCTCGTAACTCAGGGGACTCTGCTCGTTGGAAGCGCTATCAAGGTGGTACCGCAGGTGTTCTGTGGGTGCAAAAAGAAAAGGGTAAGTTCCAACGTATTCTAAAAGACATATCAACTAACATCACACGCCCCGAAATCATCGGCACCAATATCTATTTCATATCAGACCATGAAGGTGTGGGGAATGTGTACACTTGTGATTTGGCAGGGAAGAAACTACGTCGTTTGACAGATCATATTGATTACTATTGCCGTAACTTGCGTTCAGATGGGCAGACTTTGGTTTATCAAGCCGGTGCCGATATCTACACCTATGATTTAGCAACAGAGGTCGAAGAAAAAGTAGAAATCGAATGCCATACAACAGCGATGCAATCCATGCCTCGCTACGAAAACTGGAGCCGCTTTTTTCATGGAATGGAGCTACACCCAAAATCTTCTGAGTTATGTTTAGCTTCTCGTGGGCGTCTTTTTGAAATGGCTCCGTTCAGTGGGCCTGTAAAAGAATTAGATGTACAAAAAAGAATACGTTATTCTTATCCCAGCTATAATTTTGATGGAACAAAGCTTTTAGCAGCGGCTTCAGATGCGGACTCGGATGAGGCCTTGGTTTTATTTGATTTAAAAACAGATAAATATAAGACATTATTTCCTCAAATTAAGTGGGGAAAAATCTGGGGTATTAAATGTTCGCCTATTCACGAAATGGCAGCGATTATTACTAACAGAAAAGAAGTTTACATTGTCGATTTTAAAAAGAACTCATCTAAAAAAATCGAAACGAATATGTTTAATCGTCCGGCTGATTTAGAATGGTCGGCAGATGGACGCTATTTAGCTTATACAGCGAATGTCGATGCTCGTCGTACAGGAATCCGCATCTATGACACGAAGAAGGCCAAGCTGACGTTCTTGTTGAATCCAGTTGTGAGTGATTTCTCTCCGTCATTTGATCCAGAGGGAAATTATCTTTATTTCCTAGGTATCCGTAGTTTTGCTCCTAACTACAACGAGACTCATTTCGATTTAGGCTTTCCATTTGCAACTCGTCCTTACGTAGTAGCTTTAAATGATAAAGTCCTTAGTCCTTTTGAGGCGACTTTGAAAAGTCCTCAAGTGGATAACTCTGTTGAAAAGCCAGCAACCGGAAAAAATAAAAAAGCAAAATCAACTCCGACTTTCCAAGAGATTCAGTTTGAAGGACTTGAAAATCGCGTCCAGGCCTTTGAACTTCCGCTTGGAGGATATGGCCGGATATCAGCAATTAAAAACGGCGTGATTTACACAAAACAAAATGTGGCGCCGATTGAAAACTTTGATCGCAATCAAGAGCCACCGGCTCCAGATTTATATGTCTATCGGTTTGATGATGGGACTCAAGAAGTTTATCATAAAGCAGTAAAAGCTTTTGCTGTGAACACAGCAAAGACCCATGTGCTCCTTCATCATGATGTTAAAATCAGATTATTAGATGTGAAACTGAAGCCTAGCCAAGAAAGTAAAATTGGCAAAAAAGATGGCTATGTTGATGTCAGTCGTATCAAATTAAAAGTAGAGCCTCGTCTTGAGTGGAAGCAGATGTACCATGAAGCATGGACTTTACAAAAAGAACATTTCTGGCGTCAGGATATGTCGAAAGTTGATTGGAACTTGGTTTACAAGCGCTATCACAAATTATTAGGACGAGTTAAAACAAGATCTGAGTTTTCAGACTTGATGTGGGAAATGCAAGGCGAGTTAGGAACATCCCACTGTTACGAGATGAGTGGACAATACACGCGCGTCGGTAGTGGTGTTCCACACGCCCGTTTAGGAGCATACTTTCAGTACCGTCCATCAGCTCAGGCTTATGAAATCACACGCATCTTGGCTGGGGACTCGTGGTCGAATGCTGATGGTAATTCCCCACTGACGTCTATGGGAGTCAGTTTGAAAGTGGGAGATCGTATTATGGCCGTCGATGGCATTCGTTTTGTTCAGGCCTCTGACCTATATGAGCTTATAGAAAATAAAGCGGCGATGAAGGTCGAACTGACCGTTCATCGCAAAGGGGCGAAGTCGGAAGAAAAAGTGGTGGTCAAAACCAACAGACAGCAAAAAGCTGCGTGGTATCGTGAATGGGTTGAAAAAAATAAAAAATACGTTCACGAAAAATCGAAAGGCAAGCTGGGATATGTACATGTGCCGGATATGGGAGCCTATGGTTACTCGGAATTCTATCGTAACTTTGTGAACGAATCACAGTACGAGGGACTGGTTGTGGACGTTCGTTACAATGGTGGCGGGCATGTTTCGCAGCATCTACTAAAAGTTTTAGCACAAAAGGTTCTTGGGTTTGATCAAACTCGTCATCAGGGGTTAGAAAAATATCCTGTCTATGCGGCAGGAGTTTTAGTCGCTTTAGCAAATGAACAATCAGGAAGTGATGGAGACATATTTCCTCACTCGTTCAAACTGATGAAGTTAGGAAAATTAATTGGTAAGCGCACATGGGGCGGAATTATCGGAATTAACGGACAGTACTCTTTGAGTGATGGCACTTACGTGACCCAACCTGAATACAGTTTTTGGTTCAAAGACAATGAATGGTTTGTAGAAAACCATGGTGTTAATCCGGATATTGAAGTGGATATCACTCCTGAAGATTATCGCGATAAAAAAGATCCTCAGTTGGATCGCGCTATCACAGAAGCTTTATCAGACTTGAAGTCCAATCCCTCAGTGAAGTTCAAGCCAAGTTATTACCCTGATTTGAGCATTCCGAAAAAACTAACTCGCTTGAACAGATAAGATGACAAAAGAGTTTGTATTTAAACCTATAGGATATTTACGTTCGTGTTACCCTGATAAGTTCGGGGTGCCACGACAGGCAGGCTTAGTCAAAAAAGCCTATTCGGAATTGCAGATCGCAGCAGAGTTTCAACCTGAAATTTCATTGCAGGGACTCGAAGGTTATTCGCATCTGTGGCTGCAATTTGTTTTTCATCTAAACTCTTCGGTACGATTTCACGCCAAGGTTCATCCGCCACGTTTGGAAGGGCAGACGATGGGGTTATTCGCGACGCGGTCTCCGCATCGTCCGAATCCGATTGGTTTGTCTTTAGTTGAAATTATTGAAATTCAAAAAGACACGTTAGTCTTAGCCGGAGCAGATCTTGTCGACGGAACTCCGATTTTAGATATAAAGCCCTATCTTCCGCATATTGAAAGTAAACCTGAAGCCCGCGGGGGTTGGGCTACCGATGTGCAAAAAGATGAAATTCAAGTGGAGTTCAGCTCAGTAGCCATGGAAATTTTGCAAAAGTGGATTGAAAGAACGGGTAAAAAAGAGCTACCCGAGGTGATTTCCGAGGTCCTCAAACAAGACCCGAGACCTGTGATTTATCGTGGTTTTGAGTCTCAAGAGTCGCCATATCGCAATAAACACGCTTTTAGGCTGTATGATGGGGACATCCATTTTGAATTCACTACAAAAAATCATGTAATAGTCTTTGATATTCTATTTTAATTTCGATAGAAATGCTTAAACATTGAACGCGATGTTCATCTATTTTTTTGAGAGGGGATTGTATGCAAACGACAACTCAAACTTCTTCAACGTTAAGAAAAGTTCCAACACTGAGTTTAGGTTCTTATTTACACGGGTCACAAGATGATAAAGTTAAGTTCATTGAACAGCTTTTCCACGGAATCAAAGACTATGGTTTCATTATCTTAAAAGATCACGATGTTTCAGCAGAGCTTTTGACTCAAGCCTATCAGGTATTAGAACAATTTTATAAACTTCCGGATGCGACTAAGCGTTCTTATATTTCTGAGTTGGGCGGCGGTCAGCGCGGTTATACAGCTTTCGGTAAAGAGCATGCTAAGGGTTCTCCGGTAATGGACTTGAAAGAGTTCTGGCATGTGGGCCGCGAAGTTGAAGATGGTCATGCGTTTGCGAAGTACTATCCTAAAAATATCTGGCCAGATGACTCTTTACCTGAGTTCCGCCCTATTTTTGAAAAGTTATACTCTCAGTTAGAGCTTGCCGGCATTCAGATGATGGAAGCTTTGTCATACCCACTACAAGTTGAAAAAGATTTCTTCACTAAAATGGTGGTAGAAGGAAATTCAATTTTGCGTCTATTGCACTACCCACCGATTCCAGAAGGTGTTGACCCACGTTGTGTGCGTGCGGCGGCCCATGAAGACATCAACTTCATCACGATTTTACCTGCGGCGACAACTTCTGGATTGCAATTAAAAGATCGCGATGGTTCATGGTTAGATATCGAAAGCGACTACGGAACATTGATCGTAGATGCGGGCGATATGTTATCACGTATTACAAATGAAGTGATTCCTTCCACTACACATCGTGTGATCAATCCACAGGATGGAACGAATACGTCTCGTTACTCAATGCCATTCTTCATGCATCCACATCCAGAATCTTTATTAAGCTGCTTACCATCTTGCCGCGGTGAAGGTGCTAAATACGCTGATATCACAGCGCATGAGTTCTTAATGCAAAGATTGCGTGAGATCGGTCTGATTAAATAGTTTCGAGCTGTTGGTCATGAATACTAAATCTGTTCTTCTTGCTGTAGGAGTTGTGGTTATCGCTACAACTCTTTATTTTTTCAACAAGTCTTCTAAGACAGTGGATTCTTCCCAACAAAATGTGGAAGTCGAAGAGGATGCGCCTCCGGCAGCGCAAGCCGATTTTGTTGCGCCTCCTGAAACTGTAGCTCAAGGTACGGCGGTATCACCTGAAGGCGTAACCGAAAATAGAGAAAAAAATAATACGACTGCTATTGATGCTATGGATTCAGAGGTGACACCTTTAACCATGCAGAAGTTTTCACAGCACCTGCAGTTTATGACGAAGTGTTTAGGGATGGAATCGCGCATTACTCCGCCTCAGCAGGCAGAGCCTACAATAGAAAACATTATGGATCAGCTTCGTCCTAATTTGGGTGAAAGTCAGGCGCAGGTTCATGATTGGACACAAACAGAAATCGTAGGAAAAGACGGAGTCAGAAGACGTGTGCGCGTCGATTACGATTACTCCGACGAAACGGCAGAACCAGCTCGTCGTCTTTCTATGTACCAGATGAATGCCTATGGTATGCCCGAGATCGTTCAATTAACGCCAGATCAAATGGATAATCCGAATGAGGCCTATATCCATTCTTTGATTGAAGGTAATAAGGTTGTCGTCGAAGAAAGTGCGGCTCGTGTGTATTTCGCTAATGGTGAGGAAATGATTTTCTCAATCCGTAATGGAAACATTAACGGATTGAGTGTGACGAAGGGGCTACGCTCTTTTAATTGTCAGAATCTGGATGAAGATCGCTCAGCCTGTTCATGTCCGTAGTGTCTATAGCGTCTTCGATAGTTTCTTCTGGAAATTGTTCTGCCAGCTGCTCTGATTCAAAAAGATTGGATGGGGCTTTCTTGAAAACAGCCTTCAAAGGCAAGTGATCTGAACTCTTAATGTGACGTAAAAGCTCAACGGATTGCAATTCTAGTCCTCTAACGTAGATATGATCTAATTTTAAATTTCTTTTTTCATTTGTCGGCTTCAAGTGGTGCAGTCCCAAAGCGGCCGCATTCTTATCAAGGTGCGCCTGACGATCTGAATTCCATGTATTAAAGTCACCAGCCCAGATAACAGGCCCTTCTAGTTGTGCAATGAATTTAGAGATTTCGGTCATCTGACGTTTAAACTTAGAGCCTGTATTGAAGTTAAGTCCATGGGTATTGATGATATGAACCACGCCAATTTCGGGTATCTGAACAGCCGAATAACCTGACACCTTAGGTGTAAAAGTGAAGGGCTCAGTATCTGTAGAGACCAGAGTCAGATTGCTCTGTAACAGATAGCGAGAGGCCGTCATCACGCCTGTCGCTTGATTTTCTTTATTACAGAAGCTTTTGTGAAAGCTAAAAGAAAGATCGAATTGTGATGCGAAGTAATTTTGTAAATCGTTCGAGTGCATGGCTTCTTGTATCAAAATGATATCTGAGTCCGTGCTGAGTGTTGCCAGGTCAGGTAGAAATTGGTTATCTGCAAGTTTATGTGCATTCCAAGTGATAACCGAAAGCTCTTGGCTGTGCTCGCGGCTCTGAATCTGATTCGCAAAGGAATGCTGATTGTGAGAGCTATTGCAAAGGACTGAGGTATTGGCCTGAGCAACTAAAGCAGTGAAACTCAACAAGACGACTAAACTCGATTTTAATACTGTGTTTTTCATATAGAGGATGTATTTGCAATCCCACTTCCAACACACTTCTATGTCGAATCGTATTAGTTGCTTTAGAGTGTCCACTTATTTGACAGGGCGACAGGAACCGGCATACACCGGACCTGTTAATGGGGCTTTGAAAGAAGGAGGTAGTAGGTCCGCTGCCCTGCGTCCGTAAACAGGGCCTGGCACCTACTGAAAACGTGTCAGAGCTTCTTTAAGAGAAACCACTTGTTCACGGGACTGTTGCAGAAGAACTTTATCCGCAGCAACGACGTCTGGATCAGCATTTTGAACAAAACGTTCGTTTGATAACTTGTTCGTTAACAGCGTCACATCTTTTTCTAACTTTTCAATCGTCTTCTGAATGCGTTTGATCTCTTCATTGAAATCAACCAAGCCTTCCAACGGGATGATCACATTAACGCGCGCATCTTTTACTGCCACAGGAGCCACGGCACACTTCATCAGATCGCCATCTTCACCGATGGCGGCATTTTCTAAACGAGCCAAAGTCATGATAGCAGCGCGATTATGACTTAAAATCTTTTGAGTCTCTGCATCTAGAACGCCTAATCGCACATTCAATTTGACGGCAGGGCTGATACGATTTTCACCACGAATATTACGAATTGCTGTGATGACTTCTTTTACGATATCAATTTCTAGTTCTGCTTCCGTGCTGGCAAAAGCCAAGAACTCTTTGTCGTTATCAACAGTTGGATAGCTGTCAATAATACAAGCTTCAGACTTCAATGGAAGTTTACCATAAATTTCTTCAGTAATGAACGGGCAGAACGGATGAAGTAGGCGTACGATACGATTCAGAACGTGAGCCATCACCAATTGAGTGGTGTGTTTTTCTTCTGCCGATGCCGAAGTCATAATTGGTTTTGTGAACTCGATATACCAGTCACAGAATTGATTCCAGATAAATTGGTAAAGCTCGTTAGCTGCATCTGAAAACTTTTCTGTTTCTAGAGCCTCTTGAACAATACGCTCTGTTTCAGCTAGCTTGGTGATAATCCACTGATCGAAAACAGAAAGCTGAGCTTTCGCTGGCATGGCTTTAATTCCCTCTGCCGGAGCTTTGAAGTCAGCTAAGTTCGACAGAACAAAGCGGGATGCATTCCACACCTTATTCATAAAGTTACGATAGCCTTCTACACGCTGTTCACTGAACTTAAAGTCTTTTCCTGAAAACAGATGGGCCAAGAAACTGAAACGTAAAGCATCTGCGCCGTACTTTTCAATCATATCAATTGGATCAACAGAGTTGCCGAGTGACTTCGACATCTTACGACCTTGGCTATCACGTACAAGTCCATGGATGTAAACTGTTCTGAATGGGACATCTTTCTTAAACTCTAAGCCCATCATGATCATACGGGCTACCCAGAAGAAAATAATGTCATGCCCAGTAACCAAGTAATTTGTTGGGTAGAAAGTTTTTTGAGTTTCGATAGACTTGGTATTTTCTGCTGGCCATCCCATTGTAGAAAAAGCCCAAAGAGCCGAACTGAACCATGTATCTAAAACATCTTCTTCCTGTTTGATATTATGGCTAGAGCAGTGTTGGCAGGCAGAAGGAGTTGTTTCGCTTACAGTGTATTTTTCACAGTCACCACAAAGCCATGCGGGAATACGATGTCCCCACCATAATTGGCGGGAAATACACCAGTCTTCGATGATGTTCATCCAGTGAAGGTAAACTTTTGTCCACGACTCAGGTTCGAATCTTAATGTACCTGATTCCACCACGCGTTTTGCTGGGATCGACAGTTGATCCATTTTCATAAACCATTGTTCAGATAGGAACGGCTCAACCACCGCACCTGAACGAGAACAGTGACCTACCGAGTGAACATGTGGTTCTTCTTTAACAAGTAATCCCAATGCTTTTAAGTCTTCGACTACCTTTTTACGAGCGTCTGCTACTTTAAGTCCTTGGTAAGGACCTGCATGTTCGTTTAACTCACATTTCTTATTCAGAATATTGATGAACTCTAGTTTATGAGTTTTACCAATTTTGTAGTCATTGAAATCGTGAGCAGGAGTGATCTTCACAACTCCTGAGCCGAATTCGCGATCGACATAAGTGTCTGCGATGATTTTAATTTTACGATTGATCAACGGAATAGTAACTGTTTTGCCGATTAAAGCCTGATAGCGTTCGTCATCTGGATGAACACAAACTGCCGTATCACCCAACATGGTTTCAGGGCGTGTTGTGGCAATCGTCAAAAACTGATCTGAACCATCAATTGGGTAATTGATGTGATACATGGCACCTTTAACTTGTTGATGTTCTACCTCTAGATCCGAAATAGCAGTTTCTAATGGGCCACTCCAGTTCACAAGCTTTTGGCCTTTATAGATAGCCTGTTTTTCGTAAAGAGTTACGAAAACTTTTTTCACGGCATTGGAAACACCATCATCCAATGTAAAGGTCGCACGTTCCCAGTCACATGAATCACCTAGGCGGCGCATTTGATTATAAATACGATCGCCGTATTCATTTTTCCACTTCCAGATTTCGTCGACAAATTTTTCGCGGCCTAAATCGTGGCGTGTGATATTTTTTTTCTTTAACTCTTTTTCAACCACAGTCTGTGTCGCAATACCGGCGTGATCTGTTCCTGGTAACCACATGGTGTTGAAGCCGCTCATGCGCTTCCAGCGAATTAATAAATCTTGGATAGTATGATCCAAAGCATGACCCAAGTGTAAGAAGCCTGTGACATTCGGCGGAGGCAAAATAATTGAAAAAGGAGGCTTAGTGGATTGATCTTGGGATTTGAAATATCCTGCGTCTTCCCACCATTTGTAAATGTTAGATTCAACCTCTTGAGGACTGTAACGATCAGCTAGTGTTTTCATAGGAAGACAGAGTATCAGATTTGGTCTTTATCGGTCATCATTTGCTGGTAGCCGCCATCGACAACATAGACGTTTGTATAAGCTTTTTTTGTCAGGTCAGCATAGGTTTTCATAGACTGATCGCCATTCTGGCAAAGCAATACGATAGCATAGTCTTGGGGGGCTTGGCGCGACTCGAGCTCAGCTAAAACCTGTTGAGGTTCAGCCAAGATTTCGTAGGTGTCGATGTGCATCTTATTCAAACTTGTATACCATGTGCTCAAGGTATTTCCGCTCATATTGAAGAACAAAAATGGGACACGATTATTGATTAAGTTATCCAGCTGAAAGAATCCAATTTTGTTAAGCATGTTGAGCCTCATCAGTCGAAGAGGTCTTGGTTTTTTGACCTGCATTCGGAATAGAATGGAAAATTAAAAACACGATAAATAGAGCGACTAAAGTCATTGAGCCCGAAAGTAGAAATGGCGACTCGATACTCCATGCTCCGAAAAGAGCGCCACCAATAGCGGGACCGATAATGCGGCCAAGGGAAGACATCCCTTGAGTGGTGCCGAGTACAGTCCCTTGCTCGTCTTTGTCAGCAAGAAGTGAAATAGCCCCCAGAGTTGAGGGGTTCACTAACCCTAATCCCAAGGCCAATAAAGTCTGAGTAATAGCCATAGCGAAAATCGAGTTAGCAAACGCAATTCCACCTAGGCCCAAGGTCATTGAAATCAATCCCAGACGCAGCACTTGTTTTTCACCTATTTTGGGAATCAGCCGTCTGACAAGGAATCCCTGAGTTACAATTAACATCACTCCGATATAGGCAAAACCAAAACTGACTTCCTTCAATCCCCAGTTGAACTTGTCTTTCATGTAAAGCACTAATGTCGCTTCCATTGTCGACATCGCTAAAGAGGCCAAGAAGAAAACTAAAATTAAAGGACCGATCGTCGGGACTTTGAAGAACTTAGCGATCAACTGAAAGCGATTACGTGTTTCTTGTTTTACTTTTGAAAGATCGCGAGTTTCCTTTAAGAACTTCAGCGCAAACAGGAACGTGATCAGACAAAGGCCTGACACCCAGTAAGAGCTGAAGCTGGTGCGGAAGAAAGCATCCGTTGAAATGTGTTCAGCCCATACCGTGAGTAATCCACCGATAGCGGGTCCGAATAGAAAACCCAAACCGAAGGCCGCACCGATGAGCGCCATTCCACGGGAACGCTCTTGTGGAGGCGTAATATCAGAAATATAAGCAGAAGCTGTTGAAATCGAAGCTCCGAAAAAGCCTGAAAGTAGGCGTGCTACAAAAAGCATTTCTAAAGTGCGTGCCTGTGCGAAAAGCAAATAGGCAAAGACTTCGCCACCTAAGCAAATTAATAAAATAGGGCGGCGACCATACTTGTCGCTGAGTCGTCCCCAAAACGGAGAGAAAATAAATTGCATCAGTGAATAGGCAGAAAGTAAAAGCCCTGTTTGTAAGGCGGTAGCTCCCATTTGGGTGCTGAGAATGGGCATGATGGGGATCACGATGCCGAAACCTAAAAGATAGATAAAGACAGTCAGAAAAATAATCGCAAGAGGTCTTTTGTTATCCGCAATAGTCGACATAGCAAGGAGGTCCTTTTTCAATGGGCTGAATCTGGCGATGAATATGGCACAGATCAGCGGTCTTGGCAAAGTAGACGTATCACGTCGTCCACATTCGCATCATAGTCAATTTCAAGTAGTTTATTGCGCCCTGTATGTCCGTGTAAGATGGTGACATTTTTTTTCGGGATGGAAAGAGTTTTGCTGATAAAGGCGATTAGGGCCTCGTTGGCGGCTCCATCCACAGGGGGAGCCTTAATTTTAATCTTTACAGCACCATCGTGTAATCCGATGGCTTCGCTTTTTTTTGCATTAGGTTGAATCAGAACTTTGAGTTTCAAGGGGCGATAGAAGTAGCGTGACAGAAGTAACAGCGCTGGCTGTTACTTCATATCCAATTCAGGTAGGCTCATTTTTGGCATAAATTGTTGCCCTTGATCTAACAAAGACAAGTGCGCTTGAACCATGGCTTTTAGATTGGCTTCGAACTGCATGCGTGTGCGTTTCAATTCAGAAATTTCAGAGTAAACTTTTTTCAAAGAATCCTTAGCATCACGAGTGATCAATTCTGCTTTTTGTTGAGCATCGTTAATGATCAACTTGGCTTCGCGTTCTGCGTCTGTGCGCATTTTCTCGGTCATTTGAGACGCTGAAGTGATCGTCGCCTTTAAGACTTGATCGCGATCCTTGTATTCAAGAAGTGTTAATTCTTTTTCTTTTAGAGTTTCACGTAGGGCATTGCGCTCTTGTAAAAGGGCATCCATCTGAGCTGCGATGACAGTTAAAAAATCCGAGACTTCGTCCGGATCATATCCCATCATTTTACGTTCAAATGTTTTATGTGCGATTTCTGAAGGGTAATGCTTCATAGGTTCCTCCGTGAACACTGATCTTTAGTATAGGGCAAAACAAACCCGACATCTACTATCTAGGTGAAATAACAGGAGGTTTTAAGAACTCTCTGGACCTAGGTCTAGCTAATCTAGAGCCACGGCCCAGCAGCGTCAGTTGAGGGCTATTTCTGAGTGCGCGAGATCTCTTTTGATCTCATGGCGGCTTTTTCAAAACTGATGCGCAAACCACGTTCAATTTCCAGCTCGCGCATAGAAGTCAGTCCCGCTGCCGTAACCCCTTTTTTAGAGGTCACGCGGGATTGCAGTTCTTCGATTTCGATGCCTTCAGATTGGGCGGCCAGTAGAGCCGCGCCCAAGAACGTTTCGATCGTCATCTTGCGTGAAACATCGTCGGCAAAACCACGCTCTGCGATCCAATCTTGCCAGTACATCATCATTTCGAAAACGAATCCTGTACCGCTAGAGCAAGAAATCATCAAGGCTTCAAATTGATCTTCGTTGTCGACTTTCATCACATAGCCTAAGCCGCCAAAGAGGTCGTCCATCAGACTGGAAACAAAACCTTCATCTTCATCGGGACTCATAAAGCCAATAACTCCACGACCGATAATAGACGGAGTGTTCGGCATCAGGCGCACAAGGCGTCCCGTGGGAATTTGCTTTTCAAGCGAGTCGAAAGGGATTCCCGCCGCCAGTGAAATCACGATTTGATGATCGCTAAATTGTCCAGTTAGGCCTTCGAGTGCCGTTGAAAAATCTTGAGGCTTCACCGCGATAATCACCACATCACATTCTGCAATGATCTCTTGGTTATGGGCTCTGGTTTGAACCTGAAACTGCTCGGCTAGTTTGAGCAATTTGCCCTGAGTCCGATTGGAAACCATGATGTGATCTGGTCTGATCTCTTTCGATTCCACCATGCCCTTCACCAGAGCCTGAGTCATGTTACCGGCTCCGATAAAGCCGATTTTCATTGTTTTCAGCAGTGGATTTTTCATGACGGACCTCGTTTCTGATCTTTCTGTGATTCTCTTTCTCCAAATAGCGTCGTACCTAACCTGATCCATGTTGCCCCCTCTTGAAGTGCAATTTGATAGTCGTGACTGGTGCCCATTGAGTACTCGTGTAAATCGAACTTGCTTCCAATATATTTCAATTCTTTAAAAAAAGCGCGGTTTTTTTCAGGTTCATTTTCTAGCGGTGGCATGGTCATCAATCCGACGATCTGAATGCCGCTCAACGCTTGCAGACGTGTCCACTCAGACTCAAAATCCTCTTTTAAAAATCCAGATTTGGTCGGCTCCTCAGAAAGATTCAGTTGAATGAATACTTTTTGAATGTGCTGGATAGACAGTGCAGCTGCTGAAATTTTTTCTGCTAAAGCAAAGCTGTCGATAGAATGAATATAAGTGAAATGCTTCTTTAAGAATTTAACTTTATTTTTTTGAATAGGGCCGATCAAGTGCCACTGAATATTAGAAAAATCTTTTAAGAGTTCAATTTTTTCTAAGGCTTCTTGAATGTAGTTTTCGCCAAAATCGCGCTGTCCTTCATTGTATAAAGAAATGATTTTTTCAGTGGGTTGAAGTTTACTGACCGCCAGAATTTTTTGTTTGGACGAGAGCTTTTGTGAAATCAAAGAGCGGGCGGTTGGCGCAGGAATTCCCATGAGTTAAGTGTGAAGAGTTTTTCTAGAGCTTGCAAGGGAAGTCCCACCACATTATTAAAGTCGCCGTCGTAGTGGGTCACAAATTTTCCACCTTCCCCCTGAATGGCGTAGGCACCGGCTTTGTCGAGGGGCTCTTTGCTGGCGATGTAGTCCAGAATTTCAGAATCCGTCAGTGAACGGAAGTGCACCACAGTTGTCTCGATATGAGACACAACTTCGTCACTGTTCAGGTTGCTGTCGAGGTCCAGTAGAACTATTCCTGTTTTGACCTCGTGGCTGCGACCTGAAAGTGCTTTTAAGAAGTCGAAGGCCATCTGTTCGGTCTCTGGCTTGCCTAAAGTCTGGTTATCCAAACACACCAAGGTATCAGCAGTCAGGACTACATGATGGGGATAGCTCAGACCTTCGTCGTGTAGACGGGTGCGCACCGCCTCGGCCTTTCGTCTGGCAATGTCTAAAATTTGTTCGTTAAGACTTAGGTTTTTGTCAGGAATTTCCGATACATAAACAGGGAATGGAACAAATTGATAACCTGCTTTTTTTAGAATTTCAGAACGTCGCGGAGACTGTGAAGCCAGAATTAATGTGCGGTTCAATTTTTTCATACCCAATGAATTTACTGGAAAAAAACTCACTTGAAAAGAGGAGCTATGGGTAGTTTAGAACTAATGCTTTTCGGCGGAATTATTTTAGCCGGTGCTGCTGTTTATCTATTCGTGTCGTCTCTGTTAGCAGGTCGTCCCGGAGAATCGCAGTTATCATGGGCTAGCGGTAATGAACCTGTTAAATCCAAGAATGCCATTATCAATATCTGTCGTCCGATGGTGCATCAACTGACGTTGCAGCACGCAGCGCGTGTGAAGTCAGAAAAGTATCGTAAGAAAATTCGTAATCTCATCAAAGTGGGAGGATTGGAATCTGAACTCAATGAAGATGAGTTCATCGGTTTGCAATTGTTCTTAGGGGTGGCATTCCCGCTGCTATTGTTCTTTTTAAACTTTGCTTTGGACTTGGGATTGTCATGGCCCTTACTTGTGGGCTTAGGAGCTTTTGGCTTCTTCATGCCACAGATGCATTGCAAAGGAACAAAAAAACAGCGCGAGCTCAGTGTACGTGCTGATATGCCATTCTTCATCGATCTGTTAGCTCTGTCAGTGGAAGCAGGTTTAGATTTCTTCGGTGCGATTCAAAAGATCGTAGATAAAGTGGCAGATAAAGACTCAGTATTGGCGGAAGAGTTTAAGATTGTTTTAAAAGATATTAAAATCGGTTCGTCAAAACAGGAAGCCTTAAAAGAAATGGCTGCACGTATTGATATTCCCGAGATAACGAGCTTTGTTGCCGTCCTTATTGATGCGGAAGCTTCAGGTGCGAGCATTTCACAGGTTCTTAAAGATCAGTCGGTGCAAATGCGTCTAGAAAGATTGCTTCGTGCTGAAAAAGCCGGTGCGCGAGCATCGCAGTTGATTTTACTTCCATTGATGATGTTTATTTTGCCTGCGGTTTTCATTATGGTTTTTGGACCTATCGCAGTCAGAATGATATACGGAGGGGGAATGTAATGCCTCGTCTGTATAAAACTTCAAATTCAGGAGCCGAGTTATTAGTCGACCACCTTATGGTGGCGGAAAGCTTTTGGGAGCGCGGTAAAGGTTTGTTGGGTCGCAAGGGTTTAGCGGCAGGTGAAGCTCTGTGGATTAACCCGTGCAATAACATACACACCTTTTTTATGAAATTTGCTATCGACTGTATTTTTGTCGACAGCAAAATGGAAATTAAGAATATAGCAAAAAATGTAGTCCCATTCAGAATTGCGGGACCTTATTGGCGTGCGTCTTCTGTTATCGAAACTCCATCGGGATTTGTCGATGCGAAGAACTTAAAAGTCGGAGATCATTTATATGTGGTCAATTAGAATACTCTCAGGCCCGCAAGCGGGACAAATTTATGATCTGAAGCTCGGCAAGAATGTCTTTGGCCGTGGCGGCGTCAGTGACTTAAAAATTCAGTCGTTAGGAATTTCTAAAGAACACTGTGAAATTCATGTCTACAAAGACAAAATGATGATCGTCGATTTGAAATCCAGCAATGGGACCTTTGTAAATGGTGTAAAAATTCAAAACTCGATTGTACGTGTGGGTGATAAGGTCAGTCTTTTTGATGTGATTATGGATGTTATTCCAGCGCCGGATATTCGTCCGAAGAACACTCCGAAGGTAGAAGTGGAAGCGAGTGAAGACGAAGACGTGGTGGAAAAACCAAAGCGTCCAGCCCGTCGCCCGCGTCCGCCAGCGCCAATGGCAGGTGGATTTCCTCCTGTTCCCAATGGGGGAGCTTTTCCTGTACCTTATCCGCAGCAGGGCAATGCCGCTTTGCAGATGCAATATCCTCAAATGGGGATGAATCCTGTCTATGGAGTGCCACCGCAATTTAATCCTGCGGCAGGAGCGGCTCCGACGCCTCCGCCAGCGGCACCGAAATTGACGTTGTCGCAGACAATTGAAAATTACATCGAAAATGTCGTGATGCCAGCGATTTATCGTCTGGGAATTATTTTTTCTTTGAAACAAATCCTCATGGGATTTGTGATGATCTTCGTTTTCGGTGTGACATTCTTGTCCGCTATCCCTTTAAGTAATTTGATCCAAGAATCTAACTTGGCGGAAGCGACAAAAAGAGCGCGCTCTGTGGCCCGTTCGATTGCGAAGTTTAATGAGCAGTCACTTTTGTCAGGGCAATTGGGCAATTTGACAGTTCAAGAGGCCTTGAAAGAAGAAGGCATTAAAGAGGCCTTTATTATTCAACATCAGGATGGGCTTATTGTGGCTCCTGCTGATCGTGTGGGACGCGATGAAGCGAATCCATTGGTGTTGAAAGCACGTCAAGAAGAGCGTGCGACCTCTATGCGTTTGAATAAAAATACATTGGGGGCCTCGTTCCCAATTGCGGTTTATGACCCGAATACAGGGGAAGCCCGTCCGAAATATCACTCTGTGGTGTTATATGATATCAGCTCTTTGAATGTGGATAATGAACGTGTGGTCAGTCTTCTGATGCAGACGTTGTTAATCGCTTCGTTTTTCGGTTTGATCTTGTATTACTTGTTTGCGCGACTGATTGAATATCCGATTAAGACCTTGAATCAACAAATTGATAAGGCCTTATTAGAAAAATCAGATCGTACAGAAGTGGCATTCGATTACCCTGTGTTTCAACAGTTAGTTTCTAGCGTTAACACTATTCTGAATCGTGTTTGGAATGGTGGTGGGGACGCTTCGCAGTCGCTGAAACCACAACAAAATCGAGATGTCGAGTATTCCAATTTAGTAGAAATGATCTTCCATCCGGCAGTTGTTTTGGATGTGGAACATAAAGTCAGAGCCTTGAATCCACAGTTTGAAGAGTTGGCGCAAACGTCGCGTGAAGCGGTGTTAAACCAAAGCTATCAGACCTTAACAGATGGAGCTTTGGTGCAGAATATCGAGGCTCTAGTGGCTCGGGCTCAGCAGTCTCCGTATGAAAAACATTCGGATCGTATTCCATTTTCGCAGTTCGAGTGTGATGTTTACTGTCAGGCTTTCTTAAATACGGAAGGCCAGCCAGAAAGTTATGTGATTACATTGGTGCAAATCAGTTAAGAGTAAAGTGTTGAGTAGATTGGTGAATAGGGGAGTGAATTAAATAATGTCGGCAGCGTTGCAACAGAAACCTGATATCAAGATCAAGATGACGGTGGTCGCAGGACCTCACGTCGGTCAGGTATTTCAGTTGAACAAATCTGGATTCACGATTGGACGTGGTCCTGAAAACGACCTTGTTTTAATGAATGACCCGATGGTCAGTCGTACACACGTGCGTATCGAGATCGTAGATCGTGATTTAGAGATCCACAATCTCAGCCAGAAGAACGCTGTTTTAGTCGATGGACAAACAGTTCAAAAATGGAAGATTGTTAACAACTCTAACTTTATTATAGGGGATACAGAGTTCAAGGTTGAGTATGACTTGGGACAGGCCGTGGTTTCGATTCCGACCCCTAAGCCGGCTGCCGTGTTGCCATTAAAACCAAAAGCTCCTTCGCCTCAGGCGAAGCCAAAACCTAAAATGAAGAGTGCCGCACCTGCGAAAAAAGTTCCGCGTCCAGCACCTCCGATGGCCTTGCAAAATGGAGTGGCTCCTCGCGCGGGAGTTCCTACTCAGATGAAGACTCCGTTGATGGCATCTCCGGTCGGAGTGGGAATGGCCGTGGGAACACCTCGTCCACAGGTTTTTCAGCAGTCAGCGGCGGGCCTTGGTGCTCGTCCGGTTTCAGAGGCGGCTCAAGATTCGCTGATTTCAAATCCTCGGTTTAAATTTTACATGGCGGCTCTGATAGTTTTTATCGGAGCGTACTTTTATCTTTTCAGTGGCGACGACAAAAAGAAAGCGGTTCAACAGCAGATTAATTCGACTTTGAACTACTCAGATGCCGTGCAAATGAGTTTAAACTCGCAAACAGAAAAAGATAGAACCGCGACACTTGATGGAAAAAAACGAGATCGGAACTCGATTCAGTCTCAACGTATTGCAGAAAATCTGATGAAAGGCATGCGCGATTTCAATATGGGTAACTATGCTCGTGCGCAAGAGTTCTTTCAGTTAGTACTCAACTTAGATCCAGACAATCAGCTAGCTAAGCGGCATATTTATCTATCGCGCGTACGATTTGATGAAATCGTCCAAGAAAAATTAATGCTTGGAGAATCGTATTTTAAGAAGCATAATTTCAAAATGTGCGAGTCTATGTATCGACAAGTTGTTGTGATGTTACAGGGTAAAAACAACGACCAAAAACTCTTATTGGCAGAAAAAAAGGCAAAAGAGTGCCAGCTCGCCGATGAGGGTGTTCTTTGATGTCGCGTTTGAAGGTGATGCTCCGTGGAGCATTGATCAGTGAAATTGAACTTAATCCAGAGAAAGAATATATCGGCGGCCGTAAAGAGGGCTGCGATATACGTCTACAAGCGGAAAAGGGTATTTCCCGCGAGCATTTCAAACTAAAATATGTCGAAGGCCAATGGCAGCTCAGTGCGATCTCTCGCTTCGGTGATGTTTTTACCGGAGGCCAGAAGGTTGAGCAAACAGAGCTTCAACACAGTCAAACCTTTCAAGTTCCTCCCTATGAGTTTTCATTCCTTGATGTGCCCGATGTGGGAATCCCTTCGCCGGATAACTTGGGTGCCGATGCGGTTGCGCCTACTGTGGGCGAAAATGATAAAACGGTAATCGGGGCCGCGCCTCAGGTTCCGTATATCAAGATGGTGAATTCCACAGGTGAAGTTAGTGAAATGCTGCGCCTTGAAGTGGGCGATGTGTGGGTTGCGGGGCGAGATCCCTCTTGCCAAATTATTATTCCCGATCAACGAGTCAGTCGTCGTCAGTTTGAAATTTACAAGGTCAATGGGGCCTATACTATTTTAGATTTGGCCAGTGTGAACGGTACATTCTTAAATGGAAGCCCCGTTTCGTCGACAGATCCGCAAACACTTAAAAGTGGTGATGCTATCAATGTACTGGATAACACCATGTACTTTGAGCTTCACGATCCTAACTTCCGCTATAAAGTTGAAAAAATCGAAGTTCCGCCTCTTCAGATGGATCAGTTCGAAGAAGAGGCTGTCTCGGAAGATTTTGTTCCTGAAGATTACGCAGAAGAGGAATATGAAGACGTACCTGAAATTGAAGAGTACGAACAATATGATGTTCCTCAGCAGATGGATATTGCAGGGGCCGGTCCTTTTACAGGTATGCCAGGCCCTGATGTAGACCCGAATCAGTACTACACATTTCAGGCTCCTCCACCGGATCAGCAGGCAGCCGCAGCCGGTGCGGCTGCTCCGACAACGCCACTAAAAAAATTAATGGCCAATAAGCCATTGTTAATAGCTGTGGTCTTGGCCTTTTTAGGCGGGGCTTATTACTTAAGCGAGTTACTTAACCCACCACAGGCACCGGTTATACAGCAGCCGACGGCGTCTCCGACAGGAGATCCATTTGATAGGTTGTCTCCGGCTCAGCAAAAAGAAGTGGAAGAGTTATATTCGCTAGCTATGCAGATGTATAACCAACAGAAGTATGAATTAGCGCTCGAGCAAATTCGTAAGATTAAAGAAATTCTGCCTAGCGGTTATAAAGACACAGAAAAAATTGAAAGAGACGCGGATATGGCTATGCAAGCGTTGATTCAATACGAAGAGGATGAACGTCTTCGTAAAGAGCGCGAAGCTCGTGAAGCGAAAATCCGTAGTGTTATTGCTAAGTGTGAAACGATCATTAACGAAACGGTGACTTCGGATGAAATGTCGGTATGTCTGTACGAAGTGACATCATTTGATCCAAACAATGCTGATGCAACACGCCTACGCGAAATCGTAAATAAAATCGAAATTGATCGCCGTCAGGCCGCGATTGATAAAGAAAACTTAGAACGTCGTAAAGAACAAATGGATCAGCTTTTTAAAGAAGCTGAAGACGAGCATCAAAAAGGTTATGCCTTTAAAACTATAAAAAAATATCAGGCTGTGATTAATTCTAATTTGCCTGATACCAAAAAGTATAAAGAAAAAGCTCGCGAACGAATTAAGTTTATTGAGGAAAAGATCTTAGAAAAATCTCAGGCTAGCATGACAGAAGCGGATAACTTTTTCAAAGAAGGTAAAATTCGCGAAGCCGTACAAACTCTTAGAGCCGCTGTGGTTTATGACCCTGACAACAAAACGATCAAAGATAAGATCGAAGCTTTTACCTTAGAGCTGACACGTAAAATGAAAGTTCTTTATCAAGAATCCATTATCGATGAGAACTACGGAATTATTGAAAATACGGACAGTCGTCAAGGTGCTAAAGAAAAATGGAAAAAGATCACAGAACTCGATTTAGAAGATGGTGAATACTATCGTAAAGCTGTGATGAAACTTAGACGTTATGGAGTTTACTAATGAAAGCTGAGACTCGTTCTGCCCATAACGGACTGCAATTAGCTCAAACTCAGGTTTATCATCTTTTAGACGATCAACTGATCTTGATTCTACGTTCGTGGGGTTCATCTGATTACAACCAAAAATTTGTAGACGAAGTGACACATTATATTTCGTCGGCACAAGCGGATTTGGAAGTGACAACTCCGTTTGACTACCACGAGGGATTGACATCGCTAGCAAACCGCACGCGCGTGTCTTTGTTGCTAGCCCACGATCTGTTTTATAAGAATGACAACAAATCTGAATACTCTGTTGGATTTGAAGCTATGGTTCTTTTCACGGCGAAGAATGAAGTGGCATGGTCAAGTGTCGGGCGCTTTGCTTTACACAAGATCAATGGTTCCTCTGTCAGTCATATCCTACAGACAGGAACCGATTTAGATAGCGAAACTCTATTGCCAGTACAGTTACTAGGTGTCGAACGTGATATGGATTTGATGTCGGGTTCTATTGCGATGACAGAGGAAAGTAAGCTGGTTATTTCATCCACTTACAACTGTGATATTGCTATCAATCCAGAACAAGATGTTCAGGCACCTGTGAGTGTTTTAGGTAATGGGTCTTATTGGTTTGCATTGGTGACAGCAGGCTGAGGCCACTGTCTATCTGGATCCCAAAGTCCCCAAATATTTTCTAAAGATAAATTATAAGAGTGTCGCCGAGCTTCTTCATAAAGAGCATCTTTTTCCTGTTTTGGATTTTTAAAATAAATAAGAAGCGTTGAAAGAGGATTCGTTGTCTTATTTTTTTTCAAGCGAGAGGCTTCTTTATCGAAGACGGACGCACGGCTGTTCGGTTTTGCCCAGTATTCGCGATTATTTTGTGAAAGTTTATACTCGCTTCCGGTGTACGTACGCCATTTGTCAGCATTGGAAAGTTCGCGAATACGGCGTAGGGATCGTAGATCATCCGCAGTGACTTCATTCTGAGTAGAAATTAAATTGATCGTCTCTAAACCATCAGTAAGGCGATTGTAGAACTCATTGGTGTCTGCCTCGATAAAAAGGTAGTGTTTAAAGATCAAAGAAAATCTGAGTTCTAAAGATTTCTTCCACGTGTTGGCCGCTTCGACTAATAAAAACCGCGGCTCATTGGGAATACTGTCCAGTTCATTCGAACTCCAAAGTGCAGAAAAGCTCCAAACCGGAAATTGAGGGTCAGAGGTGATATTGATCTGCGGGGACACCGTTTTGGCTAAGCTGTATCCAAAGTCAGCTAGTGAAATAGGCGAGTCAAATTTCCAATTGATACCTTCATCACCTTTTTGCCTTGGAGGTTTGATAAACATGGCGACCCGCGTGGCTTCGCTGTGCAAGTTAGAATAGACAGACTCATTTAATCGCGCGTATTCAGACTTTCCCTGTAGTCCTACAACGATGACGTAGTTAGATTCCCAAAGATTTTCTTCTTTGAGTCTTTCAAAAAATAAACCAAGGCTTTCATCGAACTTTTCTAACCCCGAAATCTGTTCTTCACCTTCATTGATAGAATCCAGATCTGAGCTGTAGATGACCGAGAAAAAAGGAGCAGAGGATTCTTCAACCCAATTGAAGAATAGATCTGACTGGCGACGAAAACTGATGGAATAAGAGGATTGCAACAGAAACGAAATGTCGTCGAATAAGTCAAATCCCCTAGATAGGCCGGTCTTTTTTAAGATAGTGGGTTTACCACTCCAGAAAGCTGTGCGGTATTTTTGAGTTTTAAATAACTCAGGTAAAGTAGGAAGATCTGGATTCAGGCGATCAAAGCTGCGATGCAGTTGGTGCTGGAACGGGTACGTAGCGGTTAACAGCGACCCCATAGCTGCGGCTGTTTGAGTCGATGTGGTGAACGCATTACTAAAACGGATACTTTCGTGACAAAGAGTATTCAGTCCCGAGACCTCATCGCTTTTTTCTTCCGAGCAAGAAAAGGCATTAAAAGAAAGTTGATCCGCAGCCACGATGATAAAAGATGGTTTTTTGTTTTCCTTACAGGAACTCAAGGACAAAAGTCCGGCAGTGCACAAACTGATAACGATCCAGACCTTCAATAAATCCCGTTTTGACGCTTTCATGGACAGACTCCATAATAAAGAAACAAATCAGAAAGTAAAGAGGAGTCACCTATGTTATCAGAAAAGATCTTTGTAATTGCCCATTATGCCGACCAAGCGGTGCTGATTTTGTTGGTATTAATGAGTGTGGTTTCTGTAGGAATGATCTTTGAAAGATTTGTGGCCTTAAAAAAAGTGTCTCAAGACAGTGAAGCAATTCGCGCTAAAATTCGTCAGGCTTTGCACGATGGCAACTTAGCGGGTTTTGAAGACCTAGCTCGCGACACCTCTTCTTTAGAAGGTCGCGCGGCTTCGCAGGCTCTAAGACATTTAAACGAGACCGGATTAGCGGGCTTTGAAGAGGTTTTTAATACGTTCATGTTGAATGAAAAACCGGCGCTAGAAAGATATTTAGCTCCATTGGCGACGATTGCTTCCAATGCGCCATTTATCGGTCTTTTGGGAACAGTTTTAGGTATTATGAAAGCCTTCAACGATTTAGCTCAAGCTTCAGATGCAGGACAGCAGACAGTGATGGCAGGTATTTCGATTGCGCTTGTCGCGACGGCCGCGGGTCTTTTCGTGGCGATTCCTGCTGGTATTTTCTATAACTACTACACGCGTAAAGTAAAAGGCATCTACACGAATTTAGAAAGCGTGAAAGAGCTAGGCCTAGCGTATGCTAAGAAGAAAGGTTTGAACTAATGGGGTTTAAATCGGATTCTCAAGACGATGTTCTGGCCGAGATTAACGTCGTTCCCTTAGTTGATATCATCTTAGTGGTACTGATCATTTTTATGGTCACCGCGCCAATGATTATGAATTCCTCTTTGAATGTGAACTTACCGAAAGCGGGGGCGGGTGACGCTACGGCTCCTAGTAAGTTAAACATTCTGATCGCCAGCGATGGGCGTCTGAGTCTTGATGGAAAAATCGTCGACGAGATGCAAATTCGCCAAGTGGCGGAAGAGGAAGTAAAAAAGAACCCAGAGGTTCAGGCGATTATCTCGGCTGACCGCGAAGTGCACCACGGGCGCGTGGTCTCTATCCTCGACACAGTCAAACTAGCTGGCGTAAAAAAATTCGCGATCAGCATCGATAAAAGGTAGGCCGTACCTTATCCGGAAATTTAGAGCAGTGTCATCTCTAATATATGAGAGTTTCGGTCTTTATCGAGGCCGAAGTGGAAATGTTGTTTTCTTAGAGCATTTCGGATATCGACTTTGAGTTCTTCAGATGGATAACCTTGATTTAACCACTGCAAGTGGCTGTAAACATCTGAAAATAGAGCTTCATCATTTTCCAATGGAATTATGGTGTGAGCCTGCCCGAGCAACCCATAAAGACTCGAATAGGGATACTCTTCGACACGATAGCAAAGTCCGGCCTCGACCGGATTTCGGTAAACATATTTGTAAGCATGCAGATAATACAGCGGTGACTTCAGCAAAGACCAATAGTACGGACCTCCATAGATGTGATTGATGCGACCGGATTCAAAACCGATCACGCGACTGGTTTCGCGCATCAGATAGTTCATCGCCTGACTTAAGTTGCCATGCGGGGTTTGGATGATTAAATGAAAATGATTATTCATCAGAACAAAGCTATGAATACGCACACCATAGGAATGATGTATAAAAAAGAGATACTTCGAGTAAATATCCCAAATTGTTTCCATCGGTAACGAGAACCACTCTTTATTCAGACAGCGTGCGGTCACGTGATAAGGCCAGTCGTTATGAGCTAAAAATTTTTTTCTCGGCATAAGAAAAGGTCTTCTAAGCAAAGCATGCCAAGTCTTAGGTCTGTATTAAATGCATAAGGACGTTTATATTTCCGGATAAGGTACGGCCTACCTCCAAAAAAACTCGACAGAGGTCCTCAATCTTGTCGCACTTTCTGCCGATGAGAATGAGGTGAAGCAGTTCTTTATCGAATACAAACAGATACTCTTTTTTTTCGTACTTCTAACGGGAGTAACTGGATATACACTTTTTGAATCCGATCTTCATCAGGTCCAAGCCGCCTCACCTCAGTTGAAATCTTTGTATGGTCAGAATGTCGCACATGCGGCCGAGCTAACTCCAAGTCATTTTCCTACACGTCAGCCCTCATCAGTCGGAAGTGAAAACACGACAGGTATAAAAAAGCTTGAAAGTGTTTTAGATAAAAAATTCCTGTGTGCTGAAAAAACGGCTCATAAGGCAGAGCAAGTTCGCGAGCAAATGGTGATGATTCGCTTTGATCTTTGCCAGAAAAATTTAAAAGGCATGGCCAAAGAGCTACACTTTGAAAACCAAAGTAATGGGTTTAAAGCTCAAATTTTCGTTGTTGAAAATGGAAGCTACAAAACAGATTTCATTCAATTAAATCAAGGTATCAACAAACTTAAGCTTGAAGTTGTCCTAAAAGATGGGCAAAAGCTTGAGGAATCATTGGAAATTTTATCTGGTTCTTAACTCAAAGCAGTAATTTCGTTTAAATTCAATAGACAGGGGGGAGCGGATTACTTAAGTTCGCCTGCTGTGATGGCAGAAACGAATGTAACGCTCAGCGGTTTTAAGAATAAGTCCGACCTTCATTTGGCCCGTAAGATATGGCACATGACAGGTGTATTTTTGATGTTTCTGGCATGGCAAGTCTTACCATTCTGGTTTTCAATTACATGTTTGATTATTGGTTGGTTGGCGTTTGTTCCCGCAGATGTCATGCGCCAAAAAAATCCTGAAGTGAACAAAGTTTTATCTAATATTTTCCGTCCGATCATGCGCAGTAGTGAACTGAATCGTTTGGCAGGTACGACATACTTGTTAACAGGGGCGTTGATCATCACACTTTTCTTCAATAAAGGCGTGGTCTCTTTAAGTTTATTATTTTTAGCTTTTGCTGATCCTATCGCCAGCTATGTAGGGATTAAGTACGGCAAAGATAAAATCTTCGGACACAAATCAGTTCAGGGTTTCATTGCAGCCTTTGTTGTTTGTGCCCTAGCGAGCTTCTTGTTTTTATTTTTCAATCAAGTTCCAGAGTTTATTTTGATCGTCAGTTTATTGGGCGGTTTAGTTGGAGCCTTGGCTGAGCTTATCCCTTTCGGGAAATTAGATGATAACTTCACTATGCCAGTGGCGAGCAGCATTGGTTTAACCGTATTGTTTTATTTCTTTGGTTATTTCCCTTATTTCGGCTCATAATAATTTTGATTATTTGATTCAACACAAAGATACAAAAGAGGTTCGTAATGGCTGATAGCTATGATTTGTCAGATGAAGGATATTCTAAGTCAGGAAAACGCCTAGGAATGTACATTTACATTCTTCCGAATTTGATGACGATCGCCAATTTATTCTGTGGATTTATCTCTGTTATTTATTCCATTCAAGGTGAATTCAAAATGGCAGCCATCGCGGTGGTTATCGCGGCTGTCTTTGACCAGTTAGATGGTCGTTTGGCGCGATTGACTCACGCGACAAGTAAGTTTGGTGCCGAGCTAGATTCTTTATGTGACTTAGTGAGCTTCGGTTTAGCTCCAGCGATGTTGATGTACCTATGGGCATTGCAACCGTATGGACGCATTGGATTGATGGCTTGTTTCTTATTTGTGGCTTGTGGTGCTTTGCGTTTGGCACGCTTCAATGTGCAGGTGGGCGTAGTTGAAAAAAACTATTTCCAAGGTCTTCCTATCCCAATGGCAGCCGGTATTGTGACAACATCTTTCTTAGCATTTAATGACTTAGGATGGACTCCAGATAAGTTCCGCAGTCTTTTGTGCTTCATGGTTGTTTTGATGGCCTTTGTAATGGTTTCGAACTTCCGTTATCGCTCTTTCAAAGATCTTGATTTAAAAGAAAGAAAAGCCTTTAAATATTTAGTAGCTGGATTGGTGATACTTGTCGTGGTGGCCATGTATCCAGAGATTATGCTTTTTGTATTATTCTTGTCGTACGGAACTCTTGGGGCCGTTTTCGGTATTTTGCAGTTGGGTAAAAAGCGTAAGTTAATGAAAGCTAATGCCTATGCTCCAGAGGCAACGAAAGAAGAAGACCTTCAAGAAGAACAGGACGAAGAATAATATGAAAACATGGAAAAGACCTTTAAAAGTCGGTTTAGTTGGTGCCACAGGAGTTGTGGGCGAAACATTCATTAATATCTTAGAAGAGTACGCTCAGCCGATCGCAGAACTAAGACCATTTGCGAGCCAAAATTCATTAGGACTGAATATTGAATTAGCTGGTAAGCAATGGCCAGTGCAAGTGTTGAAGCCGAATTGTTTTGATGGTTTGGATATGGTGTTCTTTTCTTCTGGAGACGACATTTCCCGTGAATGGGCTCCTGAAGCAGTTAAGGCCGGAGCCTTTGCTGTTGATAACTCTAATGCTTTCCGTATGGATCAGGATATTCACTTGGTTGTACCAGAAGTGAATGGTCACTTACTCAATGCAGATTCGAAACCACAGGTGATTGCAAATCCGAACTGCTCTACAATTCAATTGGTCGTAGCTTTAAAGCCGTTGTTGGATAAATTCGGAATTGAAAATGTAACGGTAGCGACTTACCAAGCGGTGAGTGGTGCGGGCTTGCCTGGTTACGAAGAGTTGTTGAATCAAACAAAAAATTTCCAACAGCCAGATCACGAACCAAAAGCATTTTCAAAACAAATTTTGTTTAACTGTATTCCACAAATCGGTAGCTTTGGCGAAGATGGTTTTTCATCTGAAGAAGCGAAAATCATGAGCGAGACTCCAAAAATTTTAGGAGTTAAGGACTTGAACGTTTCTGCATTCACAGTTCGTATTCCGGCTTTGAATTCTCACTCGGAAGCTGTATGGGTCACTTTAAATAAAGAAGTAGCAAAAGAAGATGTGGTGAATGCTCTTGGTAATTTCGAAGGTATCGCTGTTATGGATCAAGACTTTCCGACGGCACTTGAGGTTTCTGGTGAAGAGCCTGTGTTTGTTGGTCGTATTCACCAAGATCGTCACAATAAAAAACGTTGGTTGATGTGGGTTGTGTCTGACAACTTGAAAAAAGGTGCCGCTCTTAACGGATTACAAATCGCGGAACGTCTATTCTGCTAGACTAGACGTTTATCTTCTGGTCTTTGCTCAGATAGACAGGGACCATTTCGCCATGATGCAATAAAAAGGTGATTCAACATCTTGTCCTCATCTTTCTTAGTTTTGTTTTTCTAAATCCAGTATGGGCAGCCTCTATTGTCGATACCAATACGATTACAATATCAGGCATTTCGGCCTTTGAAGGTGGTACTGTCTATGGCGGTGTCGCTGGCACCTGCACTGGGGATGGTGTTTCGCCGTGTAACAGTTGTACGAATACGTCCACGCCACCTAAAGCCTGCAATCAAAGTAATATCTATGGTTCTTTAGCCTTTCAAATTCAGTTCAAGACATCTGCGGCTCGTAACAATGCGATGGCGCAAATTCTGATAGAAAGCACTCCGCTAATTGTTAATCCTGAAACGAAAAATTGGACCTCTGGTGAAACAGTGGTGTTGAACACGACGTGGGCGGCCATTTGCTCTGCAATGGGAGTTGCGAATTTAGATGGGAATTGCAATATCTCGGGACTGAGTCAAATCGTAGGTTCTAAAACCATAAAGTTTGGGATCGCAGCTGAAGGCGGTGGAACTTTGGCTGATGCCGAAGCTTCGACTTTACAGTTGAAGTTTCATGGAATTCCATCAGGTGCCAGTGATGTGACACAAACTCTGTGCGCCGACAGTGGTGGTGGCTTTGGTGCCTGTAATCTGACATTTGTTGCTGGTGATGGAAAAGCCTTCATTGATGCGGCCATCTTCAATCCCACAGAGCCTGGTGGAACGGCATGGGATTCGATTGCGATTTTTCCTATTGCGACACCAAACGGAGGCGAATCAAATGCCTACACGTCATTTACCAGTGGGGCTGTATCTCCGACCTTTAAAAAAATAGACAATGACGGAACGATTCCCGACTCTCAAGTCGGAGGACTCGCGAACTATCAAAAGTATTGTCTGGTCTACGGGATGAAAAATAAGGCGCAGAATATTTATAAATTTGTGAATGATCCGGCGGCGGCTTCTGCAGGGTGTATTACTCCTTCTGTGGTTGTGGGCATCCTTGATGATAAAAGATGTTTTATTTCAACGGCGGCATTCGGTTCCTCTGATATGTCAGAGGTCGAAACTTTCCGTAAGTTTCGCGATCAGTTCTTAGTTACAAATAATCTAGGGAAAGCGTTTGTAGGTTTTTATTACGACATGAGTCCACCTATCGCGAACATGATCTCAGGCAGTGAACCACTGAAGGCTCTTACGCGTGGACTCCTTTATCCATTTTTACTATTTGCAACGATGGCGTTACAAATAGGTTTCGTATGGGCCATCGTACTCAGTCTGGGCACAGTGATTGGCCTTGTGACGGCTTTTCGTATCTTGAGATTCCGTTCAGTGTTGATGGTGATGCTGCTTGTGCTGGTGTCTCCGCATTTAAAAGCAGACCTTCTGAGCACTGAAGAAAAAATCGATCATCCGAATGCGAAAGAGGGCCTGATTCGCATTAAGAAAGATGGCACTTACGTTTACGATGTGAAAAGAACACCTAAAAATCAATCCAGTCATTTGCGCTTTGGTCAGGCGAATCAGCCGCAGATCACGATCGGTATTGAGCAGACAGACGCCAGTGGGAATCCTACCGGCACATTTAAAGAGTATAGCTTTGAAGATTTCTATGGAAGTGCCTCGGGCGTTATCATTGGATACGACTACGAATGGTTTCCTTGGGGTATGGAAGGTGACGGCGGCCGCTTAGGGGTACAGGCGGGTGGTGCAGGGATGTTTGTAACTGGGAATGGTCGTCTTGTGGCCGATCCAGATACACAGTCAAAAGAAAGTTACACGTTTGTGACATTGCCGTTGAATCTAGGTGCGGTCTATCGTCTTGAGTGGAAAGAACAACAGATGTTTGTTCCCTACGTATCAGGTGGAGGAACGTACTTAGTACTTTTAGAAAAACGTGAAGATAAGGCGATGCCCAGTGCGACAGGCGGCTTTGGATTCTATGGTGCTGGAGGAATTCTTTTTAATTTGAATACGTTTGATCGTGAAGCGGGTTTAAAATTAGACAGTGAGTACGGCATTGGAAACTTGTGGCTGTCGCTTGAGTTCCGTGTCACTGAAGTGCAGAACGCGGCTTTCGGTTTTTCTAATCGCTATGTTAATGCTGGTCTTTCATTTGATTTTTGATGTATAAGACCGCATGCCTCGGATTAAATTTACAGTCTCTTATGATGGAACGGATTATTGTGGTTGGCAGCGCCAAAACCACGGCGATAAGTCCAGTGTTAGCCAGACCATCCAATCCGGTTTAGAAAAAATTTTTGGTCATCCTATTTCGCTATTTGCTTCCGGTAGAACCGATGCGGGTGTTCATGCTTTGAATCAGGTTTGTCACTTCGATACAGAGTGGCCAGAATCGCGTTTAGAGGGCTTTGATTTAAAAAGGGCTATGCGAGCCCACTTGCCCACAAGTATCTTAATTAAGCGAGCGTGGTTAGCTCCAGATGACTTCCATTCAACACTTTCACCTGAAAAAAAGACGTATCGCTACCTGATTAATAACACGCCGAGTCAAAGCGTTTTCCTTGGACGCTATGCCACTTGGGAGAGAACTCCGTTAGATTTAGATTATTTGAACTCGTGTTCCAGTTTTCTTGTGGGAAATCAGGATTTTAAGAGCTTTCAATCCGTTGGGACACCAGTAGCTCACACCATTAGAACCATCGAAAGCGCCATTTGGGAGTGGAGACGCCCCCAAATTGCTCAATTTACGATCACAGGAACCGGCTTTTTGAAGCAAATGGTACGTAATATAGTGGGGACTCAGCTTCTTTTGGCCCGAAAAGGGCTGCCGGCGGAAACAATGCGGGAAATCCTGTCGGCTCAGGACCGTAGGCGGGCTGGACCGCCGGCTCCGCCGCAGGGTCTATTTTTAATGCGAGTTTACTATCCTACAGGCCTTGACAATAAGTGCCGCGAACTTTAAAACACTCATTCATCTATTTTCGGAGTAACTATGAAGACTTGGAATGCAAAAACTGAAGAAGCTGACCGTAAGTGGTTCGTTGTAGACGCCACTGGTTTAAGATTAGGTCGTTTGGCGACTCACATTGCTAATATCTTGCGTGGAAAAAACTTACCTACTTTCACACCAAACGCAGATGCTGGCGGGTTCGTTGTTGTTATCAATTCAGACAAAATCGAAATGACTGGTGATAAATGGAATACTAAAAAGTATTACCGTCACTCACGTTTCTTCGGTTCATTGAAAGAAAAAACAGCTGAGCAAATGAAAGCTACTGATTCAGAATTTATTATCTCTGAAGCAGTTCGTGGTATGTTACCAGTGAACAAGCTTTCAAAATCATTGATCGGCAAATTGAAAGTTTACAAAGGTGCTGAGCACCCTCACGCAGCTCAGAAGCCTGAAGCTTACGTAATCAAACACTAATTAAAGGGATAGAAAATGGCAGCTACTGAAAAAATGTATTATGCAACTGGAAGAAGAAAAACGAGTTCAGCTCGTGTTTACTTAAAACCAGGTAAAGGACAAGTTTCTATCAATGGTAAGAAATCTGATGATTACTTAACTCGTTTGCAATCACGTATGGTGATCATGCAACCTCTTGATGCTGTTAACTTAATGGGTAAATTTGACCTTAAAGTTATGGTAAGCGGCGGCGGTGAGTCAGGACAAGCTGGTGCAATTCGCCACGGTGTTACTCGCGCTTTAATCGCTTTTAACCCTGAGTTAAAAGATGTATTGAAAAAAGCTGGATTTGTTACGCGTGACCCTCGTATGGTTGAGCGTAAAAAATACGGTAAACACGGTGCACGTCGCAGCGGTCAGTACTCTAAACGTTAATCGTATTGTAAAAATTATAGTCAAAAGTCTAGGGGAACCATTTGGTTCCCCTTTTTTTTGTTCATTATCAAGAATTTGTTAAAAAACTGTTAAAAAAATTTGATAATTTTGAAATAAATGATAACCTATTTCTAAACGGACGTAAATTTACCAAGAAGGTCATTTATGCAATATGAAGCAAATAAGTTAGCGCAGTTTTTAAAGGAAAAACGTACTCAATCAGGTCTTTCACAAAAAGACGTGGCGACGAAGTTGGGATACAGCACATCTCAGTTTATCTCAAACTGGGAAAGAGGTATCTCTCAACCGCCAATCAACACATTAAGAACTCTAGCAAACATGTACAATGTTACTGCTGAGCAAATGTTTAATGTTTTGTTGGAAGAAACCATGTTGCAAGTGCAAGTGGATCTGAAAAGAAAGTTTTACGGCGAAGGCCGCGAAAATCACCCGACAGCTTAGTGCTGTCGGGCTCCGATTTCCCTCTCAATTTCATTCTCAAATTGAGTCAGATATTTTCACGATTTTAAGTTAAGCTGGAATCAATATTAGACGATAAGCCCTACATAGGGGTTTTTCGTCTTATGTCTGAAGTTAAGGTTTATAAAAAAGGTCAGTTTCTTTTCAAGGCTGGCGACAAAATTCAATCTGTGTTCGTTATTCAATCTGGTCAGGTTAATCTCTGCTTACAAAAAAATAATAAGATCTTTGATATCATGACTGTGGGTAATGGTTATGTTTTTGGTGACCTTGTTGTCTTAGGAACAAATCAATATCTTTATTCGGGGTTAGTGCAGTCAGAAGTTAAAGTGACAGAAATTCCAGTAGAGATTTTTAAACTGCAATACGAAGCCTTGAATCCTTTAAATAAGACTTTCATTAAAACAATGGCCGAGCGTTTGAAGTGGGCTGTGAATGAAGTGAAGAACTCAAAGCAAGATAAGACGGCTCAACCATGTGCAGAAGATGCGGTTCCTAGAGTTTTTGGTGCTATCTTCCACGTGTTAAATCACAAAGGTGTAAAAGTCGGAAATAAAGTAAAGACGGACTGGCTAACACTACGCAATTACTCACAAAGAATTTTTGGTGAGTCTTTAAAACGTATCGAACAGGCAACGCAGATTTTAGTGAAGACTAAGCAGGGCGAGTATATCATGGGTAAAGACCCTAATATGCCAGAGAGCGAAGCTGAAACTGAAATTCAAGGTTTCCAAATTTACGATCTTCCTGCGCTGGAAGCTTTCTTTGAATTCTATCAGTACTACTATTACAAGGGTGGAAAGTCAGAACTTATCAAATACGATGAAGCCAATTACAATACACTGCGCTTGTTATTGATGGCGTATGAAGGTGTCGAGTGTGATAAGTTTGGTGTTGTTTCTAAAGAGTTCAACCAAGTGGTGGAGTTCTTCAAAGAATATGGTGTGAGTTTAGGAGCGGGTCACTTTACCGCTTTAGAGGCTAAAGGTCTTTTCTGTAAACGTAAAAATACGTCTGACGGAACTGTTCAATTACAATTTGATATTAAAGAATTTGCGAACCAAATTAATATGTGGGCGCTCATTCGCGAAGTCGATAAGTTAAATGAAAAAGGTTATGTGGACATGGACGACATTGATGAAGGGCCGAAGAAAAAGGCTGTCATTGAAGGCGGACAGGAATGTACAGCATGTCACACTATCGTAGCATTGGAGGCTAAGTTCTGCAGCGAGTGCGGTGCTCGCATGGCTGCATCTGAAAGAAAGGCGGCTTGATGAAAGCAGCTTGGGCTTATGCGCTTGCAGTGTTAGTTCTTTTGGTTTCTTTTCAAAACTGTCAGAAACCTCCGCACCCTGATGAACTGGGTTCGCAGAATGTCTATGCGGCAGGTGTTGTCAGTAAAGTGGATTTAAGTCATGAATCTGTGAAGTCTGTGGAGTTTATTATCACAGATCTGAAGTCGATTGTTCACACAACAGGAAATACAATTCAGGTTAAGTATCACAAGGTACTCGATATCGATATGGTCTCTGGGAATATAACAGTGACGAACGATATGGACCCTTCGGTTGAAAACTACTGTCTGACGTCAGAGTTGAAGGCCGAGTTAAACTCGATCTTACATGCATCAGAAGTGTGTAAACGTGGACCAGTGGCCTCTGCGGATACAAATATGTGTGCGCAGGTCGTTCATAATGCCTATGCGAATCTATTCACTGATCGTGAGCAATTTAGCTTAGGGTATGCTTCAGATGCCTGTGGAAGTAATGCGATTGATCTTTGCGGAGAGCAAGCAGATCTTCTAAGAGGCTATATCCAGAATTTAAAATCTGAATACAGCACTCTTTCTTGTAATTAATTACTGTAATATCTTTTTGGAAATCAGATCGTAGGCTTGCGAAAGCTTGCTACGATCTGGCACAGCCCCTTGCGCGAAGTCAGGGCGACCTCCGCCTTTTCCACCCATAGCCTGCGCAAAATCCTTCAAGAGATCACCGGCTTTTAACTGCGGATTCAAATCTTTACTGACCGAGATAATCACTGGATGGGACGCGTCCCCAGTTCCTACAGTGATGACCACTCCTTTTTGGATTTTGTTTTTCAACTGGTCCGAGATCTGAGAAAGCACATCGCGATCGTCAATCGGCAAATCAGCAAAGACCAACTGCGCTTGTCCGGCTGCTGTGTTGAATGTCTGCGCTGCTTTCAGAAGATCATCGATATTGATCTGGTTGGATTGAGCTTTTTTGATTTGCTTGTGTAAATCCTTGATCTCGTTACGGCGCTCTTCAGCCCACTGAGATAAAGTTTTATCGGCAGGAACACCCGTCAGTTGACGGGCTGCCAGAAGCTCTTCTGTATTCTGCATCAGATACTGAATGGCATGGGAACCCGTGATGGCTTCCACACGGCGCACGCCGGAACTGACACCTGATTCAGAAATAATTTTGAAGGCGCGAATTTCAGCAGTGTTCTTCACATGCGTTCCGCCACAAAGTTCGCACGAGAAACTGCCCATAGTCAGGACGCGAACCTGATCGCCGTATTTCTCTCCGAAAAGAGCCATGGCACCTTTATCAAGGGCCTCTTTGTGGGGCATGACTTCTGCGCTGACAGGATTAGCTTTGGCGATTTCGTCATTCACCAGTTCTTCGATTTTACGAATTTCTTCAGACGATAAGGGTTTGTTGTGAGTGAAGTCAAAGCGGGTGCGTGTGCTATCGACCAGTGAACCCGCCTGCGACACATGATCACCCAGTACTACGCGTAGGGCTTTGTGCATCAGGTGAGTCGCCGAGTGATTGGATGTGGTCTGACGGCGTTCTGAGGCTTCAACCGCAGCTGTTACTTGCTCACGGTTTTTTAGTTGACCAGAAACGACTTCAATTTGGTGTAGGAAGACGTCTGCATGTTTGGTGCAGTTTAAAACGCGAACCTCGGATTTTTCAGAGCGAATAGCTCCATGATCGCCAACTTGTCCGCCACCTTCTGCGTAAAACGGAGTTTGATCCAAAATCAAAAGACCGGTTTGTCCCGTACTCAGAGAATCCACTTCCTGAGTTCCATCGGAAAGAGCAAGCACATAGGCTGAAGATTCTAATGAATCATAGCCGACAAACTTGGTCGGCGTTTTTGAAAATTTCTGACTTAGTTCAATCAGGTGTTTTTCATCCGTTTGTAAAGACTTGCCTTTCCACGAGGCTTTCGCTTTTTCTTTTGCCGCCTGCATTTGTTTTTCAAACGCAGCTTCGTCGACTTGTAAACCTTCTTCTGCCGCCATAAGAGCCGTCAGATCCAGCGGGAAGCCGTAGGTGTCGTAAAGTTTGAAAAGTGTTTCGCCCGAGATGATATTTTTGTTTTGCGATTTCAATTTTTTGATCTCGTCGGTCAAAATCTGAGTTCCGTTATCCAGTGTCTGTAAGAAACGGGCCTCTTCGTCGCGGATAGTGCTGAGGATGTGAGACTTGCGAGTTGTCAGTTCCGGATAGAACTCAGACATTTGCGCAATCAATACTTCGCTCATGGCAGACAGAAATGAATGCTGTGTCGAAAGTTTGCGACCATAGCGAATCGCCCGACGCATGATACGACGTAAGACATAACCACGGCCTTCATTGGAAGGAAGTGCGCCGTCTGCAATCAAAAAAGAAACGGCACGACAGTGATCGGCCAATACACGTAAAGCAGACAGTTGCTCTAAAGCCTGTTTGGTGTCTGCTTGTCCTGCAAATTCTTTGTCGCCAAGGCAGCGATCTTCAATGCCATGGAAGTACTCTAAAGACTGCGAGCTGAAAAAAGAAAGACCCTTTTCCATAATGGCTTTGAAGATATCGGTCTTGTAGTTGTTGTGACGGCCTTGAACGGCGGCAACAAGGCGTTCGAAACCCGCACCTGTGTCAACAGAGGGTTTCGGTAAAGACGTACGCTTACCCGGAGCTTCTTCGTAGAACTGCATGAAAACCAGATTCCAGATTTCGATGTAGCGATCTTCGCCGGCAGCGATACTTTTGTAAGGGTCAGCAATGGTTCCGTACTGTGGTCCGTGATCGAAAAAGATTTCACTGCAAGGGCCGCAAGGTCCCACGTCACCCATGCGCCAGAAGTTGTCTTTTTCGCCAAAGCGGAAGATGCGATCTTTCGGTACACCTTCCTGTTGATGCCAGATTTCAGCCGCTTCATCATCTGTTTCAAAAACAGTGACGTACAGTTTGTCTTTTGGAATTTGTAACTCGTTAGTTAAGAAATTCCATGCAAGACGGATCGCCTCTTTTTTAAAGTAATCACCAAATGAAAAATTCCCCAACATTTCGAAGAAGGTGTGGTGGCGTGCCGTGAAGCCGACGTTATCTAAGTCATTGTGTTTACCACCGGCGCGGACACACTTTTGTACAGTCACCGCGCGAGTATAAGAGCGAGGTTCCAAACCAAGGAATGTATTTTTAAATTGATTCATCCCCGCATTGGCGAAAAGCAATGTAGGATCATTTTCAGGGATCAGGCTTGAGCTAGGGACATGCTCGTGCTGATTCTTTTTGAAGTAATTAATAAAGCTGTTGCGAATATCAGTACTCGTCATCATATGAAAGATCCTCATCTTGTATCGCTGTTTGTGTCACAGTGTTAAAATCATTTTTTAAAATTGAGCTGATCACGGCACCTTCGTAGCCGCGAGTTGTAAGAAACCTTATAATTTTAGCGCGTAACTTTTGCGAGTCTTTAACGTTCAGACCGCGAAAGTCATCCGCATTCCATTTGGAAAAAGTCAGGCGTCTGGCTTTCTCAAGTTCATTGTCAAAATCAGCTTTGACGGATTCAAGTCCAAGCTCTTTTAACTTTTGATTAATGTTGTGAATACCTTTGCCGCGACGACCAAGCTGTGTAGCGAATTGCTGCTGTAACGTCTCGGGTGCAGAAAGCCAATTCTGTTCGCGCGCCCATGTGATTGTCTGTTGGACAATATCGGATTCGCAGTAGCGGGCTAGTTTTTGCGAGAGTTCTTTTTCAGAGTGATCACGGCGTGCGACAAAATCCATCAGCTTTCTTTTAGCCTGAATCAGTGTCAGGGGCTGTTTGATTTGTTTCTGTGCACGTCTGGTAAAAGGCATCGAG
This sequence comes from Pseudobdellovibrio exovorus JSS, assembly GCF_000348725.1. Lineage (NCBI taxonomy): Bacteria > Pseudomonadati > Bdellovibrionota > Bdellovibrionia > Bdellovibrionales > Pseudobdellovibrionaceae > Pseudobdellovibrio > Pseudobdellovibrio exovorus. The sequence continues at coordinate 542,311 of NC_020813.1, forward strand.
ATATACTAGACAATCTAGCCTCAGAAGACAATAAAACAGTCTATTGAAACAGCTAGTCCCTAGCTGGAAATCCAAGAATTTGTCTTAAATGATTTGTCTTAAAGTCTTGATGTGGTAGCTTTCTGGGACAAAAGATCGTTTTTAAAGGAGGAACTGTGGAATTTGGTTTGATTACAATGGCTCTGATTTTAATCGGAATAGGCTCAGTTGTTGGCGGAATCTTTGTGACCGTTCAGCAAGGAACAGTCAGCGTGATTACAATGTTCGGAAAGTACCGCCGAATCATGTATCCGGGTTTAAATTTTAAAATCCCATTTCTTGAAGTGGTTTTTCGTCGTATTTCCATCCAAAATCAATCGGTAGAGTTACAGTTTCAGGCGATCACTCAAGATCAGGCCAACGTAAACTTTAAAGCGATGTTGCTTTACTCGGTTATTGATCAAACAGAAGAGACGATCAAAAGCGTGGCTTTTAAATTCATCGATTTCGGCAGCTTGATGCAGACTCTTAATCGCACAGTTGAGGGTAGTGTTCGTGGATTCGTGGCAACGAAAAGACAAAATGAAATTTTAGGTTTACGTCGTGATATTGTAGAAGCGGTTAAAGCCAATTTAGATGAAGATCTAAAAAGCTGGGGATATCATCTTATCGACTTACAATTAAATGACATTTCATTCGACGAAACGATTATGCAATCTATGGCGCAAGTTGTGGCTTCAAGTAATTTAAAAGCCGCGGCAGAGAATGAAGCACAGGCGTTATTGATTCGTAAAACAAAAGAGGCTGAGGCCAGTGGTTTGGCTGTGAAAATCTCGGCTGATGCGGAAAGAGCAGCTGCACAGATGCGCGGTGAAGGTATTGCACTTTTCCGTGAAGAGGTTGCAAAAGGTATGAATAAAGCCGCTTTAGAAATGAAAGCGGCTGGCTTAGACAGTTCATTTATCTTATTTTCTATGTGGACAGATGCGATTAAGCATTTTGCAGAAAATGGTAAAGGCAATGTGATTTTCTTGGATGGCTCGAATGAAGGTCTTGATAAAACCATGAAACACATGATGGCTTTAAGCCATGTTCAAGATAACAAACTTCAAAAGTAATCTATGTTGCTCAATTCGTTGCTGATACAGATCGCGACATTTTTTTCGGTAGGTAAATTTCCCAAGGCACCCGGAACAGTCGGGACCTTGGCGACTATTCCGCTGTGGTACTTGCTGTCTCAGACAGGTCCTCTGATCTATATGTTGGTGACCTTTCTATTATTTCCGTTAGGGGTAATGGCGGCTCAGGCTTACGAAAATCATATTGGTAAGCACGATTCAAAAGAAATTGTGATTGATGAAGTCGTGGGCTTTTTGATTACTATGACGTGGTTGCCCTTAACATGGCAAAGCGTCGTGATTGGTTTCTTGGTCTTTCGCGTCCTCGATATTGTAAAGCCCCCTCCAATTCGTCAATTGGATCAAAAGGTTCAAGGTGGCTTTGGGGTTATGGTAGATGATGTGGTTGCTGGCGTAATAGGCAGTATTATAATGCAGCTCATCTATACCCAGACTAATTGGCTGGGTGTGCAAATTTCTGTTTTGACATCCAATTAATTTACATACATTGTACATATGTAAATTATATGAAAACAAATGCGGTAAAATCTAAATCTGAACTTCAAAATACGCTACAGTCCTCAGTTGTAGGCACTGTGCGGGTTCTTCGTGACAACGGTCTGACAGTGGGCTTTGCTGAGAGCTGCACAGGTGGACTTTTGTCTAGCTCGTTTACCGAGTTGGCAGGGGTTTCAGATGTTTTTACCGGATCCATCATTAGTTACGACAACAGTGTAAAAAAACAGCTTCTACAGGTTTCAGAGGAAACTTTGCAAACACGCGGAGCTGTCAGTTCTGAGACCGCACATCAGATGGCTGAAGGCGCTTTGCGCTCTTTAGGCGTATCGATTGCGGTATCGGTAACGGGCATAGCTGGTCCGAGCGGCGGAACAGCAGAAAAGCCAGTGGGAACTGTCTTTATTGCTATTGCTGGTTCGGGACGTGAAGAGATGGAAACCCATGTGCGGCAGTATCTTTTCGCGGGTGATCGCAAAGAGGTGCAGCTTCAAACATGTATTGAAGCGATTAAATTTTTAAATGAGTTTATTAACAAAAAATAAAAGGAGAGAACGATATGGCAGCCAACACAACAGCACAAGATACAAAAGCACAAAGTGAAAAACTAAAAGCCTTAGATCTAGCAGTCAGCACGATCGAGAAACAATTCGGTAAAGGTTCAATCATGAAATTGAACGCTGGCGATGCTCTTGTAAAAGATGTCGAAATCATCCCAACAGGTGCTTTGTCATTGGATATCGCTTTGGGTATTGGCGGGTTCCCTAAAGGTCGTATCATTGAAATCTTTGGCCCAGAGTCTTCTGGTAAAACAACATTAGCCCTTTCTGCTATTGCGCAAGCACAGAAAAAAGGTGGAGTCGTTGCCTTCATCGATGCGGAACATGCATTAGATGTTAACTACGCTAAAAAATTAGGTGTAAACATTGAAGATCTTTTGATCTCTCAACCGGATAACGGAGAGCAAGCACTAGAAATCACAGAAACATTAGTTCGCTCAGGAGCTATTGACGTGTTGGTTGTCGACTCAGTAGCGGCTTTAACACCAAGAGCTGAGATTGAAGGTGAAATGGGTGATTCTCATATGGGTTTACAAGCTCGTTTGATGTCACAGGCTTTACGTAAATTAACAGCGTCAATCAATCGTTCAAAAACATTGGTTATTTTCATCAATCAAATCCGTATGAAAATCGGTGTTATGTTTGGTAACCCAGAGACAACAACTGGCGGTAATGCATTGAAGTTCTACTCTTCAGTTCGTTTAGATGTACGTCGTATCGGTGCGATCAAGAATGGTGAAGATGTTGTTGGTAACAGAACGGCTGTTAAAGTCGTGAAAAACAAAATGGCTCCTCCATTCACAAAAGTGGAATTTGACTTAATGTACGGTGAAGGTATTTCTGCTGAAGGTGATATCTTAGACTTAGCGACAACTGCGGCTATGGTTGAAAAATCAGGTGCATGGTACTCTTACAAAGGTGAGCGTCTAGGACAAGGCCGTGATCAAGCAAAAGAATACTTACGCAACAATCCTGCTGTTCGTGAAGAATTAAGAAATATGGTTTTAGCTAAAAACGGAATCGGTCAGTTGTTAATGACAAATGACATGAGTGAAGCTGTTGCTGATGATGCTTCTGTCGAGTTGGATAAACCAAAAAGAGCAAAAAAAGCAGCTAAAGAAGATACAAAAGAAAAAATGAACTAAGACTTAGTTTCAAGTTCAGATTGAACTCAGATTCAAATTCTAAAAAGCCATATCTTTAAAAGGGTATGGCTTTTTATTTTTTGATGGCTAGCGTTCTACACCAATTGGGACCCAGCAAAGCCCAGCAAGAATACGACTAAAAAAGAAAGCAATCCTAGATTAATTAAACGTAAATGAATCAGATTCATAGGCCACCTCGTTGAGACTTGTTTGTTCTTACTTCAAGAGTCTTCAAACAAGGGGCCATGTCTTATTTTGGGAAAACTATTTCAGTGCGGCTTCTATGTCGGCTTTAATATCTTTTGGCTCTGTATTAGGTGCATAGCGTTTTAACACCTGCCCATCTTTGCCAATTAAGAACTTGGTGAAGTTCCATTTAATAGCTTCAGTGCCTAAAACACCAGGGGCTTTTTCTTTCATAAACTGATAGACAGGATCAGCTTCGCCACCATTCACATCGACCTTACTTAAAACGGGGAAAGTCACGCTATAAGTTAATGAGCAGAACTGTTGGATTTCGCTGTCAGAGCCGGGCTCTTGAAAGCCGAATTGGTTGCAAGGAAAGCCTAGGATAACAAATTGATCGTGTGAAAAGTTTTGGTAAAGCTCTTCAAGTCCTTTGTACTGTGGAGTGAATCCACACTTACTGGCCACGTTCACGACCAAAGCGACTTTTCCGCGGTGCTGTTCTAAGTTGTAGTTGCTGGCACCAGCTGCTTTTACTGAGTAATCGTAGAAGTTTTTTTCTGTCGACATATATTATCCTCGCTGGATTTTTTTAGTTTGAGTTAGGGAAGTCTTTTTAAGATTAGTTTTTTCATCACTAAATAGCAATAAAGAGCTCGTCGCATTAGATATGTCTTATTCTGAGACGCATCTCAAGTTGGACCAGAAAGTCTCCGATAAACAGGGATGAGGTTCTGTAATATGAGGGAAAAAAACAACCAACCGAATTTTACAATTTTATGGGGATTCAGCCTCTTTGTGTCTGCTGTGCTGATTTTTTCTTTCCCGTTTGAGGCTTCTGCTAATGGAAGTTCATGTGATATCAATGCATTACAAAATTACTCATTTGCTGGGCAGAAATTTCAATCTCAACTAGGTAGCAGACGTGCATTCTGCGTAGAGGCAAAAGATGATGATACAGCAAGACGTGCATGTAGCAATCAGCGTGGTGAAGGTTATCGCTTCATGGACCCAGGAAGCACTCAATATACGAGCAGTGCTACTTCCGATCAAAGCTTAAACTATTATTACTGTATTCCAACTACGAATAACCAAGTGTTGCGTCGAGAGATGTGTAATCAAGCCAATCAAAATAATCCAAGACCAAATGAGTTACATAGTTATCGATGGATTAATGATAAATGCCAGTGCTATCAACATAACCCTCCAGAAGGAAGAGGTTTAATTGAAGACTGTAGCCAGCCAGACCGTGTTCAGATTGCGGCAGCGGAACCACCTCCACCGACTGAACAAAATCTAACGGAATCTGATGAGGCCACGGTTGCGTCAGCCCCAGCTGTACCACAGCAGGGGGTGATGCAGAGATTCTTAGCCTGCGTTGAGCAGCAGCAGTCTTTTGCCAATGATTGTAAAACTGTTGCGACTTCTGCGCGTACAACTTGTGATCCGGATAATGGAAGTAATGGCAATACGATGCGTGATATCGCGTCGGGAGTGTTAAGCGGTGCCGGTGCTATGTACACTATGGCTAATGCTAATTCAGGAACACAAGGAAATTGTTTTAAAGCAGGTTTAGTCGCAAACGGCGCACGTCTTTTATTAGAGCAGACAAGTGATAAGTGTTCGAGTGAAGTGAGTGAATGTAACAATCTTTGCGGAGACCCAGAAGAAAAATATAGTGAATTCAAGCAGGCATGCTCGGTTCTTCTTCCAAATGGCATAGGGTGGGAACAGGTCGAATCAAATAACTATGAGGTAGCTGAAGGTGCTGTTCGTGTGGTTAGTGAGGCAGAACTTACGACTGCACATGAGGCCTTAACAGTTGCTAATACAGCTATTCGTGATGGCTATCGCTTAGGTGATGAGATCTGTCGAGGTGACAGTGCCAATCGTAAAAATCTTTTGGATGATCTGTTGAATGGGGTGGGTAATGCTCTACAACAATCCATGATTTGCGCTTGTCAAACAGCTTCCACAGGAACAGGTAATGGCAGTTGTGATATTCCAACTGTGAATCAGTGCGAAACGAATCCTAACTTAGCCAATTGTAATGTGTATCCTCCTTTGAATGTTTGTACTCCCGGAGCGGGATACGATGCAGCCGCTTGTAACTGTCAGTTAAATCCGACAACGGCAGGCTGTTCGAATCAAGTGAGCAATGGTGTTTCAAGTTTTGCAGGCGGAGCGATTCGTCCAGCATCTGGAGACACAGTTTCTTTCGGAGCTTTAGCGGGATCGGGAACTAGTCGCGCAGCGAATTTAGATTTAAGCACTCCTGCAGAAGGAAGTACTTTAGACTTCTCTGGCCGTGGTGGCGGTAGTGGTCTTGCTGAGCGTCTACCTGGAGCTGGCCTCGGAGGAGGCAGCGGCGGTGGCATGGGCGGCGGTTCTGGTGGTGGCTCCGGTGAGCCAGCTGCAGGCGAAGCTGTGGTGGCTGCGGGCGAAGACCAAGGTGGAATGTTCGGACAACTGAAGAATACAATGGGCCGTTTCTTTGGCGGCGGCGGTGGTAAATCTAAAGACAATGGCAGCATACGCGTGAATAACAAGAAGCCAACAGATGGAGCCAGCCGAATTCGAGGTCGAGGGGTCGCGAGCAACAATGGCGTCGGTTCGAAGAATATGGACATTTGGCGCATGATGAACCAGTGTGTGCAGGGCGATACGTGTAAACGCAATATAAATAACTATATCTTAACGCCTTAGAAGCCTCTTAAATACTCAAGAACAGCCTTCATTTCACCGATAAGCAGTGTATGAAGGCACATCGTCGTTCTTATATTTTTAATTTCATATTTTCTTTAATATTCTTTTCCTCTGGGCTGGTTTTCGCACAGGCGACAAATCCACCTCCCACAGCAGCTCCAAGCTCTGGGGCTCCTTTACCAACACTGGAAAATACGCCTCCTCCTACAGGAATGTCTCTTGGAGGTATTACTGCTAATCTTGGTCCTGCGGCTCAAGGCTTTGTAGAAGCCAATAGAAATCAAACGAATTTCACAAGCAATTTAGATCAAATGGATGAGTCTCAGGCCAACAGAGCTAAAACAGATCCATGTGGTTACTTTTATAGAGAGCAAGGATGGGATTTAACAAAATTGGATTACATGGGAGTCCCTTTTTCTAAAAATGAAGCAAACCAAACAATCACACCTACTCGTTGTGTTGAGGCAAAAACAGATGCAGAGGCTGCCGATAAATGTGGTGGGCGCTTTGTAAATCCTGCGAACCCTCAGTATTTCAGTTCACAGGGGCAAGCTCGTCTAAGAGAGATCGCGAATGGACTTTTTGCGGATATACCTCTGGCTCGGGATAGTAACCCCTTTGGTTTTTATTTCTGTTTGGCAAGTCATGGTGCTAATGCGCCCACAGGTAAGGGACGTATTTGTCAAAATAGACGAGTTTTAGAATCACGATCCACTTGGCCAGCAGAGTATGTTCAAAATTTAGATGTTCAGTGGGCTGGTCGAGGTCGCGACGGAGATTGTAATTGTCGTTCTGATAGTGATGACTATCAGCTTTGTGTTCGACCCGATACGGATGAAGGCGCTGCTGCTATACAAAATCAAGTGAAGACAGATACTTGTGAAGCGAGAGGCTTTAGACGTGATCCTGGGCCAAGTTCGCGCAGCAATCAGAAAATGTGCCAATGTCCTAATGATGATCGTGTCTTTGCGCAGGGTAATATGGCTCAGTGTAATACCCCTGTACAGGCCCTAGTTCCACCGACAGAGCCTACAGACAGATTGAAAAGCTGCGTAGACAATTGGAAAGCACGTGCGGATCGCTGTGTACAAAGTTCGAATGTGGCGCGTACAGCGTGTGCGTCTTCGGATGCACAAAATGCAAATTCTAACAGCGCCATTGGTGTTTTAGAAACTGCCAGCGCATTTCACAATCAGCTTAAAACAGGTTCCGGAGCTCAAAACCAATGTTTCTTGGCGAGCTTGGCCAGCAGCTCTGGTTCAAAAGTTTTAGGGCGCTCGCAAGTGAGTTGTGATGATGAATACAATGCTTGTATAGGAAGTTGCCAGAATCAACTGCAAGAATTTGAGCAAGAGTGCCGTCAGTTTATTACATCGACAGAGGCCACCGGGCATGAAGCGGTTCAGACTCAATTGAATCAACAGTATTTTGATCAGCATCGTCCAGATATCGCGTCTCAGTTCACACGTGGGCAAGAGGTTTGTTCCGGAGAAGTCGCTCGCAGTAAAACTGCGCTCGAACAGACATTGGACAGTTTAGGTGATGCGACGACGACAGCAACTCGTTGTATGTGTCAGTTGTCTGCTTCAGGAGGCCAAAACTGTAACTCGATACCATCGGTGGCAACATGTAATGCAAATCCAAATGCTGCAGGTTGTGCGATTTATTCTTCTATTTCGGCATGTACACCAGGAGCTGGTTACAACGCTTTTGAATGTAATTGCCAAATAAACCCAAGTACTCCGGGTTGTGTAGGTAAAGTAGATCCTCAAACGAATCTTTCGAAGTTCGCTGGAGCCGATGTAAAAGCTGCGGCAGCAGCGAGTGTTGCGGGATTAACAACCTCAGGAATTGCAGGACAAACTTTCCGTACTTCTAATGTGGATTTAGCGGCGGGTGGAACTCCATCTGCGACAGATCCTGAGTCTCTTCGACAAGGAGATTCGCTTTCTGCAGATGGTTCTGGTGGAGCTGGTGTGATGTCTGTCGGTGGCGGTGCTGGTGGCGGACTTGCTGGCGGAAGTGGTGTTGGCCTAAGTGACGGTGTTCCTGTAGAAGGCGGTGAAGTCGACGCTTCTAAAGGCAGCATGATGGGGCAATTAAAAACATTAGCTTCGCGACTGCTGAATAAAAGTAAAGACAGTGGTAACGGATCTTTGCAAAATCAAAAGGCCTTACAAGAGCGAATGGCAGCACAACGTGGTATTGCGAGCGCACGAAAAGGTGTTGGTTCGAAAAATATGAATATCTGGCAAATGATGAATCAGTGTGTTCAAGGTGAAACTTGCCGTACAAATCAAAGCAACTATATCCTTTCACCATAAGGATATAGTTAAATTAACGAATGAAGTGCCTGAATAGCCTGCGATCTTTTTTCTGCAGGCACAATAAAATGTAAACTCAAATCAGATACAGTCGATTGAATGACGGGGATAGCAGCGCCTTTTAGGATAGCGGCTGTTTCGTGTAAATCGCTGTCCGTTACACTTTGTGTGAACGTTGTGGAAACACTGCTTAATTCAGACTGAGTGATCCTTGCGGGATGTGAACCTGAAGACATGAAGTCCTGCAATGAGGATAGAGTTTCTTCCGGTGCTGTGATCCAAACAGTTGAATTCTGTTGATGTAGAATCTGTATTTGGCCGACTTGGTGAAACTGCAGATACTTTTGAAAATCAACAAGTGAAAATGTATCTAATTGAATTTCAAAAACACGTTGATAGGAATTGATTGCCAGCAAATGTTTTCTTTCAAAGGCAAACTCATGCGTGATAAGAGTCCCTGTGCTTTCCGTATCATTTGAGGTGTCGGTATTGGCTGCACCCACAAATAAAATCACCTGCTTTTGCGCAGCTAAATCGACTGAACGTTGATGTAAAACTTTGGCTCCCCACTGGGTCATTTCAAGCAGATGACGATAGTTCATTTGCGGGATAGAGCGAGCGTTCAAGACAAGCTTGGGATCTGCGGTGTACACACTGTCCACGTCTTTTAGAATTTCACAGCGATCTGCTTTCAAATAGTCTGCAATCGCCACCGCGGATATATCAGAACCACCGCGCCCAAGAGTCGTGATCTCTTTTGTTTTCGGAGACACTCCTTGGAATCCAGCTAAGATCACGACTTTATCCTGCTCAAGAGCTTCCTCTACACGGAAAGCTTTGACTTCTAAAATGTTTGCATTGACGTGTGAATCATCTGTCAAAATTCCAGCTTGGCTTCCGGTGAAGCTGATAGCCGTACAACCTAGATCATTTAGGGCCATACTTAACAAAGACATACTCATGCGTTCGCCCACGCTTAAAAGCATATCCATTTCCCGTAGAAGCGGACGTGGTGATACTTGCTTTGCTAAATCAATTAATTGATTTGTGGTTTTTCCCATAGCGCTGACGATAACAACAACTTTTGCGCCTGATGTGTGTAAAGAGCAGATACGTTGTGCGACCTGTTTGATTTTTTCAGGATCAGCAAGTGTAGCTCCGCCATATTTTTGTACTATAAGCGGTTGGCGTTTTAGAGAAATACCTGTGGGTGTAGACATGAAAACTAGTCTAGCGCATATTTTTTGTTTTGATCACGGAAAAATTGGCGTGCCATGCCGAGTGATCCCAATGGAATGCGTATATGATGACCATCCACTTGTCTTGGAACGTAACCTAAAAGCAATTCTGCATTCAAATCACGGATGGCTTTCTTCGTTACATTCAGATGCTCAGCTAAATTTTCTAAATCTGTTCCTGCTGGCGCCCAAACCACCTCGTACTGTAATGGATACTGCGCATCTAAATCGCGAAAGCCGTACAAATTAGGCGCTTTCGCAATCATCATCGCAGCTAGAATTTTAGGAACATAATCCTGAGTTTCTTGAGGAAGGGCTTTAAGGCGGACAAGTTCCCAGTAGTCATTGGTGCCATGTTTTCTGATCTGACGACGCAGTCCATTTTCGCCCATATTGTAGCTAGCGGCTACGAGGTACCACGAGCCGAACTCTTGACGAAGATCTTTTAGGTAACGAATGGCGGCTTGAGTGCTTTTTTTGATATCGCGTCGCTCATCTAACCACCAGTTCTTTTTTAAACCATAGTTGCGACCTGTGGATTCAATGAACTGCCAAGGACCGACTGCTTTTGCAGTACTGACTGCAGTCGCAGAAAATCCACTTTCGATCATCACCATGTAGGCTAAATCTGTAGGTAAGCCGGCTTTTTTCAATTCACTTTGTAATAGCGGCATATACTTCGTCGATTTTTCCAGCCAGTTACGGAAAAAATTCTTACCACGTGTTTGAAAAAAAGAAATCCATGTGGCTACTTTTTTATTGTACGTCACAGGTAAATCGAAAATGAAATGATCGCTAGTATTAGTTTGCTTCTTTTCCAGAAGCTTGAGCTTTTGTTTTAATGTCAGATCGGCTTGTGCTTGCGTCTGCGCAGCTGTAGCAGATCCAGAGTTAGCTACAGCCGGTGTGCGAGCACTAGCTGCGCCACCAGTTTGTGTAGAGGCAAAAGCCACTGAACTTAGTCCCAACTGAAAAGTTAGTATCATTGATAGAGATAGTTTTAAAAACTCACGCATGTATCTTAAAATTATGACATAAATATAGCTTTGGTCGATAGGTCATTTTTGACAGTCGAGTTCGACTCCGTCGACAAATATATGACAGGCCTTAGACTCAGGTCTAGGTGACAGAAGACCTTATCGGTCGTCAGATGCAAACAATAAAGTCTAGATTCTTTCCCATATCCTTATGTCGAGTCGAGGTCTTGGTGGCACTTGGGTTGCTAATTTAATTATTTAGGAGAAAAGCATAATGAGTACAAAAGGTATATTTACAGCTTTGAGTGGAGCATTAGCACAAACTCAAAAGATCGATACGATTGCGAATAATATAGCTAATGTGAACACGACAGGCTTTAAACGTGATCAACAGACCTTTGGCGAGTACCTCACGGCATTTGAAAAAGAGCCGCAAGTTATTCAAGTACCACGTGTGCCAGCTTCAATCGAAAGTTTTTACGACATGAATGGTGGAGACAAAGCATTTGTTAATTCCACTGGTACCTACACGAACTTTGAACAGGGCAGCTTAAAACATACTGGTGGTAAGCTAGATGTGGCTATTGATGGTGCGGGTTTCTTCGAAGTTATGACTCCCTCTGGTGTGCAAATTACTAGAGCTGGTAATTTTACGTTAGATGGCGATGGACAATTAGTAACGAAAGATGGTTTTCCTGTGCTGATGGATGCTGCGGATGATACTCCACCGGAAGATCGCATTATGCGTTTTACTGGGCAAGGTCAGCCTTCGATCTCGGACGCGGGTGAAGTTTTTGACGGAGCTCAGAATCTAGGTCGCTTGTCGCTTATTCAAGTGTCTAACCCAGACAGCTTATTAAAAGTAGGAAGCAATAACTATACATTCAAACCCGAGTTGCCATCTGAGGTCACTCGTGTAGCCACGCCGAATCTTAAACAGGGCTTCTTGGAAACAAGTAACGTGAACATCGTGCAAGAAATGACCGAGATGATTTCCGCACAAAGAGTTTTTGAAGGAACGCAAAAAGCGATCAGTGCGTATGACTCAATGGCTGATAAATCGATTAATGTAATTGGAAATACAAAGGGGTAAGCTAGATGATTAAAAGTTTAAATACGGCGGCTACAGGTATGTTGGCTCAACAGAATAACATGGATGTTATTTCCAACAATATCGCCAATGTGAACACAACTGGCTTTAAAAAAGGCCGTGCTGAGTTTGAAGATCTAGTTTATCACAATCTAAAAGACCCAGGTGCCGCTTCAGGAATGAATTCAATCACTCCGACAGGCGTACAGACAGGTTTAGGTGTCAGAACTGCTGCTATTCAAAAAGACTTCACAGGTGGAAGCGCGATCATCACGCGTAATCCTTTAGATCTACAAATTGAAGGCGCTGGTTTTTTCCAAGTTAGAACTCCGGATGGGGAAATTTCTTACACACGTGATGGCTCTTTTAAAAAAGATGCGGGTGGCCGTGTTGTGGATAAAAATGGAAATGCTTTGATTCCAGAGATCGTTGTTCCGCCGAATACAATGGCTTTAGAAATTTCACCATCAGGTGAAGTGCGCAGTATTACAGATCAAGCCGGAGAACCACAGGTTCTAGGGCAAATTGATCTAGCGAGTTTTATTAACCCAGCAGGATTAAAAAATGTAGGTAAAAATCTATTCTTACCTACGGCAGCTAGTGGTCAGCCACAGCAAGCACGCCCAGGAACTTCTGGTCTTGGTTACTTAGCTCAAGGTGAGCTTGAAGGAAGTAACGTGAATATCGTAGATGAAATGGTGAATATGATCAGTGCGCAAAGAGCGTACGAAACCAATTCAAAAGTTGTTCAGACTGCGGACCAAATGATGCAAACGGCGGTAAACATCAAATGATGAATAGGGTTCTGTCTGTTTTTATTCTCATGATCAGTTCTTTGGCTTGGGCGACAACTGAGCCCGAGATTACTATTCCTTCAACGGTAGAGGTGTCGCCACGTCAACAAATCAGCTTGAATGATGTTGTTGAGGCCCGCAATTTAGATGAAGGCACAATGAAGAGCTTACAGGAAATCGTGATTGAAACTGATAAGCAAAATGGCATTAGCAAGACAGAGCTAGCACGTCTTTTAAGAAGCGTAAAAGCGCGTTTTATTTTACCGAGTGAATTAAAAGTCATTCGTAGCCGTGGTGCGATTTCGCGCATGGAAGTTGAACGTAAAATTAAAAATAAAATCTATTCTGATTGCAATGACTGCGAAGTGCAGATTCAAATCGCATCGGTACCGACTCATATTCAAAGTGATTGGGCTATGGATTTGAATATCGACATGTCAAAAAACAATGTCATGATTCCTGTTTATTCGACTTCAAATACAGCTCAAAAAGGCTGGATCATTGCGGATATTAAAAGATATCAGAATGTTCCTGTATTGCGCCATTCTGTAAAAATTGGCGATGTTTTGACAGAGGATATGTTTGTTACAGAAAAGCGTCAGTTGATGCATACACGCGATACAGTGCAATCTGTTGAAGCGGTGGTGGGAATGCAAGCGAATCGCTTTATCAGTGCAGGACAATTACTACGTTACAGCGATGTCAAAAAAGAACAGGTATTACGCCGCGGCCAAATGGTAAAAGCTATGTTTGGCGGCCCTGACTTCGAGGTCATGATCTCGGCTGAGGCTCAAGAGGCTGGCGCTATTGGTGATGTTGTTAAAATTAAAAACATGGATTCACAAAAAGTATTTGCAGCTCGAATTGTAGAACGTGGACTAGTAAGGATTGAATAGATGAAAAAAATTCTGAGTGTTTTAGTTGTAGGATTATTTTTTCAAGGTTGCGCCAGTTGGTTGACGGAAGATGATCACGCGCGCATCGAGCAAGAAATGACTCCCGTTGTTCAGCCGGCACCGGTTGCAGAAGCTCCAGTGGAAGAAGACGTAGTTCCAGATGAAGAGCCGCTGTCTCGCTATTCTCAATTGAATAATATGGCTCCGCCATCGGATCGCCAGTACAAGCGTATGACTCGTGAGCGCATGGAGTTCGAATCAGAACTGAATAGCTCGGCAGGATCTCTATGGAAAATGGAAGGTCAATCGGCTTATCTTTTTGCAGAGAACAAACATCGTCGTCAGGGTGACCCAACAGCCATCAAGATGGAAGGTGCCGCTCTGAAGATGGTAGAAAATAAAGTGGCTGTGATTCAAGATCTGTTAGGTCGATTAGAAGAACAAAGAATTAAAGCGGAAGAAGAATCTCGCATTGCAGGCGAGGAAAAAATCCGCTTAGCTCAATACGAAGCTGAACAGAAGTTCCGTGCCGAGCAGATCGCTAAAGGAGTTATTAAGGTAGATCCTGAGCAAGAGGCCGCTTTTGCAGCCCTAGAAGCTCAGTATTTAGCCGAAACTCGTAAACCAGCATCTGTTGCGAAAGAGGCCAATCCAGATGCCAAAGACGATAAAATCGATTTGAAAGAGGTTGAGCTGATTCCGTCAAAAATTGTTGAAAAAATGGCCGGAGACACTTACCGAATCCGTGGTCAACAGTATCTAACTATTAAGAACAAACCATACAAAGTCATAGCCACTGCTGTCGTAAGAATGGAAGACTTCAGCGATGCAGGTGTCAGCTCGAATAAACTCCTAGATGCGCAATATGACGTCGTTCACGTGAAAAGGACTACAGAATGAGATCAATCGCTGTTTTAATCCTATTGAATTTATTGGCAACAGTGACCTTTGCAGCTCGCTTGAAGGATATCGCGAGTATTCGTGGTGTGCGTGAAAATCAACTGATCGGATATGGATTAGTTGTGGGACTAAAAGGAACTGGTGACTCGAATGCGTCTTTTACCAGTAAGTCTTTTACACGTTTGATTGAAAAAATGGGTGTCAAAATTGAAGGACAAGATTTGCAAAGTAAAAATGTGGCGGCGGTGATTATCACAGCTTCGCTACCAGCTTTTGCAAAGGCGGGTAATCCGATGGACGTCACAGTGAGCAGCATCGGTGATGCCTCTTCATTAGTTGGTGGAACGCTTTTGCAAGCTCCTTTGCGTGCAGCCAACGATGAGGTTTTTGCTGTGGCTCAAGGAGCTGTTTCTGTAACAGGTGATGGTAAAGATATTCACACGACTGCAGGAAGAATTCCAAACGGAGCCATGATTGAGCGTGATATTCAGGCGGATTTTTCTAATCGCAAAATGTATCGCATGACATTGCATAATCCGGATTTTACAACAGCAGCACGTACTGTTCTAACGATCAATAAAGAGTTGGGTGGTCAGTACGCAACAGCAAAAGATGCAGGTACAATTGATATCGTGACACCATTTTCTTATGAAAATCGTGGTGTTGAATTGATGGCAACAATCGAAGCGATCGAAATCAATCCCGATCAAAGAGCGCGTGTTGTGATCAATGAAAAAACGGGAACGATTGTTATTGGTGAAAAAGTAAAAATTTCGAAAGTGGGATTAAGCCATGGCAATCTGACTTTAAAAGTTTCTGATGGAAAAAAATCAGGCGCTGATGATAAAGTAACCTTTTTAGATACTGGTGCTAGCGTTGGTGATTTGGTTCAAGCCTTGAACAAGTTAGGCGTGACGCCAAAAGATTTAATTTCGATTTTGCAATCTGTGAAGGCGGCAGGAGCCTTACACGGAGAGCTAGAGACGATGTAGTTTAAAATATTTTTTGTGCTCAGTTCATGGATGAACGAGTACGACAGGGGAGGGTCCTCAAATTTCATTTACCAAGGAAGGTCTAGGTGCTGACAATGTTGAAAAGAACTCGCAGGTCGTTTCACATCAAAAGGCAAAAATATCACGGATGATATTTAAGTCGTCACTTGCACATAGAAAATTTCGCATGGATGCGAAAAGGAAAATGATGGACACTCCCCACTTTATTTATGATTCACAGGACGTGACAAAATGAGTGAAATTACAAAGCTCAATCCTATTAAAGCCCCCGTACAAAGTGAAAAACCTCGTAGTGTCACTGAGGAAAAGCTGCGTGATGTTGCTAAGCTTTATGAAGGTCAATTCATCCGTGAAATGATGAAGCAAATGCGCGCCACAGTTCAAGAGGGCGGACTGATCAAAAAAAATAATGCTGAAAAAATCTTTTCTGATCAGTTAGATGGTGAATATGCCAACTCATGGGTAGAAGCCGGTGGGATTGGGATGTCGGATTTGATTTATGAACAATTGATGGAAAAATATGGAACGCGTTTAGGTTTAAGGCAGCCTGTGGAAAAACCTCAGGGGCCGTTGGATTTAAACACGAAGTCGAATTATTCCGGCTTTACTGAAGTGAAGTCTTCAGAAGCGCTGGCTCCTTCGGTACACGAAGGGGGGCAGCCTGTGACTTTACAGATTCAGACGCAGTCGGAAGGACAGGCCGAATTAAAAAGTCCATGGGCCGGTGTTTTGCTAGATAAAAAGCATTTAGAGATGGATCAGATCCAATACCAAATTAAACACGACAATGGGCTGGAAAGTCTCATTATGACACGCGGGACAGGGCTGGGAAATGGGCCTAAATTGTCTTCTGGTGACAGAATTGAGGCTGGACAGAGGTTGGGGTGGGTCAGTGCAGCTAGCCCTTTGTTTTGGACGCTGAAACCTGATGTCTCAGAATGATTTGGTACATTCGTCCCTATATGATACACTGTAATGAGTGCTGGAGGTTGTAGATGAAAATTACTCACAATAAGGTCGGACAAAACTTGAACTTGACGGACGCGAAAGCGAACAAGACAAGTGACGCGTCTAAAACAGGTGCGGCTCAAAGTGCGCAGACCAATTCATCATCTTCAGCATCGGCGGGAGCTCAAGCTTCTAAAGTTGAATTATCTCCGCGTGTACAAGATATCAAAAGAATCAAAGAACTAGCGGCGAGTGCACCTGATGTAAATGCAGAAAAAGTAGAACACTTTAAGCGTTTGATCGCTGAAGGTAAATACAAAGTGGATGCAAAAGCAGTTGCAGATCGCATGGTCGAAGAGCACTTACGTTCTGCGGGCAGAACTGGTGACGAGTAATTAATTTATTTAACTGAACCGGATAACAAACTTTATCGCTTCAGGGACGAGGGCGAAAGATGAGACAACAATCATACGAAAAATTAGTTGGAAATCTTGAGGATATTACAAAACAATATCGTCTGTTGTTGGAATGTGTTCGCAAAGAAAAAGAATATCTTATCCAAACTAATATTGAAAAATTAAACGAAGTGAATGTTCAGAAAGAGCAGCTGTTAGGTCACACTCGTAGTTTAGACACATTACGTGTTACCTATGCGTCGGACTTAGCTCAACACTTGGGAATGAATACAAACGAGCCTCGTCTTTTAGAGCTAGCTCAACAAATGGGTGGAGCCGAAGGTGATCGTCTACGCAGTATCCATTCTGCTTTAGAGTTATTAACTAAACGTCTTATTGAATTTAATCGTGAAAATGCAACGTATGCCGAATCTGCTTTGAAAACTGTGAACTCGGCAATGGACAACATCAAAGACTCAGTAACGGGTCAAAAAACTTACCAGAAAAAAGGAACGTATCGTCAAGGTAACGATAGTGCAGGACATTTCGTAAGCAAGGAAGCTTAACGAATTAGGAAAGGCAAGGATGGCCAAAATACACGGATTGTTAGATGTTGGACGTCGCGGGATGGCCGTCAGCCAAGCCGCATTGAATACGACGTCACATAACATCGCTAACAAATCGACAGAAGGATACTCTCGTCAGCGTGTAGAAACGCAGACGTCTCCTGCCGTGGATGCTGGTAATCAGCGTATTGGTACTGGTGCAAGTCTTAAATCAATTAACAGAACAAATAATCCTTGGTTAGAAAAACAGTTAGAGCGTGAAGGCTCTAACTTGGCTTTTTTAGAAGGCCGTTCGGGTGCTTTGAACAGATTAGAATCAGCATTTAATGAACAGACAGTTAAAGGTCTGAGCGGTTCTATGTCGGATTTCTTCAATAGCTTCCGTGAATTAGCAAACAATCCAGAAAGTTTAACTGCTAGAACTGTTGTTCGTGATAAAGCGGCAGCGTTGGTTCAGACATTTCAGGATGTAGATCGTCAAATCGAAAGTGTTAACAGTGAATTGAATAACACAATCGAAACAGGTATTAACGAAGTTAATACGTATAGTAAAGAAATCGCGAAGTTGAATGAAAAAATCCAATCGATTGAGGTTGCTGGAAACTCAGCTAATGACGAGCGTGATCGCCGTGATCTTTTGGTAAAAAAACTTTCTGAAAAATTAGATATTAGCTACGCCGAAGATACAAAGTCAGGAATGATCAATATCACTTCTGGTAAAACAGGTATCCTTGTGGCGGGAACTTCAAGTGCCTCTTTAAAGGTGGGTAAAGATGCTGCGGGACAAATCGCGGTTCTTTATCCGATGAGTGAAAAAGGCACGCAAGTGAACATCACCGAGCAGTTCAAGCGTGGTTCGATGGGCGGAGCCTTAGAGTTACGCGATGGATCTGTTTCGGAAATTCGCGCTCAATTAGCTGACTTGGCTTACAACTTAGCAGCTGAAGTCAATGAGGCTCACTCTGAAGGTTACGATCGCTACAGTCAAAAAGGGATGCAATTCTTCTCGTTACCACAGGATGGAAGCTTTGATTTAAGCAGTCTTCGAGTGAACGAACAAATTTCAAATGATGTGGGTCGTATTGCGGCTGGGGCAAAACCAAATGCTCCTGGTGATAACACCACTGCGAATGTGATTCATTCTTTGCAGTTCAAGCATGTGATGGGTGCAGACAGAACATTTACCTTTGATAATTTCTTTAATTCTAAGGTGGGTGAAATCGGTACGATGAACCAAACTGCGCGTGCGAACTTAGAGTCTCAAAAGAACATCCATGATCAATTGAAAAACGTACGCGAAAGTATCAGTGGTGTCAGTTTAGATGAAGAAGCTCAAAAGATGATTGAGTTTCAAAAGTCTTATGAAGCTTCAGCGCGAGTGATTCGCATGGCTGATGAAATGTTTGAAACTGTTTTAAGCTTAAAGCGTTTATAAGGTTGGGTTATAGAAGATGCGCGTAACAGATAAGATGATGCAAGGACAAGCCTTAAAGAGTATTCAGAAGAATCGTTCTGAATTGGCTCAATTGCAAAATCAAGCTGCTACAGGAAAAAAACTGACCACTCCATCTGATGACCCAGTTGGAGCTACCAAGGTATTGACCAATCGTACTGAGTTAAAAAATCAAGAACAGTTCGAAAAAAATATATTTCAAGCTAAGAACTTCTTAGATGTGACCGAATCTACATTAGCGCAATTAGGTGAAGCCATTGTGCGAACTAAAGAACTGGCTTTACAGGCGGCCAGTGACACTATTGGTGAGTCACAGCGTACGATGATCGGTTCTGAAGTTGAGCAGATCTATAATTCTATTCTAGAAATGTCGAATCGTCGTGTTGGCGAACGCTACTTGTTTGGTGGCTATAGAACGCAAGAAACTCCTTTTGATCGCCAAGGTGACTATCGTGGTGATGACGGGGAAATGCGTGTGCAGACACAAAAGGGAATCTTTGTTGCGATGAACATGACAGGTGATCGTGTTTTCATGGGCAAAGGGATTGGCCGTAGCGAGTATCAGCGTCAACCAGAAGACGTTCCTCAAAATACGCAGGAGCTTCAGCAATTTAAACTTTCTGAAATTGATCGTGAATACCATAATCAGCTTAAGCCAGAAGATGCAGCAGCATTGCGTAGCCCAGCGTCTGTAGGGCAAGAGCAAGTAGCGAATAATGAAGAAGGCGTTAACGTTTTCAGATTGGTTAAAGGCTTAGATGTAGCTTTGAAAACCAATGATAAATACGCTATTCAAGATGCACTTGAGCCCCTTGATCAAGCTTTGAATCAAATCAATTTGATCCGCGCTGAAATCGGCGGACGTATTAATCAATTAGAGGCCACAGCCGATATTATTCACAAGTCGAATGTGGATAATAAGACTTTGACGTCTCAGGTAGAAGATGCGGATTTATTCCAGACGATGTCAGAACTATCACGTGCTGATACAACACTGAAAAGCACGTTGGAAGTGGCGGGCCGTCTTGAAAATAAAAGCTTACTCGATTTTTTAAGATAAGCTTTTAGCCTGAAACCTAATGTAAAAATCCAGTACAAAAAATCTAATAATTCGTTAATATGGGGCATGTTCAAAGCGGCTATTATCTTTTTTCGTACGCTCTGTTATTTGCTGCGCTCATATTTTCCCAAAGCGAATATCTTAGCTCTTAAAAAAGAATGGGCAGAAGAATTGGCTCGTCGCTTTGGAATTCGTATCGAAGCCAAAGGGATGCCTCCGAGTGAGGCCCCAGTTATTATCGTCGGCAATCATATCAGTTACTTGGATATCATTATCTTGATGGCGGTACATCCACAGGTGACATTTCTAGCCAAGAAAGAAGTGGGCGAGTGGCCTATCATCGGGCCCACCGCAAGACGAGTGGATACGCTATTCGTGAATAGAACTGAAAAGAACAAAGCACAGGTTCGTCGGCAAATTGCACAGCAGCTTTTAGATAAGAAATCTCAGTTAGCAGTTTTTCCATCGGGAACGACCACTTTGCACGAAGAGCTCCCATGGAAAAAGGGAATGTTCGAGATCGCACAAGAGTACTCTATTCCAGTGAAGGCCTTTAAAATTTCATATTCCCATCCCCGTGAATGTGCCTATATCGGCGAAGATAATATGCTAGAGCAGATGGCGCAGGTTTTTAAGGCACAGGGAAAAGTCGCTTATTTTGAGTGGTTAGATACTTTTCATATCACCTCTCCTGAGGAAGAAGCTGAGACTGTTCGCAAAGCCGTTGTGGCAGCCCTTCAGAGAGAAGCTTAACTAGCCGTATTCTATTGTATTTCTGAGTATTTCTAGAAATTTAAGATGATGACAGAATTTTAAAAGAGCCGTTTTACTTTTTTCATAAAATCATCGAGCCGCCTTGACTTTCGTACCCATAAGAAATAATTAAACTTTCGCAAAACACGGCCGATAAGGCATTAATGCTGCTGACAAGGAGATAAAGTCATGCTCGTTCTTACAAGGAAGTTAGGAGAAAGCATCGCCATTGATGACCATATCAAGATTCGTGTGGTTCAAATCAAAGGTAAGCAAGTCCGTCTTGGTATCGAAGCCCCAAAAGATACTAAAATTCATAGAGAAGAAGTTTATCTAGCTATTCAGGATCAAAACCAACAGTCGGTTCAAGTCAGCTCAGATAAAGTTAAGAACATTTCTAAGCTTTTAAAGTCTGAATAGACCCTATTCATAAATAATCCACAGCGTTATTTAGAAAAAAATTGATAAGGCCTCGATTTAAGTCCAGAATTTGATTAACCAGACATGGCCCATGGTGTGTCTGATTAATGAGCAGGAGGTAGATGTGGTTATAAAAACAACTCGATTTGGCGAAGTGGAGCTGAATTCTGAGGACGTTTTAACCTTTAATGAAGGTCTTTTGGGCTTTCAAGATCTACGTCAATTTGTTTTGCTAGATGATCCAAATGACGACATCTTCGCATGGTTACAAAGCTGTGAATTGTCTTCAGTTGCATTCCCAGTTTTAGAGCCAGAAATTTTCGGTCATAAATACAACGTTAACTTCAATAGAACAGATCTAGAATCATTAAAAATGCAGGCCAATCAAACTCCTGCGTTTCTAAACATTATTACGATTCCTGATGATCCAACTCAAATGACAGCAAATATCAAAGCTCCGATTGTTATTAACATCGAGCAAAAAATTGCACGTCAGTGTGTATTGCAAGATAACAACTTAGCAATCAAAGAGCCTATTTTTACGAAGTTACAAAGCCGTGTAGTTCAAAACCCTCAGACTCCAATCAAGAGCCAAGGGCGTCAATTTGACATGACGGTTAAACTGTCAGACTCAGGTAAAGGCCAGATTGACCAAGGCTTGTAATTAGTCGATTCTGACTTGATGCCGTTCAAGTCAGTCCTTTTCTCGGAAGCAAAAACACTCATCAATACAGCTAAAACTCGCGTGGTGCAGGCGGAAGATCGTCTTGCATTGAAGTCAGGTCTTAGTCCGCGCGAACAGCCGTGGGATGAGTCTCAAGTTCAGTGGACTGATAAAAAATCATTTCTTATCTCGCTTCTAAAAGTTTCTAGAAAAACTTTTTTTAAAGCCGGTGGCTTCCAGATTATAGGCAGTCTATTTTCTTTTGCGACACCGTTCTTGGTGCATGCCTTTATTTCTCGTATACAAGGTGGAAACTTACAGCAACAGGACTTGATCGAACTTTGCTTGATGGCGCTGGCTTTCGGAGTTTGTGGTGCGGGAAATGGTTTGGCCATTCAGCACTACTTCTATCAGACGTTGAATTTCAATCAGATGGCGACCAACTTGGTGAACAGAAAAATATTTTCACATTCACTACGTCTTTCAAATCGTGCAAAGAACAAATATCAAGTGGGCGACATCGTCAACTACATGAGTTCAGATTCTGATGCGATCGCAGATGGCTGTATCACGTCAATTGATCTGAGCAATGCGGTTGTTTTATCAATAGGATGTACGATTACACTTTTCTATTTCTTAGGTTGGTCGGCTCTGGCTGCCGTAGTGGTTCTACTGATATTAGTTCCGATCACGCAAAGACTTTCAAAAAGCTTTATGCATCTTGAAGGTAAGATGATGGCACATCGAGATCAGCGTATGACTCTGATGACTCAATTATTGAATGCCATCCGTGTTGTAAAGTATTTCGTTTGGGAAAAAAGTGTGATGCAAGAAGTGGGTGAGGTGCGCGCGAAAGAGATCGGCACCCGCTTTAAATTGGCACAAGCTGAAATCACTTGGGGATTACTTTATACCTCGATTACTTCAATTGTATTGTTTGCAGCTTTACTGACTCACGTACTCAGAGGTCAAAAAGTTGATATGGCGTTGATTTTCACGTGTATTGCGATCTTCAGTATTATGGAAGATCAGTTTGGCGGGCTATCGCGCTTTATCGGTCGCTTTATTAATATTATCGTCAGTGCAGAGCGTATTACTCAATTTATTCAATCGGAAACTATTCCGGATACTCCAGCTTCTCAGGCAACAACCGCTAGTACAGAGGGTGTCGAGTTACAGCATGTTAGCTTTCAATACGAACAAGGCCGACCTATTTTTAAGGACCTCACGCTACATCTAAATAAAGGCCAATCGCTGGCGGTGGTTGGACCTGTGGGAAGTGGTAAAACCACTTTGTTGCAACTGCTATTAAAAGAAGTCCTACCTGATCAGGGAAAAATCTCGATAGAAAACCAATCGGGGAATGTGGCCTATGTTCCTCAGGATGCTTACATCATTAACTCCACTTTACAGGAAAATATTATTTTCGGTAAATCGGATGTCACAGATGAAAAAGTCAGAAGAGCTTTGTATTTGTCGGCTTTAGAGTATGACCTGATGTCATTACCTTCCGGATTACAAACAGAGATTGGTGAAAAGGGTGTGAACTTATCCGGTGGTCAAAAGCAAAGAGTGAGCTTGGCTCGCGCTGTCTTATCGGACGCCGATGTGATTCTTTTAGATGACCCTTTATCTGCGGTAGATCCTCGCACGGAAGGTTACTTATGTGATCGTCTGATCTTTGGAGAGTGGAAGAATAAAACACGCATCATGGTAACCCATCGCCTGCAGTCTATTGCTCGCTTTGATCAAATTTTATTTGTAGAAAATGGTAGACATTATTTAGGGACATACGATGAGTTGTTGCAAACGTGTGAGCCTTTTAAAAAATTCTTAAAAACTCATGCCGAGAACCAAGAGCTAGAAAAGAAATCTGGCTTAGAGGGTTCACATGAGCCGCAGACATCTACAGCTACGTCTGAAGGTGAAGGCCGTTTGATTCAAGACGAGGATCGTGCCGTCGGCGCTGTTGAGAAGTCTGTGTACTTTCAATATCTAAAAGCATTGGGGGGCAAGGGACCGAAGCAAAGGAAGATATTATTTCTATTGTTTGTCGGAGCTGTAGCGGTCGTGGCCACTCCACTTTTGCAAAAGTTATGGTTAGCTCAGTCAGATAAATTTGACCAATTAGCTCCATTGCAGGTCATTTTGATTTATGGTGCTTTAGGGATTCTGACAATGATCACTACTTTTTTAAGTCAGTCCTTTTGGTCACGGCGCGGAATCGAGGCTGGAAAAAGTTATCACGATCAAATGCTACGTTCGATATTGGCGGCCCCAATACGTTTTTTTGATAGCACTCCGATTGGACGAATTCTACAGAGGTTTTCGCGTGACATGGAATCGGTGGATGTTCACTTGCAATGGAGTTTTGATAACACTATTCACTCATTCTTTCACATCATGCTGTCGTTCTTACTGATTGTGACAGTCGTCCCTTTTGTGTTGATTGCGATTCTGCCTATCTTTTTTGTGTACTACACTTTGCAGAATAGTTATCGCCGTGCCGCTCGCGAAATTAAACGCCTCGATTCGTTGGCGAGATCCCCAAGATATGCTCACTTCAAAGAAACTTTACAAGGGCTAACAGTTATTCGTGCATTCAATCAGAGTGATTGGATGATGAATCAGTTTTACGATAAATTACAGTATTCAGCCGAGATGTTTTACACACACTATATGATTAATCGTTGGTTCTCGACACGCTTACCATTGATCGGTGCTGTGATCTCGGCTTCAACAGGTTTGATGGTGGTGCTATCAAGCTATAATGGATATATCGCAGCAGGGACAGCGGGTCTTGTTACCCTGTATGCTTTGGATTTTTGGCGTCACTTGAATTGGGGGGTGCGTATATTTTCGGACCTAGAGTCACGTATGACCTCTGTTGAGCGACTTCAGTTCTATTGTGATTTGCCGGCAGAGAAAAACTACTACGAGCCACAAGTTCAGATAGAAGACTCTTGGCCTCAGACCGGAGAATTAGAGTTTAAAAATGTCAGTTTGAAATATGCTGAACATTTACCTTTGGTTCTAAAAAATGTCAGTTTTAAAGTTCAATCGGGTATGAGGGTTGGATTGATCGGGCGAACCGGTTCAGGAAAGTCGACTATATTCCAAAGTGTGTATCGCTTTGTAGATATAGTGGGCGGTGAAATTTTATTGGATAAAAAGTCTATTCATCATATTCCTTTAAAACGGGTTCGTAAAAGCTTGGCGGTGATTCCTCAAGATCCGGCATTATTTATGGGAAGCTTGCGCAGTAATATCGACCGCTATCGACAGGCGACAGATGAGCAAGTGTGGAACGTTCTGCGGAAAGTTTCTTTATCCGAATTTGTATCAGCTTTACCGGGACAGTTGGATTTCCGTGTGGCTGAAAACGGAGCTAACCTATCGCAAGGACAGCGCCAGTTGATTTGTTTAGCCCGCGCCTTACTGACTCAGGTAAAAATTATTTTCTTAGACGAAGCCACAGCTAGCGTGGATGTAGAAACAGATGCCTTGGTGCAAAAGGTGATTCGTGAATCTTTAGATGGAACGACATTGATTACGATTGCCCATCGTCTTTCAACGTTGGACGGCTATGACATGGTGATCGAGCTTAAAAACGGCGAAGTCGTACAACAAAGACTACTAGAGCCCTTAAAGACCTAGGGCTTTATTGAGCTTTGCATTTCGATTATGTTCTTTGCCTGACAATAAGGTTGCTAGATCAATCACAGAGCCATCGCTGTAAAGACAAACATCCACACGCCCTAAATCACCTAGTTGCAGAGTTTGCATATTGGCTGCTGTGCAGGTGCGAACTCCTCGACGGTAGTGGTGTAGTGAAAGAGGAATTTCAATACGGGCATTCTTATTTAAAAGGTCACGTGAGCCTACAAGAGATTCACCCACGAGGCATAAGCCAATTTCATCAAAATCAAATTCTATCTCGAAATATTGGCCGCCAGCGATGCGGCAGGCACGTGTTTGACCAGTAGTTGTAGCACCGACTTCAAGTACAAATAAAAGAAGAGCAGCTGATAACAAAAATAACTTCTTCATTGGTCCCCCTGACCACAGGGGCTATATATTACAGATAGGCTTTAAACACTAGCCTATATTTTAAGCAGATGGCTTCTGAGGCCTTTGGGCGTGGATTTAGTATAAAAACTTCACTTTATTCTATAGAAGGAGGCAGGCTTTTTTCGGCTTTAGCTCCTAGCTCTTTTAGCTTTTCAACCTGCGAGATCAAATTTCCGCGTCCACTGGAAAGCTTCGACATCACATCGCCATGAACCTTTTGAACGGATAAAAGGCGTTCCCCAAGGGTATCGAGGTCTTTTACGACACCGACAAACTTATCATAAAGATCGCCACCGCGTTTTGCGATATCAAGGGCATTGCGCTGCTGGCGTTCTTGTTTCCATAAAGAGGCCACAGTTCGTAAGCTTGTCAGTAGTGTCGTGGGGCTGACGATGGCGATATTTTTATCCCATGCTTGTTCGAATAAGTCGGGCTTCAGTTTAAAGGCCATAGCGAAAGCGGGCTCGAGCGGCATAAAGAGCATGACGAAGTCAGGTGAAATAATTTGATCGGCCAAATGATACTTTTTGTCCGACAGTTCACTGATATGACGTTTAAGTGAATCCACATGAGCGGCAGCGAACTTTTCTTTTTCGGCTTCTGTATCTGCAGAGGCCGCCGCTTCATAAGCTGTCAGCGTCATCTTAGAGTCGACAATCAGATGTTTTCCATCAGGAAGTTTCACAATGACATCGGGTCTGAGGATTTCTCCTTCTGTGCCACGTAAAGTTTCTTGTGTGATGTACTCCTCACCTTTGCGAAGTCCAGAACGTTCAAGGATGTTTTCTAAAATCAATTCGCCCCAGTTCCCTTGTGTTTTGTTTTCACCTTTAAGGGCCAGAGTTAAGTTCTGCGCCTCTTTCGACATGGTTTGATTCAGCTCTATAAGTTTAGTGATTTCACCTTTTAAGAAGCTGCGGTCGGCTCTTTCAGAAGAATAAGTGTCTTCTACTTTTTTCTCGAAGTCTTTGATGCGATCTTTAAGAGGATTTAAAAGAGCGCTGAGTTGTTGGAAGTTTTGATCTGTCATCTTAGACGATTTTTCATCGAAGATCTTTTGCGCCAGATTTTCAAATTGTAATGTCAGTGTCTGTTGTAATTGTGAAGCTTCGGCACGAGACTGTTCTACTGTGTTCTGTGTCAGCTCAAACTTTGTCTTCCATGTTTGCAGATCAATTTTAAGTTGTTGAGCTTCTGTCAAAAGCTGTGTGGATTCTGATTGCAGGCGCTCTTTTTCTGCTTTTGATTTGGTATATAAAATAAAGCCAATGATGACTCCGCCTAAAATAAACCCAACTAATCCCGCTGTTACTAGTTCCATACCATCACCTCGAACTCTGAAAGACTAAAAGAAAGCACAATAAATCGTGGGCAGAAGCCCCATAAAAATCGTTTCTCAGCCTAACAAAAGTTTGCTAGTTTGTCCTGATGACAAAAGCAAAAGCGTGGATTTTAGCGGCGCGTCCTAAGACTCTTTCCGCTTCATTGGTACCTATTATAGCAACCGTTGGCCTTGTACGTGGCTTTGGCTACGAAATTCAGTGGTGGATCGTTGTTTTGGCCCTATTTTCAAGCTTCTTCATCCAAATCGGAACTAATTTGGTGAACGATGCGATGGACTTTAAAAAGGGCGCGGATACCGAAAAACGCTTAGGGCCAGTGCGCGTAACACAGCAGGGGATATTTACTTTTAATCAGGTGATGTTGGGTGCGGGGATTTGTTTTGCATTGTCTGCGGCCTGTGGGATTCCTTTAGTTATTCATGGTGGATGGCCGATTTTAGCAGTGGGAATATTTTCTATCTTGATGGGCTACGCTTATACTTCGGGACCACTACCATTAGCCTATTATGGTTTAGGGGATTTATTCGTCATTTTATTTTTTGGTTTAGTGGCTGTCGGTGGTCTTTTCTATTTGTTAACAGGCACTTATGGTATGCCGGCATTCATTGTTGGTCTGCAGATCGGTTTTTTAAGTACTGTTTTAATTGCGATCAATAACTTAAGAGACATCCACACAGATGTGTTAGTGAATAAAAAAACTATGGCGGTCCGCTTAGGCTTAACTGGCAGTCGTTTTTGGGTGGGCTTTTTAGTTTTTGCTCCGTTCTTCGGGGGGTATTACTGGCTCTCTTTAGAAAGATGGTGGGTTTATATTATTCCATTGGTGTCATTCCCCATTGGATTATTCATCGTGAAGCGCATCTTTAGAACAGAGCCTGGTATTGAATACAATCGCTACCTAGCATTGTCTTCTTTGTACAGTTTGATCTTTAGTGTATTGCTCGCTGTTGGCTTTCAAATTCCTGTTGGGTTTCGCTTGTAATGAAACTCAGTTGTTCTTCGTATAGATTAAAAAAAAGAACAGCACTGAATGCACTGACGCAAGAAAGTTATCAAGACGGCTATCAAGAAGGGGCCTTACTTCGCTTTGTCGATGGCGATGATTGGGGCGTAGCGGATCTTTGCCCTAAACCAGAGTTTGGGGATAGCGATTGGCAGACAGAAATTAAACAGCGCGGGTTATTATTTCTACGTGCGACAGAGCTAGCGATCGAAGATTTGCTGGCTAGAAAAAATAAAAAATCTCTTATTTCAGATAAAAAAATTCCCAGTAATTATTTAATAACCGATGTGTTTTCTACTGACTTAAATCAGCCTCAATTTGTAGGAAAATCTGTAAAGATTAAATGCGGCTCTCAAGTTTCGGAGTTACTGGCTCGGTTGAATGCGGTATCTTTAGATGTTCGCTTGCGGTTGGATTTTAATAATACCTTGAACGCTCAGCAGTTCGAGATGTTTCTAAAAGGTCTTAGCTCAGCAGCTAAAAATCGTATTGAGTACATTGAAGACCCCGTTGCGATAAGCGAGGCGTGGAAAGACTGGAATCAAGCTGTTCCTCTGGCTTATGATTTTCAATCGTTACCCTATCGTGAAGATTGGGCGACGTTCTTAATTATAAAACCAAGTCGTCAAAGTGTACCTTTATCCAAAGCAGGTACTGTGATCTTAACTTCGGCCATGGAGCACCCAGTAGGATTTGCTCATGCCTTACGAACAGCGCAGTCATTAGCTCAACGGGACTCTGGATTTTTAACATTAGATCTTTATGAAGATATTGGTTTTGGACGTTACTTTGTCCATGATGAAAATCTTGTGGGGTTTTCATCTGAGGCTCTTTCTGATTATGGCATAGGGATGAGTCAGCAGTTGAATCAGTTAACGTGGGTTGATGTATGATTCAATTTCAAACGGAAGTCAGCAATCAGCTTTTGATAAACCCACGCCTAACAGAGGAAGAAAAAAAAATACTGTTGCAGTTGCAAAACGAATTCGAGCAGCAATATGGCTCCAAAGGATTTTTTCTGGTTCCTAGTTCGGGTTCTTCACAGAAAAAAAATGAAAGTGTTAAATTAATAGCTCTTTCGCGGCAGAGCATTGTGAACTCAGCTATGCGATTTAATCAGTATTTCCAAACAAAAAGCGATGAAAGCTGGGGACTTGTTCTGCCTGAATTTCACGTGGCAGGGCTGGGTGTCTATGCTCGTGCTTCACTAGTAGGTGCTTCTGTCTTTGTATCTGAATGGAATGTGCAGACCTTAAAGACATGGGTGAATGAAAAAAAAATCAGTTACATGTCTATGGTCCCAACACAAGTGTATGACATTGTGAAATTAAATTTACAGTGTATGGCTTCTATTAAAAAAGTATTTGTAGGTGCAGGGGCCTTAAGTAAAGAACTCAAACAGCAGGCCCGCGCTTTAGAATGGCCCATCGTTGAAACCTATGGGATGACCGAAACGTCATCTATGATTGCGGTACGTGAGCAAACAGAGTCGTTTGCCGTTTTGCCTCAGGTGGAAGTGCGAGTAGAAGAGACACTACAAATTCGTTGTAATTCACTGCTGACAGCCAGTATTCAAAAAATCGATCAAGAGATCGTGGTGCGCTCGTATAAAGCTGATGATTGGCTGGTGACAGAAGATCTTGTCACGCTGACTGTGGACGCTTCATCTGGTCCAATGCATTTGAACCTTTTGGGCCGCCGCGGTGATTATGTGAAAATTTTAGGTGAGGGTGTTTCTTTACCTGAGCTGCGTGAACGTCTAGAACATTTAACCCAACAGTTAGGATATGCAGTCAGTTCTGCCGCACTGTTGGCTGTGGAAGATAAGCGGCGTGGGCATGAGCTGGTCTTAGTTGTGGATAAAAGCTTGCAGACACAGATGGGGCAGTTAAAAGCGTTATATAATGATTCGGGACGTCCCTATGAAAAGATAGAGCGCGTCTATTGCTTAGATCAATTACCACGCACTGACCTTGGTAAGTTGAAAGTAGAAGAAGTGAAGAGTATAATCATATCGAAAGCTAACGAAGGTGATTATGGCAAACATCAATAAAACTCCATGGGCAGTAGCCTCTGTTTTTATTTGCACTAAGTGTGGTGCTAAATACAATCAGCCCAATCTTGCAGAAGATGTTAAAACTGCCGTTAGAAAAAAGCAGCGGGCCGAAGAAACGAATGGCAAGATTCGTGTGATAACTTCTGCATGTCTGGGTGTTTGTTATCCTGAAAAACAAACTTATGCGGTTATACCAGTCGAGGGAAAGACGGAAGTCTATACAACAGAGCTAAATCAAGAAGTCTTACATCAAGAAATCGTGGATTTAATAGAGCAGAAACTCAAGGGTTAACTTTGCTTTCGTCCAGTCGAATGTACTAAACAGAGATAGCATTTGAAACAGACATGACATCATACTGAGCTTGCCGCATTATAAATAAATATGCAGGTAAAGTTTTGGGGCGTCAGAGGCTCAATACCACATTCATTAGATACGCTGGGATGGTTCACGCACATCGAAAGGTTGATGTCTGAATTTTTCACTGCGGGTAACACTAAGCCTGATCAAGTCAAAAAATTTTTAAATACTAAAGGTATTACGGCCGTCGCGGGATTTGGTACAGCCACAACCTGTGTTGAGGTGATGGATGGGGACAAGTCTTTATTGATCGATGGTGGCAGTGGGCTAAAAGCCAAAAGTGATCAATGTAATCTTTCTGTAAATAAAGAGTTTCACATTCTGATTACGCATTTCCACTTTGATCATATTTTAGGATTGCCGTTCTTTATTCCTCACTTTGTTAAAGGCTGTACGATTAATTATTATTCTGTACATAAAGAAACTGAAGAAATCATTCGAGGCTTATTTCAAAAGCCTACATTTCCTGTTCCTTTTGAAAGTCTAAGTGCCGAAGTCAAATTTCACCACTTAAATGCTTACGAGCAAAACGAAGTAAATGGATTTCTAGTAACGCCTTATATGACAGACCATCCGGATACCTGTTACGGGTTTCGTATAGAGAAAAATAATAAGGTGTATGCTCATGCGGTTGATAACGAAGCGATTCGAATTACAGCTGCAGATTTGGGGCAAGACGCAGGCTTATATCGTAATGCGGATCTTGTGTATTTCGATGCTCAGTACGATGAAGAGGATATGGCTTCAAAGAAGGGCTGGGGACACGGAACGAGCATGCGTGGATTTGAGCTGTGTGAAAATTTTGGTTTGAAGAATATTCTTTTTGCCCACCACGACCCTGCATTTTCTATAGAAGACTCTTTAGCTCAGAAAAAACGGGCAGCCAAGATTTACGAAGAAAAATATGCACATCTAAAGCTTCAGTGGGATTTTGCCTATGAAGGTCAAGTCGTAGAAATAAAATAATCGCACCTTTATCGAGTGTCTAAACACCTTGAAAAGATCCGATTATTTTAATCCAAGATATTCGGGATTTAAATTAGTCGTGTCGTACAGGGATCGCACTGCGATGTTGGATTCTTAATCCAGCCACAATGACACTGCATAC
The DNA here is from genome assembly GCF_000348725.1 of Pseudobdellovibrio exovorus JSS. NCBI lineage: Bacteria > Pseudomonadati > Bdellovibrionota > Bdellovibrionia > Bdellovibrionales > Pseudobdellovibrionaceae > Pseudobdellovibrio > Pseudobdellovibrio exovorus. The sequence goes on from NC_020813.1 coordinate 573,951, forward strand.
AGCTAAAACAACACCAGACACTAATAGAGTTTGATTTTCATGGTGAGCTAAGGCGTAGGTCGCAATCAGCGCATACAAAAAGGGTTTCGACTCGTAGAACATCTTTTCTAAAATAGAAAGTTTTTTGGACATCGAGCTGATAATAGAATCCATATACATTCCCCCTGTCTTTACAGAATAACAAATAAAAATAGGGGGAAGAAGTTAGAGGAAGTAGATTCTCAAAATAGTATGCAAACAAAACCTAATAGTTTGCAGTTTCCCAGTCTTATTGGGCAATGATTATTGGACGAAGATGAGTTGAGTCGGAGCCCCTTTCGGAAATAAGGGTACTTCGCGATATTCAACACCTTCTGGCCACTTAAAATCCACGTCTGGCCAGCGAGAGCGGGCTTTTTGCATTGTCTCAATCCAGATCGGTACAGCAGCTCCGCCACCGGTCAGGTTACTTGAAATGCCTTGATCATAACCGAGCCAAACCACTTCTGTTTGATAGGGCGTGAATGCTGTGAACCACGCATCTTTATTATCCGAAGTTGTTCCCGTTTTGCCGGCAGAAGGAAATGTCCAACCCAGTTTCACACTGGATTCGGCCGTACCCGAGCGCATGGTTTCTTTCATCATTCCTACCAGTACGGCGACGGCTTTCGCATCAAGCAAGGATTCAAATTTTGGAGTGTATTCATAAAGTGAGTTGCCTTCGTAGTCTGTCACTTTTTCAAGATAGCTCGATTTGCTGACTTGTCCCATATTCGCCAGTGAGCGATAGGCATTTAAAACTTCGATAGGGTAGTGCGTGCTGGCTCCGAGGCTAGTGGCTGGTGTTGCCTCCATCGGAGACGTAAATCCGCTGTCGCGAGCTAGGGAGATAAGTTTCTGAACACCATACTCTTGCGCTGTTTTTGCCGCAGGTATATTTAGACTCTCTTTCAGAGCATGATACATCGGGACTGTGCCGTGAAATTTTCGGTCATAGTTTTGCGGGGACCAATTTTTTTTATCATAGGTCCATGTGAACTTTTCATCCACAATTTCTGTCAATGGGTTTGCACCATTATTTAATGCTAAAAGATAGACGAAAGGTTTTATCAAAGATCCTATCTGACGTTTCCCATTTAACGCGCGATTAAACTGTGTCTGTCTGTAGTTTTGCCCACCCACTAACACAGTGACTAGCCCTGTTTGGTTTTCGGCTGAGACCACAAGGCCTTCTAGCTTTAAGCCTTTTTCTTTGTTCTTAATCAGTTGGGCGCGACTTTTTTCAAGGCGCTCAATGTTGCGCTGTAAAGATGTCTGGGCCACTTGTTGCGCCTCTAAATCTAGGCTGGTGTAAACATTGTAAGGAGCGACATTTTCACCCAGTTCTTTTAATTGCTGACGGGCAGCTTCTAAAAAGTAAGGTGCAGTTTCCGAGGCCACAGGTGGAACTCGTTTAGGTAATGCCGCTTGTTTGGATTCATTTTTTTCTTGCTCCGATATCAAATTGAGCTCGGACATTTTATCTAAAACTAAACTGCGTCGGCCTGTTGCGCGTTCATCTTTTCGCCAAGGGTTGTACACTCCGGGATTGTTAACGATGGCGGCCATCAACGCACATTCTGAAAGGTTGAGCTGCTGAACTGGTTTATTGAAGTAGTACTGGGAAGCGGCGCCAAAACCCAAGACTTGAAAAGCTCCGGATTGTCCCATGTAGATGATATTAAGATAGGTTTCTAAAATTTGATCCTTAGTCCATTCTGACTCAAGCTTGACGGCTAAATAGAGTTCCTTCAGTTTTCGGCTCATGGTTTTTTCTGGAGTCAGGAAATAATTTTTAACAAGCTGTTGGGTAATCGTACTGCCACCCTGTGCATATCTCATCTTCGAGATATTTTTAATTAAAGATCGTGTGAGGCCCATATAACTAACACCGGAGTGTTGTAGAAACTCACTATCTTCAATAGCCATCACCGCATTGAGGCAGTTGACGGGAATATCAGATATCTTGAGGTCAATTTGCATGATGGGCTGTGCCCCTTTGTACTGTGCAATTAAAACCGGATCTAAAGAGGCTTTCCAGTGCTGCGAAGCCTTATCACCAGCGAATAGCCATGTGGAATGAATAATTTGGGAATCAGTAATGACAACAAGATATGTTTCTTTGGTGTGCGTTTGCCATGCCCAACAGGTAAAACCCGCATTCAGATCGGAAATTTGGGTAACATACTTACAGTGCGGAAGCTGCACTTTTTGAGCATCCCCAGCCATGAGCACCTGATCAGGCTCACGAATGCGGTATCTTTGGGATTTTAACTGCTCGTTAAACTGCGTTTCATCCCATTTTTGCCCAGATAAAAAGCTTGGCCCTCTTGCGAAGTAGCGGGTAGAGGGGGCTAAATCCTTAGCAGAGAGCCTTTTCTGGAATTCATCGGTATTAAACGGCCAACTGAAGGCTAAGCTCTGTGAAGATAAAAGTAATAATACAGCGCTCAAAAAGATTGATTTAACAGAGTGTCTACAGGTAAGAAATCTTGTCATAGAGTTATAAATGGTCTTTAATTGAAGCAAAAATAGAGGCATGTAAACATAAAATGATGAAGCTAAGCACAAGTCAAATACAAAGACTGTCTGAAAAAATCTTGAAACAGTGGAAGTCTCAGCAGCTCATTACCTTTAAAGTCGACGAAAAAGTAGTTCTACAAACAATCATCGATACGATCACAAATGATTTCAAACGCGAAGAACAATTAGAACAAGATGTTCATGCGTTAATGGATCAAATGGAGCGTGAGCATGAAGGACAATTTCAACGTCATAAGATGTTTCCGATGTTGAAACAGAAATTAGCTAAAGAAAGAAAAATAATTTTATGATTTTGTCAGAAGACAGACAGTATCACTTAGCTCATATAGTTACAGATAAAGTTTGGGGTGACGACATCGTGGATTTTTCTGACGATGATTTGGCACTTAAAGCTGCGAAGATAGCTATCATTGCATTCGTGAAAGAAGACATGGAAATTGATAAGAAAGCTCGTGAAAAAGTAGCTTCTTTGAAACGCAATGTTGTAGAAGGCACACGCGAGTGGGAAATTCTTTATAAAAAATACTACGAAGAGGAAAGAAATCGCTATGGCGTCTAAGAAGAAAAAAAAGACAGTTGTTAAAAAAACTCCAGCGAAAAAGGCTCCGGCTAAAAAAGCCTCTAACAAAAAAGTCGTAAAGAAAAAAACGATTAAAGCGAAGCCAGCAAAAGCTAAAACTCAAAAAGTAAAAGCAAAAGCTAAGCCCACAAAGGCTAAATCAGTAAAGACTAAAACTGTAAAATCGAAGGCTGTGAAAACGGTATCGAAAAAAGCTCCTGTTAAAAAAGCAGTTAAAGCTCCGGCTGTGAAAGCAGTAGTTAAGAAGTCAGTGGCGGTGGCTCCAACTGTTAAAAAAGCTAGTGTGACTGTGGATTACAGCAAAGCGATCACTCCATTGGGGGATCGTCTAGTGGTGCGTGTTCAAGGAAGTGAACGTGTTACGGCAGGTGGAATTATTATTCCAGATTCGGCATCAACAGCGACTGGCTATTTGAAAGCAGAAGTTTTAGCCGCAGGAACTGGTTCGAAAAATAAGAAAGGTCTTTTGAAGCCATTGGATGTAAAAGTGGGTGACCTTGTTCTTTTCAATTCGTATGCGGGGACGAAAGTCACTTTCAATTCAGAAGAATTACAGATCATTCACGAATCAGACGTTATGGGCGTCGTTCAAGATTAATTTTAGAAAATATAAACAAGGGAAATAGTTATGATGCGATCAATACTAGTGGCTTTTTTAATGTTGGGTGGAAGTGTAGCATCGGCGATCTCGATCGACTGGTCTGGTGGATATCGTATTGAGTTCTTTGATATCGATAATCCAACGTTGGACAGAGACAACAAACAACCTAAAACCTACGGACTTCAATATCTTTATTTAAATCCGAAAATTGTAGCTTCTGATGGAATCAATATCATCAGTCGTTTTGATATCTTAGGGAATACACAAACAGGTTATAGAAACTCTCAGATGGGATCGTTCATTGGCGGTGGATTTGGTTCAGATTCACGTGTGAATTCGCAAAATCAAGATTCAGCAGGCACAGGAATTACTGTGAGCCAGTTGTACTTGAATGTGAATCACGAATACGGATCATTGATTGCGGGTCGCGCCCCTTTTGAGTTTGGTATGGGGATGACTCACAACGCGGGTTTAAAACCTTTTGATCACTGGTATGACACTCGGGACTCAGTGGCTTATAAATTTGTTATTGATAACGTGTCGATCATGCCAATGCTTTCGCGTGTAGCTCAGAAGGATTTTGGCCGTGGGGTTACGATTTCAGATGAGACCATCGTTTTTGAATACGATAACAAAGACAACGGAGCTAAAGCCGGCGTTGTACAACAAATCCGTAAAAGCAGTTTAGAGTCAAATGATGCAACAACAGCTATACAGCCATTGCCGAACTTTGCAGGGGCTACTTTGAATGGTGCATGGTCAAGTAAAACTGTGAATTTGTATTTGGGTCGTAAATGGACTTCTTTCGAATTTCAAATCGAAGCGAGTTTCTTAACTGGTGAAACAGGTCTCGTGGTAGCAGGTGAATCGGTTAAGTTTAATTCTTACGCTGTTGCCGCTGAGTTATTATTCCCTAAAGCTGAAGGTGGAAAATGGGAATTTGGTACCAAGTTAGGTATTGCGAGCGGGGATAATCCAAATACAACTGGAGTTTATGAAGGTTATCAAATGGATCGTAACTATGATGTGGCGATGTTGATGTTCAATCATAGAATGGGCCAACGTGATTTTTTAACAACTTCAATTCTTCACACTGATCCTGCATTAAATGTGGGTAACTCTGCTGATGATGAAGCTATTGGTAATGCGATGTATGTTGCTCCATCAGTTCAATACTCATGGAATGACAAAGTTGATGTGAAAACGACATTGATCTACGGACAATTAGTAACAAAACCAACTTTAGCACTAGACAGCAGTAAAGATTTAGGTACAGAATTAGATATCGAGTTGATTTATAAACCACGTGAACGAATCATTTGGTCGAATCAAGTCGGTGTTTTGTTTCCAGGAGCGGCGTGGAAAGATGGAGCGTCGGATCTACGGAATCAAGTCAACTATGGATTTGCAACTAAAGCCGCCATCACCTTTTGATTACAACGTGATTGCAGCATGTACGACAGCATAGATTCATCGAGATCGCAACAGTGCGGTGGTGAGCAGGGCCGGAGGGGGTAACCCCTCCGGATTTTTTTTATCAAGGTATTAAGTCTTAGATTTCGCTATTTCTAGCTAAGCGATCATTCGAGTGCGGACAAACTTCTACATTTACGTTGGTATGTCCTCTGCTAACAAATCCTAATTGAGTTGCAGCACCATGGGATACGTCGATAATGCGTCCTAAGCGTCCGAAAGAACCTGTATCCGTTAAACGAACCCATACAGCACGTCCATTTGATTGATTCGTTACGCGTGCCCAGCTACCGCAGCGAACAGAGTTACCACTACCACTTTGAGTTAACATTCTTTGCGGAAGAGCCGCTGTCAGTTCAACTGAGCGGAATACATTTCCACACGCCGTTCTTCTGCCTTCAAACATTCTATTTGTAGGTCCACCATAAAAAGAAGCCTCACCACGCATAGTGCGAGAGAAATTATTATTTGGGCAGCGGTGGCCGGAACCACTCACGAAGAAAGTTTCATCTGAGTTATTGTCTTGTACATAAAGAGCCGGAGACAACATGTTGTCGTCTTCATCTTCACCGCTATCAAAACTAACGCCGTATTCAACAGCGTTATCATCAGAGTAGTCATATGAATCATCAACTTCGTATGCAAATGAAGAGATGGTGATCAATGATAAAAGAAGAGTAAGTCCTAATTGTTGTTTGTTCATATATCCTCCTGCTTTATACAGGCTATAGGATGCGAATTAGAGGCCAATATTTGCGAACGGGCTGGCTAGAATTGTTAAATTATATCAATAAGTTATAAGGCTGTTTCAGTATGATTCTGTCGATGTTTTAGAAGGGTGTTAAGTAACTGTTAAACACAGTTTCAACATAAAACAAAATACCAGCTCATATCCATGAGCTGGTTGGAGTTCGATTTTGATACGGAAATTCGATCTTAGATACCGCGACCGCCGCGTGTACCTGTAGGAGTTGTCGTTGGTGCTCCGAAAATCGCATTGTTCAAGTTATTTGATGAATCGATTGTTGGGGTACCAATAGATTGGCCGATGTTACCTGGTGAGGCCAATGTACTTGCTGGCTGTTCACCACCGCGGCCCATACCATTACGAGATGTAGCACTTGGATCAGCAGTAGTTGAACCTGCTGTTGTTGTGCCGATACCGCTTAAAAGAGCTTGGATCTCTGGCATGAATGTACGTTGTACATAAGCTTGGAAGGCTGAATCACCATTGTTGTAAGCAGCAGTCGTGTACACACGTAATGTCTCAGATAGACGGCTTTGGCTTTCAAAAGCTCTTTGTCTAACTTCTAAAGACTCTTGCAATTTATTTTGACGAGCCAATTGATCTGCTAATTGAAACTGAGTATTAATTGTTTGAACTTCAGTTGTTGCAAACTGTTTTGCAATGTCTGTTGTCATTCTATTGTACTGTGATGGAACACCAGACAATAATCTTTGAATTGAATTTGCATCAGCTCCATTAGCTAAGCTTTCTGTTAAACCAGTTTGGATATTGTTGCGGTAAGATTCTTGGATCAAGTTATTCATAGAGGTCTTAACTTGGCTGAATTCAGAAGGAACACGGCCAGCTAGGCGCTCAAGATCACGAAGAGCACTTGTGTCGCCAGAGTTGTCGCGCATGCGGCTTTCAACATGGATACGATAAGCCTCATTTGCTACCGCAGGGCTGATACCTTTGTAGCGGCTTAATAAACTAACGAAGCGTGATAAAAGTGTGCTGTTGCTACGGCTTTCAGCTAAGCGTTCAACTTCTTCAATAAAGCGATCTTCTTTTTCTTCACGTAAAGCATCTGCGGCTTCTTCGCGAGCGATGCGTGCTTCTTCTTCTGCTTCACGACGAGCTTCGCGAGCTGCGCGGCGTTCAGAAGTTTCTCTTCTGATTCTTTCAGCTTCTGTTTCTGCACGAATAGCATCAGCATCACGCTGAGCCACTTCAGTATCTTGAGTACGCGTACATGTATAGCCGGCAGGACAAACAACTACAGAGGCTTCTGTAGAATCGCTAGCTGGTGGTGGTGCTTGCTCGCCTGAGACTTCAGGAGCGGCAGCAGCCGGAGGAGGAGTCGTTGCACTTGGTGCATCTGCAGATGGTGAGCTTTCATCAGCTGGTGTGCGAGACGACATCTCGAAAACACCCGATGTGATTGAGCTGGATGCGGGTTTAACATTTACAGATGAAGTCGATAGATAGTGCTGACTTCCCAGTGCGGCGATTAAAAGTGTCGATAAGATCCACTTTTGTGTATTTAGTTGTTTCATAAGTCCTCCATTTATTCAGACCATCCAGGTCCTATTTTTATGTTCAACCATGCTTAAAGCGAACCTTGGACCAAACAGGCTTTTTGGAGCTTTAGAGTAAGCTATTGAAATTACTAGAATTTTTTACGATCTTAGGGATGTCTTAGAATGAGATACTGTCGAACTTTTGATGAATCATAGTGAGAAAATAAAAAAAAGCCCGTTAAATCAAGTATTTAAACGGGCTTTGTATTTCTGTAGAATGCAATTTTTGTAAGTCGATACAAGAAGTCTAAAAGGGCTTAGTTCGCGTAGCTTCCAGCTGGAACGTCAGGAGCTTCATCCATTTTAGACGTTACCATGGCAAAACGCATCGCTAGGTCCACCGCTGCATCATAAGTTAAGGTGTAGACTTGATTTTTAATCTGCACCTGAACCCAGTGAGAATCGATATCTTGAATTTTCACTTCTTCGGTATCATCAATGAAGTGAGACATACTAGCGCTCCTCTTATTACTTTTTGATATTTGAGTAATATTCAACGAACAAGCTTGAATCAAACGGGAATGGAATTGTCGTCAATTCAGGAGTGTCGTTAATTTTAATAGTTTCAACAGCTCCAGCTTCAGATTTACTTAACCAGTCAGCTAATTGTAAGCGAGGATTTTGTTTCGCTTCTAAGTACGCTTGGTTTGTGTAAACTTTGTCTTTAAGACGAACTTCATCTTTAGGTTTCAAAGTTGCTGAGCGGATTGTAACGATTTTGCCATTAACCATAACTTTGCGGTGAGAAATCAACTGCGAAGCCGCTTTAATTGATGGAGCAAAACCAGCACGGAATAAAACGTTGTCTAAGCGTAGTTCTAAAAGCTCAGTCAATTTATTAATCCAAGGGCCTTTAGCAGATTTTTTCGCTAAGATAACAAGGCGTTTTAATTGGCTTTCGCTAACACCATAGTGAAAACGAATTTTTTGTTTTTCTTCTAGACGTAATCCAAAGTCAGAGTATTTTTTTCTTCTTTGACCATGTTGCCCTGGTGGGTAAGGACGTCTTTCCAAAGCTCCTGCTTTTCCTAAGCCTGGTAGTTCAACCATTAGGCGTCTTTGGACTTTAAATCTTGGCGTTTTTCCTGTTTTTCTTTTCATACTGCACTTTCCTTATTGTGATCACCGGACAGGTGTCAAATCCCTTCAGAAAACAACTTAATCCTAAATTGCTATTTACTTTTTTCATACAGCAATCCTTTGCTTCTGAAGCGAAACTTCAGAGTAGATATTCAAATTGTGCCTGAAGTTCAAAACTTATGTAGGTCTAAAATACAAATGAAACAGAAGCGAAAACCAAATGAAAACTCAATGAGAATAGATCAATTGATTTTCATTTGGCTTGCAGTTTGTTATCGCCATAGGTCGGGTTCAAGAAAACGATTCTCTTTCTTGCGGACTTCAATTAATTAATCTGGCGCCTATTAAATAAAAACTTAAACAGGAGATTGTAATGAAAAAAATGATGATGGCTTTCGTGCTAAGTCAGTTTGTGGCAACGGCAGTTATGGCACAGACAACAGTGATTAAATGGGTAGGACAGTTACCAATAGAACAGTTGGGACCTGTCGTCGAGAAATTTAACACTCAATATAGTGAAGCTTATGGTTTTAAAGTTGAGTACAAATACGATGACAAAGTTATCGCTGAATACCTAACTGGCAACACTGCTGCTGGTTACGATTTAGTACATATGAAAGATGGCGACATGCTGAACACTGTCGCTTTAAAAGGTGCGACAACGCCACTGGATTTAAACACAGCTAAAAGCTGGCCAGTACAACTCAAAGACGCGCAAAACCGCTGGGTGGCTTTCTTGAAACGTACTCGTATCATTTATTATGATTCAACACGCGTTAAGCCTGAAGAAGTAGCTACGTATGAGTCTTTGGGTGATGCTAAATTCAAAGACCAACTTTGCTTAAGACAGAAGAAAGCACAATACACTATAGGTTTACACTCATTCTTCTTGGGAGTTTGGGGAGAACAGAAAACAGCACAAGTTCTTAAAGAATGGGCTGTTAATAGTGAAAATATCCCTTTGATTGAAAAGGACTTAGATGGTGTTATCGCGGCTATCGAAGCTGGTACATGCGCTGTTGGTGTTGCGAATACATATTACTACACACGTCATTTAGCAGCTAAACCAAACTCTATTGTTAAACCTGTAGTTCCTAACGCAAATGGCGTTGGAGCTCACGTCAATGTAGATGGGGTAGCTTTGGTGGGAACATCTGCGCACAAAGCGGAAGTAAATACATTTGTAAGTTGGTTGTTAACAGAAGAAGCTCAATTGTTACTAAGCGATATTACGGGAAAGCATCCTGCTAACCCAGAAGTACGTTCGGCTAAATTGGATGCTATCTTTGGCCAGTTCTTTGATAACAATACATTTGATTTAAATAACATTACTGATTTAAAAGTAAGAGCTCTTGAAATTGCGACAGAGCAAGGTTTGAAATAAGTATGAATCGATTTTTTCGGAAATGGCATCGCTGGATCTCGATAGTGATTGCTATCCCGTTTACAGTGACTTTAATTACTGGGCTTGTAATGGCGACCCGAGGTTTTAATACTTGGGTTCAGCCGGATTATCCTAAGTTTAAAGCCGAGTTAAAACTTAACTTTGATGACATTCTGAAAATCGCACAAGAAGTTCCCGAAGCTAAAATTCAAAGTTGGAAGGACGTTTCGCAAATAGATGTGCGTCCGGCCAATGCCAATATCAGAGTTCGTTCTAAACATGATATGTGGGAAGTGCAGATCAACGGAGAAACGGGTGAAATCACCAGTTCGGCACCACGCCGTCAATCGTTTTTAGTTTCTTTACATGAGGGGACCTATTTTGGTCCTTTCGTGCGTTACGGTATATTTTTCCCAAGTTCCTTGGGTGTTCTTTTTTTAATGATTTCTGGTATCTACCTGATTTTCAAACACTATAAGACAAAACTGTCGAAGAGATAATATGCTATCTTCAATCGCCTCAGAAAAAAAACAAAGTCTTTCAAAGCAATTCCGCTTTGGAATTGAAACTGAATATCTATTAGTCTCGCTGCCAGATTATAAGCCGCTATGGCATAAGGACTTATCTTTCTCGCAATTAAATGACATTTTTGAATCTATTTCTTTAGAAGATGTTCCCAGCTGTGTTGGATTAGAACTCGAGCCTCCGCAAACAAAGCTCATGCCATTTGTTGTGGAAGGTTACCATTTACCGGATATGGATTTTCAAGCGAAAGAGATTTTGCCCAAAGGTGTAGAAATTCGCACGCCTGTCTGTGACAGTATTGAACATGCTTTGAAAACTCATAAGATTCTATTTCACCGATTAAAAGATGCTTTGAACAGCAGGCAGTTACAACTGGTGTGCTTATCCCATCATCCGTTAGAGTCTAAATTCAGTGGTCCACAAAACAAAAGACGTCATGATTACTGGCAGTGGTCTATGGAAGTGATGACGACTTACGGACCTGATATCAATGTTGGTATTCCTCAAGAAATTGTCGATCAAATCAACATGGACGATTTTAATGCTAAAATAAATTATTATAGCCCTGCTTTGTCGGCACTTTCGGTGGCTTCGCCTTTCTGTGAAGGCCAAGCATGGCAATACGCACAAGGGAAATACGGTAAAAGCTTCCGTATGCATAAGCGAAGCTATATTGCTCCTCCGATAGAGATTCATTTAGACGAAAATAATCGTTTTGAGTTTAAAGTATTTGATATGCCGACTTCGTTGGTCGAATTAGATGCGCAGATACTGTGTTTTCTTATTCTTTTATTAAATGAAAATTTAACGGGAAGATCGACTCATCAAACTCGGATTTATGAATTAGGTCAGGTGGCTCAAAAAGGATTACAAGCAGAAGGTATTAGTGAAAAGCTAACTGAGTTTTTTGCCAATGCTGAATCTTTATTGACGTCTTGGGGCTTTGCTGCGGATTCTTTAAAGGTGCTTAAGCAGCGCCATGAAGCAGGAGTGACTCCTGCTGATGAGATGCTGAAGTTATACCATCAGAATGTATCCCTTACTGATATTTTAAAAACTCGAAGTCAGTTTGTATTTGAATGATTCCAACGTCTCTTGAACGCATTCAAACTGATTTTAATCTTCTGACAGAAGGGGATTGGTTTGTTCCTGTTACTTTAAAAGGTGTAGATCAGCACTTTCTTTTGGAAAAGGCCGTCCGCAAAAATATCAGCGGATTCAGCTATGCTACAGGTTATGAGCTGCCAGCTTCTGTTAAAGGCGTTGTTAGTAGCGAGCAAAAAGATTTACGTCAGATGCTCTTTGCATTGGCGACACGCCGTCGGCATGAGTTGGATATTCACTCCGCTGTGATTACTGGCAGTGCGGGAAAGACAACAGTTAAAGAAATTTTGGGTCATATTCTAACTGTTTGGAATAAAGAGTCTACGCACTTTTCTGTGGCGAACCAAAATACAAAAGTGGCTTTGGCGACTCAAATATTAAGACTGCCGAAAACAGTAAAGCATGCCGTATTCGAGGTCGGAGCACGTCGTACCGATGACTTTGAAATCCCGTTGGGGTTTTTGCAGCCGACTGTTGCTGTTTTATTAAATATCGGTGCGGCCCATGTTGGGGAGTTTGGTTCCAAAGCAGCTTTGATTCAAGAGAAGTTATCCGTTCTAAAATCAGAATCGCTTAAAATCGCCGTGGTGAATGGTGATCAAGATGAAATTTTGAATGCGGCTCGTAGATCAGGTAAGTCATATAAGTCATTTGGTTATGCTGCTCACAATGATGTGCAAATTCTTACAGATACAGAATGTGATTCTATCACATTAAGAATAGCACAAAAAATCTATTCGTTTAAGCTGGCTGCGGATATGCCCAATATACAAATGAATATGGCGGCAGCTATTGCTGTAGCTTTTTACTGGGATATTCCTTTAGAAATTATTCAAGAGGGCCTGTCTAGTTTTCACGGCGTGAATCGAAGATTTGAAAAACGTCAGGGCATTATGGGGCAAGAGGTGATCGATGACGCTTTTAATGCCAGCCCCGAAAGTATGTGTCTCGGTTTAAAAAGACTATCTGAAATCCAGAACCAACGTCGAACTTTATTGATCTTAGGGTCGATGTTAGAACTGGGGGATGACGCCATAAAAGAACATATACAAGTTGGCGAATTCATTGCCTCTATTTTTTCAGATGAAATACGTCATCATAGAATCAATCTACTTTTAATTGGTGAAGAGGCGAAAGCAATAGCGTCCTCTTCCGTAGAACTGGCTCAGAAATGCCATTGGCTGCCTCATGTGGATGAGGCTTTGGCGTATGTACAGTCCCATCAAGATCAGTACGAACTGATTTATTTGAAGGCGTCTAAGTCGATCAATTTAATAAAATTATTAGATATACTCGTGGCTGACTCATCAGACAAATTGTCGAGTGTAAGATAAATAGATCTGCTGTTTAAAAACACTCATTTAGTTTTAATCCACTCTTTTGTCGTGCGCTTTTCTTGTAAGTCCCCATCACGGAACAGAGCCAAAGTGCCGGGTTGTAGCGTTTCCCAAGCTTCATTGTCTGTAAGGGGGATCGTGGCAATTACGGCCACTTTGTCATTTGCTGTTGTGACATCCTTGAAGTCCACGGTCAAGTCTTGGTCTTTTAGGCGTGCCTGCGTGAACGGAGCTTTGCGAACAATGTAGCTGAGCTTTGTAGAGCAGTGACAGATCAGAAAATTTCCATTTGAAAAAAGAAAATTGACCTCACCTTGAGACGCCAACTCCAAGGCGAGTGAATGGATGTAATCAAACAAAGAGTTTTCATCGGGATAGGACGAGCCGAATCTCTTGCGAAGACTTTGCATAATCCAGCAAAAGATTCTTTCACTATCGGTATTTCCTACTGGAATAAAAGAGCCATCGAATTCAGGTTGGAAATTTTCTAGATTTCCATTGTGAGCAAAAACCCAATAGTGCCCCCACATTTCACGTTGGAAAGGATGCGTGTTTTCCAAAGACACCACGCCTTGGGTGGCTTTACGGATATGGGCAATCACATTTTGCGATTTAATGGGATAGCTTTTTACAAACTCCGCGATGGCAGATGTGGCCGAAGGCTGTGGGTCTAAAAACTGACGAACTCCTTTATTTTCGAAGAATGCGATACCCCAGCCATCAGAGTGGACGTCGGTTTTAAACCGCCACGGGACTGAAAGCCTGTAAAAGAAAAACAGATATCCGTAGGGGTGTTACAGTTCATTCCTAGAAGTTGACACATAAAAATACCCATTTCGGATTAATAAAGAAGTATTTTTTCATACTCTTCTAGTATATAAAATCAGCTATGAAGTTGGAATTTCAAAGTGCCCCTAGACCCGCAGATTTAGACCTGTCTCAGTGGATGGACTGGACATGGCAATTGAGAGCTTCGTTAAAAACGAAAGCTGATTTTGCGTCTTACTTTGAGCTATCTTCAGAAGAAACTCACGCTTTTGAAAAAGGGAGCGAGATTTTCAACGTCCGCGCCACGCCTTATTATGCTTCGTTGGCATCTCAAAAGGCGGCTCAAGATCCCATTCGCCGTATATTAATGCCACACGAAAAAGAGTTGTTTGATCCGAGTCAGTCTCAGTTGGATCCATTAGGTGAACGTAAGGCCAGCAATCATCCGACGTCTCGAATTGTACATCGCTATTCGGATCGGGTTCTTTTTTTGATAACGGATATCTGCAGTGTGTATTGCCGTTATTGCACACGCAAACATTTTACTGGAAGTGATCAGGCCTTTGTTAAAAAGAATGAATACGAAGATGCCTTAGCTTATATAAAAAAAACAACAGGAATACGAGAAGTCATTCTTTCTGGCGGAGACCCTTTAACTGTTTCTGACGGACAGTTAGAACGGGTATTACACGATCTGCGATCCATTGATCATGTTGAAATTATTCGTATTGGAAGTCGCATGCCAGTGGTGGCTCCGATGCGAATGACAGATGATCTGGTTCGTATTATTAAAAAACATAAACCAGTATTTTTGATGACACATTTCAACCATCCGCGCGAACTGACACAGGAAGCGGTAGAGGCTCTTGACCGCGTTGTGGATAATGGCATTCCGGTCATGAATCAGATGGTATTATTGAATGGGGTCAATAACCATGCGGCCATCGTACAAGCCCTTTCTCGTCGATTATTGTTCTTGCGGGTTAAACCTTACTATATGTTTCAATGTGACCCTTCGATTGGAACGGATTACTTGCGCACTACGATTGAAGACTCGTTAGAAATCCAAAAAGAACTGTGGGGACATCTTTCTGGATTGGCGATGCCGAACCTTTCTGTGGATATTCCTAATGGTGGTGGTAAGGTCTACTATTCTCCACAATTTGAGACAGAGGTCAGTGCACAAGGACGTAAATTCACAGGATGGGATGGCGTGCAGGCGGAATATATTAATCCCGATCCGACCAGTATTATCAAACCGCTAGATTACGAATTGTATTTAGACGAGTGGAATCATTTGCGAGCTTCAAAAAATCAATTAAATCGTGAGTAGATATTAAGATTTATTTCAAAGCATTTAAAACCAGAGCCAATAAAACCAGAATAGCTCCCACCAGTTGCAATCCACTCAGTTGTTCATTTAATAGCAAGGCGGCTGCTACAGCGGCAACAACCGGCTCAATCATGGCAATAATAGAGGCTTTAGAACTCGAAAGCTTTTGGATGCCTGTTAGGAAAAGAGCCAAGGGTGCAATTGTTGAAATTAAAGCGATCCCCGAAATAATAAGGAACTGTTCTGCAGTAAAAGTAGAGATTTTACCAAAGTCAGGTCGATGAAAAATACAAAGAGCAATGGTCGCAAAGACGATCACGTAAAAGCTCGAGGTAATGGGCGAGATCTCTTTTTGGTAGCGTCCGCTGACCAGCACGTAAACCGCGTAAGACAGGGCCGCAGCTAATGCAAACATAACGGCGATCGCCGAGTTTATGATTAAAGGGCCCCATAACAATATGCCTAAGCCCACACAGGCAATCGACAGACTGATCCATTGCCGTATGCTGAGCCGCTCTTTAAAGATAAAGTGGGCTCCTAGGTTAACGAGCACGGGAAAAGTAAAAAGTAATAAGGCGGCTAAGGGAACCGAGATACCCTCGATGGCTTTAAAGTAGAACGTCGAAAAAACAGCGTAGCCTAAAATACCAAGCCCCGCGCAAACAAAGAATTGATTTTTACTGATCCGCAGAAGCTGTGGTTTAAAAAGCAATAGACCAATCCCCATAAGGAGCGAAGCTAAAATAAAGCGGAAACTTAAAAGTTCTCCTACGCTCAGCCCACTTTGGAAGGCTAAGCGGCCAAAGATACCAAGAAAGCCAAATCCCGCGCCGGCTAATAAAACGCATATAAAACCCAATAGCTGCTGGCGCGCTACTAAGTTGGTAGGGGGTGATGGTGACAAATCTAAGCTCATGTAGAGAGCTAGAATATAACTTTTTCACCTTAATGCAATCTTGACGTAAGAAATCAGAAAAACAGGTTATAAAGCTGTCATCGAAAAACAAATAAGGAGTTCTTAATGAAAGCCATAATCGTTTCTATGATCGTTCTTGCTTCCTCTGTATCTGCATTAGCTGTAGAAAATAAAGACCTAGAATGTACTTTAACTCGTTACACCACGGAAATTGATAGCCAAGGTAAAAAAGTGAACGAGCAGACAATCGGACATGTTCGTCAGCGCTTAGAATGGAGCAAGGCTACTGATATGAACACTCAAGATAGGCGTTTTGAAATTGATGGAATTGCTTTAAGTGCGAGTTTAAGTTCAGAAAAATGTTGGGATGATGATCGCTTTGTTGAATGCAATGAGCGTATGTTGTTTCTATCTATCTACAATCGCCAAACTGGTGGAATAACATCTACACATTATAACTTGAATTCAGTTCCTGCCGGCACGCAGATGTCGATGACATATCAAAGCCCACAGGGGTATCACACGATTCTGTGCGTGCAAAAATACTAAAGCTAAATAGCCCGAGAAAGTGATTACACTTTCTCGAGGCGCGCGTATTTCGCTACGAATTTTTTGATTGTGTTATCTTGGAATAGAACACTGATTTTCAATGTATCCCCAGAGCCTTCTGTCGAAAAAATTTTCCCCACACCAAATGTAGGATGACGCACACGTTGGTCCTTCGTGTAACCACTGCTTTTCGGCACATAGTTATCTGATTGTGAGAAATCATCATCATAGCTTGTTTGTGCATATTCATCGTAGCCTGAACGAGAGGAAGAACCACTGCCATAGCGCGAAGAATTCTGTGCGGCAAAACGAGATGGCGATGAAGCAAATGTGGCTGATGAAAACTGTGTGAACTCCTTTGGAATTTCTTTTAGGAATCGGGACGGCGGATTCATCTGTTCTTGTCCCCAAACTCGTCTGATTTTTGTGTGAGTCATCCACAGTTTGTTGCGGGCACGGGTCATCCCTACATAGGCAAGACGGCGCTCTTCTTCTAGATCATCCGCTGACTCTTCGTTGCCGCGGAAAGCGGGGAATAGGTTTTCTTCGCAGCCCACGATGAAAACGAATGGGTACTCCAAACCTTTTGAAATATGCAGGGTCATCATGGTGATGGCATTAACTGTACCATCCACTTGATCTTGATCCGAAGCTAAAGTGAGCTCTTCCAAGTAGTTGGACAAAGAGGCTTCTTCGCCGCGTTCTTGCTCGAATTGTGCGATGGCATTATCTAGTTCTTCTAAGTTGGCAATACGAGCTTCCGCTTCCGGAGTGTCTTCTTTTTTTAAAGAGATCACATATTCTGTCTTTTCTAAAACGATGGCATAGAATTCAGATAGTTTAAAAGAACTCTGCTGAGCCGTAAGATCATCAATCAAATCAATAAAGCGTCGCAGTTTGGACGTAGTTCCAGCATTGAAGCTGCGATCTAAAATGGCTTGATGAATCGTGCTGTATAAAGACTGTCTTGATTCATTGGCTTTTTGTTCGAGGTGTTCAACAGTTGTTTTTCCAATGCCACGCGCAGGAACATTGATGATGCGCTTAAGGGCCATATCATCTTGTAGATTTTGCGACAGGCGTAAGTAAGAAAGAAGATCTTTGATCTCGGCACGTTCATAGAAGCGAATGCCGCCGATCAAGCGATAAGGTAAAGCCAAAGTTCTAAGCTGTTCTTCCAGCACACGTGACTGAGCATTTGTGCGATAGAAAATAGCGTAGTCGTTCAGATTATTTTCACCAGATGACATTAAGCTTTGAATAGTTTTAGCCACAAAACGAGCTTCGTCGTATTCGTTACGCTCTTCACGTATTTGAATCAGATCACCTTCAGCATTGTTCGTGAATAATGTCTTTTCCTTACGTTGAGAGTTGTTAGAAATCAACTTGGTTGCGGCGTTGACGATGTTTGCAGAAGAGCGATAGTTTTCTTCTAACTTAACAACAACGGCCTCAGGAAAGTCCTTTTCAAAATCCAAGATGTTCGAAATATCAGCTCCGCGCCATGAGTAAATAGATTGATCTTCGTCGCCGACCACGCACAAGTTGCGATGGCTTTTCGCCAGCATCTGCACCAAAAGGTACTGGATGTGATTTGTATCTTGATACTCATCCACCATAATGTAGCGAAATTTGTTTTGGTAAAACTCGAGTATAGAGGGATACATTCGGAAGAGTTCATAAGTCTTTAACAATAAGTCATCGAAGTCTAAAGCATTGGCGCGTTTCATCTCTTCTTCATAGCGAGTGAAAACATCTAAAGACTTAGGGTCCATTTTTGTTAAGGGTGATCCTGCACGAAGTGCATCTGGAGTTAATCCTAGCATTTTCGCATTACTAATACGTGATTGAAGATTTTTTGGAGGGAACATTTTGTCGTTGATGTTCAACGCTGTCATAACTCGTTTAATTAACGCGAGCTGATCACCAGAGTCATAGATGGTAAAAGGTTTTTTATAGTCCAATAGATCTATGTGCTGACGTAGAAGGCGCACACAAAATGAGTGGAATGTATTTACCCAAAGTTCACGCGTCACAGGTACAGAAAGGTCCGCCAAAATTTTGAAAATTCGATGTTCCATTTCTTTTGCGGCTTTATTCGTGAAAGTCACACATAAAATTTCATCTGTAGAGGCCATCCCTTGTGCGATAAGGTTCGCCATACGATGAGTTAACACACGCGTTTTTCCAGAGCCTGCGCCAGCTAAAATAAGCAATGGACCATTCAGGGTTTCGACGGCACGTTTTTGTTCTGGGTTTAAAAGATGGGTCAGGCTATTCGATGAACTCATGGCCTAACTAAATACCTACAAATGATGATATTTTCGAGATAATTGGGACTTGACGCTGGTCGACGAAATGCGACCAGCAAGGAGTCAATTACTGAGCGGAAACGCGTTGGACAATCGCTGAACCCAATTTAGTTTTAGAGAGGAATTCAGTTTTATAATCTTGAGCTTCTTTGATAGTGCCGAATAAACCGACACTTACGCGATACCATGTTTTGCCATTCACATTGGCTGGAACATAGGACGTTTTGTAGCCTTGGCGTTGTAAAGTTTGAGTCATATCGGCAGCTTCAGCTTCAGTTGGATAAGCGCCAACTTGCACTGTGAACATCGGTGAAGCCTCTTTAGCCGCAGGTTTTGCCGCTATCTTTTGAGGATTTACACTGGCAGGAACACGGTCTTCAGCTCTAGGAGCTGAGGTAACGGGTGCACTTGTGCCCACACTCGGAGCTTTTGCAACAGGCTTTGTCGCCTCTACATTCATCACCGGCACTTCCGCATTTTTTACAAGCGGAGCTGTGTTTTTCAGAGTGCCCACGATTTTTTCATCTTTAACGTTAGCCACAGCAACACTTTCGCCGTCTTCTGTATCTAAAGATGTACCTTCGTCATCAGCGGCAAACTCTTCTGCAAGTTTGGCTACTTCAAGATCCGTTAATGCCGCAGGCTTGTGGCCCGCTAAAGAATCGGCATCTGGGAAAGTGACACCTTCATGGCCTGTCATCGCCTCAGGCATTGTTTCACCTGCTGTACGCGTGTGGGCTACGGCTGTAGCTTCCGCTTTTGGTTCTAATAATGACAGCTTGTGTTGGTTATCCGAATATTTCTTACCAACGTATGTCCCGATAGAAAATGAAAGCAGGGATACGAAAAACACAAGTGCCAGCTTAATCATGCTATCTGTTCTTTGACTCATCTAGACCTCACCAGAATTCGACTGTAGACTTAAGCCTGTAAGGGCTCAAGATATAAACTTACGTGGTTCTTACAGTGTAACCTATAGACAAAAAAATGGTCAATTCGGGGTAAAAAAATATGAAAAAGTCTAGGTATGAAGCAGCTATAGAGGCCGTAAAGCTCGGACGAGCCTGTTTATTGGGATATTTTGGTAAAATTCACAATATTGAGTCCAAAGACAAGCTGGGCCTCGTCAGCGAAGCGGACCGCGAGTCCGAGCGCATTATCCAGCACTACCTGCAACAGCACTGTCCCGATGTGGACTTCTTGGGTGAAGAAACCACATTCGCTGAAAACCTTCACCTGAGCCGTCAGCAGAAAGGGGCTCGCTGGATTTTAGATCCACTGGATGGCACCACAAACTACATCCATCAATTTCCAATTTTCTGTATCTCGTTGGCGCTAGAGGTGGACGGATTGATTGAACTGGGGATTGTGGATGTTCCGATGCTGGATCAAACCTTTGTGGCCGAGAGGGGAAAAGGCACATTCTGCAATGGAAAAAGAGTGTCTGTTTCCAAAACCGAAAAATTTTCTGAGGCCCTGTTAGCCACAGGTTTTTCCACTGAAATTCCCGAACTGATCGCCGATCAGATTCAGATTTTTTCCAGCATGGTGAAAGAGACGCGCGGAATCCGTCGTGCGGGTGCTGCGGCTTATGATATCGCGCTGGTTTCATCGGGAGTTTTTGATTTATTCTGGGAACGAAATTTAAAACCATGGGATACAGCGGCCGGACAGCTCTTAGTTGAAGAGGCGGGCGGCATTGTCAGAACGTTTACCGGACAGCCTTTTCATCCGTTTGAAAGCACAGTGGTGGCTGGTAACGCGTCCTTGGTCGAGCAGTTCCTAGAGAAAATTCAGAATTTGAAAATTTGACAGCGACTTAAGTCCTGTGTTGCGCTTTCTTCATCGCGCATTCGTCTTGCTGCAAAGGCAAGAAGGTAACGTCAATTCTAATACGAATAGTTCACTCCGCACAAGGAAGTGGGGTGTTATAACTGTCTCAGGACAAGGAGTTGCCTTATGACGTTTTTAACGAGCGCTATTATGTCTTCGAATCTGATTTCTATCTCTGAAGAAAAAAGTATTGCTGAAGCGGCATCGCTGATGAAAACTCACGACATTCGCCATTTGCCAGTGGTGGATTCTTACAATGAACTTTCAGGAATTATCTCGGTAACTGACATCGCCAAAGCGCGTGATACAGCAGAGTCGATCAAAGAGATTATGACTCCGCGAGTACGTGTCGTGAAGAAAAGTGCCAACATCAAAACGATCATTGATCAGATGTTGAAATTTAAAATTTCCTCTATGTTGGTGGCGCAAAATGAAGATGTCGTGGGGATTGTGACGACAGATGATTTGCTACAGTTGTTATTCGAATTGTTAGATGAAGAAGATGATTTAAAAAAATTAGAAACCGAAGGCTTTTTAGACGAGGGTTGGGACGATGATCCTAGCTACAATTATCCCTTAAGACCCGGTCATATAAACTAATTTTAACCGCAAAAAAGGCTCAGTCCGCAGGCTGGGCCTTTGTCGTATCTACGCCTAGACTGCGATCTTCGTCGAGTCCTGACGCCGACAAAAAATTAACAGGACTAGTCAACTTTACTGTCTGTTTTTTCCTAGACCATTCTGCCAGACCTCATTTTTTTGACATAGGACGCCCAAAAGTGGCTCCTCTAGACCTAAGTTTATATGGCACTACTGTTGCTGATATTGAAGAAGACGGAAGTGTCATTTTTAAAAGGTCGTTATCAAGGAGGATAATTTGGCTGAAGAAAAAGCAGCATCGACAGAATCAGCAGCCACAGAATCCGGCAATTCGTCGGGGTCGAAACCTTATCTACTTATTGGTCTAGTTGTCGTCAACATGTTGGTGGTGGTGCTCGTTGGTTTTATGGTTTGGAAAGGCCGTCAAATCGAAGAGGATAAAAGACCTATTATCATTGATCCCACTGATATCAATAAACCTGAAGAACAAGTGAAGCCGGATGACATCGGTAAAGTGATTCCGTTGGAAACTTTCATTGTTAATTTAGCCGGAACTAAAGGCCGCCGTGTTTTAAAAGTGAATATGGAGCTAGAGGTAAGAGGCCAAGAAGTTATCCAAGAGATCGATAATCGCAAAGCGCAAATCCGCGATTTTATTATTATTATTCTTTCTAGCAAAAGTTACGAAGAAGTTTCATCTGCAGAAGGCAAAGACGCTTTAAGAAGTGAAATTAAAGACAATATCAATTCCTTTTTAAGTAAAGGAAAAATCGTAAACGTTTACTTCACAGAGTTGCTTTATAACTAGTAGGAGGCTCGCTTGAATCAGATTTTATCACAAAGCGAAGTTGATGCTCTTTTGGCTGCGGTCACTGATGGTGATGTTCCGGCGGCGGGCTCAGGTGATGGCGGTGGCGGTGGCGGCATTAAAGGTGTTGCGGGCATCCAAGATAAAAATGTAGTTTCTTACGATTTAACCAGTCAGGACCGTATTATCCGCGGTCGTTTGCCTCAATTAGAAGTTATCTACGAAAAATTCATGCGTTCTTTCCGCGTGTCTTTATCTGCCTCTTTAAGAAAAATCGCGTCTATCACATTAACGTCTACTGAGTTTTTAAAATTCGGTGAGTTTATCAATACGTTACCGATCCCAACTTGTATGAGCGTTTTGCGTTTCAACAACTTACGTGGTTCGGCATTGTTCGTGATTGAAGCTAAATTAGCGTACGCTTTGGTGGATTCTTTCTTTGGTGGAGCTGATCGTCCCTACGCTAAATTGGACGGTAAAGAGTTCACTCCAATTGAACTTCAAATCGTTAAAAAAGTAGTGGAATTAGCTATTAATGACCTTGAGCAATCATGGTCGACGATTGAAAAAATCGACTGTTCTTTCCAAAGAACCGAAATCAATCCTCAGTTCGTTGGTATCGTGCCTCCGACGGATGTGGTGATTGCCTCTACATTTGATGTTGAGTTAGAGCAGGCCTCTGGAACAATTTCTATTGTGATTCCTTACTCTACTATCGAGCCGATCAAGCAAAAGCTTTCTACTGGTTTCCAAGTTGAGTCAGATCAAACAGATAAGAAACTATGGACATCTATTATTAAAGAGCAGTTATTGGAAACAGATGTCGATATTAAAGTGAATTTGGGCGAAACCGAGATCAAATTAAAAGATCTTATGGGTTTAAAAGTGGGAGACATCATTCCACTGACTCAGGATTCTTCGGGTGAACTAGATATCCAAGTTGAAAATGTTAAAAAATTTAAAGGTTACTACGGTGTTCACCATGGCACTGTGGCAATGCAGATTACAAAGCAAATCGAGAAATAAGAGGAAAATATGTCAAACGATCCAATGGATAAAATGGCGGAACAGTCAGGCAGCATGCAAGAAGAAGCAAGTCGTAATGCCACTTCATCTTCAATGAAAGACAGAAATTTAAATCTAATTCTGGATATTCCTTTGAAGGTCACAGTTGAACTTGGTCGCACAAAGATGCCAGTAAGCGAATTACTGAACTTAACTCAGGGATCAGTTATCGAGTTGGCGAAATTAGCCGGTGAACCGATGGAGGTTCTAGTTAATGACAAACTTATCGCTCGCGGTGAGGCGGTTGTTGTTAATGAAAAATTCGGTGTGCGTCTGACAGATATTATCTCTCCATCAGAAAGAATCGAGCAGTTAAAATGATGAAAAAGTTTTTGGTTTTCAGTTTGATTTGCGCATTTTTGACTCCGGCGTTGGCTGAGGATGTGGCGGCAGTCGCTGCTGCTCCAGCAGCGGTTGTTGAATCTGCAGCAGCGCCAAAGGTTAACACGGAAAGTACGGCAAAATTATCTGAGGATCAGATTCCGTTAAATATCGCTGATGGAAAAAAAGCAGCAGAGTCTGGATCAGCGACCTCTAAAGCGCTAGCTTCAGGTGTGATTATCGCTGTTTTATTAGCAGTGACGTATTACTATGTTCGTCGTTACAAATTTTCGAACACAGTTCATCAGTCGAACATGCAAATTAAAGTATTAACACAGCACTATTTGGGACCGAAAAAAAGCCTAGCTATCGTGCGTGTTGCTGGTGAATCTATTTTGATTGGTGTGACGGATACGAATATTTCAATGTTAAAGTCATTGTCTTTATTAGATGATGAAATCCCAGCAGAAGTTCCAGAAAGCTTTCAAGCTTCATTGACTCAAACAGGTGGAATGGAAGCGGCGGCTGAAGGAAAAAGAGCCAACGTTTCTAGAGCAGCAGCCCCAGAGGCGAATCGTGCGCCAGCGGACATGATGGACGAGTTAGACGAAGAATTTTCGTTTGCTGGAGTTACCGATACAGTTAGCAAAAAAATTAAATCAATGCGGAGATTTTCGTGAGATTGGCTAAACTTCTATTGCCGGTTGCAATTTTATTGATGGGGTCATGGGCTTTTGCTCAAGTGACTTTACCGACTTTAAATATGGGCTTCCAGACAACTAAAAATCCAACTGAGGTGGTTAACGCCATCAAGATGGTAATGGTTCTAACAGTTCTGACTTTAGCGCCGGCGATTATGATCATGATGACGGGTTTTACTCGTATCTTGATCGTTTTGTCTTTCTTAAGACAAGCAATGGGTGTGCAACAGTTGCCACCTAATCAACTCTTAGTTGGTTTATCTTTGTTCTTAACTTTCTTTGTAATGGCTCCTGCATTTAATGAAATTAACCAAAAAGCGGTGCAGCCGTATCTAACTAATTCGATTTCGCAAGATCAGGCGATGGAAAACGCTTTGGTACCATTGCGCCGATTTATGTTTTCTCAGACACGTGACCAAGACTTGGCACTTTTCGTAAAATTAGGACAAATTGAACAGCCTAAAACTCGCGCAGATGTGCCAACAGTGGTTTTGGTTCCTGCTTTTATCGTATCTGAGCTCAAAACAGCATTTATGATAGGTTTTATTATTTTTCTTCCATTTTTAATAATCGATATCCTCGCGGCCAGTGTCTTAATGGCCATGGGGATGATGATGGTTCCTCCGATTGTCATTTCTTTGCCGTTTAAAATTATGCTTTTTGTTCTAGTTGATGGCTGGACGCTATTAATTGGTTCCATGATGAAGAGCTTCGGCTGAGGTAAAGGAATAAGATATGAGTGAAGATATTGTCATCACTTTAGGACAAGATGCGCTGAGAACATTAGCTTTGTTATCAGCGCCTTTGCTGTTGAGCACACTGATCATCGGTTTGATCATCAGTATTTTTCAAGCGTTGACTCAGATCAACGAAAACACATTAACTTTCGTGCCAAAAATGATTGTGGTGGCGATTGTTTTGATTTTAGTAGGACCGTGGATGCTACAAACGATGAGTTCGTATACGACGAATCTTTTCGAAAGCATTGCAACGATAGTAAGAGGGTAATAGGACGTGTTTAATATCTCTCAACTGAATGAAGTTCAGGTTTTGATGTTTGCGTTGATTCTTTTAAGAATGTCAGCCTTCGTCGTATCTGCTGCTATCTTCAGTTCGCAGTCTATAGCGGCGCCAGTGAAGATTTTGTTTTCACTGGTTTTTGCTGTGGTTGTGTTTCCTCCGGTGGCGACGAATGAAGCACTGGTGCGCTTACATGGACTGCAAGACCAATTGATCCTATTAGCTGCACGTGAAGTGGCGATTGGTTTGATTCTAGGGTTTGTAACAAGACTTTTCTTCTTTGCCATTTCAATGGCGGGTGAAATGGTTTCGATTTCAATGGGTTTAGGACAGGCACAAATCTTCAATCCGATGATGGGTTCCATGGGAAATGCGATGGAGCAATTCTATACAGTGATTGCAACATTAGTATTCTTAGCTTTGAACGGACATCATTTGATGATTCAAGGTCTAGTGGAAAGCTTTAACACATCGCCAGTGGCGCAAATGACTTTTCAAGTGGGAGCGTTTGCCGAGGTGGTGATGAGAGTTCAAAACTTCTTTATTATTGGCATTAAAATAGCAGCACCATTGATGATTTCCATGATGGTAGTCCAGTTCGGTGTGGCGCTATTAAGCCGTGTGGTGCCACAGATCAATGTGATTATGACATTGGCGCCAGTGACGGCAATGATGGGGTTCATTATTCTGTTCATCAGCTTACCATTACTGGTTATGCAGATGTCGGGATTGATGGATTTTTCGATGAGTGAGTTTTTTAAGTTTTTGAAAACGATTTAAACGGATTTAAACGAAAGTTTTGAAAGGACTCGGCTAGGATGGCTGACGATCAAGGCGAAAAGACAGAACAGGCGACGGACGCGAAGCGGGAAGAATTCCGTAAACGTGGCCAAGTAGCTATGACCCGTGAGCTCAGCACGGCGTTGTTCTTTTTAGTATCTGCAGGTGTTTTATACGCCTCGTCTCGCTTTGTTATGCAAAACATCGTGGAAATTTTTAATCGCACCATGGGCGCTGAATTGGTCTACATGGTTCGTGAAGGTCGTTTTATCGAAATGTTAGTTTTCGCTGGCTATAAATTAGGTTTATTAATTACGCCACTGATGCTAGCCGCTTTAGTCATTGGTGTTTTATCGCAAGTTTTACAAACAGGTCTTTTACAAAATGAAGAGGCTCTACAACCCAACTTAAATAAACTAAATCCATTAAGTGGTTTAAAACGTATTTTCTCGGTACGCGGTTTAGGTGAGTTGTTAAAATCTATTATGAAAATGGTAGCGATCTGTTTGATCGTCTACAAAATTTTAAAATCTGAGATCAACTTAATCCCTTATTTATCTGGTTACGATGTGCAACAGATCATGGGGTACTTAGGTGTTATCGTTTTCAAACTATTCTTAACTGCGGGTATTTTCATGTTGGTTCTTGCTGCTGCTGATTACTTTTTTCAGCGCTGGAGACTTGAAAAAGAAATGATGATGACCAAGCAAGAAGTTAAAGAAGAACATAAATCTCGCGAGGGTGATCCGATCATCAAAGCTCGTATTCGTAAAGTGCAACGTGAGATGGCCAGCCGTAAGATGATGGCTGATGTGCCAAAAGGTGATGTTGTGGTTACAAATCCAACTCACATTGCAGTCGTTTTAAAATACTCAGATAACTTGCCAGCTCCACAATTGATTGCAAAAGGTGGAGACCATGTTGCTGAAAAAATCAAACAAATCGCACGTGATAATAACATTCCAATTATCGAGAATAAGCCATTGGCACGTACGATTTTTAAAACAATGAAAATTGGGCAAGTGATTCCGCGTGAGCTGTTTGTAGCCGTAGCGGAAGTGTTGTCTTATGTATACAGATTGCGTCGTAAGAAAAGAAATGCAGGGTCTCGGGTTCAACCTGAGCAAGGAATTTAGGCGGGGATAAAGCGTGCAGCAACTATTTTTATTTGCAAAACGATTTGAAAAGTACACGAAGAATACAGATCTCTTCATTGCGATTGGTGTTTTAGTCATCATTGCGGTGATGATCATTCCATTGCCAGCGTTGGTGATTGACGTCGCTTTAACTTTTTCATTGGCGATCAGCTTATTGATTCTTTTAACTTCGATTTACGTCACTCGTACTTTAGATTTCACGTCATTCCCATCACTGTTGTTGATGACGACATTATTCCGTTTGGCCTTGAACGTATCGACAACGCGTTTGATCTTATCACACGGACATGAAGGCCCTGCAGCAGCAGGGGGAGTGATCCAAGCGTTTGCCAATGTAATCGTTGGTAATAACTATGTTATCGGTTTTATTATCTTCGCCATTTTAGTTGTGATTAACTTCATCGTTATCACCAAAGGTTCTGGCCGCGTGGCGGAAGTTGCAGCTCGTTTCACATTAGATGCAATGCCAGGGAAGCAAATGTCGATTGATGCCGAGCTAAATGCCGGTGCTATCAATGAAACAGAGGCACGTAAACGCCGTCGTGAAGTTGAGCAAGAAGCTGACTTCTACGGGGCTATGGATGGTGCTAGTAAATTCGTACGAGGTGATGCGATTGCCGGCATCTTGATCCTTGTGATCAATATCGTGGGTGGTCTTTTAATTGGTGTTATGCAAAAAGGCCTCGATGTGGCAACGGCTGCTAAGTACTATAGTATGTTGACCATCGGTGATGGTTTGATGGGGCAGATTCCAGCTCTTATCATTTCAACAGCAGCCGGTATTATCGTGACTCGTAGTAGCAGTGGCGAAAATATGGGGGCAGAGGTAACAGGACAACTTTTTGTAAATCCTCGTGCGATTTATATCACGGGTGGTGTTTTAGCTGTTCTAGCAATCATACCAGGTTTACCAACATTACCATTCTTGATTATGGGTGCAGGTTTAGTTTCTTTTGGATGGATTGTGGCTCAATACAAAGTTGAAGCTATTCAAAACGAAAAGAAAAAAGCAGAAGAGCAATTGACCGCACCGAAAAAAGAAAGTGTCGAAAGCATGTTGCCACTGGATATGGTGGAGCTGGAAGTTGGTTATGGTCTTATCAATGTTGTGGATTCAAGTAAATCCGGTGACCTTTTAGAGCGTATCTCTTCTGTGCGTAAACAGTTTGCTTTAGATTTAGGGATTGTGGTTCCAAGTGTACACATTCGCGATAACTTACAGTTAGCTCCAGGCGAATATCGTTTTTTAATTAAAGGCAATAAAATCGGCGGCGGTGTTTTAAGACCGGATGCTCTGTTAGCGATGGACCCAGGACAAGTGACAGAGCAAGTGGATGGTATTCCAACAAAAGAGCCGGCATTTGGTTTGGATGCGATGTGGATTTCAGCTATTAATCGTGAAAAAGCCGAGTTAGCTGGTTATACAGTGGTCGACTTACCAACAGTGATGGCGACTCATATTACCGAGATGATTCGTACCCATGCTCACGAATTGTTGGGCCGTCAAGAAGCGTCTCAGTTAATTGAGAACTTCAAGAAAACTCACCCTAAAGTGGTCGATGAATTGATCCCAGATCAATTGTCATTGGGTGGTGTGGTTAAAGTCATGCAGAACTTATTAAAAGAACAAGTGTCTATCCGTAACTTGTTGACGATTTTTGAAACATTAGCAGATGAAGCGGGAAGAACTAAAGACTTAGATTTATTAACAGAAGCTGTTCGTAAACAGTTATCGCGTTCGATTACATCTAAATACACATCTGAAGATGGTTCAGTAACAGTTATGACTTTAGATGCAAGATTAGAAGAGTTAGTAGCGAATGCTCTATTACAAACAGAACAAGGCGTTCAGTTGGTGATGGACCCGCAGTCGGCATCACGTATGATTTCGAACATTGCTCAGCAAATCGAAAATCATCCCGAAATCGCATCGCAGCCGATTCTATTAACAAGTCCGACGGTAAGACGTCACATCTTTAAATTAGTATCACGCTTTATTCCGCAATTGATTGTGCTGTCTCATAATGAAGTCACAGCCGATGTAAAAGTACAGTCAGTGGCGAGCGTTGGTTTAAATTAGGTTTTAGGTAACGAGGTTGAGTATGCAAGTTAAGAAATTTGAAGCTAGATCGATGAAAGAAGCTCTTGAGATGATCAAGACCCAATTAGGGCCTGATGCGATTATCTTATCGGCCAAAGAGATCACAAAAGGTTTCGGCTTGGGCGGAGAAAAAAGTATCGAGGTAACAGCCGCATACTCAGAGACTATTCTGCGTAAAAAACAATTTGTTGAATCAAAAATGCCAGATATGCATAAAGAGAAATTTCAGCGTATTCCGGCAAAAGATCAAAAAGAAGTGATGCGCAAGATGATTGAAAGTCAGCTGGCAAAAATGCCAGCGGCGACGCCAGCTACGCCTCCACCTAAATTGACTTCTAAGACGACACCATATCGCTTAACAGAAAAGCGTTACATCGAGATCGACGATGACCATATTGGCGGACAAGAAAAGACAGCCGTGACTCAGGTGGCGAAGAAAGCATGGAATGACATGGAAGTGACATCTTTAAAGCAAGAGATCGAAACTTTAAAGCAAGTGATGTCACAATTTAAAACTATGCCTCAAAGCTTCGTGCAAGCTCATCCTGGTGCCGACTATGGCGTGCACTATCAAATGAGTGCGCATTACCAGAAGTTGACGTCTTGCGGATTATTACCAGAAGTGGCTGGTAATGTGGTATCGCAATGTCAAAAACAACTTTCAGCACAACAGCAAGGCAACAAAGCCACTGTAGAAAGCTGGATGGCTAAATATATTTTAGATACGACTCCGGTAACTTCAGGCCAAGGTGAACAGTTCCATTTATTCATGGGACCATCAGGTTCTGGTAAGACGAGTGCATTGATTAAATTAGCCAGCGACATGATCTTGAACCAAAAGAAACGCGTGGCGATTATTTCTACGGATAGCACGAAAGTAGGCGCAGCTGAGCAGATGAAAATTTTCGCTCAGATTTTAAATGTTCCATTCTTATCGGTGCGTTCACAGCAGGATTGGTCACATGTGATTCCTCACTTAGAACAATTAGATCATGTGTTAGTGGATTTCTCTGGCTTGAACATGAGAAATCAAGAAGAAGTGAACTACGTTAAACGTATTGGGCCTCCGGTATTTCATTCTTTAAGAACACATCTTGTGTTGTCGGCTACCGCAAAAGACGCTGACTTACTAGAGTGCGCTAAACGCTACGAAGCGGTTGGCTTTGATGATGTGATCTTCAATGATTTAGACGAAGCTGCACAGCACGGAAATATTTATAACTTTATTCGCAAAGTGAACACGGAGCTATTTGCTTTTGGTATTGGCCCGAAAGTTCCGGAAGATTTCGAGTATGCAACTCCAGAGCGCGTTGTCGATCTATTGTTGAAAATCACTCAAAATCGCAAGCAGGAAGTCAGCTTATGAAAATTATCAGTATAACATCTGGAAAAGGTGGAGTGGGAAAGACCTCAGTTGCATGTAATATGGCTGTGGGCCTTTCAAAAATGGGAAAAAAGGTATTGATTCTAGATGGCGATTTAGGAATGGCCAACGTGGACATTTTCTTTGGTATTCATCCGAAGAAAACTGTACATGATCTGCTCAATGGAGTTCCTTTAAAAGACTGTCTAACAGCAGCCGCTCCGAACATTGATATGTTAGCAGGTGGCAGTGGATTGTATGAAGTCAGTCAAATGAATGCATTTCAACGTCGTGAGGTACTAGCTCATATTTCAGAGGTGAGCTTTATCTATGACTATTTGCTGATTGATACATCTCCAGGTCTGCATGATCATGTCTTGCATTTAAACTCAGTTGCAGATGAGTGTATGGTGCTCTTAACGGCAGATCCTTCGAGTTTTACAGATTCATACGCTTTGATTAAAGTATTACATCAGAAATATCGCGTTCAAAAGTTTTCGATTATCTGTAACCAAGTACAGGATGAAAAAGCGGGTGAGCAGCTATTCGTAAAATTTGCAGACGTAGTTCAGCAGTTCTTACCAGTGAGATTAAACTATAAGAAGACAATTCCGTTTGATTCTCAGCTGAAATTATCGAATCAATTGCAGCGATTAATCATTCGTCAGGACGCGAAAGCAGTGTCAGCACAGGCTTTGAGTTCGCTGTGCCGAGATGTAGTGTCTCAAAACAATACAGCTGCCTCAGTAGCGGGCACAGCTCAGGGTTTTGAGTCATTATTTAGACCAGCCTCAGGTCATGCTTAGGCTGTTTGGACTTTGTGAGATTTAACTTATCGGATAATATAGTTTGTAGAGGGGTCAGTAATGTCAAAAGCGAATCTTCTGAAGAAATATAAAGAAGAACCCAGAAAAAACTTAAAGCGTGATCAAAAAGAAGATCTTATTCGCGAGTATGCTCCGCTAATTAAGTTTGTGGCGCAAAAGATCGCTGTGCGTTTACCTCCGAATATCGAGTTAGATGATTTAATCTCTGCTGGTTCTATTGGTTTAATGGATGCTATTGATAAGTGGGATCCAACTCGTGATAATAAATTCAAGACTTACGCCGAGTTCCGTATTCGTGGTGCGATTCTAGATGAGTTGCGCTCTCAGGACTGGGTGCCTAGATCGGTGCGTGACAAGTCTAAAGCCTTGGATCGTACAATTGCTGCATTAGAAAATGAAATCGGACGTGCTCCAACAGAAGAAGAAATTTCGGCTCGTTTGAACATGCCAATTGAAGAGTTCCATGAACTGGTGAATCAGGTTCGTCCGGTAAGCTTACTTTCCATTGACGATCAGCCTACGTTCAGCGATTCAGATAAAAAATCGATTGCTAATCTATTAGAAGGTGCGAAGTCAGGTAATCCATTCAACCAACTTAATTTAAAAGTGGTTAAGGATGTGGTGGCGAAAGCCATTGAAGAATTACCAGAAAGACAACGTCTTGTCCTTTCCTTGTATTACTTTGAAGATCTTAACTTAAAAGAGATTGGGCAAGTTCTACAAGTGACAGAGTCACGTGTATCTCAATTACATGCACAGGCAGTGATTCGCTTACGTGCAAAATTAACAACGACAATTGAAGCTGGCGAATTAGAAGCTATCTAATAGGCTATCTAATAATCAGCTCATCAGCAGGTATTTAGCGGGCCAGCATGGCCTCGCGGATCTTTTTCATAAGACGGGCTTCCGTTTGGCGTACGGCTTCGCGGGTAATGCCATACTTGTCACCGATCTCTTGTAAAGTTAGCGGATCATCACTGAGCACGCGCTCTTCCAACAGAATTCTTTCTTTCTCGGTTAAGCTGGCACGCAGCTCGTTGACGGCATTCATTAGTAAATTAAGTTGCTCATCCAGTGCCATTTGTTCATCTAAAGGCAGACTTCCATCTTCCTTTTTTAAGAGATTAGAAAGCGGAGTCGAGCTTTCATCATCATTACTTGCAGGTTTATCTAAGCTGATATCACGTGAGCTCAGGCGCTTCGCCATTTCGGTGATTTCGTCTTCAGGAATGCCCAATTTGCTAGAAAGCAAAGCGACGCTTTCAGGCGAAGACATGCTTTCCAATTCCTGTTTCTGACGTTGCAGTTGGTAGAAAAGTTTTCTTTGATTAGCCGTGGTTCCAATGCGCACCATAGAAAACTGACGCATTAAATACTCTTGAATGTAGCCGCGAATCCACCAGACAGCGTAAGTGATCAGGCGATTTCCTTTATACGGGTTGAACTCTTTCACCGCGTGCATCAGACCCACGTTGCCTTCTTGAATCACATCAATCAGCTTCGACGAAAATTTAGCGTATTCAGCAGCGATTTTCACCACAAAGCGCAGGTTGGATTTTACTAAGGTTTGTGCCAGTTGAGGATCTTTGGTTTCGTAATACCTTTTCGCTAAATCCTGTTCTTGTTCACGGGTCAGTACGGGATATTTGCGGATTTCTTGTAAGTATAAAGTTAAAGGATCTTTGCTGGCGACAGCGCCTTCACGGGGAGTAATCGCTAGATCAGATGAACCTTCAGGCTCGTAGGCCTCTGTTTCGGAAGGTTCGGTGTCTATTGCATCGAGTGGTGTGTCTAGCGGTGTATCGAGCGAAGCATATGGAATAGCTTCATCATCAGCCATGATTTCGGCCTGAACGCTACGAACCTCTGTGTTGTCTGCCTTTTTTTTAAGAGTACGTTTTGCTGTACTTTTCTTAGCGACGGACTTAGCCGGCGCTTTTTTCTTTTTAACCGCCATAAAAAGAGCCTTATTCAGTAAGAACTAGAGTATTCGCTTTAGATTTTTTTCGATAGCTTCTTGTATCTTGCCTTTAAACAGACTTAAAGCGAGTGGCACCTCAACCTCAATAGCGATTTTACTCGAGTTGCTATCCTGTGGTTGGATGGCTAAGTTCGCTTTGAACTGGCTACCCTGAATATTACATTTTTTACTCGGGTCGTCGAAGTTACATGAAACTTTCGGGTCGAACTTTTTAAAGTCATTTTCGCCAGACAACAGGGTTTTGATTTTGTTGTAGGCAGTTGCTGAATCTAAAGGCGCTTGTAAATCAAATTTGAACTTTGGCATAGAGGCTATAATAAGGGGTATGGGGCCAGCCGTCTACGAAAAGATGGCTTTTGACTGGGCTTTGCCAGTTGTGAGATTCTATTCGCTATGAAATTCGTAAAAGAACTGAAAAGAACAGAGTACAGCGGAAATTTAAGAGCCCAACACGTAGGGCAAAAAGTTGTTTTGATGGGTTGGGTCAATACAAGACGCGATCACGGTAGCCTTGTGTTTATCGATTTGCGCGATCGTGAAGGCCTTGTACAAGTGGTACTTGATCCTAATAAGTCTGATACAGCATCGGCAAAAGACTTCCGTTCTGAGTATGTTGTGGCGATTGAAGGTGTTGTTCGTGCTCGTCCAGACGGCATGAAAAACTCTAAGCTAGCAACAGGTGAAGTTGAAGTTGAAGCGACTCGTTGTGAAATTTTAAATACAGCGGCTACGGTTCCATTTCAAATTGATGATGAAAATGTAAATGAAATGTTACGTTTGAAATATCGCTACCTTGATTTGCGTTCACCACGCCTACAGCACAATCTGATTTTGCGTCACCGCGTGGCCCGCTTGGTACGAGAGTTTCTTTCTGGTAACGGATTCCTTGAAGTGGAAACTCCGATCTTATTTAAATCAACTCCAGAAGGAGCCCGCGACTACTTGGTTCCATCACGTGTAAATCCAGGTAACTTCTATGCGTTACCTCAGTCACCACAAATTCTAAAACAGCTTTTGATGGTGTCGGGTTATGATCGTTACTTCCAAATCGCTCGCTGTTTCCGTGATGAAGATTTGCGTGCGGATCGTCAGCCTGAGTTCTCTCAGATCGATATGGAAATGTCGTTCATTGATGTGGAAGATATTTTAGATTTGAATGAGCGCATGTTGCGCCACATTTGGAAAGAGATCAAAGGGATCGATGTTCCGAAACTGCAGCGTATGACTTATTTCGAAGCGATGAACCGCTATGGTTCTGATAAACCAGATACACGTTTTGCTATGGAGATCGTAGATCTTTCAGAGGTAGCGCAAGGCTCTGGTTTTAAAGTCTTTGATGATGCTTTATCTCGTGGTGGTATCGTACGCGGTTTGAATATCCCTTCAGGCGGTACGTTCTCGCGTGGACAATTCGATAAGCTCACAGACCTTGCTAAGAAAAATGGAGCAAAAGGTCTTGTTTGGATGAAGCAAGATGCAGATGGCACGATCAACTCGCCAGCATCGAAGTTTGTTTCACAGGAAAAACTAAAAGCCATGTTCACTCAGTTGGGCTGTACGGCTGCCGATTGCGCCCTTGTGGTGGCAGATGATTTTGATCCTGCGTGTTCTGCTCTGTCAGCATTACGTCTACACATGGGTCGTGAGTTGAAGTTGATTGATACAAGCAAGTACAACTTCTTGTGGGTTGTGGACTTCCCACTACTTGAGTACTCGCCAGATGATAAGCGCTGGGTTTCAAGACATCATCCGTTCACGTCACCAACAGACGAGTTCTTTGAGGACATGATCAATAATAACGAAAAAGCTTATCCAAAAATGTTAGCGAAAGCTTACGACTTAGTTTGCAACGGCTACGAAATGGGTGGCGGTTCAATCAGAATTTATCGCAATGAAATTCAACAGGCGATCTTCCGTCTTTTAGGTATGAGTGA
This sequence comes from Pseudobdellovibrio exovorus JSS, assembly GCF_000348725.1. Taxonomy (NCBI): domain Bacteria; kingdom Pseudomonadati; phylum Bdellovibrionota; class Bdellovibrionia; order Bdellovibrionales; family Pseudobdellovibrionaceae; genus Pseudobdellovibrio; species Pseudobdellovibrio exovorus. The sequence goes on from NC_020813.1 coordinate 609,273, forward strand.
AGAAGATATCCAAGCTAAGTTTGGATTCTTTGTGGATGCATTGAAATACGGGACTCCTCCGCATGGTGGTATTGCGTGGGGTATGGATCGTCTTGTGATGTTACTAGCGCAAACAGATGCGATTCGTGAAGTGATTGCATTCCCTAAAACGGCGAAAGCTACTGATTTGATGAGTGATGCTCCAAGTCCGGTTCATCGTGATCAATTAGTTGAAGTCGGTGTACGTCTAAGTGCACAGGCTGAAAAAGCTCTCGAAGAAAATAATAAGTAAGTTTAATAACAGCTGAATACTAGCTTATTCTAAACGGCTTAAGGTAAATCCATGCTCTTCTAAAGAGCTGATTTGATACTGACCTTCAAGCCGTCTTTTTCCATTTTGATTTTCGACAACAAATAATGAATGCACGCAGAGCTGGATCAGTCTTCGTATAGAAGAAAGGCTCCATTGAGGGGCTCCCATTTGAATCAGCATCTCTAAGCGCAGAAGGGCTTCTGCTGCCGTTGACGCATGTAAAGAACCAAAACTACCGGCATGTCCAGTTGCTAAAGTCATTAAAAGCGTACGGGCTTCGTCAGAACGAATTTCCCCGACCACCAGTCGATCGGCGCGTAGGCGCAAGGCTCGCTTTAGCAGATGGTCCATATTCACGTTGCTGACTAAACCGCTGGGGTCTTCACGGGTTAATAAAGAGACGCTGACGGCGTTGGGAAGATGTAATTCTTGCGTGTCTTCGATAACCACCAGTCGTTGCAAATTTGGTTTGAACTCATTCAGCAGTGCTTGCATAAAGCTGGTTTTCCCTGAGCCAGTAGGGCCAATAACTAAAAAATTATGACGATGACTGAGTGTCTGCCGAATCTGTGTTACTTGCTGCTCTGTACACCACTGGTTTTTAGCCAAAGAGGTCAAAGTCCATGGTAATGAGGGTTGTATACGCAGCGAAAGTAAATGGAAACCTCTAGAAACTTCGTTGAATACAATCGTGACACGGATATTTTTATAGTTTCCTTCAACAAAGGGTTTGTCGCGATTCAAGTATGTACCACAGCGATGTGCGAGCCGTTCTAATGCCGCATTGTAGGTTTGAACAGAAAAAAAGTGATCATCATGTTGAAAAAGCCGCGAGTTTCTTTCGTAAAAAATCTCGTGAGGTGAGTTCACCAAGATCTCGGTGATAGATCCATCTGCCAGCAGTTGATTGAGTGGTCCTAAGTCGTTGAGCTCGTTATAAATACGTGGGAACTGCTGGGGAGCTGATTTTTTAAAGTCATCAGCCCAATCGTAGCGGAGGTCGTTTTTTTGTTTGAAAAAGATCTGTTGGATTTTGTCTTTTATCTCGGGATGCATTCTTACTCCATAAGCGAGGGAGTGACAAAAATAACCAATTCCGATTGGAGATTTTGAAAGCTACGGCTAGAAAATAGACTACCTAAAATGGGAATGTCTTTTAACCATGGCAGTCCCGCCGAGCTTTGACTGACTTCATTTTTTATCAGGCCTGATATCGCAATCGTTTTATTTTCAATCAGATCGAAAAAACTAGAAACGCGATTGCTTTGCAGGGCAGGGATGTCGTCTACTTTATTGCTATAGTCGATAGAGGAAACTTCACTTGCGATTTTAAGACTCATTTGTCCCAGAGGATCTATTTTCGGAAAGAGCTTTAAACTGATACCATATTTTTTCCACTGAAGACTTGTATTTCTTTGAGAATTTTTATGGCTGTGAATGCGGATGGGAAATTCGCCTCCGGCGAAGAACTCTGCCAGTTCCCCGCTGCGGCTAATCAGCGTGGGCGAGGCTAACATTCGAGCTTCACCATTGCGCTGTGCTGCCAGTAAAGCCAGCTCAAACGATTTTTCTGGCTCTAGCTGTGAAAGACTTAAGACTTCTGCATGATAACTTTCTGGCCACTGCACTCCGATTCGTCGTTCGAAGTTTTTATTGATTTCCATGATTCTGACCGCAACTTTTATATTGTCGCGTATTTCCGGTGTAAGATGGTTTTGCTGAGCACGTATTCCTAAATGGCGTAATTGTACCGCACTCGATTCTGATGCTTTCAGATTTGTCGCTGTTAGTGATGTCGACCATACAGGGTCAGAAACTGAATTAAAAATCACACGATTCGGAGTTATTCCCCTTTGCCGCATGTAAAGTTTAAATTCCTGTTCCAGATCTGGGATAATAAAAGGGTCTACATGAAGAGCTAAAAGGACGTAGCTTTGGTGTTGCTGCATCAGAGACAACAGTCTTCGGTAATCTTCGATGCGAAAGAGCGAACCTTTAAGACAGACCTGCAGTTGACAATAATCCACAGATATCTGAACAAACTGCTGACTGATTTTTTTCCAAATCTGAAACTTTCTTTTACTTCCGAGAGGTAAAACCTTTACCATTTGCAGCCGTCCATCAAGGCGAATATAGCTTTGGCCTGTCGTGAGGGGTTTTAAAAACAAATTTCCTTTTGCTGTTAACTGAGCGATAAGAAGCTTTTTGTTTTCAATCCAAATTTTTTTAATTGATCCTTGTAGTGGCCACTCTTCCCCGATCTCGATCAGAAGGGGAGTTTCTTCTGACAACACTTGAGGTTGCATTGGGGATTGAACTGACGATGAGGCCAACACCATTTCACCTAAAAGAAACACTAATCCAATAAATGTTGAAAGCCCCATTGATATCCTCTGTGAAAATGACTTGTGCAAAAAGCAAGGCGTAGTCTAAGCCCTTACAAAAGGATATCGAGGAAAAATAAAAACGGCTTTGCCCGAGATTCGGACTACTTAAATAAGAAGTAAGTTCTAACCCCTTTAGGTGTGTTGACCACTTTTAAAGAAGCATTTTGGCATTTCATCAAAGTGCTACAGATGCTGAGTCCTAATCCCATGCCGACAGAGTGATTCATGATATTTTCATCAAGACGGAAAGGTTGCATGATCTTTTCGATGAGCTGAGCTGATATCTGTGGGCCTTGATTTTCCACGGCTAGAATCACGCGATAAGTTGGATCGGAATCAATAGAAACTGTGATCTGACTTTCTGCTAAGCCAAACTTCGTTGCGTTATGTAGCGCGCGTCCTAAAGCGATCAGAGTCAATTGCTGATCGACTTCGATTTGTTCTAATTCACTGACGAGCTTAAGGGTTTGCTGTTTTGCCTGAAGCGAAGCTTTTACTTCTGTAGGTATGTTCTGTAGGAACCAGTCTGTTCTGACTAGATCCTTTTTGACTGGGATTAAACCGATTTCACCTTTTACAATCAGCAACACGTCTTCCACAATATTTTTTAACTTTTCAGAAGACTTCATAATACGATTGATAAAAAGAGTTTGTTCCTCTGAAAGCTCAGTCTCTTTTAATAACTCACCGAAGCTCAAAATCGTTGTGAGGGGAGTCTTCAACTCATGATTGATCAAAATCATAAATTGATTCTTTGCTTTATCGAGGTTTTGCAATTCTAAAAGAGCTTTTTGTAAGTCTTGGTTTTTTTGGATGAGCTGAGTTTTTAAAGCGTACTGTTCGTAGGCTTTGTCGACTGTATTGATTAAGTCGACGGGGTCCCATGGCTTAGTCATGTAGCGAAAAATCTGCCCCTTGTTTACAGCCTCAATGACGGACTCAATGTCGGTGTAGCCTGTCAGCAAAATACGGGATGTATGAGGATGAGACAGTATGGATTTTTCTAAAAACTCAACTCCGGTGATAACGGGCATTCGCTGGTCAGAAATAATCACAGACACATCAAGACGGGTATCCAGAATTTCAAAGGCCTTTTGGGCCGAGGTGGCTTTCAGGACCTCATATTTTTTGCGAAACAGACGCTCAAGGGCCTCGAGGTTATCACTTTCATCGTCTATACAAAGCAGAGTGGGTTTGAGTGTCTCCATATGAGATTTTAATTAAGCGCAGTTTTTGTCTTTGGTCCAGATTTATATGTCAATCCTGACCTAAGCCCATTTTTGATTTTAGATTCCGAGACACTATGTCGAAGAGTGATACGATAAGGTTTAGGAGATCCTATGTTTGTTAACAATTATAGAGTCATATTGGGTGTCTTGGGGCTACTTTTTGTGTTCAGCCCGAACGTGCATGCCAATGTCAACATGTGGGGGTCGGGATATTATAGTGGACAGTGGTCATGTCCACAGGACGCACGTGTCTCTCGTTCAGCGGTCAATAGAAGTGATCGTGAGCAAGAAGAGCGCAGTGCGATTTCTAGATTGAATGCAGACTTAGAAAAACGTCAGTTGGAACTCGAGCGTGGTGAACGTAAACTTGAACTTTTACGTCGTCGTATTGATCGCTATTTTGATCCAGATGTTGTCAGTTTCTTATTAGATACTCATATCGAACGCGCCAATACATGTGATCGTTACCAAACGCATCCGACATGTACAGCATCAGCTCCGCCTCCTCCGGCTGAGGGTGGTGCGACAGATGTTCCAGCGCCGCGTGCTCCAACAAATACATGTGCAGATAAAGAAGAAGTTTACCCTGCAGCGCTTGCAACAGTTTGGAATACTCACTGTGGCGGTGATACAGCAGCAACTGCAGGTACAGTAAAAGCGAGTATCTGTAGTGATGTGAGTTTACGCCCAACAAGTGTATCGCGTAATGTGAATTCACGTGAGTGTGTCAACGCACTAGCGGAATACAGACGTGAACAAGTTAAGTTGCGTGATAATGCAGATCGTATTGATCGTATTCGTCAAGACATTGAAGATCGTGAATTTGAAATTGATTACGCTCGTGCAGAAGCTGATATTCGTCGTCGTTCAACTGAAAGTGATTGTGATGATTGCGGTAATGCTTCGCGTGGCGGTGGCGGTCCAACTCTAAAACGTGATTGGGTATCGACAATTGCTAACGTCGGTGCCGGCTTAGGTATGATGTACTTAGGTAAACGTGTTGAGCAAAACCAAACTCGTTCTAATCAAGATTTTTATGCGAATTATGGTATGCCAGCTCCTACTTCAGGAATCTCTTATGGATATCCGTTCTATCAAGCAGGGATGTCCGGTGTACTTAATGGTTTAGTTGGCCCTGGAGCCTACGGCTGTGCTTCCACTTATGGTGGCGGTGGTTCTCCGTTCGGTGCTTCTGGTGGTTGGAGTTTAGGTGGATCCGCGAACGGCATGTTCGGTCCATTCGCTGCACAAGGCGGAGCTTTTGGTTATCCACAGTACATGTACGGCAGTCCAATGGGCGGCGGTATGTATATGCCAGGTATGAATCCTTACGGCATGATGAGCGGTCCTTTTGGAGGAATCCAAATGGGTGGCCAATTAGGTATGGGAATTCCAGGTAATGGCATGGCCATGTGTATCACTTATCCATGTAACGTAGGTGGCATGGGTGGAATTGGTATGGGCGGTGGCATCGGCATGGGTATGCCTCAGTACGGCTTTGGCGGTCAATTCGGAATGGGCATGGGAATGCCACAATACGGAATGGGCGGCATGGGTGGAATTGGTATGGGAATGCCAGGTATGGGCGGCTACGGTATGGGTATGCCTCAGTACGGCTTTGGCGGTCAATTCGGAATGGGCATGGGTGGAATCGGCATGGGCCTTCCAGGCATGATGGGTTCAACTGGTTTGCAAGGACAGTTAAGCGCACAATACCAAATGCAAATGTTACAACAACAGCAACAAATGCAAATGCAGTACTATCAGCAACAACAGCAGTACTACCAAGCACAGTTGCAACAGCAAATGCAGATGCAACAACAGGCTTATCAACGTCAGCAGCAATCTATGCAAATTCAACAGCAAATCGTTCAGTTGAATATGCAATTGCAACAACTTCAGATGCAGTCTTACTACGGTACAGGTTACACGGGCGTGGGTGGTTTAGCTGGTGGCATTAACTTTGGTGTCGGTATTGGTACTGGAGCTCCATCAGTGATAGGAGTGCCAGGGTCTTCGACTCTACCAGGTACAATGTATCCAGGAAATACTCTTCCGGGAACGACTTTACCGGGCACAACGCTTCCGGGAACTATTGACGGTGGCATTCGCGGTCGCTAAAAAGTTTGAATGAGTCAGATCATTCATAATTGCTACGATAGTCACACACACTTTTGGGCCACCGGACAGGTGGCCGAAGGCCTCAAGCTACAGTCTTTAAAAAACTCAAGTGACATTTCTAATTTACAGGTTTTACCACAGCATTTTCGCGCTGAATGGTTAGTAGGTTTTGGTTGGGACCAAAATCAATGGAGTAACTCTGAACTACCTGATAGGTCTCTATTAGATCGCGTCTTTCCCGATTATCCAGTTTTCTTTTCTCGCGTAGACGGGCATGCCAGTTGGCTCAATTCAAAAGCGATACAAGAGTTAACTCGTCGAGGCTACGACTTTTCTGTAGACCCTCAAGGGGGGCGGATTGTGCGCACTTCCAATTCAGAGCCTACAGGCATTCTATTTGATCAGGCCCATATCAATGCACTCTTGATGTTGCCGGATTTTTCGGAATCACAACATCGCAGTTTCTTTTTATCTTCACAGAAAATATTTAATCGTGCGGGCTTCACCCATGTGCGTGATTTATCCATGAATACTTTTTTCTGGAATATGTTGAAACAGATGGAAGACTCAAAAAGTTTAACAGTATTCATAGAGGGCTTTGTCACGATAGAGTCTGTCAACGATGTAGAAAAAGAAATTAAATGTATTCATGAAATGCGTTCGCAGGTAGCAGAGCAAATTAGAGTACAAGGTGTAAAGATATTTATTGATGGATCATTAGGGTCTAAGACAGCAGCTCTTTCACAAAGCTATCGCGGTGAAGGGCAAAAAGGATTGCTGATTTGGACTTCTGAAAATATTAAAGAGGTCTTACGTCAAACATGGCAGGCCGGATTACAAGTGGCGATTCACTGTATAGGTGACGAGGCTGTACACACAGCGGTTAAATCAGCTCGTGAGGTGGCGGCTGAAGGTATTTTAGGGCGATTGCATTTAGAGCATGTGCAGCTCTTACGTCAGGATACGCTTCAAATGATGAAGCCGTTACATGTCACATGTCATATGCAGCCTTGCCACTGGCTCAGTGATCACACATGGCTTAAGAAGACCTTACCTGATGAACTCCATGGAAGTTTATTTCAGTGGGAACTTCTGCGTAAAAATAAAATTCCTCTTTTTTTCGGAAGTGATTCTCCGATAGAGGACTCCTCTTTACTCAGAACGCGCCAAGCTCTGCTCGAGAGTCCGAAGTGGGGCATTCCAGCCCTTCAGGGTGACTGGTGGACTTATCACGTTCATCCAGATCGCCATTGGGGCAATGGACAAACAGAGCTAGGTGACAATGGGATCATTCAAGTTTTCTTAAACGGTGAATCTCTTTTATAACAGGCTCGCTTTTTCGAGGCGAACTGCTCTTTTCAAGAACAGAGGATGGCCCCCTAGATTTGTTTATTGCTACAGATTTTATTGCGGGAAGTTGAATAGGCAACTGAATAGGAAGTTGAAGCTGTCCCAGTTTCCTTTTTAAATCCACAAAATTACTCTGAGTCATAAAAGGCTCCAGCGAGCTGAGCAAAGCCAGTGATAGGCGCACTTGCCGTGCATCCAACTTTTCCTGCAAGAGTATCACCTGTAGTCGTATCGCGGCCTGCTCACGATATGAGGAAGACTCCCTATCATACTCATCTATGAGTCTATCAAATAGCGGCGTCCCGCTTGCTCCTCTGTTGAGATAGTTTGGCGAGGTGGAAGTGGCCGCTGATAAATTTTTTGCTAGGCCCAGAACCAATAAAAAAGTAAGCCCATGCCGCCATTTTATTTTGATAGACATTTTTAGTGCGCTCTATTGGGGGAACCACTGTGATATTCAATTTCCACAGGAGTTGACGTTAAATATTTCCGTGGTGTTGTTGAGAAACTTTTGCTTTTAACTTTCCTATTAGTTTTCTTGCTAGAGTTTTTTGGAGGAATCTCCAGATGTTCTCGTGGCGTTTCTTGGGACAGGGCTTCTGTTCCTAGGACTTTCTTCGAACTTTTCGGCCAAGATGTATTTTCGCTGCGATTTAATACGGTTCCCCAGTAAGGCCCACCATGAAGCATGATATTGCGGGATAGAGGTTGAGGGACTAAAACTGCATATTGATGGGGATTCAGTGGCGCCTGAAGAATTTTTATTCGTGAGGCTAGAAGTTCTACTTTATCTTCTTGTTGTCCATACAAATCAATTAATCCAAAGGCTCCAATCAGGGAAGCTAAGCTGTCGATATTTTCAAGCTGCAGTGGCAGTAAAGCATATCCTAAAGGAATCATTGTATCTGCCAGTAAGGGTTCTTCACTGTCTGATACTTTGTTGGAAAGGGCTGTCTTTTTTTGTAAGATAACAAATAAGATAGTCAGAATCAGCATGCCTCCCCAAAGCCATCTATTTTGAGAAGAAAAGAAGAGATCTTTTATCATTTTCTGATTCGCTCCATGTTTGGCTGAAGTGATACTTCTTACTTTGTTGGCGGTGGTGTTCAATCAATTTTGCAAATATAATTAATAATCCAGCGATAGCAACGGATAGGAATAAAGACTCAATTAAAATCAGTCCTTTGTTGTTTTGTAGAATATTTTTATTTTCCACGTATTGTCCTCCAACTTAAAATAGGCTCCGCAAAGAGTTTCTGTATTCATTCTAAAGGCCAACTTCAATTGGTGCTTAAGAGGATTTAAACGTTCATATTTCGGATAGGAAATCAGCTCTGTGGATGTAGATAAACTTTGTAGCTTTATTTTTAATTGATGGCTGAGATGGCGGCTTCTTTGGTTGAATAGACGTGGATTGTCGATGTGCTTTAAAAGTCTTTTCTGAACAGAGTGACTTTCCCGCAAGCAAGTAAAACGAAGCCAAGAGGCTTTGTTAAATGTTGACGCCCAATTGAAACTGTAATGCAGAAGCAGGATAACAATCGGAAAGATAGAAATAAAAGAAACTAGAGCAAAACCATGATCGGATTTAGATGTTTTTTTCAAAGGGCTGCTTAGATATTTTTTTAAGGAGTTCCATGTGAAGTCGTCCATGAATGTGAGATCTCATTTGTATTTGAATACTTAAGTATTCAGATGTTTCTTCAACACTGAACTGAGGACTATATAATTTGAGTGTCCGTAACCGACCTTGAAGTTGTTGGTGGCAAGTGGAATCCTCTGCGGACAGTTGGCAGAGCAGATAGTCTTCGCTCCACTCACTGATGAGCATTTGATGTGTGAAGTAGATCAAACCACCCAGTAACGTCGCGATACCGATGAGGCTCACAGGCAAACACAGCAAAGCTTCGATAAAAGCCTGTCCGCGTGAGCCCCAATTCAACGGGACCCTTTTAAAAAATCAGATAGATCTTTTTTGTTAAGATTCTTTTGATCCGCATTCAGAACTTTTATTGGGGTAGAAGACTTGGCTCCTAAGGCACGGTTGATGTTTTCATACTGTGCGCCAATATTATAACCGACAACACGAATAATACCGATACTTCCAGCGGCAATAAGAGCGACAAGAATCATGTACTCAATCATTCCCTGACCACGACTATTTTTTAAAGAGAGCTTTTTTTGCACAGACTTTTGCATAGACGACCTCACTCCGGCTTTTGTTTCATAATCGAAACCAAGCTAGAAATTAAGTGAAGTGCCATTTGGGAAGGATAAAGTTCAGAAAGCGGAACTATTTTTTCTTAGCGGATTTTTTTACAGCTTTTTTGTCAGCAGGAGCAGCCTTTTTTGCTGGAGCCGCTTTTTTCGCTACAGCAACAACTGCTTTTTTAGCAGGGGCTGCTGGAGCTGCCTTTTTGCTTTCGTCTGCTTTTTTTACCGGAGCTTGTTTTTTTAAAGTAGGAGCTTTTCCTGAAACGGCAGCGGCCGCTGCTGCGGCTTCTTGTTTTTCAGTTTTGCGCTTAGCTTTGCGTTCGTTCACGATGCGCTCAAGAATTTCGTAAGCTTCTTTTTGTAGATCATTTTCGTAGATAAAACGATAAAAGCCTTCAATTTCAGGGCTTTGGCGGAACTTTTTGACTGATGTCGGGATGCTTTCAGATTGAACAAAATCAATTGAATTACCATCTTTAGAAAGTTTAACTTTATCTGCCATAAGGCCTCCTAAAATAGCTACTGAGACTCCGTAATGATATAATCCAGCTCTAGACGGGGGTCAAGGTGGAAACCTATCTTTAAGTCGTTGATTTTCTTTAAGTTTCAGACCATTTTAGGGGGATGCTTCTATTAAAGGGTAAACCGGTTGCGGAACAAATCTATCACGATATCCGCCAAAGATCGCAAGCTTTGGTGAAAGCGCCACATTTGGCGGTCATCTTGGTTGGAAATGACCCTGCAAGCGAAGTGTATGTTGGTATCAAGGAAAAAACTTGTATCGATATAGGGTTTAAGTCGTCGCTATATAAATTGGCTGCAAATATTACAGAACATGAACTTGCAAAAAAAATTCATGAACTCAATACCGATACTGCGGTAGATGCGATACTTTTACAGTTACCATTACCTGCCCATTTGAACGCTAGAAAGCTGACGAATTTAATTGCGGTTCAAAAGGATGCGGATGGCCTGACAGCGCAGTCGTTGGGGTTATTAGTTTCAGCGCAAGCACAAGTGGCATCATGCACTCCATCGGGCATTATGGCGATGTTACGTTACTATCAACTATCCGTTGCGGGTAAAAAAGTTTTAGTTATTGGGCGCAGTTTAATTGTAGGAATGCCGTTATTTCATCTTTTGAATCAATCCAATGCCACGGTGACTTTGGCTCATTCAAAAACGACAGGCTTAAAAGATCTTGTTAAAGATTTCGACTTTGTATTTGTGGCCGCTGGTCAGCCTCACTTTCTAAAGGCCACTGATTTTAAAAAGAACGCTGTGGTGATTGACGTGGGAATGCATCGCAAAACTGAAGGATTGATCGGAGACGTAGATCCTGATGGCGCTGAAGGGCACTTGTCCGCTATGACACCTGTACCGGGCGGAGTCGGACCTATGACGATTGTAATGTTGATGTATAATACTTTGATTTTGTCAGAAAAGAATCGAGCGAAATGACTGAGTTACTAAAGAATCATTGGTACATGGCTTTACCTTCAAAGGATTTGAAAAAATCTCAGATGAAGCCGTTGGAAATCATGGGCGAACCTATCTTGTTTATCAGAACTTCAAGCGGTGAAGTTCAAGCCATTCGCGATATTTGCCCTCATCGTGGTATTCCCTTTCGTCACGGCCGTATGGTCGGCGATTTGGTTGAGTGCCCTTACCATGGTTGGAAGTTTGATGGTGGTGGTGTCTGCCGTGAGATTCCGTCTTTGACCTCAACACAGAAATTAGATTGCACAAAAATCAAAGTGAAATCTTATAAAATTCAAGAGCGCTATAATGCCATCTGGATTTTTATCGGAGACCAACAGTTTGATCAACAGCACTGCCCACAGCCTCCTGTTTTTGAAGGATTCCCTTTAGATGTAAAGCCTAACTTAATTGATATTGTCGAATTCCCTTGTCATATCGATCATGCCGTTATCGGCTTAATGGACCCTGCACATGGTCCTTATGTACATAAAAGCTGGTTCTGGAGAAGTTCAAAATCCAGTTATGAAAAACACAAAAACTTCGGGCCGGTTGAGTATGGCTTTCGCATGAAACGTCACGAGCCATCTAAAAACTCTAAAGCCTATAAAATATTAGGTGGCGAGCCTACAACGGAAATTACGTTTCGCTTGCCAGGCACTCGTGTAGAGCATGTTCAAGTTGGCGACAAAAGCTTCATCGCTGTCACAGCGTTGATGCCACTTAGCGAATCGCGCACGCAGGTCATCCAGATGGCTTACTGGAATATCCCATGGCTATCACTGGCGAAACCATTTATCTGGAGATTCTCGAAAGTTTTCTTGGGACAGGATTTGGATGCGGTGACCAAACAGCAAGAGGGTTTAAAGTACGATCCAAGTTTGATGCTAATTAACGATGCGGATACGCAAGCGAAGTGGTATTACTCTTTAAAAAAAGAGTGGGCTGACTCTGCAAATGAATCGCGTGATTTTAAAAATCCGGTGAAGGATGTCACGCTTTCTTGGCGCAGCTAAATGAGCATCTGTATTTACAGTCACTACTAGTAATGAGTTTATATGAAAAATTGGAAAATTAAAAAAGGGCACGACTTTCGTATTCGCAATCGTCATCCATGGGTCTTTTCGAATGAACTCTTGGACAGCCCTAAAGGAATTTTACCCGGTGAACCTATCGAGTTAACCGATATGCAAGGTCACTTCTTAGCGCGAGGTTATGGTAATCCTCATTCGTTGATTTCGTTTCGTGCGATGAGCTTTTCAACAAAAGAAAATTTTGACATGACGGCTGAGTTCTTAACAGAGCGTCTTTTGCAGGCGTGGCGATTTCGCCATCGCTCGGGATTTAGAAAAAGTTTCCGACTTTGCTACTCAGAAGCGGATCAGATGGCAGGCCTTATTATGGACCGCTATGTTTTTTCTAAAGAAGGTCAAGCTTATCAGGTGTTTTCATTCCAGCTTCTGACTTCAGGGATGGATCGCGCTTTTAAAAAAGACGATACATGGCAGATCATTGTGCAGTCCTTAGTGCAAAGAGCACAAGAAGAAGGCCTCAGTTCGATGGATTGGGAGCATACACTAATCCTACAGAAAAATGACGTCAGCATTCGTAAGTTAGAAGGTTTAGAGGTTGAAGAGCCGCAGATATTACGTGCGGTCGATAACTGTGACTTACATGATATTAAAATTGAAGTGCAAAACGTATTACAGCCAGAGCAGGATGTTTTCTTCGATGTGAATCTTGTAGAGGGACAGAAAACAGGTTTCTTCTTAGATCAAACCTTCAACATGAGGCTGGTTTTAGAACATTTGCAACGCCAGAAGCCTTATTTACAAGGGCGAAAAATAAAGCTCTTAGATCTTTGTTGTTACATGGGACAGTGGTCTTCACAGATCGTGAATAATTTGAAGTCATGGGGAGTCGACTGTGAAGTTCATCTTGTCGATGTCTCAGAACTGGCCTTAGAAAAAGCTAAAAACAATTTAGCGGCCTACGGAGTGCCTGTTTTCACCTATAAAAAAGATGTACTGAGCTTGGCTGAGGTCAGTGAACTCGCTTCGCAAAAATTCGACATCGTGATTTCTGATCCACCAGCATTTGTTAAAAATAAAAAAGATTTGCCGCAGGGACTGGCTGCGTATGCGAAGTTGAACACTCAAGCGTTTAAGATGTGTGCTTCTGGAGCTGTTATCGTGTCATGTACATGTTCTGGGTCTGTACAGTTAGATGATTTTAAAGAAGCGCTTCGTAAGGCGGTACTGAAGTCAGGAGCCAACGCGCGCTGTTTGGCCTATGGCGGGCAGGGATGGGATCACCCACACCTTATGAGCTTCACCGAGGGATATTATCTAAAAATGGTATTACACCAGATTGATTAATCAGTTTCATTTCTGTTGCGGTAAGCAAAGAAAGCCAGTGATCCGACTGAAATTCCGAAGAATAGCCAGACCCAAAACTGACTGACGTCTTCGGGTCTTTCTGCTGACTCTAATCCGAAATAATATACGGCTATTTTCAGCACGATCATAGATTGAAAGAAAGCCCATCCGTATTTAAAAAGTTTCCAGAAAGTTTTTTGTTCTTCTGTCTGTTTAATCTTGGGCTTGTATGTGATTGTTTTAAATCCCCATGAATTCTGAGTGTAAAAATCACGAATGACGTGAGCCCAAGCTGTGGATAAGTTTTCAGATTTGGAGTTCTGGGCTAAAAGTTCGGCGGCCTTTTGGGTTATTTGCAGACGATCCTCATTTGAAAAATAGCTATTGAGGTGTGTCGTTAGATCAGTCCAGTGATTTTTTACTATCTGCGCCAAATCTTCGTTTGGAGACATGGGACTAGAGGCATTCCCTCGGTCAGCAAGATGCGTGTGATAGCTTTCAATAAAAAAATCAGCAAATTCTTTTTCGGTTTTCACAGGGATACATTTAGCATATTTTATTCAAATGCAGAAGTATCAAATCAAGTTTGAAAATCCTTTTTATGCACTTTTTTTGACTTTACTCTTGGGTGTTCTTGTCGGCCTAGTGACAGCTGGCTTTCTAGCTGCACTTAATTGGATTGCCGGCTTCCATGCGCAACAGAACGTGGCGTTTCCATGGCATTTGTTTTTAATCCCTCTAGTTTTAGGATTAAGTGAATGGGTTCGTCGCCACACTTTATATTTTCCCATCAAAGTTTCAGAATTAAGATCACCGGCAAGACCTGAACAGTGGAGCAAGAAAATGTCAGGGCTTCACTTCTTAGGAACTTTATTATCCCATGTCTCAGGTGCCAGTGTAGGGCGCGAAGGAGCCAGCGTTCTTTACTCTGCAGGTTTTGTAAGAGCACTAGGATTACAGTGGTTTTTTTGGGGACCTATTGTATCGTCCATGGGGTTTGCTGCTGTTCTTGGTCAGTACTGGGTAGCACCGATCTTTATGTTTGAATTTTTTCAACGAACATCTGTATTGCAAAAAGTGTTAGGCCTTATAGGTTCTACTGTGGCTGTGTTGCTGATTCAAAGTTTGGGGTTGCCCCATTTGTTCTCGGGTATTCCGGTCGATTCTTTTGTTGGTGGATTTTGGGATAAACTTTTGCTGTTAATGATCTTAGGAATAAGTTCGGGGTATCTTATGCGAGCTTATAAAGCGATTCACTATCGCTTGATTTACTTCTTTGAAGAACGCCAATTTTTCTGGCGTCTTCTATTCAGTTTACTTTTAGTCGGCATTCTTTTTATTCCTGAGTTTAGAAAATTTCAAAGCTTAGGACTTGATCAGCTCAACAACTTAGAGCATTTGCAAGCGATGTGGTTAGATGCCCCTGTTAAGCTATCCCTGACTGTTCTTTCTGTCTCTTTAGGTCTATGGGGTGGGGAATTTATCCCACTTGTCTATGCTGGTGTTCATTGGGGACAATCTTTATTTGTTTCATGGGGACAGAGTGCAACCTTGGGAGCCCTTGTTGGAGCTTATTTATTATTCGCTGCTGCTACTCGTATGCGTTGGACCTCTTACGCATTACTTTTATTAACAGTGGGATTTTCTTGGTGGTTCTGGGGTTGGATTTTGATTACGTTTACACTTTGGTTTGCGGGCTCTAGAAGTCTGTATCGTTCCCACTAATTTTTTAATGTAGTTTTATTCAAAGTAGTCCGATGAATAGAAGGATATGTAAGGGTAAAAAGATCCTGATAAATGGAAAGCCGCTACAGAATTCTGCAAAGCAAGCTTATGAAATTGATTCTAAAATGTTAAAGTTATACGCCGACTCTTATCCGGTTATTCCTGAAAATAGTTATTTAGTTTTAGGTGATAACTCTAGTGGAAGTTTTGATGCGTCCCACTTCGGATTTATTGATCGCAAACAAATCGTCGGACGAGTGATCTTGCAATCAAAATCTTTGCATCCATCCCAGCCCTAAGTTCAAGTCCTGCAAACAACTGAGAGGGGTTTGCACTTTCGAGAGTACGTCTCGCTATGTGGGTACAGTAACCGCGGGTACGTGGAATGGTTCAACGATTCCTGTCGCTCATGGTGCTACTGGGCCCACTGGTGCTATGACTGTCAGATGTATAAGGTAATAGCCTCACTTTAGCGTGTAATATTTTCCCTCTGTGGAGCGCTATTCGATTTCGTAAACTCAGTAAATAATTGTTTTTCCCCCTAGGCTGTACTATAAAAAGTCCATCAGGGGGATAAACCTATGAATTCACAATTCAGTCTCATTTTCACCGCGATGGCGATTTTGACTTTATCTGCTTGTTCTCCGAAAAGTGGTTCTGGTGTTCGCGCGCAAGGTCAGACTGGTCCCAATCCTCAGGTGACGGACATTCTGAAGGGCAAGCCTTCCATTGAAAAACTCAATACAAAATACGGCGGTGAAAATGGTCAGGTTAAAGCCACGTGCACCCTGACAAGTGAAAAGGTCACAGCCGGAACTCCGCCAGTCGAAACACCTCAGGTTGAAAGTGCATCTTCAGTAAAACCTCCGGGCTTTGTGCCTCCGGTACAATATCCAGAACAAGATGTTGTTGTTTTCGATATTCGTGCTCAGTCAGAGGTGGATAAAGACCTATCCCAGCAAGTGGAAGTGGCTTTAGAGCACGAAAAAGAAGAACAACTGGTTAAAGTGAATATTGTATTAGAGCCAGTTAAGTTTGAAGAAGGCATCAGTTTAAGTTTAGGGCGTGTGAAGTACATTATGAAGCACACTCCTGTATTAGAGTACAAATACACAGTTGAGCTGCAAGGCACACCTGTGACACCTTCAGCGACAACATCGTATAAGATTTATGAAAAAGTTTTGACGAAAGATTTGTTAGCGCAAACTCAAATTGGTGCCGACAGTTACCAGCACTTTCTTTCGTGCAGTATTAACACCACAGTTAATGACAGTAATGAAGAGTTGGGCCGCGAGTTTCAGTCACAATGGCGCTGCATTGACTGCATGGGACCTCAGTAGACGTCCAGTAAAGTCGCAAAATGCCTCTTAATTTTGACTGACGCACCCCTAGAAAATTCACATTTTAGTCCAGACTTAGTCTAGATCGGGCATCTGAAGCAGGTGCCCGTTGAAAAAGTTTTGGTTTTTTCAAATAGACCCTCATAGACTGATTTTATGAAAAACACCATCCTTACAACAATTATTCTTGTATTAGGTTTCGCCGGTAAATCATTTGCACAGAATCTTGAGGCCAAGCCTTTAGATCTTTTAGTGCAACAACTAGAAAGCTCGAAGTTCACTTTTAAAGAAAGTGGCTTAGCGCATGGGTTCTTTAGTATTCACAGTTGTCTTTACGTCAGCGAAGAGTTTGCTGTGTTAAAGAACTACTGTGTACCTAAGAAGAAGTACCCTGCAAAAGGGTATACGATTTTCTCTAAGAAGTTTGGAGTGATTGACCTTTATCAAGAGCAATTGCCAGGAGTTGTTCAACGTGATGTGCGTATCAGCGTCTTCCCTGAAAATCTTTATCAAGTGATGAAGTCGCCGATGCCATCATATCGTATTAAGACTCTTAATGCGGTTTCGGATCATTTCTATAAATTGCGTGGCCCAGCTTGCTGGTCAACAAACTTCAGCCGCTATACAGAGCAGGCTGAATATCAGTGCAATGTTGGCTTAGATACAGTTTCTGGCTTTTTTGATTGGGCAGATGAAACTCAAGCTTTAGCGGGTAGCGACGCTGATTGGAATGCTCTTTTCAATAAGTTAGAAAGAATTTTCCCTAAATAAGCTTAATCAAATTAAAACTAAAATCCCTTTTGAGAGGCTTCAAATATAAACTCATTTGAAGTCCCTCTGATTCTGAACATGCGATCCGTCGTCATGTAGAAGACTTCTCCATTCGACTCTTTAAAAAATGCCGCATTTAAAAATTCAGCTTCTTCACCTGTAGTTTTATAGCTCATGTACTGCTGAGCTGGGTCCATAACTGTATTCGGTGATTGATTAAGAACCACTTGGCATTGCGTTCGTCCAAGGCTACACGCAAGATTGAAGCCTTTATTGGATGTTTTAATCCCTTTGCCTTTGCCCCATGGAGTATCTTGCTCTGGAAGATCTAAAAGAGCATAGAGCTTTTTAAAATCATCATCTGTGTTGCCTGTGATATCTTTTTCTAAAATCAACGCTAAAGAGTTTCGATTCATAGGTAAAAATCTTAATGAAGTAATGGCATTAGCGAATAAAGGGGCAATAGCAAGTAATACTAGAATCAAGATTTTCGGCATGTTCAAACTCCTAAGTCATTAGTCTAGGAAGAGTTGAAGGGCTTGTCATGACTTCCGGCATCTTAAGTATTGGCTTTAAAACTCCGAAAATAAGGGCAGGAGAATTCATGAAAAATATAAATTCAGCATTGATCGCATTGGCCTTAGTTATGATTTTACCCCTTTCGGGCATGGCCGCAGAAAAACAAGAGTACTGTGGCTACCCTCAAAAAGAAGACAGTAGTGTGGTTATCGTTAACAAGGGTTCTATTAAGGTTGTAGATGCTGAGTCAGCTCAAGCATGGGTTGTGAAGAACAGCGGTGTTTGTTCGTGCTTTAAAGCTGAATTAACTGAAACCACGGCGCGTTTTGATTATGCGATTGAAGGATCACTTGAGCCGAAGAAAGTAAAGGCGCCACACAGTTCTTGTGAGCGTATCAAAAACGAAACTAGCGATCTTGAGATCAACGACTAATTTGATCGATTAATGAGTCATATTACGGACAGTGCTTAAGATAGAGCGGCACTGTCTTTCTGTTATGTCTGTACCCACAGCCGGACGCACTTCTGGCTCTGATGGATCCATGTCATATTGACGTTGATGAGAAAGCCCATTTCCGCGTGGCTCTGGATAAATTAAAACTCGAGTTGTGAGTATATTATCTGGCGGGCAAGGGCGGTAAGAGTCCTGTTTTTCATCCCAGCAGGTGTGCGGGGATTCATCTTGAATAAAAATATGGGCCAATTCATGGGATACAATTCGATTTGAATTATGACATTCGCGCGGTCCCGTCGAGACACTTCCCATAATCACGCGGTTTTGGACCCACGGCAGAACAAATTGATTCAGTTGGTGGTCTGTATTTTTTGAAAGATGAAAGCTATCGGTCATCTGGATGTCAGGAAAAGCAAATCCACACATATCAAAGTTATCGACCACAAAAATACTGACTTCATTTTTCTTTTGGGTTAGTCGCTGTGTCGTTGTCAGTTCAAACATATCTTTTTGATAGAATCTAAAAAAATAGGTCTGGTTGTTATCAACCTGAGCTGAAACCCAGCTGGGTTCATTGCGAAAAGTAGGACCACTTTTTTCAGAAGAGACATCAGCACGAGTGATATTCGCGTTTAGGCGGAAGCCGCAACGGCGTTCAAGGAGTTCATTAAAAAACTCAACACCTTCGTGGATACGTGTTTCATCAGCATGGGAAACGCGATTGACATTAAAAATTTTAAAATTGATATCGTAAGTTGCAGATGTAGCTTGTGCTAATAAACAAAAAGTAAGTGGTATAATAAAGCTCAAGGTTTTTAACATGACGGCAGTATAATCGCGCAGGGCTCGGATCACAATGTCTACAGATTTGACAGGTACCTCTTACAGAAGTGTCTACGAGATATAAACCTACGACTGAGTGTTGCCCTATTTGGTCTCTGTCATGTGTGTTCGACAGGTGGGATTTTTCCATAGTTTTTCCATGATTTTTCCACGATTCCTAATTTTCTAACTATTCTAAATGCTTAAGAAAAACCAGAAAAATAGGCCTCTGGCTTGCTTTGCTAAAGTGTATTGAACAATTAAATTGGAGGAACTTATGAAAAACATATTTTTAGGATTAGTCTTAGCTTTAGTAGGTTTTGGTTGTGCTCAAGATAAACAGACAGCCTACACGACGACAGCAACACCACAATACACTTACATGAATGGATCTTGTTATGACTACGCTAACATGGTGTATGTGGCCAGCAGCTACTGTAGTTCGACAACGGCATCAACAGGTTACGTCTATAATAATGGATACTGTTATTCGACAACAACAGGTCAGTATGTAGATAGCTCTTACTGCTCAACAACAACAACCGGAACAACCAATACAGGATATGTCTATTACAATGGTTACTGCTACTCAACGACGACAGGGCAATATGTTTCAACAGCGTATTGCAGTACGACCGGCACTACCGGTACAACTGTAGGTGGAACTGGTGGCACTTGCTACGGAACTTATATTTATTCTCAAGGTGGTTATTATCAGTATGTGCAATGTTCTGGCTACAATTGTCGTGGGTACATGTTGATTCAAGCCAACACAGGTCAAACAGTTTACTGTCAGTAACATAAGAATTGGGACTTGTTAGAACGACGAGTATTTTTGACTCTACGAAAATGTGAATTTGGTACTTAGATACAATATATACAGAGCTAATGATTTTTAAATTTGGCAAGAGCCTTGCTTTAGATGGTTTTAATAACGGGTTACAAAAAGGAGAACCATTATGAAAATCACAACATCGTTAATCGTCTTAGCTCTAGCAACAGGTTTAATGACAAGCTCTTTCGCACATGCAGAAGAAACTGTAGGTGAAAAGGCTGCGGCCACAGCAACTAAAGCTAAAAATGCAACTAAGAAAGCTTATCGTAGCGCTAAAGATGAAGTCTGCGAAATGATCAATGGCAAGATGGAGTGTTTACCTCAAAAAGTAAAACACAAAGCTCAGAATGCCGCAGACAGCGCAGAAGCGAAAGCTAAAGAGGTAAAGAACAAGGTGGATTAACACCTTGTTCTTGGCCGATTTTTTTAACATCAGCCAAGGAGGTTGTTATGTCAGAGATTCATGGAAGTTATGATATGGGGCCCAGTGTTTTATCACCTGAAAATGTGGCTCCAAAAACTGCTGAAGTGCAGGATTTAGAACGCATTCTACGCGGAGAAATTTCAGCAGTAGAAGCGTATAAGCAAGTTCTTGAAAAATACTCGACCTATGAAAATGCAAATTCATTAAGGCGAATTCTTGTCGAACATGAAAAGGCAGTTGATTTTTGGAAAAAACAACTGCGCTCGCAAGAGTCGTTTGTTGAGGAATCTTCAGGCCCTTGGGGAACTGTCGTTGAAACTTTTGTCGGAGCGGCAAAGTTATTTGGTGATGGGCCCACTTTACGTGCCTTGAAAGAGGGCGAGGAGCATGGTCTTAACGAATATCAAGATTTGATTGAAAATGGAAATGTCAATTTTGAGTCAGAATCTTTCATTAAAACTATTTGTTTGGATCAACAGCGATTGCACATCGCAACTTTGGATAGTCTTATTATGATGAACAAGGTTTAATCCTCGTTTAATCTTCAAGGAAAAAATCAGCGAAAGCATTCAGAATCGTCTGGCGGCGTAGATTAGTGGTAGAAACTGTCACTGGTCTGCGCCGTTTCTTTTTCATCTTCTGATAAATCCTGCATTGGCATGCCGTCCTGATCAAACCAACTAAAATTAAAAAGGGGAGTTATGGGATTTGAAAAGAGGAAAAATCCCCCATGATTTTCCACTGAATACTTTAAAGTCGGTTTAATTACAGTTCAGATCTAAATTCGGCTGGCAACCCAATTGCTTTTAGTAAAGTCAAACTAACGTCATCGAAAGGAAGTTATATGAATCCATCAACTCTTCAGAAAGAAACAGAAAAAAAACTCAACGGCGCAGCTAAGGAAATTGGTAATGCTGTTGAAACAGTATCAGATCGTCTAGAGAAATTTTCTCACGACGCTGGCCAACAGGTTGGCAACTTCGCTTCAGAGTTTTCTGAGCGCGCATCTGAGTACGTAGGTACTAGCAGAAGTTATATTAAAGAGAATCCGATTCAGGCTGCTGCGATTGCGGTCGCTGCAGGGGCTGCAATTGGCTGTTTATTAACGTTGGCTGCCCGTCGCCGCTGATAAACACTTTGTAGCCGCAAACCAGTGACGCCAAAACGTCACTGGTTTATTTTTTAAACCACCTCTCAGAAGGAGAATAAAATATGTTATCTTTAAATAAACTGGTCATGCCCTTATTGCCTATGATTTTACAGTCATTGACTGGAAAAAGTGATCAAGCTGGTAACATGGTTTCACAAATGCAACTCTTAAGTTTAGTTTCCTCTGAAGTTAAAAAACAAATGTCGAAGTTAATATTAAAAATCTCGTTTGCTTTAGTCGCGACAGGTGTTTTGATTTATTCGTTAATTATATTAGCGCAATATGCTCACACATTTATGCAGACCTACGAAAATGGTCCTGTGTTTTCTGTTATTTTCTTTGCAGCACTAACGGGACTGTGTGTTTTCGGTCTTTTTATGATGTTCCGCGAAGAGCCACCTCCGGCACCAGTTAAATCATTTCAGTCACTGGGACGCTCTTTCAGTTTTGAAAAAATATATACCAACTTTTTAGAAGGATTAGCTCAAGGTATCGAACACAATCAAGAGGTGCATAGAACTGAAAAAACGGGTTCTTATAGACCTTCAGAGGAATCCGACAGTGCTCAACAGTCATTTTTCAAAAAAGATGATGAGTATGCTGCCTTAGAACGTGACTATCTAAGAAGCTTCGGTGATAGACGCCGTCCTGAGCCGCGCAATAGTTACGATATGAACTAGATCACTAATGGATCAGTTACTGACCGATCTTTAAAATATACTCAGCAATAATTTTTAACTCAGCATCGGGTAAGGGCATCGGAGGCATCTGCGGATAGTCCGGGCGCTTTTTACCGGGTGCTTTTGTCCATGCGACAATGCCATCAGGGTTTCCCGTATAGATCTTAGCAATCTCTTTTAATGGTGGTCCCACCAAGCGTGTATCCAAACCATGACAGGCAAAACAAGCATGGGACAGCTGTTTTCCCCGTTCCAGTAAAGTCGACTCATCCAGTGGACCCGATTCAACTAAGGCCTGCAGTGCAGCTTGTTCTTGGGCTTCTTTTACCAGCTTCTGATAAGCTATGGTTTTTTCAGCCACTGCTTTTTTGTGATGTGAAAGAGCCTGCTCACGATAAAAGTGACGGCCAGAGGCCATACACAGAACAGTTAATCCCAATAAGCTCGCAATTTTAATAACTCGACTTCCGGCAGTGCCGGTTTCCTGTACTTCTTTCCACATCAACCAAATGGCAGGCACAGCGATAAATACTCCTGAAAAAATCGTCACCAGCATTTTCATGCTCAGCCCATGTGAGGGCAGGGATATTAAAACCAGTGGCCCAATTAGAAATTGCAAGGCGGTTACAATTAAAGCGATGACATAAAATTGGCGTATAAAAAAGGATCTGTTTTCTGCTAAGGAAGATTCAAGTTTGGCAAAAGTTTCGTATTTAAACATCCAAACTAAAAATAAAGAGGTGACGCTGATACAGGCCGCCATAAAGTGTAAGTAGCGCGTGAACACACTAGGAAGCATCATCGCAGAAACAAAGCCTTTTACTGCCGCCCACTTTTCGGGGAACAGCATCAGATTGATATTGGTCAGAAAAACAAGAGGAATAAACAGAAAGATCGCAACCACTATGGCGATGATTGAAATATGGATTGTTTTGTGTTGCTGCAATATAGTCCATGTGTACTTGTGCAAATAAGTCAGTAAAAAGGCTACGGCGACTGAAGGAACAACAAGCATCCAAACAGATCCTGTTAAAGAGTTCGCTGCGTAAAACCAAACTGTGTAAAGCACATTGATGATCAGCAAAGGAGCGACGCCCAGTACGACGGCCATACTTTTATTGACGGTGATTGTTTTGGCGATGAACAAAGCCAGCTCGTCGTAGATTTTATTTCCTCGTCCGCGAATTTCATAAATAAGAGCAAAGATAGCGCCACCGACCATTAGGTTAACAAATAGCAAATGGGCGATGAAGGAAAGGACTAATAAAGTTTTTAAAAAAACTTCGGCGGCCGGTAGCGGCAAAGGAATGTCATGTGGGATAGGAGTTTTCATTTAGCGGGTTTCCTTCTTGTCTTCTTCAGTTGAAATACCGATAACTTGCACGCCTTCAAACGGTTCTTGGCTGTATTGTAAAGAGATCAGATATTTTGCAAGTGCCTGTCGCTCTTTTTCATTTCCGGGAAATGGAGGCATAAAAATACGGGTTTGATGCATAACTGCAAGATAGTTGGTAATAGTCTCCACATTCCAAGGGTTGCTGCCGTACATATGACTTAACTTAGTGACGACTGAATTCACTCCGTTAACTGTGTGGCATCTGGTGCAAGTGAGATTGAAGACCTCGCGTCCGGCAGCGAGTTTATTTTGTTCTGTTATTTCGCGTATAGAGACATAAGGTGCGTGTTTTAAGATTCCATCACGTTGTAATAATGGGTAGTCATCTTTACGAAAGCCATTGGCATACAGATAGTTACCGATAACGTAGGGTTTACGAATAAACTCACGCGATCGTTCAAATTGCCCCATAAAAATGATGAAAATAATAAAAGGAGTAACCATTACCGCTTTAGAAAGTCTACCGGTCTTGATGCCTTTCAATGTCAGTAATAAAACAAACAGAATTGCAATAACAATGGTATAAAGCACACCTTTATACCATGAAGTGAACTCTTGTGTTGTCAGGGCCACATTAAAATTGGCACGCATAGAATCCGGTATTGCCTGTAAGTACCAATAAGAACCCAAACCTAAAAAAGGCAACCAGGCTAGAATCCATTTTGAAATAAACTTGGTCGCTTTTTTTCTAAAGTCGTCACTGACTTGTGTAAAAGCCAGAACCAAGAAGGTTGAGCCTCCGGCCATGACCATGGCCAAAGGCGTTCGGAATGCCAACTGCGGTAAATAGATTGGATTAACAAAACCAGATAAGAAGGATTTATCAGTCAGCCAGTTACCTGGATCCATCATAAAGGCAAGAATAGCCACAATGATGGCCATTGTTAGCCATGACGTTAAAGCGAGGTTAAAACCTAAGCGAACATGACCTCGCTTGCGATCATTGACCCATTTATCCCATGTTAAATAGTAATACAAAATCAGAATCACTTCGGTGACAAAACAAATCCACTCTGTGAACCAGGCCCAGAAAAAAACGCGGATTAAGCTGGCAATAGAGGTGGGATTAACTAACGATGCCGAAAACCAAATTCCCACACCGGTCATGGCGCCGACAGTAGTGGTGATCAGAAAAAAAGAAAATAAAGTTTTTTTAGCAAAGCGATCCCATTCGGGATCATAAAGACCTTTTCGTTCCATGCATGCGATGATCAGCATGCCTCCTACCGCAAGGGCATGTGTGATCACAACGTGGGTTATGGCAACAATTGCAATAAGAAGGCGATTACCAAGAAAGTCTAAATGATATAAGGGGAAATCCATGCCCCCTTATCGAATATAAAAAAGATTTAGAAAATGCCACATGAGGTTGCATGCAACTGTCCGTGGCGCAACACTAGATGGCTTCGTCTAAGATGCGATCCCAAATTAAAAAGAAAAAACTAATAAGTAGCATGAATAGCCCAGAAATTATAAAGGCAAAATAAGAATGAAAACTTGCGTGTTGAATCATGTTCAACGAGCCACCAAATGGAGTAATAATCATAATTGAACCACCTAAGACAATAAGTCCACACCAAGCGAATACTTGTGAGGCTGAAAAGAATGAACTTACACTTGGTTTTTGTCGCACATAAACATTTAGATAAATTAATGGGACAGCTAGGGTTATGATACTGGTTTTGAAGTTTTCAAACATACCACTCGTTAATAATATTTTTCCACTACCGACAGATGTTATGCAGACAAGAACTAACGCTAAAAGTAAGATCATGTGGGCCGCCCATTCCCCACGTGAAATGATTAGCAATGCATGATTACGCCAGCGATAATTCAGGATCGTTCCCAGTGAAGTAATGTATCCAGCTAAGCCGACAGATAGAAAAAACTGATTTAACAAATATAGTAATTGAGACCTATCAGAGGCTTCTGTGATACTTTGAAACCCTGTCAGCATGCAAAGACCTGATACCACACAGATAATAAGAAGAGGTTTGCTGCTGTCTAATTTTGATGCCACCAATAATCGTAGGAAAACTGTTGTAAAAACACTAATTAAAAACATTTGGTCTAAAAAGTCTTTCGCTGGCAATGTTATGGCATAAAGATTATTCGTAGATCCCCAAAAAAATTGCGTGCTTTGTAAGACAAACAGGCACAGGCCAATGCCAATAAGCGAAGTTAGCAACACTGAAGGAATTTTTTCGATTAAGCTTTGTGAGGATTGATGAGCTCTTTGTTCTACAATAATTAAAGCGGATGAAACTATAGATCCCAATTGCAGCAATAAAAAGAACAGTTGCCCTTGTTCTGGAGCTTGTTCTAATCCAAAATATGTATAGTGATGGTATAAAAAAGGATAGAAACAAACACCAATAAATAAAATACTTTGTAAGAAGATAATAGTAGTCACAAGCTTTAGGTTTGGAGGACTATCCTTTTGATATGAATTCATCATAGAGAGTGCTGGAACCCCAACAATAAATAATCCGCAAGAGAGTACGACATTTATGAATGTATGAAGTATTTCTATATTAGACGAGTATCCTGTAAAAGTACGTACAAGCAGTATAAATGCTAAAAGGCAGCCTAAAAGCGTCCAAATAAATGGTAGATTACGATACAGACGGTGGAGTGATATTTCCATAGAACCTTCTTTCGTGACAAGAGTAATCATGGAAATGAGTCAGAGGAATGCAGCAAATTGCGGCGCAGTAGAGATGTCGTAAGTTTATAAAAATTATTTTTATTTAGATTGAGTTTATGTATATTTTTTTAATTTTCGTTGAAGGCTTTGGCGATGTAACCCTAAATCTTTAGCGGTCTTAGTTATATTGCCTTCGTTTTTTGTCAGCAAGAAATCTATATATTCATGTTCAACCTGTGAAAGAGAAGGCGCTTTAAAGTCTGGGTCAGCTTGAATCCTTTGTCCTAAAAGAGCTTTTTCAATTTCATAGAAACTGGCTGGTTTTGTTAGGTAGTCAGTTGCTCCTCTTTTCATAGCCTCCACAGCAGTCGAAACGCTGCCGTAGCCAGATAAGATAACTAAAGAGCAAGTGGGTGAATTGGATTTGATCAGTTGAATAGCATCTAAACCAAACTCTCCACATAGACGTATATCTACTAAGGCATAATCAAAAAATTCTTTTGGAATTTCAGATATTTTCGATGCTGTGACAACTGTATAGCCATGATCAGTGAATTCCTGAGCTAAGCTTTTTGAAAGATTAATGTCATCGTCTAAAATCAGTAAATGACGAGTAGTCTGAATCATACAGCTCCTTTAACCGAGGGCCACTGTAAAATTACACGTCCTCCGGATTCGTAGTTTTGAATGATTAGGTCTCCACCAAGTGACTGTGCGAACAGCTGTGAGGTGTAGAGGCCAAGCCCTGTGCCGTGGGATTTTGTTGTGATAAAAGGTTCACCGAATTTTTCTAAGACTAAAGAGGGAAAGCCTGTTCCTTGATCGCTGAATGTTAAAATATGTAATCCATGAAGAAGTTGATGTTGAATTATTATAGGCTTAGCAGGAGCCGCCTCAGCGGCATTATCTAAAAGATTTAAAATCACTTGTGCGAATGTCAGAAGGGGAACAGAGACGCGATCTGTTTTTTCTATTTTCAAAATAACAGTCACTTCGGGATGTTGTTCTTTCCATGTGTCGACGATGTCTTGTATGAATTCAAGCGTACTGACTGTTTTGTTTTTGAAATCGCGCGTATCCATCTGTGAGGAATTCATCTGATGAATCACTTGCTCGCATGAACGAATAGCGGCTAAAGCTTCTGTTAAGTCCTCTGCGTACTGGGGAACTCGTGCCATGCGTTCAAGTCGGATTTTTGCTGTATTCAGTGGGCTTGCAAACTCGTGGGAAAAACCAGCGGTCAGTGCCCCTAGAGCTCTAAGACGATCTTGTTTTTCGGCCGCCAACCGCGCTTGTGCATTCCACTGATGTTGTTTAGCAAGGTAGCCACCGAGGGCATGCATGACGACCCAAAAGCTAAAGATCAGTAAATGTGAAATACAGATAATAACAAATGTCTGTAAGTCGAAAGGGTGGTTCAAAAGATAATACATTTGCAGCAGTGCTAGAAATGCATGGGTTAAGACAAGGAATGGCCAGCCCAATGATCCGGGCAGAAGAATGGCGCCCAACGAGGCGTTCAATAGAAACAAGACAATGAAGGGATTTTCGAAGCCACCGCTGCTCAGTAACAAAAGTGAAAGAGCTGTCAGATCGAATGTCAGGTGCAAGCCGATCATATAGGGTTCTGCAGATGTTTTACGATGATTCCACACTAACTGCATGAACAGATTAAATAAAAAGACAGTGCTGATGATACCGATGTAAATAGGAAGATTAGATCTTTCTAGATAGCCAAAGATGAGGTTCGGTATGGACATGGTAAAAAATAAGAAGACAGCCATCCAGCGTAATTTAATCAGCCAAAGAATTTTAGTCAGTTCTGGATCTGATTTCTGATAGGGGAATTTAAAAAGATTTAAACTCTCTTTAAGCAGAGATGATACGGAGGCGTCTTCCGAAGTTATCGAAAAAAGCCTCGTGCGAATAGACTGCAAAGCACTTAACGCATTCACAGCTAAGACATAACGTAGAATTATTATTTTGGCGACTATTGATAATTGATGCAACGAATTGTTGCGTCAATTAAAGAGTAAACAGAACTGTCTTAAAAGATCCAGTTCGAACGTAACATCCATAGAAAAACAAGACTGGCCATTACAATAGTAGAAGCTTTCAAGGTCAGCTTTCTTTTTTTCTCTAAATGGCGGCTATTATGTTTTTTTAAATAGGGAATGAACAGAATTAAAAAAAGGAAAATTATGAGTGATCTTTCAAGAAAGATCAAATCAGGGTAATCAGCCATGGGGGCCTGTACGGGATCTGGCAGTGAATTTGGTACAGTCTGCGGGATATACCATACCGAAGATATTTTGAGCTGGATAAAATCAAAAAAACTCATGTTATCGCCAACCTTTTAGGTGTTCTTTAATATGTTTATATTTAGGTTAAAAAAACATGGAGTAAAAAATATATAAAAATCATATCTAGCTCTGTGTGTGTAAAAAAGAGGTAAAAATTGCGTTTTTTACATATTTTTAACACTCTTACCAATGATGATAGTTCTGTTCACATATTAAAAAGGAGCAGAACATGGGTACTCAAAAACTACAAAAAAATAAAATTTTATCAAATTTAAAAAATACGAAAAGCGGTCTGATGGCTCTTTTAACAGGGACAGCTCTTATCATTCCCAATCAGGGGTTCTCGGCGACAGATAGAAAGATCACATGGTCAGGATATGTTGATACACAATATGCTTTTGACTTCAATTCTCCAGCGAATGGGGACCGAGCATTTACAACTCAGCCGGCCAGAAATAATGAGTTCAATATTAATCTTGGATTTATCGAAGTGCGTTCGGAATCTACAAAAACACGTGGGCGTTTCGCTTTACAAGCGGGTACAGCTGTTCAGAGTAATTATTCTTCTGAACCGACGCGAGGATCTATCAGTGGAGGAGAACTTTCACGTCATATACAAGAAGCGCGTATGGGATACGCGGTTGGACAAAATACATGGATTGATGCCGGCGTATTTTTTGCCCATGTGGGTTCTGAATCATGGATTTCAAAAGACAATCTGACTTTAACGCGTTCACTCGTTGCGGAGTTCTCGCCTTACTATCTATCTGGCATTAAACTTACGCATGCATGGTCTGAGCGACTCGTCTTACAATTACTTCTTACCAATGGCTGGCAAAATATGTCTGAAAATAATACCGATAAAAGTTTAGGAACGGGTATCGAATATTCATTGGATAAAGTTATTTTGGTGTATAATACAATTTTAGGGAACGAGATCTCGGGTGATTTAAATGAAACACCACGAAACAGTGAACTTCGTCATTTTCATAACTTTATTGTAAAGAGCAAATCGCTAGAGCGTATAGAGTGGGTTGTACAAGCCGATGTTGGATTTCAACGTAAACCCAATAGCTCTAGTTATAGTTCATGGTGGGGAACGACAGGGATGGCTCGTTACAAGTTAAATGAAACTCAAAAGATTTCTGGGCGTATCGAGCATTTTGAAGATCCAGATCAAATTGTTTTAGTTACAGGTGCAACTGAAGCCTTGAATGCAACGGGCGCATCAATTGGGTTTGATCAGATCTTAGATGAAGATTTTTTATGGCGTAATGAAATTCGTTATTTGTCGGCAACAGATTCCGTTTTCCCAGAAGGAACTAATTCAACTTCAAAAGAAAACACAACACTTACAACCTCATTGGCATTCTCATTTTAAATAGGATAGCTACTAAAGCGGACGATTTTTACAGCTTTTTTACGCTTGATTACAGTAATTTATAGAGAACAAGGAGTTTAACGTGGAGTTTGTTTTAGCAGGCCTGATCGGGCTGGCAGTTCTTGGGTATCTTTTTTATGCGCTTTTTAACCCCGAGAAATTTTAGAGTTAGAGGCTTATTATGAATATATTTGATGTATTACAGTTGATTCTTTTTGTGGGGGTATTATTTTTATTAACACCCCCTTTGGGAAAATTTATGGCCGCTGTTTTCAAGGGGGAGACAACATGGCTTCATAAGCCATTGGGTTGGCTTGAGCGATTAACCTACAAAATAAGTGGCATTGATTCTAAGAAAGATATGGGGTGGAAAGAGTATGCTCTTTGCCTGATGGCATTTAATATCTTAGGGATTGTTGTCCTTTTCCTTTTGCAGTTGATACAAGGTGGACTTCCGTTTAATCCTCAGGCTATTTCTGGGATCACATGGGACTCGGCTTTAAATACTGCTGTTAGTTTTGTAACCAATACCAATTGGCAAGGGTATGCCGGTGAAACAACGATGAGCTATTTGACACAGATGATTGGTCTAGCTTATCAAAACTTTGTCAGTGCGGCTGTAGGTATCGCTGTGGCTGTTGCTGTGACCAGAGGGATTGCGCGCAAATCTCTAGAGGGAATAGGAAACTTCTGGACCGATCTGACTCGTTCAGTAATTTACATTCTTTTGCCGAGTTCTTTTGTTTTAGCGATAGTTTTGGTGTCTCAAGGCGTTGTTCAAAACTTTTCACCTTATCTTGAGGCGCTGACATTAGAGGGAGCAAAACAAATGCTTCCTTTTGGGCCAGCGGCTTCGCAGATTGCAATTAAAATGTTAGGAACAAATGGCGGCGGTTTTTTCAACTCGAATTCATCACATCCATTTGAAAATCCGACAGCTTTTTCTAACCTATTACAAATGTTAGCAATTTTTGTGATTCCAGCAGCTTTGACCTATATGTTTGGCGTGATGACCAATGCAAAAAAACATGGGTGGTTGATATTTGGTGTAATGTTAGCATTATTTTTAGGTCTTACTGGGGCTTCTCTTTACTCAGAGTATTCTCATAATCCGGTAGTGTCACAAAGTGCAGTGATGGAAGGAAAAGAAACTAGATTTGGTACCTTTAACAGTGTCCTATTTTCTACTGTGACAACATCGGCTTCGTGTGGGGCCGTTAACTCTATGCATTCATCGTTATCACCGCTTTCTGGCGGAGTTGCTTTGTTCAATATGATGTTAGGTGAGATTATTTTTGGAGGCGTAGGCGCCGGACTATATGGGATGTTACTTTTTGTCTTACTGACAGTTTTTCTGTCCGGATTGATGGTTGGCCGAACACCGGAGTATTTAGGTAAAAAAATCGAAGGCAAAGAAATGACTATGGTTATTGTGGCTATTCTGGCTCCTTGTAC
Organism: Pseudobdellovibrio exovorus JSS; assembly: GCF_000348725.1. NCBI lineage: Bacteria > Pseudomonadati > Bdellovibrionota > Bdellovibrionia > Bdellovibrionales > Pseudobdellovibrionaceae > Pseudobdellovibrio > Pseudobdellovibrio exovorus. Next base: position 640,625 of record NC_020813.1, read on the forward strand.
GATGATCCTCGTCGGTTCAGCGTTTTCCTCTGTTTTACCTATGGGGCTGTCTAGTCTGGCGAATAAGGGGCCACATGGATTTACTGAGATCTTGTACGCCTTTTCTTCTGCGGCTGGTAATAACGGTAGTGCCTTTGCTGGTCTGAATGCGAATACGCCGTATTATAATTTGTTTTTAGCATTAGCTATGTTTGTTGGACGTTTTGCAGTAATTATTCCCATATTAGCTGTAGCGGGAAGCTTGGCTAAAAAGAAAGTTTCACCTCCGTCCAGCGGAACATTTGAAGTTGATAGTCTGTTGTTCGCAGTACTTTTAATCGGAGTTATTTTAATTGTCGGTGCATTGACCTTTTTACCAGCTCTTTCTTTGGGACCTATTATGGAACATATTTTGATGCTGAACGGACGCACTTTCTAAGGAGCCCTATTATGAATAAAAATAAAAACAATCTTTTAACAAGTGATCTTTTACTTTCAGCGATCAAAGAGTCTTTTCTTAAACTGAACCCTAAAGTTCAGATGAAGAACCCAGTTATGTTTGTGACTTTGGTTGGGGCGGCTTTAACCACGGTTATTTCGTTACTAAATGTTGGTCGCGATTCAAGCTCATTTGAAATTCAAATCACTTTATGGTTATGGTTCACGGTGCTATTTGCAAATTTTGCGGAAGCTATCGCTGAAGGTAGGGGTAAAGCACAGGCAGATTCTCTGCGTAAATCCAGAACTTCGACAGAGGCACGTCTGTTAAAGTCAGGTAAAGAAACACGTATTTCGGCAGCAAATTTAAAGCTGCATGATTTAGTGGTTTGCGAAGCTGGGGATATTATTCCTGGAGACGGTGAAATCACTGAAGGGATTGCCAGTGTCGATGAATCTGCAATCACAGGTGAGTCAGCTCCGGTCATCCGAGAATCGGGTGGCGATAGAAGTGCTGTTACGGGTGGGACACGAGTCATCAGTGATCGTATCGTGGTCCGTATTACAGCAGAAGCCGGAAGTAGCTTTTTAGATCGCATGATTGCTTTAGTTGAAGGGGCTAAACGACAAAAAACACCGAATGAAATCGCTTTAAGTATTGTTTTATCCGGTCTGACAATTATCTTTGTTCTAGCTGTTATGACTTTAAAGCCATTTACTGATTATGCTGCGGCAGCCGCAGGACAGGATTTATCTGTGATCATCACAGTTCCAGTGATGATTGCTCTGTTAGTGTGTTTAATTCCGACAACGATCGGCGGTCTTTTGAGTGCTATTGGTATCAGTGGTATGGATCGTTTGATCCAAAAAAATGTAATCGCGACTAGTGGACGTGCCGTTGAAGCCGCAGGCGATATTGATGTTCTGTTGTTGGATAAAACAGGTACGATCACTCTGGGAAATCGTATGGCCTCAAATTTTTTGTCTGTTCAAGGGGTACAAACTCAAGATTTGGCAAAAGCTGCGCAGTTGGCTTCTTTGGCAGATGAAACGCCAGAGGGACGTTCGATTGTAGTACTGGCGAAAGAAAAATTTGCGTTAAGAGCAGAAGCTGTACAACCTCATCAAGTTGAGTTTGTTCCTTTTACAGCTCAGACCCGCATGAGCGGAATTGATTTTGATCAAGAGGGTAAAACAATCAGTATTCGCAAAGGTGCGGCTGATTCTATTGTGAAGTATGTCCAAGAGTTAGGTGGGCAGGTTCCTTCAGATCTGAAGGCCATAGTTGATGGGGTCGCTAAAAAAGGAGCGACACCGTTAGTTGTGGTGCAAGAAAAGCAAATTCTTGGCGTTGTTGACCTTAAAGACGTTGTTAAAGGTGGTATTCGTGAACGCTTTGCTGAGCTTAGAAAAATGGGTATCAAAACGGTAATGATTACGGGTGATAATGCTATGACAGCGGCGGCCATTGCAGCTGAAGCCGGAGTCGATGACTTTATGGCGCAAGCAACTCCTGAAACTAAGCTGAAGCGCATTCGTGAAGAGCAAGCCAAAGGACATCTTGTCGCTATGACTGGGGATGGAACCAATGATGCTCCTGCTTTGGCGCAGGCTGATGTCGGTGTGGCGATGAATACGGGTACACAGGCCGCCCGTGAAGCGGGTAATATGGTGGACTTGGATAGTAATCCGACAAAACTGATTGAAATTGTTGAAATAGGAAAACAATTATTAATGACGCGTGGAAGTTTAACGACCTTCAGTATCGCTAATGATGTCGCCAAATATTTTGCAATTTTACCAGCTTTATTCGGAGCATTGTATATCTCGCAAGCTGAGAAAGCTGGGCCGCTTACTATTTTTAATATTATGAATTTAGCATCTCCTCAAAGTGCTATTTTAAGCGCGGTGATTTTCAATGCTTTAATTATTGTGGCACTAATTCCGTTAGCTTTACGTGGTGTTGCCTACAGAGCAGAGGGCTCGTCAGCTGTTTTGCGACGCAACCTTCTGATTTATGGTTTGGGTGGTATTATTATTCCATTCGTCGGCATTAAAGTTATCGATTTAGTGATTACCTCTATAGGTCTTGTTTAAAAGGAGTTTTGATTTATGAAAGCGATAATGAATTCAATTCGAATTACATTGTTTTTGATGTTAGTTTTGGGTTTAGCATATCCGTTAGTGGTGACAGGAGTTGCGCAATTGGCTTTTAATGAAAAAGCCAATGGCTCATTAATCTATGATGGGGATCAGCTTCGGGGGTCGATGTTGATAGCACAGAACTTTGAAAAACCTGAATACTTTTGGCCTCGCCCATCAGTAATTTCATTTAATCCGCTTCCTTCAGGTGGGAGTAATTTGGGCACCACATCTGCGGCCTTACAGCAAACGGTACAGGAAAGACGTGAAAAGTTACAAGCGGCCCATACAGGAATGGGGGCACCGCCTCAGCATCTTCTATTTGCATCCAGTAGCGGTTTAGATCCCCATGTAAGCGTTGAGGCTGTTCAATATCAGGTTCAAAGAGTAGCTTTAGCCCGTGAACAGTCGATTGAAGATATTCAGAAACTGGTTTCGTCTCATATAGAGCGTCGTCAATTCGGAATTTTAGGTGAAGAGACTGTGAATGTCTTGGCTCTGAACCTAGCTCTTGATAAAATGACAGGCAGTAGTAACAAATAAAGGATATAAGGTGTGACGGACGAATCTCGGCTGGATCCAGATGCACTATTAAAAGTTATTGATGATGAGGCGAAATTAAGGTCTCAAGGTAAGCTTCGTGTTTTTCTAGGTATGTCAGCTGGGGTTGGAAAAACCTATGCGATGCTTAAAGCCGCCCATAGAGCTCAATCCGAAGGGCACTCAGTCCTTGTCGGAGTTGTCGAGACTCATGGGCGTTCTGAAACAGCAGAGCTGTTGACCGGTCTTGAGATTTTACCACGAAAAATTATCCAGCATCGAGGCATTGATTTAGAAGAGTTGGATCTGGATGCAATTCTGATTAAAAAACCTGACATTGTTATCGTCGACGAGTTACCACATAGCAATGTTCCGGGATCGCGCCATGAAAAGCGCTATCAAGATGTTTTAGAAATTTTAAGGGCTGGAATTGATGTCTTCACGGCCTTGAATGTTCAGCATTTGGAAAGTCGAAAAGATGCTGTCGAAAGCATTACGGGCATTAGAATACGTGAAACAGTACCAGATAGTATTCTGGATCAGGCGACGTTGGTTGAAGTGGTCGACATTGCACCTTCGGAGCTTTTAAAGCGTCTTGCTGATGGTAAAGTATATTTAAAAGACAAAGCGACAGAAGCAGCAGCTAAATTTTTTAAAGAAGATAAGTTAACAGCATTGCGTGAGATTGCTTTGCGTATGACAGCGGAGCGTGTGGATCAGGATCTGCAACGGTTTTCGGTCAAGCGAAATGATAGCCCATGGCAAACGAATGAAAGATTATTAGTAGCTGTTTCACATAGCCCATATTCTGAAAAGCTTTTACGCGCGACTAGAAGACTGGCTTATAATCTTGAGTCTCCTTGGATAGCTGTGCATATTGATACGGGTATAAAACTTAGTGATGAGGATCAGGCACAACTGGTAAAAAATCTACATCTTGCGCGTGAGCTCAGTGCTGAAGTTATTACAACCACTGACACTAGTATTGCCTCTGCTATTAAACGTATCGCACGACAAAAAAATGTAACTCAAGTTGTTGTCGGACGTCCCACAAGACGGTGGTTTAGGGATGTCATCGAGGGTGGATCGCTTCTGTCCCGTTTGGTGAATGAAAGCCATGATGTAGATGTCCATGTTATTCGCATGGAGAATCTTAAACATCGTCGGCCGTCCTTCTGGGCTGAACTAGCTCTTTATCGCACAAAAACAGGAATTATTAAATATTGGAATACGCTGTGTTTTTTAGTGGGCGTTACTTTTTTTAGTGCACTTTTTCAGGACTATATAGGTTACCGAGCTATAGGATTTATTTTTCTATTAGCGGTATTAATTGTAGGAATGTTTGGAAGTATTGGTGCTGTTCTTTTTGCAGCTGCTTTCAGCGCATTATTCTGGGATTTTCTTTTTATTGCACCTCGCTTTACATTCACAATAGCTTCCCCAGAAGATATTATTCTGTGCATTTCCTATTTTGCTGTGGCCTTAATAACCGGATTTTTGACTAATAGGATTCGTTTTCAAGAAAAGCTGATGCGTGAGCGTGAAGAAAGAATGGAAGTTCTTTACCGTATTCTAAAAGACATCTCAGAAAGTTATGATAAGAAAGAATTTATTCAAAAAGTACGTGCTCGCGTTGGACAGCTATTCGACGGAGAGTGTGGCGTTCTTCTTAAAGCTAAAGAGAGTGTTTTGGATTTTTCTAATTCCGATGAGTATCCCTTACCTCTGAATGATAAAGAGCGAGCGGTGGCTCTTTGGACTTTTCAAAATCAGAAGGCGGCAGGTTGGTCGACAGAAACTTTATCACAGGCACAGGCCTTATATTTACCATTAAACGGAATGAATGAAACTGTCGGTGTCTTTGTGTTTCGTCCAGAAAAAAAAATAAGAAAATTTGGTCTAGATCAAGAAACTTTACTTTATACTATTGTGGGACAATTAGGGTTTTCTATTGAACGCCATTTTTTAAGAAAAAGAATTATTGAAGCTCAAAGAGTTGAAGACTCAGAAAAACTACAGCAGACTATTCTGGCTTCTATTTCCCACGAACTCCGAACTCCGTTAACAGCTATTCTTGGTTCTGCTGCCGCCTTAGACAGTGATTTGATTAGTAATCCTTTGGCAAAGGATATTGTTAAAGATATTGAGTTCAATAGTGAGAGATTGAATCGTGTTATTGAGAATTTATTGGATATGAGTCGTCTTTCCAGTGGCTCATTGGCGTTGAATTTGGAATGGCAAGATATTAGCGATCTTATTGGTGTTGTCTTAAAAAAGCATGCAAAACCTTTGCAAAGCCATCGAGTGGAAGTAGGCCTTCAATCTGAACTACCATTAGTGCGTATGGACTTCCGTCTTTTTGAACACGCCTTGGCTAATCTTATATTGAATGCGGCTCAATATAGCCAACCAGATACTAAAATTATTATACGTGCTTATACCCATGAAAAACAGTTGGTTCTAGAGGTAAAAGATCATGGTGCTGGTATCCCCGTTGAATTTATAGGGCAGATTTTTGAAAAATTTTATCGCGTTCCCGGGACTTTGCCTGGCGGCACAGGATTAGGTCTTTCTATTGTGAAAAATATTGTTGAACTTCATCGAGGTACTATTCTCTACCACAAAAATGAACCTCAGGGATCACGATTTATTATTTATCTGCCGTTGGAGCCACAGCCGACATTGCCTATAGAGGAAAACGCATGAAGTCGGGATCAAGAATTTTAATTATAGACGATGAAGCAGCAGTTCGTAATGTCATTAAAATGACCTTGGCATCTGTGGGGCACACTATAGCAGAGGCAAGCACGGCAGCTGAGGGGTTGGTGAAAGCTAACTCTTTTCATCCGAACTTGATTATTCTTGATCTAGGACTTCCAGATATGAATGGTTTGGATGTATTGAAGAGTTTTAGAGCATGGACGACTATTCCTGTAGTAGTTTTGACTGTGATAGATGATGAAAGAACCAAAGTTACTTTACTTGATGCTGGAGCAGATGATTATTTAACAAAACCATTCGGGCCCGAGGAACTATCGGCTCGAATCAGAGTGGCGCTTCGTCATGCTGGAATGATTGAAGCAACACCAGTTTTTGAGTCGGGTCATTTAAAAGTAGATTTGAATAAAAAAGCAGTTCTTGTAGCTGGTCAACTAGTTAAGTTGACCAGTACAGAGTATGAAGTTCTTTCGCGTTTAGTAAGGGATCATGGCAAAGTCGTTTCGCAAGTGCAGCTGTTAAAGGAAATATGGGGAACAACAGCTAAGGATCAGGGCCATTACTTAAGAATATACATCAATCAGCTTAGAAAAAAAATTGAGCCGAATCCTGCGGCTCCCATTCATATCCTGACAGAGTCAGGAGTTGGTTACCGATTAGTTTAAAATTGATATTGGTGCGCGAAGGGGGACTTGAACCCCCATGCTTTTGGGCTCAGGCTTCTGAGACCTGCGTGTCTACCAGTTCCACCATCCGCGCAAACTAAAACGGATGTCTTAAGGCATCCGTTTCGAGGTAGTTTTAAAATTTGGTGCCCAGTGAGGGAGTCGAACCCCCATGCCTCGCGGCGCTAGGTTCTAAGCCTAGTGTGTCTGCCAATTCCACCAACTGGGCACGCAGTTCAATAGTTGTAAGCAAAAATCAGATAAAAAGCAAAAACTACTTTTCGCTGATTAACTTTTTATACTCAGGAGCGCGTAATAAATTAGCAAGTTCCTTTTCTGAGTCCATTTCGATACGAACTAACCAGCCATCATTATTCGGGTCATCGTTTAATGATGATGGGTCATCTAAAAGAGATGAGTTCACTTCGATAACAGTTCCTGATACCGGAGCAAATAGGTCCGAAACGGCTTTAACTGACTCGACCACACCGAAGGTTTGGCCTTGAGTCACTTTTTGGCCTTCTTCTGGAAGGTCAACGTAAACCACTTCACCTAATTGGTCTTGAGCAAACTCAGTCAAACCAACAGTAACGATGTTTTCGTCAACTTGTGCCCACTCGTGTTCTTTTGTGTAGTATAAATCTTCTGGTACATGAAAACCCATATATGCTCCTACGGTCTTAGTTTTAGCCTTTATTTACGAACGGTGTTTTAACAACCTGAGCTTTAACTAGCTTTCCACGAATATCAATGAAAACTGGTGTTCCCTCAGCTCCGAACGAAGATTCAACATAAGCTATTCCGATAGGTTCATCAAGCGTTGGTGAATGGGTTCCGCTGGTGATAAAGCCTATTTTTTCACCACCTGCGGTCTTTAACTCATAGCCTTGGCGAGGGATGCCTCTTTCCAGCATTTTAAGACCGACCAACTTACGTTTTAGACCTTCTTCTTTAGCTTTTACGATAATGTCTTTAGCGATAAAATCTTTGGCTTTTGGTTTAATCACCCAGCCAAGTCCCGCTTCATAGGGATTCGAGTTGTCATCAATTTCATGTCCGTACAAAGAAAATTTCATTTCTGTTCTTAAGGTATCGCGAGCCCCTAAGCCGATAGGTTTCGCTGTCACTTGAGCGCTTCCTAATAGACGATTCCATAGAGCCGATGTTCCTTGTGCTTCAATAAAAACTTCGCAGCCTTTTTCACCAGTGTAACCAGTGGTAGCGATCATAATAGCGTGACCTTCGAACGTTCCTTTAACGATTTGATTGCGTGGCATTTCAGAAACTTTGATCGGAGCAAAAACCTCATCACAAAGTTGAAGTGCTTTCGGCCCTTGAATGGCGATCTGTCCCCAGTAAGAGGATTCGTTGGTGATATCAGCGCCGCGATTATTTTGCGTCATCCATGCAAAGTCCTTATCTGTATTCGACGCATTTACACATACAAGGTAATCTTCATTTTTAGCTAAGCAGTAAATAAAGATATCGTCGACCAAGCCACCTTGGGCGTTTGGCAAAAGAGAATAGTGAGCCTGTCCATTTTCTAAAGTGCTCACATCATTTGTCGTGAGCCACTGTAAAGTCTCAACAGCTTTTGGCCCTTTCACACGAATTTCACCCATGTGGGAAACATCAAATAGGCCTGCATGTTGGCGCGTGTATTGGTGTTCTTCTTTGAGTCCTTCGTATTGAATCGGCATTAACCAACCGGCAAAGTCGACCATACGAGCTTTTAAATTTACATGATCATTATAAAGAGGAGTTTTTTGTGTATTTGTCATAGCTGCAAACTATCATTTCGACAGAAGCCTAAGCAAGACCATACAAGTCAGATGGACATCAGATCGACAACATCAGATAGGCGACATTAGATCGACAGAGCGGCTTTCAGTCTGAGTTCGTTGGATTTGATTTCTAAATCCTCAGGTAAATCAACAAGTTCACCGCGGGATAAGGTCTGCGGAGTCAGAGTTCGATGCATCCATGTTAGAAACTCCCGCTGACTATTGCGGCAGACGAGCTGGCGAGTTTTCCCTTTTTGTTCTAAAGAGTCTCCGGTTAAACGAGCTTTGCTTTTTAGCTCAGCGGCAGGGGGAGTCTTACGGGCTAAAATATAACTGACTGTGACCGTGCGGTTTTTCATAGGCAGAAGTTGTTCCAACTGCAAGAACCACTCGGGTGGGTCCACATGGGCACGATCATGGCACCAGTCATTTTGCGAATGAATTAAAAGCGGACAGTCATCATGGTGTGTGCACGGAGCCCAAATATGGTAACCATTCTTTAGTAATTGCTTTCGCCACTCCATCAGACGTCGGCCATCCTGTGTCGTCGAAGGCTCTAGGATCATCAGGGCTTCATGCTGATTCCAGCCCGTAGGTAATTCATCAAGCTCAGTTAAGCTGTAAGAAAAAACCAAACACGAACTGGCAGAATGAGCTGTCGTATTGAGATTAATCTGAGTCAGTGGCTGTGGTTTTGTCAGCTTTTCATGTAAGTCAGAAAAAACACGCAGCACGGTCGGCGAGTGATCGAATAAAATCTGTTGTCGAATTTGAGAGTTAAGACCTTCAGTATGAGCTAAGGCCAAGCTGGCGGTTGCAGGCCCGCAGCCCCAATCAATAAAATTTGTTAACCCATTGAAAAAACCAACATCAAGTCCACGCTGGATAACTTTTTGGTTCCGAATAAAGTTCAAAGGTAAAAAATAATGTCGATAGGCAACCTGACAAAACTTTTCATTCCATGGCGTCTCGGCGTCGGGACGGCTGATGTAATAGTCTGAAAGACGTAAAACACAATCCGCAACAAACTGGAGCTTTTCCGTAGGTGCTTCTAAAAACATTCGGCATTCACTTCAGGAAGCATGAACACTTCAACATCGGGACCGCGTGGTGCCCAACGGCGCGGGTGTTGAACAGTAATCGGTGAGTAAAGACCTTTCACAAGTGTACCGACGCCAGCGGCAAGGTGAGCCACACCCGTTGACGGAACAATTACATATTCTGCATAAGCTAGAACTTCGACTAATTGGTTTAAGTTAAGTTTGGACTGTAGCCATATAACCTGAGGGTGCTGGACACAAGCCGCTTTGATTTGATCCAAATAGGGCTCGTCCTGCGCCGTTCCTGTCACGACAACAGAGTGACCTTTCTGAGTCAGTCGCTGAATCAGTTTGATGTACTCTGACTGCGGCCAGTTTTGAGCCGAGCCCATCATGCCGGGATGAACCACCACATATTTTTTAGGGACCAAACCAAAATCGCTGAGCAGATGACTCGCTTCAGGTTTTTTAATTTCAAAATAATGGAACTCTTTCGTTGAGGGAATATCCAAAGTTTCTTGCACTAAATCCAGATTGTATTCGAGTTCATGTTTGACGGCTAACGAGCGCTTCTGACGAATACCTTTATTTAAAAACAGAAAACTATGCCACTGACTTTTCACACCAGAGCGAATAGGGACACGGGCTTTAAAAAGCTCGAAGTTCACCCACCATGGCCCCTGTAGACTGATGGCAATATCTGGCTTTAGAGTTTGTAGGAGTTCGCGCAGAAGTTTCGCGGATGTCTTTGGATCTTTTTTGTCGAGTTCAAAGTATTTGCGGGGCTTTTCGCCTAGATCGACAACAGAACCCAAACCTTTTTGAATGATCCATGTGACATCGTATTCAGACGAATCTAAAACTTGATCTGCAGGTAAAGAGCAGATCAAGTCACCGATTTTATCTAGTCTAATAAGTAAGACTTTCTTTTTCACGTGGACTATTGATATTCATCCAGCGGAGGGCACGAGCAGATGATGTTGCGGTCTCCGAAAGCATTATCCACGCGACCGACAGGTGGCCAGTACTTATTGCTTTTTACCCATTTCAACGGATAAGCCGCTTTTTCACGTGAATAGCTTTGAGTCCACTCAGTCGCCATCAAGCTTTCTGCTGTGTGCGGTGACTGACGAATCACATCCGGAGTCGTGTCGGCTTCTTTGCGAATCTCAATCATTGCATCACAGAAACGATCAAGCTCTGCTTTGCTTTCAGACTCAGTTGGCTCAATCATCAAGGTACCAGCAACAGGCCATGACATTGTCGGAGCATGGAAGCCATAGTCGATCAGACGTTTTGCAATATCAGTCACATCAATATCGTGTGATTTTTTAAGAGGGCGAATATCGATAATGCACTCGTGCGCTACAAGACCTTCTTTTCCTTTGTAAACAATCGGGTAGTGAGGTTCTAAGCGTTTTGCAATGTAGTTCGCATTTAAAATACTTGTCGTAGTTGCGGCTCTTAATCCAGAGTCTCCCATCATGGTGATATAAGACCAACTGATTGGTAAAATACTCGCGCTACCCCACGGAGCCGATGTTGTCGAACTCACACCAGTTTCTGGTCCCGCATCTTTGATCAGCGAGTGAGTTGGTAAGTATGGAGCCAAATGTTTCGCAACACCGATTGGGCCCACACCAGGTCCGCCGCCCCCATGAGGGATAGCAAATGTCTTATGTAAGTTCATGTGTGAAACGTCTGGTCCGAAAACTCCCGGACGCGCTAATCCCACCATGGCATTGAGGTTCGCCCCATCCATGTAGACCTGTCCGCCATTTTTATGAATAGTTTCACAGATATCAATGATGGCTTCTTCAAACACACCATGAGTCGATGGATAGGTCACCATCAACGCCGCTAATGAGTCTTTGTGCTGCTCGGCTTTAGCTTTTAAGTCAGCAACATCGACGTTTCCATTTTCGTCACAGTTTACAACAACAACTTTGAATCCAACCATAACGGCAGAAGCTGGGTTTGTTCCGTGAGCTGAAGAAGGAATTAAGCAGATATTACGATGAGATTGGTTTGTTTTTTTGAAGTACTCACGAATTACAAGCAAGCCGGCGTATTCACCTTGAGCTCCAGAGTTGGGCTGCAAGGAAACAGCGGCAAAGCCTGTGATAGCACAAAGCTTACGTTCAAGATCTTGAATCAGATGACGGTAGCCTTGAGCCTGCTCAATCGGAACAAAAGGATGTAATTTATTAACTTCAGGCCATGAAATAGGTGCCAGCTCTGTTGCTGCATTCAGCTTCATTGTACAAGATCCCAATGGAATCATTGAATGAGTTAATGTGATATCTTTATTTTGTAGACTATAAATATAGCGCATCAACTCTGTCTCTGAGTGGTAGCTATTAAAATTAGGATGAGTCAGATAAGCAGATTGACGAGTTAGCTCGCTAGGAATATTCGTCGTCAGAGTTTTCTCTAAGTCCTCCACTTTAAAGCCAAGAGCTTGTCCGCCGTTTAAAATAGTCAAAACAGCCTCAACTGTTTTCACAGTATTAGTTTCATTGAAAGAAAAGCCAACAGCATCTGTAAAGTAACGAAGATTCACTTCGTGTTTCTCGGAAGCGGCTTTGATCGCAGACAGTTTGTCGCTGGCAACTTTGACTTTGAGTGTATCGAAGAACTGAGTTGTTTCTGCTGTCAGACCAATTTTCTTAAGTCCTTCAGCTGCCAATTGAGTTAAACGATGAACACGTTGAGCGATGTTTTTTAATCCCTGTGGTCCATGGTAAACCGCGTACATGGCGGCCATGTTTGCTAATAGCACCTGTGCTGTACAGATATTCGAAGTGGCTTTATCGCGGCGGATATGTTGCTCGCGTGTTTGTAAAGTTAAACGCAGGGCTTGGTGTCCATGATTATCTACAGATACGCCAACAAGACGACCTGGAAGTGAGCGTTTAAAACTGTCTTTAGTGGCAAGGAAAGCGGCATGGGGTCCACCATATCCCAATGGAACACCAAAGCGTTGAGAGTTACCAACAACGATATCAGCACCCCATTCACCAGGAGGAGTTAAAAGTGTCAGCGATAAAAGATCGGCAGATGCGATCACAAAAGCTCCGTGGTCATGTAACTTTTGTGAAGTCGAGCGATAGTCTTCAACACGACCACTTGATGTCGGATACTGGAAGACAGCGGCGAAAATTTCTTTTGAATAATCATAAGTGGCTGGATCTTGTAAAATCATTTCAAGTCCTTGTGGCTCACTGCGAGTTTTCAAAACCTCAATCACGTGGGGATGAGCATCAGGATGAACTACAAAAGTTTTCACACCTTGCTTTTTACTTAATGAAAATGCCATTGCGACCGCTTCAGCCACAGCCGTTCCCTCATCTAGTAAAGAGGCATTGGCGATTTCCATTCCAGTTAAATCACTGATCATCGTTTGGAAGTTTAATAAACTCTGTAGGCGTCCTTGAGAAATTTCAGGCTGGTACGGAGTATAGGCCGTGTACCAAACCGGATTTTCGAAAACATTACGTGCAATCACAGAAGGTGTGATCGTGTCGTGGAAGCCCATACCGATCAAAGAGGTGTAGATTTTATTCTTTCCCATGATGGATTTAAGTTCGGCTAAGATATCGTATTCAGAAATTCCGTTGCCGATATCCATCTTGTCTTTAGTTAAGATAGTTTTTGGGACAACCTTTGAAATCAGTTCATCTGTATTAGAAAAACCAAGTGCCTGTAACATCGTCTTTTGATCTTGATCTGATGGACCGATGTGGCGGCCGGTGAATTCGTTTTGCGTTGAAAGTTGAGATAGTGTCGTGCTCATAAGAACCTCGTTTTTGATGCCAGAAAGCTAGCACAGATTGGCACGAGTCTCAAATGACAAACGGCTTCATCCCCATAGACCTCAGGGAGGAAGCCGTTTTTTTAAGCGAAATCAATGAGTCGCTAAGTTAGCGTCTATTTAGACGCGGTTTTTTTAGCTTTAGCGCGTTTTACAGTCTTTTTAGCTGCTCCAGTCGTTGCTTTGCGAGCTTTACTCACCTTAGCTTTAGCTGTCTTAGTGGCTTTAACAGGGCCTGTTTTTTGTTTAGCTTTCAACATTTTTTCGATTTTAGAGCGCTGTTGAATCGCTTTCTTTTTATAAAGATCTAAGTTTTTCTCGATATCGTTCGCTGATTTTTTCAAACGAGAGATCACTTTGTTTACTTCTTTTTGAAGATCCGCTTCTGCTTTTACTACTTTTTTTGCGATATCTTTATATTTTTTTACTGCTTCATCTGCATTCAGAGTTTGAACTTTCTTTTGAAAGTCAGTTGATAGAGACTGAATGTCTGTTACCACTTTTTTAACATTTTCAGACTCAGACAGTTTTTGGATCAAGGACTGTATTTTATTAAGAGCCATTTTTTTCCCCTTTGTGCACCAAGTAGTTTGGTTTTGCTCGGTCGTTATATGCGATTTAGTTTAAAATCACAATGTAAAATTCATTTTATTCAACAAGATCCCTGGAACTTTAATACCGCCCAATGTTCGTTTCTGGTAGGTACTGGTACTAACAAAAGTACTGGCACGTTCTGTTAGATCCACAAGTTCGCTTCCAAATAGATTATAAAGGGTGTCATCAAAACGTAAATCTTGAATAGGGCCAACGATTTCGCCGTTCTCGACCCAGAAACATGCAAAACGAGTCATTCCCGTAATACGCGCAGCCTGTGGATCGCTCCAGTTAATATAGTGTAGGTTACTTAAGTATAAACCAGTTCCTAACTTGGCGAGGATTTCCTGTTCCTTTAGAGTTCCGGCTCTAACTTCTCCGGATCTCATCCCTTCGTTATTCCATAAACCCGAATCTGCATTATTGGAAACTAAGTTATACTCTTTTGCTGTGGCAGAACTGACAAGGAAGTTTTTTAGCTCGCCATTTTCAATAAGTGGCAAAACTTCAGGGCTCAGTTCCCCTTGCGAGTTAAAGTGTGAGTTCAAACCCAAAGAGTTATTTTCAATCAAAGAAAATTTCGCCGAGAACAACTGTTCTTTCTGATGTAACTTTTTCAACGGAGCAAAACCTTGCTCATAAGAACTGCGGCTTAAAGCGCGCCAATTGAAAATCTGCACGATCTCTTGCACCGCCATCGGAGCAAGGTAAGTGCGGTAAGTTCCAGGCTTTAACTGAAGCTGTGGCTTTTTAAGTTGTGCTAACGTGCTTTTTAATTGCAAGGCCTGCTCTTTAAAATCCGCATCATTCCAGATCGTTTCCGAGTAAAAGCCTTTCGCGGCACGTGGTCCATCATAAATAGAGTAATCAAAGAAAAACTGATCGTTTTCAAAGTAGTGGAATTGACCTTTAGAGTTCAAAGAGGCTTGGCGAATAGGGCCAGAACAGTAGTAACCCGCAAGATCTGTATCAGCGAATTCTTCAGCGATTTTTTGAATTACCTCTGCTGTTTCTGGTCTTTGACTTTTTTTGTAAACCTCAGAGGTGCCATTATTTTCAAGTGGTGCATACTTAGGATTGGGATCAATTTTAGGAAGCTCACGACGTAGTCGCTCTAAAGTATTTAAGAGATTCTCGTTATCCAGTGTTTGATTCAGTGTTAAGCTTAAAGTCGCTCTATAACTGCGTTCATCCCGTTGATAAGTTAGACTCAGTTCGTGTTGGGTCACTTGTGTGTTCTGACGCACTTTAGATTGGTTAAAACGAATGAACTCGCTGTCCTCTGAATGTAAGTTCAAGGCAAGCTCTTCATCTGAAGATAAGTTATTGAATGCGATCTCGGCTATCGTTTGTAAATACTGTTTCATCTTAACCTCCACCGAAAACTTCAATATTTTTAAACAGGGCGTATGGCGACGAGTGGCCAACGCGAATCACTTGGCTGGGTTCGCCTTTACCGCAGTAAGGTGAGCCATAGGTCTCTGTTTGCGGTGTCAAGGCCTTCAAGGAATTCCAGAACGGAACTGTAATTCCGCGATAGTTTGGATTCTTTAAAGTCTTAGTCACTTTACCATTTTCAATCAATTTTCCATATTCGCAGCCGAATTGAAATTTACGGCGGTAGTCATCAATAGACCACGAGCGATTAGCGTACATAATCACTCCGCGCTCTGTCTGGGCAATCATCTCGTCTAAAGGTGTTGAGCCGCCTTCAAGATTAATGTTGGCCATGCGATCAATAGGGGCACGATTCCACGAACTAGAACGGGCATTCGCTACTCCCGAAAGATGCGAACGGGCCTGACTTTCTAAACTGCCTAATCCCGCAAGCAGTTGGCCATTTTGGATAAGATATTTTTTTTCAGCTTTGTTTCCGACCTCATCAAAACTATAGCTCGCCATTTCGTTTGAAACAGTCGGATCAAAAACGACATTCATCAGCGGGCTGCCATATTGCAATTGTCCGAAGTCTTGAGGCTGAACGAAGCTCCAACCAGCGAAGTTACGTTCGTCCCCTAGGATACGATCTAATTCCAGTGGGTGCCCGATGGACTCATGAATTTGCAATAACATTTGGTCCGGAGCCAAAATCAAATCACAGGTTTCACTTGGACAGTCCATTGCTGACAAAAGCTCAATGGCTTGATCGGCAATTTCACTACAATCCGTTAAAGCCTGATCTAAATTGAAAAACTCAGCGCCGGCTTGTAGGCAGTTTCCGCGTCCTCCGTGCAGCGAGCGCGTTTGAGTTTCTTTTCCATCGCTGGCCGTAGCTGACATCGAATTAATAATAATATCGAATTCTTGATGGAATTCCGCACCCACGGAAGAAAGGTAGCTTTGTGAACACTCAATTAACATCGCATCTGAAACCGCAGTGATGATAGCATCACTTTTCTTCAGAGCCCCGGATGTTGTTTTTAAGAAATCAAAAATTTCTGATAGTGATAACTTGTCGAGTTTAATTTTTCTAGAAGTTTCATAATGCCCACGAGCTGGCGGGCGAACTGACGAATCAAATTTGAATACTGAGTACTGTGAAGATCGCTCTGTCATCGCACGCGCTTTTTTAAAAGCAGCGGCAATCCCTTCAGGTGTTAATTCACTGGTGGCGCCGTAACCAATATGGCCATTCAACATAATCTCAATTAAAACACCTTGATCTAAAAATTCGGAAAGCTCTTCTGTCTTCGTATTACGAACCGAGTAATCACGCGTGCGTTCTGAAATTAATTTGAACGCAACAAAGTCCGCTGAGTCGCGATACTTTTTGAATTCTCTTTGTAAAAATTGGACGATTTCTGACTGATGGTTTTGAGTGAATGATGCTTGCATAGTCTGTTTTTATAAGCGATCTTTCTGGAATGATCAAAACAAGAGATGAATATCTGCAGAAACACTGGACTCGTTATCCTGAAATGCCGCGAGGGGCCTTAAAGTGGGGACGCGTCGAAAATTTACGACTAGGAACGCATCAGTTAAGTCAGTGGAATTTGAAAGATTCTCCCTCTTATTTAGGGCAAGATATTTTACAAGATGGGGATCTTGTCGCTTTATTTCCAGCGAATCAGATTGTACTTTTAGCTCCTAATTTATCAGATAGAACTATGCCAAGGCTGTTGTGGAGTGAGCATCAGAAGTGGCAAGAATTTTTAGTACAAGTTCGGCAAGTATTTCGTGAAAAAAAATTTCAAGAAGTTAAAACTCCGACGTTAGTTAAATGTCCTGGAACAGAGCCAACCTTAGAGGTTTTTGAAACACAACAGCGTATTGGCTCGGAGGTCACACGCTATTTTCTACCGACATCTCCAGAGCTGAATTTAAAAAAACTCTTATCCGAAGGGGCTGAAAAGATTTTTGAAATAGCACCTGTGTTTCGTAATGGGGAAAGAACTGAACGACATTCTCCGGAGTTTACTATGTTAGAGTGGTACCGCGCGTTTGCAGGGCTGCACGCTATCAAAATGGATGTGATCGAACTGGTCGAGACGCTCTGTGATCGATTGAAATTGGAAAGACCGCTGGAGGTTTTAACTTTCACTATTCCAGATTTATTTAAGCAGTACTGTGATTTTGATTTCAAACCAGATACGACAGATGGTGAATTGAAAGAGTTAGCACATAAGTTGGGTGTGGATGTTTCTGCGGCCACGTGTTTGGATGATTATTTTTATTTAATTTTTCTAGAGAAAATTGAAAACAAATGGCCACAAGATCGACTCGTATTTATTGAAAAGTATCCTCCGTATCAGGCGGCTTTAGCCCGTATCGGTACTGACGGATGGGCAGAGCGATTTGAATTTTATTGGCGTGGGTTCGAGTTGGGAAATGCTTTTCACGAATTAAATGATCCAGTTGTGCAAAGGCAGCGCTCTTTAGAGGATTTACAGAAGAAACAGCAGAATGGAAAAAGTGCCATCGAGTTAGACGAAAACTTCTTTACCGCATTGGATTTTGGCCTTCCTCCTTCCGCGGGTATTGCGGTGGGGGTTGAGCGGCTTTTTATGGCGGTGACTCAAACCCGCGATATTTCGTTTTTAAATCGAATATATGGGACTTAGTAGGCAAAGTGTCCCCAATTTGCTGAGTTTTAAGTGGTGCTTAAATTGCTAAGTAAGGTGTTAAGTTAGCTATTAAGAGCTTCTGAGATGACGACAACAAGTTTGATTGGAGTTAGGGCCTATGCGAGTGCTAAAAATTGTCCCCTTTTGTCTAATGTTCATACTAATCGGGTGTGGTCCGCAATCGAATCGTTCGAAGGATGCCATGCCGCCCTTAATGAAGATGGACTCAGCCCGAGGCTGTGTTTCTGAAAGCAATTTGCTGGCTGCGGGTTTAATCGGCGGGCAAGTGGTACAAAAAGCAGATCCGGATTCTAACTTTGCAGTATTGATTATTTCCGGCGGTCATATCTGTACGGCCTCACCTATTCGTGACAATGTACTTTTAACGGCAGCTCATTGTTTTGATAAAGATAAACTCAGTGATACAGTTGCCGTTTTTTATCCAAGTCTTAGTTGTGAGAGTGGTTATGATAAACGTCAACACTCAGTTCCGGCTTTATCCGTGGCTATACACGATGACTTCAAATCAGATGTACAGATTGATAAAACAGAAGGGGATATGGCCTTAGTGTTTTTGTCTTCAAAAATACCTGATAATTATCCAATTTATAAAGTAGGTCAGCCGAGTAACATTGCGGCTGGCAGTGATTTAGTTTTGTATGGCTATGGTCGCACGAATTCAAATGGTGGTGGCTCTGGAATTTTAAGAAAAATCCATGTGGGTTCCGACAACTATGTTGTGAGCGAGTTAAATAAGCGTGTGGTCATCAACCAATCGCAAGGCAGCGGGATCTGTAATGGGGACTCAGGTGGAGCATCTTTAGTAACCAATCGTGATGGAGAAATGCAAATCCTAGGTATTAGTTCTTATGTGACAGGGCCGACAGAAGATGTTTGCAGTGCGATGGGTGTTCAGACCTTGGCCTCTACTTACAATGATTGGATCGAAAGAATTATTGCCGAGCAGGGGAATGCGAATCCAATACCAAATCCGGAACCGAACCCTGAAGAGTCGCGATAAAAAAAGGCGGGTTATTCTTTCCCGCCGTTATTGATTTCTTCTTTTAATTCTTTTCCAACTTTGAAGAAAGGTAGTTTCTTCTCGTCGACGGCGATGACTTCGCCAGTGCGGGGATTCCTGCCTTTATAAGAGTCATATTTACGATTAACGAACGAACCAAAACCACGGATTTCGATACGATTGTCTTTCATCAAAGCTTCTACCATTGTATCAAAAATAGTGTTCACAACAGCCTCAGCTTTAACACGTGTAATTTTTGATTTTTCAGACAAAATATCGATTAAATTGGCCTTCGTCATAAATCCCCTAAACTAGCGAAATCACTTTATATTATATTGATCTGCACGGTTTTGAAAGAGACTCTTAAGGCTGGCGCGCTGTTTAAATTTGTCTGAGTTTGTCAGGATATGCTTATAGGCGCTAATAAGCGACTCAATCATGCGATTGCGGTTAAAAGCATCAACAATTTTCTGGCGGGCCATTTCTCCGATTTGCTCACGATCAATGCCGTCACGGGTCATAATCTTGTCCAGAAGGGCTGAAAGGGTGTCCACATCGGCTGGGCGGACTAAGAAACCATCAAGGCCATCTTCGATCACTTCCGAAATAGGACTTAGCTCTGAACCGATAACGACCTTTTTCTGAGCCATCGCTTCAATCAGACTGGGTTCAAGCCCTGTCGAGCGCGAACTCAAATCAATGTAGATCGGTGATAAAAGAATATATTCCAACATTTCTTCGGCGGCCACTTCACCGGGCATAATCACACGGCTACCCAAAGCCAGATTGAGCATTTCAAACTCAACGTTTTTCAGTTGCGGACCTTTACCGACTAACAAAAGATACGTATTCGGTTTTTTAAGAACTACTTTTTCAAAAGCCTTTAGAAGTGGTTTGACCTCGTGAGTACTGACGAAATCTGAATTGGCTAGAATCACTTGCGCATTATCTGGAATATTCAGCTTCAGTTTGAAATTTTCAGATTCAGCTCGCGGAGTCAGATCCCCTAAGTTAATTCCGTAAGGCACTGTGTAGGTATGAAAATCTGGGTAGAGGTAATATCTTTCCAGAATCATGCGCTGTTGGGGAGTTGTGACAAAGATACCATCGGCAGTGTCTAGAATACTGCGATCACGCATGAAGTAGCTGTGAAAAAACTGCCATAAGAGCTTACTGGTTGTTTTGACAAAGTTAGCCGCCCCAGGTTTACCCGCAGATAAAATGGAAAAGAGTTCTGCCATTTGGATGGCTTCCACATCATAAGCCACAGATACTGATAAATTCTTTTTATGACGAGCTATTTTAAAGCCTGAGTCGTCAAGGCTATGTACTAAATCAAATGGTTTTTCTTGATGTAGACTGACGAACTTTTTGTTGGCCGCATCTGTAAATTTATAGTTTTTATAATGGGGTTGGCCTTCGTTTAAATAGTAAGCGCGAATACCATCACGAAAAATTTCAGGGCGTTTTGAGGGCGATGACGTCGAAATAATCGTCACTTCATGTCCGCGCTCAGTTAGACCGCGAGCGAGTGGCCACAGCAAACCTGTATCAGAAGAGCGACTCATAACAGATATTTTCTGCCCGATAAGACAAATACGTAACTTTTCTGGTAGTTGGCTGCCGCTCATATTTAGAGCTTAACAGATCCCGAGGTCAGCAGTGAAGTCTTTTGATGCCAAAGTTTAGAGTAAAGGCGAGACAGTTCATTGATGCTTGGTTCAAATAGGTTCGCAGGCTTGTATGTCGTAGCGGATATATCCGCTGGAATATCTAGGAACTGCAGATCTTTGATCCAGCTCTCGGCAGGAAGTACGAGGCAGTTATGTCCCGAAGACCAAAAGTAAGAAAACCCTGTTGCTTGGTATTCATTTAAAAGAATCAAATTCTTGCGATTAAGACATTTGTTAAGCCATTCGGTGAATTCGGTATGGCTTAAGCTCGGATCAGCTAGAACAACGGCCAAGGCTTCATCGGCAATCAATTGATTTAATTTATTTTCAGAAAGAATTAAGTGGGATTGCGTGCTGATCTTCTGGGTATTGATCATCTCGGCCCATTTTTTTCTTAGTTGAGATGAATTAAACTTTTGTAGAAGTTTGCGGCCATCGAAGTAAATAGTCTTTTCTGTTTTAAATTCGATAGCCTCTTCTAATTTTCCTTGTAGAGGAATTAAAAAAGCCTCGCATTGAATAGAAGATTTCTTGCTTGAGCTTTGCGCCTGAGGAAAAGCAGAAAAGATAAACTTATTACCTGTGATATAGCGATAAAATTTAAGATGGTTGGTTTGGCTCACACTAAAGGCATCGGGCTTGATATAAGTAAGATAGTTTTTGCCGATACGCTGATCTGAATTGAGCACACTTAAAACAGTGGATTTACCCAAAGTTTTACAGACAGCTAAGTGTAAAGCTTCATTTAGATTCAAAGGTAGATTTTCAACAACCATGTGAACTGTTTGATAGGAATTTACAATTAAACGGGGAACATTCAACGAGTGAGTTAAGTCGACAGCTAAGCCTAACTGCTGAAGTTGTTCTTGCAATAGGGTAGCAGTTTGTTCCGCAATAGGTTCAATATTGCGTTTGCGGCAGTAGATAAGAACGTTATTCATGTGTCCATCTTCAAATCAAAAGCTTTGTAGATGCGATCTAGGTTTCTGCGATTAGCATCAGGGATGTTCATCTGTGGTAACTCAGAAGGCTTAACCCATTTCAAATTGATGTGATGTTGAGTTTTAGGTTCGCCTTTCCAGAATAGAACTTCATAGAAAAGAATAATAATTCCGACATCACTGTAAGAGTGGGTGCAGGCGATTTTTAAATCTCCGACTTCAGCGATAATGCCTAACTCTTCATTCAGCTCACGGACAAGAGCTTCTTCCGGAGATTCACCTAGTTCAATTTTTCCACCGGGAAATTCCCATAGCCCTGCAAGAGTATGATTTTCAGGTCTTTGGCCGACAAGAATCAGATTGTCTTTCTTAAGAATACCGGCAGATACAGGAAT
Source organism: Pseudobdellovibrio exovorus JSS (assembly GCF_000348725.1). Taxonomy (NCBI): domain Bacteria; kingdom Pseudomonadati; phylum Bdellovibrionota; class Bdellovibrionia; order Bdellovibrionales; family Pseudobdellovibrionaceae; genus Pseudobdellovibrio; species Pseudobdellovibrio exovorus. The sequence goes on from NC_020813.1 coordinate 662,433, forward strand.
CCAGTTCTTCTTCACACGGCTTTTGCCGCGTGACTCAGAGTTTTGAGGATGTTGAGTTCCCTGTTTTCCGTGTCGCATTTGCCTGTTTTTCGACCTTTCTGAAGAAGTTCAAACCCGAAAAAACCAAAGCTGTGTAAACTTCGACTAAATCGGCTCCGAGCGATATTCTTTCAAAAACATCCTCTGCTGTCATCACTCCACCGACAGAAATAACCAATTTTTTCGATTTTTCGCTGCCTAAATGCTCAATTGTCGTCTGAAGTGATAGTTTAGACAGCAATGAAACAGGCTTTCCAGAGAGTCCACCTTCAGAGGGGAAAGTCTGCTTTGTCTGACGAGACAAAGTCGTATTCGTCATAACAAAACCATCGATTTGATTTTCGACAGCAATATCTAAGATACGTCGCAACTCGTCGCGCTCTAAATCAGGGCTGAGCTTCAACAGAAGTGGAGTTTTACACTCTAGCGCCAGCTTCTTCTGATAGATGGGCTTTAAAAAAGCTTCAAGGACTTGTTGGTTGGCAAGGTCTCGTAGACCCTTTGTATTGGGGCTGCTGATATTCACAACGAAAGCATCCGCTAAAGTGTGAAAGCGCTCTAATAAGAAACTGTAATCCTGTGATGCGAGTTCATTTGGTGTATCGCGATTTTTACCAATGTTAACAAAAACGGGAAGCTTTGAATCTTCTTTGAATGATCTTAAACTATAGAAAACTTCATCGGCACCAGCAGAGGGAAAACCCATTTTATTCCAAAGAGCTTGATCGACAATACTGCGATCTAAGATACGGCCTGCATTTGGTTCTTGTGGAAGCGGAGTCACCGTGCCGACTTCAACAAAGCCGCATCCGAGCTTTTCCCATGCGCGAAGATGATCGGCATTTTTATCGACTCCACCTGCAAGTCCCAAGCGGTTTTGAAATGAGATTCCTTGCCATGTGAAGGGATTCCAGATCGGAGTCTTTTTAGAATGAAACAAAGAGAAAAGCTCCGCCGCTAGCGGAGCTAAATCATGCGAGGTCTTGGGTGGTAACCAGAGCCAAGGCTTTAACATTAGCGAGGATACAATCCACGTAACAACATGGCTTTTTCAAGACGACTGATAGCCGTGGCCATCGCGGCGGTTCTCATGTCGATTTGTTTTTCTTGGCGCATTTTGTAGACGCTGTCGAATGCTTTTAAGATAACACTCTTTAACTTTAGGTCGACATCAGCTTCGTCCCAGAAGAACGACATAATATCTTGTACCCACTCAAAGTAAGAAACGATCACACCGCCACCATTTGAAATAACATCCGGAGCAATGAATTTACCATTTTGTACCATGATCTTAGTGGCTTCAACAGTTACAGGTCCGTTAGCACCTTCAACGATAATTTTGGCTTTAATTCTTTCCGCGTTGTGCACATCAATCTGACCTTCAAGAGCACATGGTAAAAGAGCATCACAGTCAACTTCTAGTAGTTCTTCGTTTGTAATAGCTTGTGAGCCTTGGAAGCCTTTCACAAAGCCTGTTTTTTTAACGTGCTCGATCACTTGCGGGATATTCAATCCATCACCATTGAAGATACCACCAGAAACATCGCTGACGGCTACGACACGTGCACCACGTTCGAATGCAAATTTAGCAGCGAATGAACCCACATTACCGAAACCTTGTACGGCAATACGTGATCCTGACATTTTCATTTGATTCACTTCAAGAGCGCGCTCACAGACATAAACTACACCTAAACCTGTAGCGTGGTTACGACCTAATGAACCGCCGATTTCAACTGGTTTACCAGTGACAACACCTGGTTGTGCAAAGCCACCCTGTTCTTGCGAGTAAGTGTCCATGAACCATGCCATTGTCTGTGGATCAGTTCCCACATCTGGAGCAGGAATATCTTTTGTTGGTCCCACGAATGCTGCGATTTCAGAAGTATAACGACGAGTTAAACCTTGTTTTTCGGCGCGACTAAGTTTTGTTGGATCAACACAGATACCGCCTTTAGCTCCACCAAGAGGTAGACCTAAAACTGAGTTTTTAAATGTCATC